>CP065006.1:0-661062 GCA_016699695.1 Bacteroidota bacterium
GTACGCCTATATGAGCAGGCTGGGCTTAAAACCGCCAACCCAAAAAACCAGCGATACCGCGGATTAAATATACAAACTTTTCTATTTCTGCAACCCCCAGCTTGCTTATATTGGCTGTTATAGCCTGGTGGCGGCGTGTTAAAAGCGCAAAGCTATATGGGCGCACAAGGTTTGGAACATCATTTTGCCCCCGGAACCGGATTTAATTGCTATCTCATCTATCTGCCGGGCATTTAATAGCTGCAGGACTTGTCAGGGTGCAAAGCAAAGTGGCGGAAAAGTTGTTTCAAAAACCATTAGCCAAACCATTGGCTCAGAGGCTGAGTAAATGGTTATTATTCAGCAGACAAAAGGCTTTATTGCCAAAAGAGCCAAAGCTTACTCATGGTTTTGGAATTGGTTTTGAACTTTACCCAAGTTTTGTGACACTTTGCAATCCGTTACAATAGCGCTCCAATTAAATGAAGGGGTGGGACTGGGGCATGCAAAATGTGTTATCAAACCGGAGCTAACTTAGATGCACTATCAGTAAAATGACCTTAAAATTGGCAGGTGACACTTGGCTGTAACTCCGTTATATCTTGAGCTAAAAATACATAAAAGTTGTTGATACATAACTAACGGTCGGAAAAAAGCATGATCTTTTTATGCGTGATATCCTGTTTTTATATTTCTGCATGATTGGCGTTTTTTCGAATGGTATGTGGTTTCTAGGTCAATGCTCCTTTTTAAGTTCAATTATAAATTCTGTCTCTATTTCTATTATTACTCTAATCAATATTTAACTCGTCAAACGGATTAATTAATGCATTGATCCGTCGCTCACTTACATGGGTGTAAATCATCGTGGTTTTAATGTCGCTGTGCCCCAGCATCTCCTGTATGTAGCGTATGTCTACTCCTTTCTCCAGCATGTGGGTGGCATAACTGTGCCGCAGGGTATGCACCCGCACTTCTTTCTTTATTCCCGCTCTTCGGCATGCCCTGCGCAAGATATTTCTTATACTCGATGCCGAGTATTCTTCGTTTCCCTGCCCTCGGAAAAGGTAGGTCTCTGGCTGATAGTTTTTTATGTAGTCCGCCAACATCCTCCCCAGGTTGTCAGACAAATTCACTATACGGTCTTTGTTCCCTTTTGCAGCACGTATGTGTATCAAACCCCGGTAATAATCTATGTCCTTTACTTTAATATGCACTGCTTCACCAATGCGCATACCGGCCGAATAAATAAGGCTGATAATGGCCCTGTGTTTCTGGTTGTCGATGGCCTTTATTATTAACTCCACCTCTCGTTTCGACAATACTTCTGGCAGGTACCTGGGCCGTCTTGGCCGCTCTATCTTCTCCAGATCAAGCTGCCGGATTTCAATTTTTTCAAAAAACAGTTTAATGGCACTTATTATCTGGTTCTGGTAATTGAATGAAAAATTGTTGCGCAGCAAATAATCACGGTTAAAAACTATGATATGGTCCATATTCAATTCTTCCACCTTTAATTGTGGAAAAAACTGAAAAAACACTTTTATCATCGACATATACACCCTTTTGGTGTTTTCGCTATAACGGCGATAGTCGAGGTAATCGCTGAATTTTTGCAGGTAGGGTGCTACATGTGGGTTATGTTTCAATACAAGGGTAGAAGGATTGATAAGGCCAAGCTTTACCAGGTATCTTTTGCTATGTTCTGTATTCGGCACATGCCAGCAACGCATGCTCTTACTCCATAGAGAACCAGGTATTCGCTTTAAAAGCTGATTTATTTCTGAGTCATACTCGAAAATAATCTTTACACGGTTTTGCTCCTTGTGCGTCACAGGTTCGCAGATAACAGTTTTCATATTGATTATATTACAATCAAAAACGCATTCAATAATTTAAGCAAACAAATGACTAAAATCAAGAAAAATGGGAAGAAAAAACAGCAAAAGTTGGCGATTTTGTGGAGCTCCGCCCCGTCACTCACATTAAGGGAAACGAGGTAACTGTTGATACGAAAGGAAACTTGTGCAAACTAGCAATTAAAATTTAATTTGCCAAGAAATGCGCATAAAAACATAACTATGTTGAAAAAATAATCAACAAAAAAAACATAGCCTATAAAAGTATCCTATAAATACTTATAGATGCCTTCTTAAGTCTCACTACTACCAAACAATTCAACACTGTTCATAGATGGTTAATATTTATTTCGGAATATTTAAAACCCAACTTTATATTTGCCGTACGAAACAGAAAAACCTATACTCGTAATTCATTGAAACAAATAACTTTTCTACCGCTCTTTTTGCTGCTTATATTTGCTTTACCATCACAGGGTCAGAAAAAAGAATGCCGCTTACGCCCCAAACGTTTTCCATCAGCCTTTACGCACCTTAGCTCCGACTACTCGGGCATGAGCCTGCAGGCCGACATCATTCCCAAACGCTACTATCAGTTCGAATCGGCACTGGGCTTTGGTGCATTGTTTCAAACCCGCGAAAACGAGCGTTTGTATGGCTACAACTCTAATCTATTTCGCATCGGTATTGGCTCTAAACTCGAAGCCAGGCTGGTGTTTGGATTTCCGGGCAACAACATCCATTACAACAATCCTGAAATCGAAAAACTAACACCACCTGTGGGTGCCGGAATAAAGGTGAACCTATTGGCCGAGAGCAGCTCAACACCCGGTATTGCATTACTTACAGAATACCTGTTCTACAATACTTATTCGCACATAGAGGCCATGCTCATTGTCGACAAATACATCTTCAAAGCAATCAAACTAAATGCTGCAGCAGGGCCACGAATAGGAGGGGGCTCCAGCCAGTTAAATTATTCCCTGGGCTTTGTAATGAAAGACCGAGACAACCGTATGGGTGTTTATTCGCTGGCTACCAACCGTTATGCCTACATGGAAAATATCTTCCACATGGGCATCGTTTATTCCGATAACCTTAACTACCAGCTAAGTGCTGGTTATGGGGTGCATCAGAACGATGGATTGTTTATGATGAGCTACACAGGCATCATCACCTACAGTGGACTGCAACGTAGGTTTGGCAGTTATTTCAGATAGCCCTAAAAACCTACCAGACTAAATATCTTCCTCCTGGCTGCCAGCACTTTCTGTTTCATTGTTGCCGGGTCTCTTTTCTGCAATTCCTGCGTTGTACGAAAATACATCCATAATGGGCGATTCGGCCACCGATGGTATGCTGTAATCGCTCACCGATCCGGCCATTAACTTCTCTACCGCAAGGTAAGCTTCTTTTACATTGTTGGCTTGCATCAGCAAATAGGTGTTCGATTTGCGCTCCATGCCCTTTTCTTCGTCGAGCAGAGTCATGCTCAGTTTGCACTTGAACCAGCGATCGCCCTGCTCGTTGAAAATTAATTCAGAGAAACCTGCTTTTTTGATGTTGGTTACATTGAACTCGCCCGAAATATACGCTTCTAGCTCGGCATGTATGCGGCTCTCGGCATCGGTAAACGATACGGCATCGACCAGGTAGGGTTCGCTTACCGATTTTTCTTTACCGTTGGCATCGGTCTTTTTGTACTTCACTTTGCATTCAAACCATGTACTCATCGCGGGGGGTATTTAATGTTTCAGGGCGGCAAATATAAGTCTATTGATGGCGGTTGAATCTTTTAGCCAGGTGATTTTATGAATAACTTGTACACAATTGATTCATCTGGCACTTTTTCACCTTGCCAGCCAGTTTACCCGCCGCGAAAGCGCGAAGCCGCCACCGCCCGTTGCACCGAGTTGCGCCCGTAACGATTACGCAGCATGTCCATGGCTTTGTACAGGTTCACCTGCGAAGGAGTGTCTTCGAACATGTTGAGCTGCTGCGAACCCTGCACCAGGTGACTAAAACGAACGCCAATAAGCCTTATGAGCATACGCCGCTGATACAGGCGGTCAAACAACTCTTTGGCAACAGGTATCAGCTGGTGGTCGAACGAGGTGTAGGGCACCCGCTTTTGAAGGGTGTGGGTATCGAAGTTCGAATACCTTATTTTAATGGTGATACAGGATGTGAGCCTTTGTTTGCTGCGCAACTCGTAACAAAGCTTCTCTACCATCACCACCAGAAGGTCATTCATCCGCACCAGGTCAATCGAGTCGGTTTCGAAGGTGCGCTCGGTACTGATTGATTTACGCTCCGAATATGGTGTTACAGGAGTTGGATCAACGCCATTCGCCTTGTCCCATATCACCAGTCCGTTTTTCCCCAAAACCCTTTCAATCATCTCTTTAGGTATCATGCTCAGGGTGCCTATGGTATCGATGCCCATCGAGCGCAGCAGGTGAAAGGTTTTTTGCCCTATCATGGGTATTTTACTGATAGACAAAGGTTGCAGAAAAGGCCTTACCTGCATGCCCGGCACCTGAATCTCGCCGTTAGGTTTGGCAATGCCCGTACCGATTTTGGCCACCGTTTTATTGACCGAAAGGCCAAAGGAAATGGGCAAGCCGGTGTGGTCGATAATGGCGTGCCGTAACTCGTGGCTCCATTTCTGGCAGCCAAAGAAACGGTCCATGCCGGTAAGGTCGAGGTAAAATTCGTCGATAGAGGCCTTTTCGTACAAGGGGGTGCGACTGGCAATGACATCGGTTACCAGGTGCGAGTATTTGCTGTAAAGTTCCATGTCGCCCCGCACCAGAATGGCATCGTTACACAGGTGGCGGGCCATTTTCATTGGCATGGCCGAATGCACCCCGTATTGGCGGGCTTCGTAACTGCAACTGCTTACCACACCACGGTCCGAGCTGCCGCCGATAATTACCGGCTTGCCTGCCAGTTTGGGGTTTATCAAACGCTCTACCGACACAAAAAAGGTGTCGAGGTCGAGGTGTACAATGCTGCGTCCCTGCCAATCCATCGCTTCAATTATTATGATTATAATGCAATCATTATTTCGATTATAATATAATATTTATTTACTTTGAATCCAATCTTTCGGTCAAAATAATCTTTTATACTAAGCCTAAATGAGCCGATGACAGATGAATGAGTCAATTTTGATTAATATACAATCTGAAATTTGCTTTTTATATAATCGTTATATAAATTTGTTACAGATTTAATATTGAACCAATGTATTTTAGTCAGAACATTAAGTTTTTGCGCAAGCGCAAGGGATACACCCAGGATCAGCTGGCGCAAAGCCTCGAGATGAAACGCCCCACCCTGAGCGGTTACGAAAATGAAGTAAGCCAACCTACCGTGCAGGCGTTACTCATTTTTTCGAAGTTTTATAAAATTGCCATCGACACTTTGCTCAACATTAACCTGGCTAAGCTTTCGGAGTTGCAACTGCGCCAGCTCGAGAATGGCGAAGATGTGTACATTCGCGGTGGTACACTTCGTGTGCTGGCTACCACCATCAACAACGAAAACGACGAAAACATCGAACTGGTGAACGAAAAGGCCAAAGCAGGCTATGCCACCGGTTTTGCCGATCCGGAGTTTATCAGCCAGTTGCCTGTGTTCCAGCTCCCATTTTTGTCGAAACAAAAGAAATACCGCACCTTTCAGCTGAGTGGCGATTCGATGCTGCCCATACCCGAAGGCGCCTGGGTTACCGGCGAATACGTGCAGGACTGGAGCCAGATTGTATCGGGGCAAGGTTATGTAGTATTTACCCTCGACGACGGCATTGTATTTAAGGTAGTGGAGAACTTAATTGCGAAAGGCGGCATTTTCAGGTTGTTTTCGCTCAACCCGCTTTACGAACCCTACGAACTGCATGTGTCGGAAGTAAAAGAAGTGTGGAAATTTGTGCATTACATCAGCAACGAATTGCCCGAACCGGTGCTGCCACAGACCGAACTGCTGCGTACAGTAGCCAGTTTAAAGAATGATATGTACCGTATCAAAGACGAATTTTTAAAAAATGCTCCTCCCGCTTCCGATGCGGCAAAAAATGAAGCATAAATAATCTGCCTTTCAACCATAAATAATTATAAAATAAAACCTGTAGAAATATTCAGGACCCAACAACCCGAACGCTTTGAACTTTCGGCTGAAAAGACTCATATAGTGACTAACAGATGACACAGTAGAGCTAAGCAAAGCTAAGAGTGTGGTTGAATTTTGAATTTGTCGATTTTCAATTCACGCGTCTTTAGGTATTAAGGATGCATAGCCGTTTCATTTTAACAAAACACCAAATAATACTATGCACACTGCGTAAAATAGTTCCATCATATTTCGTTCGTCACAGATGTAATAAAAAATTTGAATATGCATTATTATACCAGAAAGATAGATAATGCTTGTATAAATATTAATGTTCAAGCATTTGTTCCTTTTTGCTAACAGACTCTTTTTACTTCCTTAGTGGAAACAGCGCGGGGGTCAGCCCCTTTAGGGGAAAGAGGGGTGAGCGTGGGCATAATATTAAATAAGCTTGTAACTGGCATAATAGAGGCTAATCAATAAAAAATTGTATTTTTGTTTAAAGCATAAAGCAATGAATACCCATACAATATCAATCGATTTTCCTTCTGATATTCTTTTAGCTCTGAATGAAAATGAAACCGAACTTAAAAGGGATATTAAAATTTCACTGGCAATTCGATTATATCGACTCGAGAAGTTAACAATTGGAAAAGCCGCACAACTATCTGGATTATCGAGGTTTGATTTTGAGACCTTGCTTTCTGAGAATGAAATTTCCATTTCGAATTTATCTGTTGATGATGTATTAGGTGATGCTTTGAAGCTTAAATAGAATGAATGGTATTGTTATAGCCGATACTGGCCCTATTTTTTCTTTAGCAATTATCGACAAACTCAATCTGCTTGATTCCATCTTTAATGAGGTTTTTATTCCCAAAGCAGTTTGGGATGAAATTTCAGCCGATGAAACCAAACTATTTTACGACAGAGTGATTGATTATTTTAAAAATAAAGTTCAACCCATCAAAGGATTCAACGATTTAACTTTTATAATGGATTCTGGAGAGTCTGAATCCGTGATACTTTATAAAGAATTGGCAGCAGATTACTTATTGATTGATGATAAAAAAGCAAGAAGTATTGCTGAGAATATTGGTGTAAGGTGTATTGGAACGATTGGATTACTTTCGTTTGCAAAAGATAAAGGGTTTATTGATGCCTTAAAACCAATATTCGAAGATTTTATTAAGCATAAACGTTATTATTCAACAGACCTGCTAAATGCCATCTTGTTAAAAACTAATGAAGAATTTCTTCGCTTGCAGTAATAGCAATTATTACCGGGATATATTTAAGAGAAAAATTCATTGGGTTTCGAAAATTCAACGATTAGATCCATGTGATGCTTTATTCTTGACTTATCCGCCATCTGGTGAATTGGTTGTTTTCAATTTTCATGCTTCTGGTAGATACATCCTACACGCTGTGTAGTGAGTTTTCAGAATTTATTTATAAAAGTGTAACGAAATGTGGTTTTGTGTCGTAAGAGGGTTTACCACAAACGATTAACAAATAACCAACGAAATGACAAACTATTACAAAAGCAGAGTGAAGAGCAGGGTTGAATACAAAGTACTGCTTTTAAAGTATGTGCTGATTGTTACCGGTATCAGTCTCTTTATTATTCTCGTAAACAGCTGTAGCTAGTCTGCAGACCTGATACAAAACTATCTCAATTAAGCCTGCCATTTAACCGGCGGGTTTTTTTGTTTCGGCTTTTCTTAAACAAATTTCCTTTTATGGCGTTAACCTGCTGTTTGATTAATTGGTTTTAACTCCTATGATGCTTACGATCACCCCATACGAAATAGGTGCCCGGCCACTGGTACCGCAGCCTGATTGCGCTATACTTCAGCAACTTGGAGAAAAGGGAATTCGTGAACTTATCAGCCAGCATTACGATTTGCTTTCGCAAAGCGATATAAAGCATCTTTTTCCTCCGACAGGAAGCGCACTTGAAGCAGCCAAACAGCATTCGGCCGACTTTTTTATTCAGCGTTTTGGTGGCCCGGATTATTACAGTCAAAACCGTGGAAAACCTATGCTTACCCGCCGCCACGAACCCTTTGCTATCACCATGCAGGCGCGCGAAACATGGCTCGATTGCTACCGGCAACTATTGCCCAAGCTAAACCTATCCGAAGAGCTTATTCTTTCTTATTGGAAATTTCTCGATATCTTTTCAATCTGGATGGTGAATACACCAAAAGTATAATCTATAATGGGTAACGATAACTAGTAACTAAAATCAGTAATTTCAACACCAAATAATCCCCTCTTGAGAGGGGTGTAGGGGTGTGTAAAATTCTATTATATGGTTGAAATTCTGATTTTAGTTATTAAACCCGACAGGCATTTTTTACCACCTCCCAGAAACAGCGCGGGGTTTCATCCCCTATAAGGGAAAGAGTGGTGAGTATGAGCAAAATTTTAAATAAGCTTGTAAATGACATAATAAAGGCTTTTCATATTTTATTTACCTCAATTATTAAAAATTTCTCCATTTTTTTTACCATTTTTCGTCATTTAAATTGAGATATATACATATTTGTTTATGTATTTGATAAAATTAGCCTAAATGCCCATAAAACAATCACTTTAAAACGAAACTAACCATTCTCCTGTTCGTACTATAAGCATTAAAAAGTGCCGATAAGATTGAAGATGATTAATACTCATATTACACTTTGCAAAATTCATCCTTTTGCCGGTTTTACCAGCATCAGAAAAGGTTTTATAGTAACTGCAGTTATTTTGCAGTTTATTCATTTGCTTTCCTATTCACAAACCACAATTTACACTTTTAATTTCGATACCGTTGCCACCGGATGGACCTTTGGTGCCACCGGATTGAATGGCGGCACCAACAACCGCAACAGCTGGCTTATAGGTGTACCTAAGGGTGGAAGAGGGTATAACGATATACCCGGACAAAAGGGATACATTGGGAACGCCGACCCCACCACCGACCACACTGCTGGTAATACCATTAACAAGGTTGCCGGACAAGGATTGTTGGCCAGTGATACCAAGCAAGGCAATTCGGGGCATTACAACAACTCCAGTGAATGGATGCATTCGCCTGCTATAAATTGTTCGGATTATTACAATACTGTACTGGAATATTACCGCTGGGCCAACTTCGAGCCAGGCTACGACCGCGCCATCATCGAAGTGTCGACCAATGGTACTACCTGGGTGGTAGTATTCAATTCAACCAGCGTACAGGACAATCAATGGGTATTTCATCGAATCGATATTTCGGCCTATGCCGACCGGCAAACCACTGTTTACATTCGCTGGCGCTCCGAAAGCGACGGCAGTGTTTTCTATTCGGGTTGGAATATAGACGATGTAATAGTAAGCGGTACATACAATACCAACGATTTTACTTCCACCATCAGTGCGGCTACCATCACAGCATCATCCACTATCTCTTCTCTGCTCGATACTTATGCCGAAAAGCTTGATATAATGGATTTCACCCTTACCGATGCAGGTTCTGGCGATGGTCTGCCAACCCTCATCGATACCTTGGTCATTGTTCCGGGAAGTTTCAACACCATAGCAGATTGGAAAAAATCAATCACCAACATCTATCTTTACGATTCGGTGAGCAATACCGAAATTGCAGGTATTATTAAAAATAACAAAGTTTTGTTTACTCACCCCAGCCTGCTTGCGATACCCGATGGCAGTTCCAGAACCTTTACACTAAGTTATTATCTGGAAGTGGATCTTAGTTCGGCAACTGACAACCAGCGATTCGATTTTAAGGTCGATTACAGCAATTTTGTAGTCAATGCCGGCGGTTCTTTGTTAAGTTCTGGAAGTTTCAGCACCGGAAGTACCAAATTGAAGTTAGACATACAAGCCACCACATTGAGTTTCCTCACCGAGCCTGCCTCGCTGGTAGCCCCCAATCGCATTTTGCTGCCAATCATCCATGTGGCAGCTACCGATGCCAACGGAAATACCGACACGGATTTTACGAACCAAATTAACCTCAGCAACTCCGGCAACTTAAGCATGACAGGTACTGCCGTATCTGCCATTAAGGGAATAGCAGCTTTTAACAATATTCAGTTTACCCAGACTGGTGGCCCGGTTAGCCTGACCGCCACACACAATGGATCGACAGGTATAGGCAATGCCACCACACAGGTACAGATAACTATTGCCAACAGCCTTCTCAATACGGCTTATAGCGAAAATTTTGATGGAACGCTTAGCGGATGGACTTCAGGCGCATTGCGCGGAAGCAACTCATGGAAATCAGGCTCACCCAGAGGGGGCAGGGGATTTTCTGATGTAAGTCCCAAAGGCTATGTGGGCAACGCCGACCCCACCACTGACCACTCAACAGACAATACTCTAAATTATGTCTATGGGCAAGGTTTGTCAAACTCCTCGACCACACAGGGTGTTTCTGGCCATTTCAACAATTCGAATGAATGGGTAATGTCACCGGCAATAAACCTTTCGAACTATTACAATACCCAGCTTACCTTCTGGCGCTGGGCAAATTTCGAAGCCTATTACGATACTGCTCTGGTAGAAATCAGTACCAACGGTACTGATTGGATTAATCTCAATCAGCCATTGTTTCCGGCCGACAACAAATGGACGCAGGTTGCCATCGATATTTCAGCCATAGCCGACCGTCAATCGACTGTGTACATTCGTTGGCGATCTGTGAGCGATGTAAGTGTTTTCTATGCGGGTTGGAACATCGACGACATTGCCATTGCCGGGGTATTCTCCCCTGTCACAAACTGGACGGGTGCTGAATCCACCGATTGGGGAAATGCTGCAAACTGGAGCGGGGGAAATGTACCTACTTCTGTTTCGAATGTGTACGTCGAAAGCACTGCCAACAGGCCAATTATTACCGGCACCGCTGTATGTAACGAAATCATTATACGAGAAAATGCCTCACTGGAAGTTGCCAGCAGCGGAAACCTAACGGTATTTGGCAATGTGCAGATTGAAACTGATTATCAGAACTATGGTGCTTTTATCGATCATGGTTCTGTTACCATTTCCGGAAACGGAAAAGTTTCGGTTTACCTGTCGGCCAAACACTGGCATTACATTTCGTCGCCAATAGCAATTGCCAACAGCAACCAATTTGGCGAACAGGTTTATCTCTACAACGAAGTTGTTGCCAGCAGCAACTGGAATAAGGGCTGGGTACTTGTTGAAAATACAGCACTTGAACTGGCACGGGGTTATGATGTGTACCGTCTGGTAAATTCCATTGTTCCGTTAGAAGGCCGCTTCAATACGGGTTCTATGGGTATTCAGCTTTCCAATACCGATGGTAGCGAAATTGCTGAGCACGAAGGCTGGAACCTGATAGGCAATCCTTATCCTTCGGCTATTGACTGGGATGCACCACAAGGCTGGACAAAAACCAATGTAAGTGATGCCACTTATGTTTGGGATCAGAAAACACAGAATTATGCCACCTATATCAATGGAGTGGGTACCAATGGGGGTAGCAGGTATATTGCCCCCATGCAAGGCTTCTTTGTGCGGGTTACCAATCCGGGAGAAGGCTACCTGGGCATGAACAATGCAGTAAGATCGGCCAATACCCAGCAGCGGTTTAAATCTACCTATTCAGAAGCAGAAGGCATTAAGATACGTATCCTTTCAAATGACTTTTCAGACGAAACGGTAGTGCGTTTCGATTCGAATGCAGGATATAATTTCGATGCAGACTTTGATGCCCTGAAAAAGTTTTCCGACAATCCGCTTGTTCCGCAGATATATACTCAAACGGGCAAAGGCGAGCAGCTTGCCATTAATACCTACCCACTCGACACAAACAGTGTTCAAATTCCGGTATTGGTGCGTGCTACTGCACCAGGATCGTATTCACTTGAATTCGAAGGTGCCTGGAACATTGACCCTACTCTTACGGTTTATCTGGAAGATTTGCTGGCCGATACCCTGATTGATTTGCACACGACAGTAGATTACACCTTTGTTACTGAGATGAGTGATATAACAGAGCGCTTTATCCTGCATGTGGGCATGCCTCTTCGGATTGAATATTCTGCTACAGCACCCACAGTAAAGGGAAAATCGGATGGAAGCATAGCACTCACCATTTTTGGAGGTAAACAACCTTTACAAGCCATTCAATGGTCGAACGGAGCTACCACCAAAGATCTGATCAATATTGGAGAAGGAAGTTACATTGTTGAAATTACCGATGCAGCCGGCAAAATGCTTGTCGATACAATTCTGGTGCCCGAAGGTGCGGCAGACACTACCAACAGCGATACTACTGGCGGATCAACCAGGCACGATGAGCTTGAATCAGCCGAAAACGGTATGTTGGTATATTCCTCGTACGGCGAGGTGCACATTAAACCCGTGGATACTTCAAAACCTATTTCTTCGGTGCAACTGTACGATGCAATGGGGCGTATGCTTTATCAGCAGGACAAAATCGTTTATGGCGAATTGATACTTCCTTCTACAAAATACCGGGGGGTTATACTTGTTCAAATTATCCAGGGCGAAAAACAGTTTCTGAACAAGGTAAGCGTTTGGTAATTTCATGAAGTATTCAACAAACTGTTATAAATTTGTAAGCTTGTTTCACCTTTAAAGAAATGACAAAAAAAGTAACTACCCTATTTGTTTTATTCAGCCTTGCGGTTCCTGCCAGTGTTTTTGCTCAGCCAGGTAACCCGGGAAGTGCACCCATTGGTGGTGTGGTGTATTTGTTGATGGCTGCAGTAGGATTGGCCTTTGTTTCGCTGCGGAAAAAGAACAGATAGGCCTGTTTCTTAAGGTTGCCCTCTGAGTTTCTTATTCGCAAAAAGACTGTCGTAATTGTGTACCCTTCCCTTCAGAATTACCTTTCTTTCTTTGCCTTCGTAAAAAACAGATGCCAGACTTTGTGTGCTATCAACCTGGCTGCCCGAAATGCCGCCCATGTGCAGGAGGGTGTGAAATACCGCAGTAGTGGAAGCGGGTTGAGATTGATTCTTTTGCAGTGCCAGGTATTTTTCCGGAAACAATTCGCAGTAGGAATCGGAGCACCAAATAAAAAGTGGTACATGATACAATTCTGGCGAATTCTTTGCTAAGCCCCGGCCAAAACCAATGGAAGCATCCTCGAAAAGATTTTCGCCATGATCTGACACATAAAGCAGTACTGCCGGCCTTTCTGTTTGTTTAAGGCTGGAGATGAGTTCCGATAAGAAGAAATCGGTATATAGTATTGAGTTATCATAGTTATTCAGAATTGTTTCGCGGTGCTTTTGTTTTAATGGAATGTGCCTGTTTTTTTTTGTGGCAGGTTTAAATTGCTCAAATTCTTCGGGATAGCGGTTTTGAAAAGGATAATGGCTTCCCATGGTATGAAGCACTATCATGCCAGAGCTTTTATTCGATGAAATTACTTTGTTAAGTGGTTCAAGCAATTCTCCATCGTAGGGTGTGTATTTGCCCATAGCTGTCTGTTTCCTCACATCGGCCTGTTGAGCAAGCAAATCGACCGGACCAGCTTTAATTTGCTGATTTCCCAGCCAAAAAGTCTCATACTCTTTTTTAGCATAGAATGACATTAAGGATTGCTGGCAGGAATCTGTTCGACCAGTGAGCAATATAGGAACACTCTCGCGTGTATTAAATGAGGGCGAAATAACCTTACTGAAAGAAATCAAGGCAGGATAGGATTGAAGTTGGGGAGAGGTTTGCCTTTCGTATCCATTCAAGCCCCAGTTTTTGTATCGGGAAGATTCTCCTATCACCAATACAAATAGTGTAGGAACTTCTTGTACCGACGAATCGGCCAGAACACTATAATCTTCAGTTTCCCCGGATACCTTTCTGGTCTGTGCACGATATGTTTTCAATGCCTTGGCACTCCTTCGTGCAATACCCACAGGGGTATCGCGAAAACAAGCATACAGACTATGCTGAACAATTCTTTCAAAGGAACTTCGCTTATTCAGTTCGTAAGCAGAACCAGCAAGTATTAACGAAAAAAATCCTATCAGAAAATGTATTCTGTAGCCAGTTATGTAAAGCTTTTGCGGAGTGAAACGCCAATTAACCAGAATAATTAAGGCAGGCAATAGAATTACAATACTTTTCAGCAACCACATGCCATTTAAAAATTCAACACGTTCGTTGGATGTCGATTCCAATAGCACCAAAATCAATGCACGGGTGGGCATTTTATGAAAGAACAACACACCATACACCAACATGGGAGTGAAGAACAGGAGGGGGGCAGACAGAAAAAGGTAGTTTCTTAGCTTTATAGGGAACAATGCCGGTAGCAGGCTAAAAAGTAAGAGGGTAACCAAGGCATGGTATAACGCTACAGCGGCAGAATGCAAATTCATTTGTGTCAGCTTAATTACTGAAAGCAACAGAAGCGGACTGGCAAATAGGATACCTGCCAGCAGAAAGGGAAGAAAAGGCAGAAACCTGCCCGAAAGTGTGTGTTTTTTTTTCATCAGCCTAATTGTTTTGCATAACTAGATGCATTCTTTACCTGATAATTTCTTTTTACCTATCGCACTAAATAAAAACCTTCTGCTATTATGCGTATATTCGTATCTGATCAGGGTAATGACTTAAATGTATGGCATTCAAAGATAAGAATCAACTGCCATGATAGAAAAAATCAGGCATTGGATTGATAAACGCAGCAAACTCGATTTGTTTTTGCTAAAGGCAGGTATGCTCCTGATGGCCTATTACCTTGCTCGCATGGCCTTTGCCCAAATACCCTTTCTGTATGAGTTTGCCAAAGCAGTGCGCCGCACTTATGCTCGTTTTTTGGCCGAGGCAAGTGCCTGGTTGCTCGATGTGGCGGGTTATAATGCCCAGAGTGTAAACAGAATTGTTTGGATTGAAGGCTCTCAGGGAGTGAAGGTAATCAATGCCTGCCTGGGATGGTCGGTAATGGCTCTTTTTGCTGGTTTTGTGCTTATTTACCCGGGTATTAGAAAAACTAAATACTGGTTTATTCCCATGGGTATTCTGCTTGTAATAGCAGCCAATCTTATCCGCATTACCGCTATGGCCTGGCTTTCCTTCGAAGCCTCTCATCTGCTCGATTTTTATCACCACTATGTATTTAACCTTATTCTCTACCTCGTGGTTTTTAGCCTTTGGTTTTTGTGGATTAGATGGTATGGACAAAAAACTTAGTGCTGAATTATAGGGTTTGCGTCAGTTGTTCGAGCTCGCGAATAGCGGGGATAGAAAAATAAAAAGTACTTCCTTTGCCTGTTTCCGATTCTAACCAGATGTGTCCGTTTAACAGAGTTGCCAGATGTCTGCAGAGCGTAAGTCCAATACCTGTTCCGCTGTATAGTTTATCGGAGGTATCTTCAATACGTTGAAATGGCTTGAAAATGTTGGCATGCATATTTTGGGCAATTCCACTTCCGCTGTCTTTTACATAAAATACTAATGTTTCCTTAGGATTATTGTCGGTTAGGTTCAGTGGCTGGTAGCCTATTTCTATACCGCCTTCATCAGTAAACCTTACTGCATTCGAGATCAGGGCATCGAAAATCTGGTTAAGGCGGTCGTTGTCCGATACAATAAATAGCTCATCCTGTGGAGTGAGTACCTTCATATTCAGATTTTCTTTTTGCTCTTTGCGCACATGATTGTAAAATACATCCTCCTGATCGAGCAATAATTGGTTAATGTTGCACAAGTTGTATTTGATGTGCAAATTTCCGGATTCGAGCATCGATACCTCCAGCAGGTCTTCGATTAAACGCAGGAGTTTTTCAGAGCTGGTTACAATCGAACGGCAGGCAGGGGGCAACATATTATCAGGAATCTGTTTTTCGGCAATAAGCGAACTGTAGCCCATAATGGCATTGAGCGGTGTGCGAATTTCGTGCGAGATATTCTCAATAAAAGTTGTTTTCAACCTGTCGCTTTCTTCTGCCTTTTCTTTTGCTTTATTTAATTCGTTATTTTTTACGCACGCTATGCATGCCTGGGCTAGTTTTTCGTTTATCTGCCGCAGGCTCTGTACCATTTCGTTAGAAAGTTTCGCGCCTGATTTTTTGAGACAAAGCAACCCGAATTCGGGAAGGAGCATCAGGTAAAAATGAACATCGTCGTCGAAAGTCTTTTCATGCGGCAGGATTTTGATGAAGTTATCTACCTGCGTCGCTAGTGTTTTGTTTGGTATCAGAGAATATACTTTTTCAAACTCGTGGTTGAATTTCGATTTGTATGGAATTGTTAGTACACTTTTATAATAGCAAATACCCTGTTCGTTCTGATGAAATTGCAGTACAGCCCCTGCAGAACAGTTTAGTTTGCGAAGGTAGATCATGAGTGTATCCTTCAGCATTTTTTCAAGCTTGCCTGAATTGCCAATAGCCATTGCTATTTCGAACAATATCTGAATATTAAGTTGCTTATCGGCTTGCGGCATAGGGTTGGAAATTAAATTGGTCGACACGAAGCGGCATATGAGGATATTCTTACTTAGTAAAGCACGCCAACACAGCGGTTTTATTGTAAAACTCGAGGTATTCTTTCCTATTATTGGCAATTTCGCCAATGGAAAGTGCTCCTATGAGAGGCACCTTATTGGATTTCACTTCCATGAGCTCCTGCTCAAAATCATTGCCCAAAAAAAGGGTACGTGAAATACAATCGAAAAAAAGGTCGAACAGGCGCTCTTCAGGATTCAGCTTTGCTTTGCACCTTGCTGCCGCCAGACTGGCGGCTTCTACAAGGCTTTTCTTGTTTCCATGTAGCACATCGACAAAGGTTCCTTCCTGAATTTCGCCCACACATACCAGTTGGTTATCCTGCGCGGCAATAGGGTCACGCACCACCATTTCGGCATCCAGTTTATGGATACCAAATGGGTATGCCTTTGCCAGATCGAAAAAGTTATTCTCTTCAATCTTTTTGCCTGTATGTTGCAAAATCACCTCACGGTATACCTCCATGGCAGGTCGGTAATCGAGCTCTGTAATTATATTTCTGTCGGCCGATGTAACTTTAAAAGGCCCTGCCACACTAAACCATCCATGTTGCACCTCCACAAAACATTCCAGAGGCAATCTTACCAGAAGCGCACAATCGGTAAGCATGCCCTTATTGCTAAAGAGACATGGTTTTTGTACCATGGTCAACGAGCCAACCCCACCACCAATGTAGTTGCAATCGAGCCCAAATACCAGAAACAAAGATTCGATAAGCGCACTGATGCGGCGTGAAAACCCATCGACCAATACACCCAGTGTTTTAAACTCAAAATCGTCGTGCACCAATTCTTCGATGACGACTTCGAAATCTGTTTGTGGATGACTTATGTTTTCTATTACACTCACATGGACTTCGGTTTCGAATCCGGCAACAATGAACCCCTTGTCGAGTTTCTGTGTATTATGAAGCAGAGCCGGAAAAATGCCACCCCAGAGAGGTTTCTGTATGTTTTGTAAAATAGGGTCGAGTTGTTCAGGCTGCATCTGATTGGCATCGCATGCCAGAATTAGAATGCTTTTTACCGACTGATTCTGCTCATAGGCATTCAGGCAATTTTGCAAATCTGCTATAGAATCACTGGTTGAGAGGTATAATTCCTTCATGAAAAAATTCAGGTTAATGCTTTTAGCCTTGCTAAGGTTTTAAATTTAATCAATTGCCTCAGAAAAGCAATAATTAAGGTTTAAATAAAGTTGAATAAAACTCACTATAAAAGTTCACCTATAACACATTTTCTCCGTACAAGCTATCACATGACTTACCACCATGAAACCACAAAAAACTAATTTATTCCTATTGCTGCTTTTCTGGTTGCCACTATTGGTGGCGCAGGAAGGGTTTATAGATAAAGCCACCAAAAACCACTTCGATAGCCTCGATTCGCGCATTGTGCAATTGAATCAGCAGCTAAAAGCTTATGGCACTGAAAGACATGCACAATATTTTTATGTGCGACGCGAAATTGACATGACCCTGTTTGTACGCGAGTTCGACCAGTGGGTATATGACGAAAATCTGCTACAAGCCCAGATTCTTACCGATTCGCGTAAAGCTGCTTCGGAAAAGCGCTTTGATAACTATGGGGTCGAATACTATTCGGCTTACCAGGCCAAAATAACCCAATTAAGAGCCGATAAGATGCGGCATTATCAAAGCCTTTTGGAAAAAGAAAAAAACTTTAAAAAAGAGTACCTGCAATACATTGCCCCAGCTGACGAAGCTGCCTACCTGAAAACCCTCCGTATGATTGACCTGGCCTTAAAGTACACCGAAGAAACCGGCAGAAACGAAACCCGTGCATACCTTCTTTTTTATCAGACACATACCAGGGCCTTGTTGTATGATTTTTACAGCAAATACGATTTAGCAGAACTTACAAACAACCAAAACGCTTTTCTGAAAGCTTTTGAACCTATGCTCGAAAGCGATTCGCTAAAGCAAATACTCGAAGGGCAGGAGTTAGCAAAACAGTGTTACAATTATACGCTTGGAGCCAATTCCAAGCTAGACACTAATTATTTCGCCCTGCAAAAAATAGCTGCTGCCAATGCCATTGCCGATTGGAACGAAAGGCAAGGCTTGTCGTCGGAATTGTCTTCCCTTACCGGTCAGGCAGTTTTAGCGCGCCGCGACAGCCTGAACCGTGAAGGGATTTACCAATGGAACGACCTGATAATAGTGATAGGGTCGGTAAACTTCAGTTCGAAATCGGAAGCGGTACGACGTGGCGAGGCTATTATCGATGCCGATAAAACCTTGTTCGAATACCTGCGGGTGAACAAATATTCTAACACTGCCAGCAAGGTAAACCTTGACCAAACCACTTTGCTGCCCGTAAAGGATAAAGACAGGGTTGTTTTTTTTCAGTACGACCCTTCGTGCGATGCCTGGCAATATATAATTGCCTACAATGAAGTAATGAGTAAAAAGTTTACAATCGAAATGAGCCAGTTCCTGCCTCCGCTGCAATTTCAGGAAGATATCGACAAGGGTATTGAAGCGAATGGTATAAATTAGCAGCAAAAAGTTGTTGCATGCGAAAATATACCTACGATTATCCACGTCCTGCACTCACAGTAGATTCTGTCTTGTTTACCTGGTTCGGTGAAAAATTGCAAACCTTATTAATACAGCGCGGACAGGATCCATTTAAGGGCATGTGGGCCTATCCTGGTGGTTTTGTCGACGAAGGTGAAACCGCCGGGCAGGCTGCCGTGCGTGAGTTGTGGGAAGAAACCGGGGTGCACGGAATACACATCGAACAATTGTATACCGAAACCAATCCTCACCGCGATCCGCGTGGATGGATAATTTCTGTTGTCCATTTTGCCCTCGTACCTGCGTCCATTGATATATTACCTGGCGACGATGCCAGTCAGGTCGCATGGCATCCGGTTCACCAATCACCGGCTATGGTGTTTGGGCACGAACTTTTTTTACGGAAAGCCTTAGAGAGAATGCGGCAACAGCTTTTGTTCCATGTTATCGGTCGGGAAATACTGCCTGTTGATTTTGAATTGAAAGACTTGTATAAATTCTATTTGCAGCTAATCAATATTCCCGAACAGGTTGAAAAACTGGTAAAACGCTTGATCGATTATGGCATATTAATTCAAGTTGGCACCAAATGGCATTTCGAAAAAGGCCGTTACGAAGCTGTATTGAAAACAGGATTTTTACGTTAAGCAATGTTTTGGACATTACAAATCAAATTCGCCCCTATGCAAGGAAGTGAACGTGCAAAGAAATGATAAAAGGTAGAAAATAATTTTCCACCTTCCTGTTTTTATGCAAAGTGCACTAATTCATATTATCGAGCAGGTAGTTAGCTTCACGTTCGTTCGCAACTTCGAGCCATTGAGGAACAACTTCTTTTAAGAAGCGGTCTTTATCAGCTTGCATGACTTTTACATCCAGACCGATGTATTCCTGCGCTTTAGCTTTGGTAGCAATATCCGGATAAGGTACTTCGCCATTAAACCCCAGATTTACAAACAAACGGGCAAGCTTGATTCTTGCTTCCTGCGCAAGGGCAATGCCGGTGCCAATTACTCTCGAAGTTTCGACCGGAGAGTGGAAAGAACTACCATGGCCTGCAGCAGTGTAATCCCAACGCCACTGGGCATGGCGGATATCTAAGAGTATGGCTTTCATATCAGCTTCGGTAGCACCAAGGTCCCAGGCTTTTTTTGCTTCGACATGCGCCCTCACCAGCAGTTCTTCGAGTTTATCACGGTTTTCGATAATGCGGTCCTGACGCTCGTACACATCGGCCAATAGGCGAGCGCCTTCTTGTCGGTGACAAACCTGACACGAGTTCGAGATGTTGTTGAGCGGGCTTTGCAGGTGATGGCTGGTGTATTTCAACCCGCCCTCGCTGGTATAAGGCATGTGGCAGTCGGCACAGGAAACCCCGCGGCTGGCATGCACACCAGTCATGTACACTTCGTAATCGGGATGCTGTGCTTTCAACATAGGTGCTTTGCTTAAAGCATGTGTCCAGTCGGTAAATTCAATGTTGTCATAATAGGCTTCCATTTGTTCGGCCGAGTAACCATTGTCCCAGGGAAAGGTGAGGTATGGAACCCCTTCTATTTTCTTTTTGTTGAAATAATATTCCACATGACACTGTGCACAAACCAACGAACGCATTTCCTGGTGCGAAGCTTTGCTGATATCTTTTCCCTGCCGTTGATATGCTTCGATTAAAGCCGGCCGGGAGATTCGCAGGTTCATGGTTTCGGCATCGTGGCAGTCGCCACAACCAATGGCGTTGACAATCTCGTGTCCTTTTGTATCCATCGATCCGCTATAAAATGCAGCTACTCCCGCTTCGAAGTTTCCACCATTTTCTTCTATGAGCTGGTGCATTAATCGCGGCACATCAGGACTCTTGCAGGTCCAGCAGGTATTGGGTTGCGGACTGGGCACTCCTTCGGCAGGAGCTCCTGTACGCAGGGTATTCCACACATCTTCGATGGCATAGTAGTGGCCACGTCCCTGGTTGTAATCTTTCGAAAAAGCATAGCCAGCCCAAAGTACTACCAAACGCGGGTCTACTGCAAGCATATCGATAGTGGCATTGCCGTTGTGTTTGCTGCGGAAAGAAGTATCAGCAGTCTGTATGTACGATTGGTACTCTTTGGGGAAATTCTTTCCCCATACTTCGCTGCGCGGTTCGAACTGCCCGTAATCGACCTTTTTCGTATAGGCAAACACAGCCTCGGCACGTCGCTCCATGATAGAAGAGGCCAAGAGGCCCAGAAAAAATACCACTACCAGTGTGGCAAAGAAAATCAGCCAACCGAACAGGGGCTTTTGATTAATTTTTTCGCGGAGGGTTTTCATACCGTTGAATTTAGTCGTTTTTAATTTGTTTCAGCCAATCGGGCACAGGACTCTGGGGAACAGGAACACGGGCATTGGGCACGCTCGATAGGCTTTTAACACTGCCATGTGGCGTTTCGCGGTGACATTCCCAACATTGCCGTTCGGTTCTGAATTGATGGTATTCTGCTGTCCAGGCCAGCACTTTCGAATCGGTTATCTTATAGCTGTGACATCGGATGCAGTTTTGTTGCACCACCTTCTGTCCGGGCTCATGCATAAAAATAACCTGTGGTTCGCGCCGTAGGGTAAAAATAGTGGCATGACGCAATCCGTCTTTGGCTTTAAAATAATATTTGTTGAATACGTTGTTGTGCGGCACATGACAATCGTTGCAGTTGGCCACTTCGCGGTGTGCACTGTGGTTCCAGGTAGCATATTGGGGAGCCATGATATGGCAATTCACGCAGGTTTCGGGCTTGTCGGACAGGTAGGAGTGGGCACGCGAAAGAAAAAACATATAAGCCATTAAACCAAACACAATGCCGGAAAGCAATATTGCTCGCAACTTCCAGTTTTCCGGTGGGCCGAAGGTTTTATGAATCCAGTTGAGCCTCATGCATGGTTTTAGGTTGAATAAAAATAAGCATTATATTAAAGCCTATAAACACATTCATTTAATTTAAACCCATTCTTAATTAGTTTATCCGATGGGAATAATAGGATTGTTAGGGAATGGATTCCATCAATAAAAATTAGTGTGATATTATTATAGCCGCACATCGGACGAATAGAATCCTTCCAATACATCGTAGAGACTAAAGGTTGACCTTAAACTCTTTTTTTTCCTTGATCATGGTAAGCAACATTTTAAATTTTTCGTCGGCATCGACGGCATGCGGAATGTTAGCAGGCATGATAATAAACTCACCAGTTTTTACCTGGTATGCTTTTTTGTCGATGGTAACCCTTGCTTCACCATCAATTACCTGTATAATGGCATCGAAGGGAGCAGTGTGTTCGCTCAGGTTCTGGCCTTTATCAAAGGCAAACAGGGTAAGATTTCCTGCTTCGTTGCGGGTAATAATCTTGCTTACAATCGAACCTGAAGCATAGCTCACGGAGCCAGCCAGGTTTTGTGGACTTGATTTTTCGAATACTTCTGTCATATGAATAATTTTAATTTTTAAAACACTCTTTAAAATTAGTAATATCGCCAGAAATTGTTTCTTACTATTTCTGGCGATTATTGAACCCTCTACTCTGATACCGCAACAGCTTCTGCGCCAATCAGGATTTTCAAATCTTCGTCAACTTGACCAATTCCGGCTATTCCGAAATTATCTACCAGTACTTTTACCACATTGGGCGAAAGAAAAGCAGGAAGAGTAGGCCCGAGGTGAATATTCTTCACGCCCAGGTGTAGTAATGCCAGCAATACAATTACTGCCTTTTGCTCGTACCACGCTATGTTGTAAGCAATGGGTAATTCGTTAATATCATTGAGCTGAAACACCTCTTTGAGTTTAAGCGCAATAATGGCCAGGGAATATGAGTCGTTACACTGTCCGGCATCCAACATGCGGGGAATACCTCCTATATCACCAAGCTCGAGTTTGTTGTAGCGGTATTTGGCGCATCCTGCCGTAAGAATAATGGTGTTTTGAGGCAGCTTCTCAGCAAATTGCGTGTAGTAATCGCGTCCCTTCATACGGCCATCGCATCCGGCCATGACCACGAATTTTTTAATAGCGCCCGTTTTTACAGCCTCTACTACTTTATCAGCCAGCTGCATAACCTGGTTATGGGCAAAACCACCAATAATTTCACCGGTTTCAATTTCCACAGGTGGCTGACATTTTTTGGCGTGTGCGATGATGGCTGAAAAGTCTTTCGCCTTTCCCTCAGCCCTGTTGGCGATGTGCTTTACATCCGGAAATCCGGCGGAACCGGTGGTGTAAACGCGGTCTTTATAGGATTCAGCCGGTGGAACAAGGCAATTGGTAGTAAGAAGAACAGGACCGTTGAAACTTTCGAACTCTTCTTTTTGTTTCCACCATGCATTGCCATAGTTGCCCACAAAATGGCTGTACTTTTTAAATGCAGGATAGTAGTGCGCCGGAAGCATTTCGCTGTGTGTATACACATCTACTCCCGTTCCTTCGGTTTGGCGCAACAGTTCTTCCATGTCTTTCAAATCGTGACCACTGATAAGAATGCCGGGCTTGTTCTGCACACCAATATTTACTTTGGTAATTTCCGGGTTTCCATAAGCACTGGTGTTGGCATGGTCAAGCAGAGCCATTACATCTACACCAAATTTTCCGCATTCGAGTACCAGGGCGACAAGTGCATTGGCATCAAGGTCGTTGCGGGTAGTAGCTACAAGGGCTTTGTGCATGAATTTATATACCTCAAGGTTTTCCTGACCCAGATTGAAGGCATGTTCGGCATAAGCGGCCATTCCTTTTAAACCATAGATAAGGAGCTCTTTCAGCGAACGGATGTCTTCGTTGGTTTCGCGCAGAATACTCACCAGCAAGCTGCGGGCAATAAACGAATGTTCGTTCTTGGGTTTCCAGATAGCACATTCAGGCAGATTGGCAGGAATATCCTGTCCGTTCCTGAGAATTTCAGCCTTCATGTTTTCACGTAGTTCGATACCTTCCTGGCATTTTTTAATAATTGCTGCATCGTCGAAATTGGCATTGGTAATGGTCATAAATAGCGCCTCAAAGGTGTACTGATCGGCAGCCTTATTTCGTTGTCCCTCGTCATTGGCCATTTGTGTAAACACAGATACCCCACGGGCTATGTCGACCAGTAAATCCTGTAAATTGGAAGTGGATTCTCCTTTTCCGCAAACTCCTTTGATAGTGCAGCCGGTTCCTTTGGCTGCTTCCTGACATTGATAACAAAACATACTCATAGTATAAATTTATTTATTGGTTTTACATTTATTAAAATCTATTTTGATTTGAATGAGGCATTCCTTTTCCATGGGAATGGAATTAGCTTTAAGTAAAGTAAGAATCCTTACTTGTCTTTTCACCTTCCCTTAATAAAGTGCTCTTATAGGAAATCTAAACCCAGTCTTCGCTGATTACTTCGCCTTCTACAGAAACAATGGCCAGTTTAATGGGTACTTTCCGGCTGGCATGGGATGCTGCCGTTTTTACCATTTGCAATAAACCTCCACAACATGGCACCGACATAATCATTACCGTGATAGTATTGACTTTAGCCTGATCAATCAAAGCTACAGTTTTCTGAAGGTAGGTGTCCATGCCGCTGTCGAGCTTGGGGCAAGCAATGGCAAGACTCTTACCTTTTAGGTATTGCTGATGGAAATTACCCAGTGCGTAAGACACACAATCGGCAGCAATCAGCAGGTCGGCATTCTGAAAATAGTTTGCCGCCGGATTGATCAGGTGCATCTGCACAGGCCATTGACGCAATTGCGATTGGGCTGAAACAGTTTGGGTAGTGTCTACTGCCATTCCGCGTGGCTCGAAACTCATGGCCTGCGAACCCGGGCACCCGCCGCCAGCATGAGCCATTGGACGGGCATGTACATTTGGTTGAGCCGATGGTGGAGTGTGTACGTGTGGTTTATGACCATGGTTATGCACCACTTCTATTACTTCATCTACATTGAAAGCGATGCTGGCTTCGTTTGCCCGCAGATACCGGACTCCTTCTTTTAGAAAAGCCATTTCGTTATGGTCTTTCAGGTGCTTCAGGTGGGCAATTACGGTGTTTTTACCTTTTTCAACCATCATTTCCATTACTTTGGTTTCGTTGTAGGGCTCAGCCTCACGCTTTTCTATTGTAATGGCCCCAAGCGGACAATGCCCTATGCAGGCTCCCAATCCGTCGCATAGCAAATCGCTGATCAGCCGTGCCTTGTTATCGATAATCTGTAAGGCTCCTTCGTGGCAATTCGGAACACATTCACCGCATCCGTTGCAAAGATCTTCGTCAATTTTTACCAGTTCCCGTATCATCGTTTCAGTATTATATTGTTTGTATGCCACAAAGCTAATTGCATAGGAGGAGCCAAAACGGTAACATATGTTACAACAATCGAAATTAATTCGATAATTTTGTTTTTCTCAAATTAACAGGCTTAAAACCTAATTCATTTATAAAATGTACGAAGAACTCACACATTGCATTCTTTTTAATGGATTGACAGAAACCCAGATTGAGTCGAAATTTTCAGGCATCGAAGTGTCGGAAAAGCAATATACCAAAGACGAGCTGATTGCCACTTACGACGAAGAATGCCGCAATCTGCTTATTGTAATGGAAGGCAGTGTGAAAGGCGAGATGGTAGATTTTAGCGGAAAAACCATTAAAATTGAAGACATAGAGAGTGTGCGCATGCTCGCCCCGGCATTTATGTTCGGACAAAACAACCGCTACCCTGTGAGCATTGTGGCCAATAACGAGGTGCGCATCCTGAGTATTTCACGAGACAACTTCCTCAGCCTGCTCATGAGCGAAAAACGCATATTAACCAATTACCTGAATAGCATATCTAACAGGGCCCAGTTTCTTTCGAATAAAATCCGCTTTCTATCCTTTCAAACCATCAAGGGAAAAATTGCCCATTATCTATTGCAGGTGCGCCAAAAGACGCAATCGGACAGGTTTGTATTACCGAAATCTCACAACGAACTGTCGGAACTTTTTGGTGTGGCGCGGCCATCGCTCAGCCGGGCCATGAGCGAATTGGCTAAGGACGGGTATATACACACCGATGGAAAAATGATAGAAATAGCAGATAAGGTAGGGCTTAGCAGTTTGCTTAAGGATTGATGTTGTGCTGAAGCAAAACTTAAGCTTCTGCTACTATTAAGTTAGTAGCAAGGCGGTCCATGTTGGCACAACTTAATTTTTTTCAAACTAAAACAAACATTCTCGTAATTAATTTAAAGGTTTTGGTGCTTTGAATAATCCAGACCCTTCAGTAATAATTTTTTTTGCCCTCGCGCTTTTGCCCTAAGGGGCAATTAGGGAAAAAAGCCAGCCCCCGCACATTACAGTACATCGGGCAAACCCCACAAGGCCTGCCCACAACCAAAGTTTGCCCGAAGAGCTGTAATTTTCCACCCCGCCAATGCTAATAGTGAAGATTCTGATTAAATTTAGACTTTCGATAAACCCGACATGATATCAAAAGACGAAGCATATAAAATTATTCAACAGTTAGTTGAAAGATTTGCAGAACAACTCGATTCTTATAAATCCGGTGAATATAACGAGACCTTAACACGCCGCGATTTTATTGACCCATTTTTTAAAGCTTTAGGTTGGGATATTGATAATTCACAAGGATATGCCGAAGCTTATCGTGAGGTTATTCACGAAGACAAGGTGAAAATTGGAAAGGCAACAAAAGCACCTGATTATTCATTTCGTTTGCCCGGAGGTAAACGACTTTTCTTTGTTGAGGCAAAAAAACCAAGTGTTCTTGTGCGGGAAGATATTTCAGTGTCTTATCAGGTTCGTCGTTATGGGTGGAGTGCAAAACTACCAGTAAGTATTGTAACCGACTTTGAAGAATTTGCAGTCTACGATTGTACTAAAAAGCCCAATCCTACAGACAAATCATCCATTGCAAGGATTAAATACCTCACTTACGATAAATACCTCGATGAATTTGAATATCTCTGGGATATCTTTTCAAAAGAAAGAGTTTTAAAAGGTAGTTTTGACCGCTATGTACAAAGTGATACGGTCAGAAAAGGTACAGCTACCGTTGATAAGGAGTTTTTAACCTCGCTTGATTCTTGGAGAACTTATTTAGCTACAAGCATTAGTATTAAAAACAAACAGCTTGACGAAGACGAAATAAATTTTGCCGTACAACAAACCATTGATAGATTAATTTTTCTTCGTATTGCCGAGGATAGGGGAGTAGAGCCATACGGACAACTTAAATTATCTGTAAACGCTAAGGGCGATTCATACCAAAACCTTTTTCAAAACTTTAAAAAAGCTGATGAGAAATACAATTCAGGTTTATTCGACTTCAAAAAGGACGTAATTTCAGAATCGCTGACAATTGATAATAAAGTAGTAAAAACTATTATCAGTGAAATGTATTACCCTGAAAGTCCTTACGAGTTTTCGGTTCTCTCGGTCGAAATTCTTGGAAGTGCATACGAGCAATTTCTTGGCAAACAGATTAAAATTGACACGGGACACCGTGCCAAAATAGAGGAAAAACCTGAAGTCCGTAAGGCAGGTGGTGTTTATTACACTCCTCAATATGTGGTTGATTACATTGTCGAAAACACTGTTGGTAAACTCATAGAAGGCAAAACCCCGAAACAAATAGGAAAAATTAAAATAGCTGACCCTGCTTGTGGTAGTGGCAGTTTTTTAATAGGGGCATATCAATATTTGCTGGATTTTCATAAAAACTATTACACCGATAAAGGAACTAAAATAGGTAAAAAAGATAGCCCAACAACCCCCGAAGGTAATCTTACCTCTGCTGAAAAAAAGCGAATCTTGCTAAATAATATTTACGGTGTCGATATTGATGTAAATGCCGTAGAAGTTACCAAACTAAGTCTTTTGCTTAAATGTATGGAGGGTGAAACAGAAAATTCACTTGCACAGCAATATAAACTTTGGCATGAACGCATTTTACCAACCCTCGATAATAATATTAAAAGTGGCAATAGTATAGTAGATATTGATTATTACGATTCTGTTATCGACTTTGGTGAAGAAAAGAAGATTAAACCATTCAATTGGCAAAAAGCATTTCCCGATATTTTCAGTCAGGGCGGTTTTGATTTTATTATTGGAAATCCGCCCTATTTAGGAGGGCGAGAGTGGAAAGAAGAAAATGGAAATGTTTATGACTATTTCATTAATAGATATAAAGTAGCCGAATATCAATTTGATATTTATGCCTTATTTTGGGAGCTTGGAATTAGGATTCTAAAACCAAATGGTTTAATTGGATTTATTACGCCAAATACTTGGTTAAATAATCAAAGCAACACAAAGCTTAGAACCTATATTTTAGATAATACAAGCATTCGCAATATTGTAGATTATTCAAAAATAAAAGTTTTTGACCAAGCCACCGTTTTACCAATAATTGCAGTCCTCGAAAAAGCTATTATAAAGAATCAATTAACAGAAATACTCGAACCTTTTGAGAATGAATTAATAGTCAAAAATTGTGTAAATCAAAATATCTGGAATGACGGAAATCTTAATATTATAAATATTGATTTAAATGAAATTGATTTAAAATTAAGAGAGAAAATAGAGATACAGTCTGAAACCTTAGATAAACTGGCCAATATTAAATTTGGGATAAAAGTTTATCAAACAGGAAAAGGAAAACCAAAACAAACTGCTGATATGGCAGTAAATAAAATATTTGAATCAAAAGAAAAGGTTGACGATAATTATCTCCCGTATTTAAAAGGTAAGGACATTAATAAATATTCATATACTTGGAATGGCGATTGGTTAAATTATGGAGTTCATTTAGCTGAGCCAAGAACAATTGATTTATTTACTGGTGAAAGATTATTGGTTAGAAGAATTGTAGGAGAGACTCTTATTTCTACATTTATAGATAAAGATTTGGTAACAGGTCAGCTTCTTCAAATAGTTAAACCTTTTACTCCTTCAAATTCGAAATATTTATTAGGTATTATTAACTCAAAACTTATAGCCTTTTATTTCAGGAAAAAATATAACAGGCAAGATAAAACATTTCCAGAGATTCGAATTTATGAATTGGCGTCATTACCTATTAAACAAATAAGTAATAAGTTAGAAATTAAACTTCGTGATGATATTATTTCTTCTGTTGATTTAATGCTAAAACTTAATGAAGAACTTCAAACTTCAAAACTCCCTGATAAAATTGAACAGTTAAAATCACGAATTGAACATTCAGATAATAAAATAAATCAATTAGTTTACCAACTTTATGGTTTAACAGATGTTGAAACAAAAATTATTGAAAGCAATTAATTGAGTTAAATTTGCAGTATGTATTATCGTCGTAAAATATTGCTCGCATTGTTGGAGGCATTCGAAAACAGGCTCGATAAAATAAGCCTTCAAAAACTTTTGATGTTATTAACCAAACAACAACAAAAACCCGATTTTCATTTTGTACCATACAAATACGGTTGTTATTCATTTCAGGCTACCGCCGATTTGCAAACAATGACCAAATATAAACAAGTTGAATTGCAAGGTAACGATTGGGTTAAAACCGATACTGAAAAATATTTATTGATTATAAATGATAGGGACAGGCAGGCTATTCGATATATTAAACAAATGTATGGCAATAAAACAAGCGACGAGCTTATTAGGCATACTTATCTGAAATATCCGCAATATGCAATTAATAGTAAAATTGCTGAAGACAAACTTACATCAGAAGAATACCAAAAAGTAATTGAATGCAAACCAAAATCAGATAAAACTACGCTATTTACAATCGGTTACGAGGGGATTAGTCTCGAAGAATATATTAACAAGTTAATTGCTAATAATATTAAAGTTCTATGTGATGTTCGAAAGAATTCGTTAAGTATGAAATTTGGATTTAGCAAATCGCAACTGCAAAATGCTTGTAATGGAGTAGGTATAGAATATTATCATATGCCACAATTAGGAATCGATTCTGATAAACGACAAGAACTCAATATACAATCCGATTACGATAAACTTTTTATTATTTATAGGAATGATATTCTTACTCAAACAAAGAATTATCAGGATACAATAATTAAACTTTTAAATGATAAACACAGGGTTGCATTAACTTGTTTTGAGGCTAATATTAATCAATGTCATCGTAAACATCTCGCCGAAACATTAGTCAAACATCCTTCCTTCAATTGGGAATTGAAACATATCTAACATGGCGATTACCAAAGTTCTCATTACTGTTAAAACTTATCCGGCAATATCAAAAAAGTATGAAGAGCTAGTTTGTACTGCGGGGTTTCGTGAAGACGGTACATGGATTCGTATTTATCCAATTCAATTTCGAAAGAAGTCTTATAACGAACAATATTCAAAATATCAATGGATTGAAGTTGATTTAGTTAAAAATAAAAGCGATTTCAGGCCTGAAAGTTATAGACCTGTTTCTCACGAAACTGAAATAAAAATAGTAGGTGAAATTAAAGCCGACGGTAATACATGGACTGAGCGGAGAAAGATAGTTTTAAATAAAGTTTACGATAATTTATCGACTTTAATATCTGAAGCCAAGGATAAAGAAACTTGTACATCACTTGCGGTTTTTAAACCAACAAAGATTATTGATTTTGTTTGGAAAGAAGTAGAAAGAAATTGGACAAAGGATAAAATTGCCCAGTTTCAGCAGTTGAACTTATTTCAGAATGTCAATGATAAGAAATTTGAGGTAGTAAAAAAATTACCCTATAAGTTTTCATTTGTCTTTGAAGATATTAATGGCAAAAGAAGTACAACAATGATTGAAGACTGGGAAACTGGTCAATTATATTGGAATTGTTTCCGAAATCATGACGGAGATGAATTAAAAGCTTGTCAAGATGTTCGTAAAAAATATTTTGATGATTTTTCTAAAACAAAAGATTTGCATTTTTTCTTAGGAACAGCACAAACCCATCATTTTACAGGTAAAAATCCATTTATGATAATTGGAACTTTTCATCCCAAGAAACTGGAACAGTTGTCCTTGTTTTAAAGGTGATTTGTTAATAAAAGGTTGATATTTAATTACATCTATTTAGCGTTTAGATTCAACAATTTTAGAAATTGTATAACGTTATTGTAATAATTATTAACCTTTAAATCCAATTTTATCGTTGCTTCATCCTAAAGTATCAGGATTCGTGATGATATGCTTTTTTTAAGACTTAACTAAACATTATTGAATCCGAACTAATCAAGAGTCACTATTTTTAAAAATCCCCGAAGCAAATATACCGCAAGTGGTTTCTCTTCGACAATAAATGTGGCGGTTCCGGTCATTCCTTTGGTTACTTTCGAAGCCAGGCGGCCAGTATCGGTTATTTGCAGGCTTACAGGATAAAATCCATTGTCGGCCGGGCTGCTACTGATGCTCGAAACACTTGCATGCATGGTGCCATAATAATAATGCGGAAAACTTTCGAATTTGAGCACTGCTGGCGTTCCCGATTGAATATGGCCTACTTCTGCAGGACCGGCTTCGGAAAATACAACATATTGAAGACTACTTATTTTTATGCGGAGGAGTATTTCGCCGGCAGCAATTTCGTATTCGCTTTGGTTCCGCAAGGTTAAAACACCGCTGGCAGGACTTAGCAGAATAATTGAGTTGTCGGAAATTTCATGGGGTCCATAGCTTAATTCTATTTTGCGCTTTACAAGGTCAAGCTCATTGTTCACTCCGGCCAATTCGAAACTTAAATCGGCTATTAGTTTTTCTTTCGAAGCCTGAAGCTGGCGCTTACTGCTTTGCAACTGTTCGATGCGGTTTTCAATTTCGGCTATTTGGAGGGCATAGCGTTGCTGCACTGTGATTAGTTGCTGCCGGGCGTCTTGTAATTGTTTTAACGATTCTTCGAGCTGCAAATCAGAAATTACCTGCTCGTTTTTAAGTTCAATATTCCGCTGGTGTTGAAGATTTATGGTTTCCAGCTGACGTTGAAGATTCTCGCTCTCTTTCAACGACGCCTGCTCCAGCAGTGTTTTTTCCTGCCCAACAATTTTTAGTTCTTTCTGAGCATTCTCCAATCGGGTATCGAGAATAGCCATTTCCTTTTGGTGTGCGAGGGTGCGATTGGATTCGAAAAGTGCAAGAGCAGCTTTTTTGCTGTTATATTCTTCGAGGTAATTAATAATGCCAGGCGAAGTGATTTGTAACAGCCGATCGCCAGTGTTTACTGTATCGTCTGATTTTACATAATATTTTTGCAGGTACACCACTTCGGGATATTGAAAAATGATTTCGTTCAATCCGCCCCGCAGCTCAAAGGGGAGGTTCAGCTCACGGGGTATTTTTATAAACAGACTAAGCAGAATAAGTATAACAAACAGGGCAGTTCCAAAATAAATAAGCTGCCGTGCAATTCCCTTACTTATATCCTGAAAGGGCACATCGTCGCGCAGATAATTGTTTCTCTTTTGTGATTTCTCGGAGGTATTGTCCATCTCAGTAATGGATATAGGTTTCTATAAAGGACGCATAGAGCCCCTTTTGGGCTATCAAATCCGCATGGCTTCCTTGTTCGACAATGGCGCCCTTGTCGAATACCAAAATCAGATCGGCATTTCGCAGGGTATGGATTCGATGGGCAACTGAAATGATAGTTTTTCCTTTAAACTTTTCCTTCAGTTTATCCATAATGCGCTTTTCTGTTTCGATATCCAATGCACTGCTGGCCTCATCGATAACAATAATTTCGGGATTGGCGACAAACAAGCGGGCCAGGGCAATTTTATTGCGTTGTCCGCCAGATAAATTCGAACCACTGTCACCAATCATGGTATTATAGCCAAGGTAAAGGCCGTCGATAAAATCACTTAAATCGGCCGCTTTTGCAGCTTCAAGAATTTCTTCCTCTGTGGCATCGGGATTTCCTAATTGAATATTTTCGAATATAGTTCCTTTAAACAGAAAAATATCCTGTGGCACCATGGCAATGTTTTTTCGCAATTGGGTGCGCATCACATGACGCAGTTCGGTATTGTGCAGACGAATTTCACCCTCATAATTATCGTAAAGCTTGCACAGAAGTTTTACAAAAGTCGATTTGCCGGAGCCATTGCGGCCCACAATTCCCACAAAGCTACCCTGTGGTATTTCCACATCAATGTGACGAAGAGCATAATTTTCATCCTGTTCTCGGTATCGGAACGATACCTTTTTGAAACGTACCGGGAAGAGATTTTTTACTCTCACTTTATTTTCGAAGCTAAAGTCAGCTTCTTCCTGTATCAGAATATCATTTAAACGGTCGAAACTTACTGAAAGCTCGGTAAGAATGAACCAAATTTGGGTAATGCGCGAAAGTGCATGAATAACAATGGTAAAAATGGTAACAAAACCAACGTATTGACCTATTGTAAGCTGGCTGTTAAAAGTGAGATAGGCGCCATACCAATAGATAAAAGCCTGACTCAGGTAAAAGGTTGCGCTCAGCAAGGTAGACAGGCTGATGTAGGTCTTCTCTGTTTGTAAAACCTTATTCAGGGCTTTGGTGTATTGGTTTTTCCATTTCCAGAATTTAAGCTTTTCGATTCCCAGCAATCGCACGGTTTGCATTCCTAATAGGGTATCTAAGAATTGCCCCATGGTTTTTAGGTCTTCGCCAAAAATACGGTTTTCAAGGTTTTTCAGTCGGGGAGTATACACCATGGTAAGTACAATATATACCACTACAAAACCCAGCGACAGCAAGGCAAGCGGCATACTGTAAAAAAACAAAACAAGGAGGTAAATCACCACAAAGGCCGAGTCGATAAACCCTTGCAATATAGAAGGGTTCAACGCGGCGCGTATGCGAAGATTCTCCTGAAAACGGTTGATAAAATCCTCGCGCTTGTGGCTATCGAAATAACTTATCTTGAGGTGAATGAAATGGTCGAAAAAACGACTGAAAAAGGAACGTTCGAAGTTTACTTTAAACTGGGTAAGCAAGATATTCCGACCATAGGTAAGTACCACCTGACTTAAAAATATGGCAATCATACCGACCAGAATGGCATAAAGCAATTTTAGGTTGTTGTTTACCAGAACCTGATCGATGATGGTTTGGGTGAAAAAGGGCAGGGCCAGTCCGAGAAATTGCAGCACCAGGGTGCCAAGCAAAACAGGAACCAGGTACTTTCGAGAGGTAAGCAGTGCAGGTAAATAGTATTTAGTAAGAATACTTTTTCGCTTATGGCGGTATTCTTCTGCCAGTTCAGTAAGCTCGTTGTGCTTGAAAATTTCGGAAGTAGGATTAAGCACCAACACCACCCCATTCCACCGGGCATTAAACTCTTCGCGGCTAAGTGTGTATTTGCCAATGGCCGGATCAGAAATCCAGACTTTTTCCGCTGTGTGCTTGTAAACTACCACAAAATGGTTGCCATCGTAATGGGCAATAGCAGGCAAATGCACCTGGCCCAAAAGCTTGTATTCCAGTTTGTATCCTTCTGTTTCGAAACCAAATCCTTCGGCTAACTCACTGAGTGTATATAGATCGACACCTTCGCTGGTTATTCCAGCCTTTTCGGTTAAAAATGCCCGTATGTCGTAGTATCCATAATACTTAAAAATGATGGCAAGTGAGGTAGTTCCGCACTCCATCATGCCAGGTTGTTTGATAAATGGGAAAGAGGCAATACGTTTTTTCAACTTAAAAGAATTGTGGCGGTTGAGAGACCTAAATATACAAAAACTTGTTTTGTATCTACCGCAAGTTGTCAATTAGAATTGTTGAAATACCAGAACTTGGATGTTTGGCTTAAGTTACTTTCTGCTTGATGGATTTAAACAGCTTCGATTTGGGGCTTTTCTTATTGTTGAGTTCGCCATGGCCATTCGTTGAAAAATATACAGTGAATACTGAACCTTCACCAAGGGTGCTATCCACCGAAATAGTGCCCTTGTTCATTTTTACGAATTCATGCACCAGGCTCAATCCAATGCCAAGTCCTTTTTCTTTGGAGGTTCCCCAGGTACTTTTTGTTTCGTTCAGCTTAAAAAGGTTTTCTTGTTTTTCGGGCTCAATACCAACCCCTGTATCACTCACTGAAAGACAATGCATGCCATTGCTTATCGTGGCCAGTATGCTAACCGATCCATTTTTATCGGTAAATTTTAGGGCATTGCTTACAAGGTTGCGCAATATGGTCATCAGGCTGTTGCGGTCGGCATAGAGGTAGCGGGCATCTGACTTAATCTCATAAGTAAGATTAATACTTTTTGTGGCCGCCATGGCAATAAAAATGTTCAACACTTCGTCGCAGATTTCTTCCAGGTCGAGGGTCTCAGGCTTACAGGGAAATTCACCCTGCTGGCTCACAGCCCATTCTAGTAAATTATCAAGAAGGTTCTGTACTTTCTTTACAGAATATTCCATGTTGGAGGTCAATTCTTCGAGTTCGTCGTAGTTTTTCGAATTCAGAAAATCGCGAATGAGAAGGGTAGTGCCATTTAATACATTGATAGGTCCACGCAAGTCGTGAGAAATAATGGAGAAAAAACGGTCTTTTGTTTTGTTGGCTTTTTCTAGCTCATCGTGCTGTTCCTGAAGCTCTTTTTGGCGTTGCACCAATTTAACAGCCAATTTCTTACGCTTGTTGGAATGCGTGTAGAAAATAAAAAACAATCCGAAAGTAAACACCAGTACCATAATTAAAGCCGAGAGCATTATTCGCTGGTTTTGCCTTTTTTTCTGCAATAAGTCTACCTCGGCCTGTTTCTGAGCCACTTCGTATTCGGTGCGCAAATCGGCCATTTTACGAATGGTAGCTTCGTTATTAATACTGTCGCGGGTATCGATATAATTAGTCTGGCATTCGAAGGCTTTGTCGAGTTTCCCGGCCATCGCATACAACTCTGTAAGTACCTGGTATGCATCGCGTATCTGAGGCAATAAGCCTGCTCCTTCGGCAATGTTAAGCGAGATATGGGCATAATTAAGTGCCGTGGGTACATCGCGACGGGCTTTGTATATTTCGGAAAGGTAACCGTAGTAAATAGACAGGGCATAGCTGTCGTGATACTTTTCAAGAATAGTAATTGCCCGCATGATGTTTTTCTCTGCAAACCCAAATTCCCTTTTTAGGGTGTAAATCTTTCCGATATTACCCAATGAATAAGCCACGCCCACTTCGTTATTCAATTTAGAAAAAATTTTGTAGGCTTCGGTGAAATGATAATTAGCCGAATCGAGCTTGTCTATAATCAGGTATTCATTTCCGGCACTAAGCGAAGTACTGGCAATAAAAAGCGAATCTCTGGAAGCTAAAGACAATTCGATGGCTTTTTTGTAATAGGCAATGGCATTGCCCGGACTTTGCGATACCGAAAACACATTGCCAATGGCTACATAGGTGGCTGCCAGGCATGTTTGACAATCGATATGGCGTGCTACATCAGCACCATCGTAAAAATCGGAAAGTGCCCTGTCATAGCTTCCTTTTAGTTTATTGGCAATGCCAGAATAATAATAGCCACGAAACAAATAAAGGCGTTTATCCTTTAATTTTTTTGTTTGTTCAATCAGGGCTTGGGCGTAATATAAAATGGTGTCGGGGTTGTTGTGATTTCGTGCTATTTCATAGATCACAAGGGGATCTACTTCTTGCCTCTCACTTACTTGTTGATGGTAAATAGAAATCAGGCTGTCGGATTTCTTCATATCCTGGGCAGCCGAATAAGTAATGGTAAGAAGTAGAATTGTAAAAAAGAAAAATTGCACAAAACGTTTCATCGAACTCAGATTCTTATAATGATTTGTGGTGGATCATAATCTTTGCTTGAAGCAGATTTGGTTTTTATTTCTCCAGATTTGGATGACTCTTCAACCGGGCTTACAAACAGCTGACAAGCAAGTTGGCCTGAAGCTTTTTTGTTGATACGTGCTACCCAGGTGGTACAAGATTTTTTTTCGGGTCCACAACGAAGTAGGTCGCAAGCATTCGGGATGTTAATGCCAGAAATGTCTGAAATGCCAGAGTTTTCGTCTAAAGTCCACACAATCTTTTTTCCAGGTAAGGCTTGAAGATTATTCTTGTTGTCATTGTCGCGGTAATGCAACACACCCTCTTTGAGTGACAGATAAACGGTGTATTTTCCCATAGTAAGGTTTGGTTTGGTATAACAAAAAGCAATATTAATCAAAAAAAACTACGTGTTAATGTAATTTTTACAAAAACATCCCGTTTGCAAGCTGCTAAAAAAAGTCAATTAATCCCGGGCGGTGTCTTTGGATTGCTTTGCAAGGGTCTGTTGCACAAGGTTCATAAGGATCTGGATATTTTTATCAGAATAGGGTGCAATATCGACAGGAGGGTGAATCTGGATCACGGCGCGTCCTGGAAAAATATCGAATTTAGCTTTGGCACCCAAAATTTTATTGGTTCCAATGATTGAAACCGGGAGAATGGGCAGCTGAAGGTCAATCGCTAACTTAAAAGCCCCACGCTTAAAGGCCAGAAGGTCTTGCCCATTACCTCTGGTTCCTTCCGGAAAAATTACCACAGAAGTACCCCCTTGCAGTTTCTGTTTTGCTTCGCTTAAACTTTGAAGGGCAGCACGTTGATTCGATCGGTCTAAGAAAATGTGTCCCACTTTTTCACTGCCAAAACCCACACCGGGCACTCTTCTTAATTCTTTTTTCATCATCCAGCGAATGTCGATGCCTATCCAGCCATAAAGCACAAAAATATCGTACATACTCTGGTGATTCGGCGTAATGATGTACGATTGCCCCGGGTCAATGTTTTCCTTACCAAGTACTTTTACAGTTACAGGGGTTAAAAAGCACAATACACGCGACCATATGGCCCCGCCAATAAAACTTCCGGTTTTTTGGTTAATTGACAATGAGAACACCACAGCCAACACTCCAAAAAGAAGGGTAAGTAAAAAAGCCAGCGGAAGAAACACCAGCCATTTATAGGGTTGATAAAGAAAATAAAAGATGGTACGAAACATGGACGTTTTTTCGCAAATATAAGCGCTGACTGAATTTTTTATTCCATTTTTTCTGAAAATAAAGTTTAACACCAATTAGAATTCTTTTGCTCAAACATTCAAATATGCATAAAAATTAAAACGACACATGAATTATAACATTTACAAGGACCTTTTATTTGGTGTAATTTTAAGCTAAGCAATTAATGATTAATCAATTTTTTTCCTTGAAGCTAAAAGAATTATCTTTTACCTACACAAAAAACAAGGTATGATGAAACGAGCATGATTCGTTAAAAACAAACAAGGATAAAAATTTATCATGCGAGTTCCATCCGACCTTATTAAAAAATTATTTACGGATGAAAAAAGGGAATATTCAGATTCTTGACCTCGATTTCGAATACAAACTATGGAAAAACCGATTGATGTTTTTTGAGTCCGAATTGGAATTGCTGCTGGACCGTTCAACAGTGCTTGTGCATGAACATAGGGAATGGCAAATGGAAGACACTATTAAGAAAAAATTACAGGATCATTTGAGTGCAGTACAGATTATTCAGTCGAGAATAATAACCCAAGAGCAGGAAATGGCTTTGTACGCCGAAGATTACCCCATCGACAGCCAGCATAGCCATTACAGTGTTCACGAAGGCATTCGCGAAGAAATCGAACGAGTTAGCCAACAACATGCTGTAATCTTTTCTGATATTTATTCCATTTTGTGCTATCCAATTAGTAGTAAAAAAGAATAATTCAAGCCCTAATCGATTATTCAGACTTATTACAAATCTGAAAACACCACCTTTATGCTGATGGAAGCATTTCGGCCCTTGTCGTCGGAACAGCTAATGACATTGACACCCTCTTCCGGCACAAAGAATACAAGCTCGTCGCGGGCAGCTTCGAGATAGAATTTTTGATTGATATACCAATAAACCCTGCTCACATCATTGGATGCTTCGCACCTTAAGGGTATTTCGTTGTTATCGTTTTCATTTATATAGTAGGTATTGTTTTTCACCGGCGAGGTTATCAGCGGCTTTAATCCAGAAAGAAACTGTTCACACTCGCTATTATGTTCCGGAATCCTTTTGAACGGAACCTGAGCCTCAGTATAATGGCTGATAATTTCCGGAGTAAGATTGGGATAGTAAGCTTCGGCGTAACCAAATTCAGGGCAACAATGCGTACAATAAGAAACTGTTGAGTCGCTATTAATCAATACTTTTTTAAGGTGCCGGCAAAGAGTATTGTCCGATACCCCCGGGATGTAAAAATCAAGAACCTGTTCGTTACAAAAAAAATCGGGCAAATTTCCTGACTGCGAACACACGTACCTGTAATTAATATTTTCGGGCATCGCAATCCATTCATTCCGGCTGTTTTTATCAATGGCATTAAAAATTCTGAATAGCAAAGGAGAAGCAATTTCAGAACCGCTTAAATGAGGCACACCTACAGATGAGAAGTTGCCTGCCCAAACTGCAACAGTAAACCGCTTGTTGTAACCAATGCTCCATGCATCTTTTCGTCCGTATGAGGTTCCTGTTTTCCAGGCAATTTTGGGCATATTCACACTGTTTTCCCATTCCAATGGCAAGTCAGGTCGCTCCAGTTGCGACAAGATTTCTGAAATCATATAAGCCGATATCTCCGAAACAATACGGATGGTATCGGAATAATTGTCTGAAACCTGGTAGTTCAGTGGGGCAAAGAGGCCTCCATTGGCAAAGGTACAATAGAGGCCGGCCAATTGTTCGAGCGTGGCACCGCAACCGCCCAAGGCTGCAGACAAGCCCAGATCAGGCAATGAATTTTCGATGTGCAAAAAGCCTGCTTGCTGCAAGCCTTTAAAGAATACTTCTGTTTTCAGTTCGGCAAGTACCTTAATGGCAGGAACATTAAGCGATGCTGCAAGCGCCTTTTCGATGCTCACTGGTCCGTAATAACTGCCATCGTAATTCTCTGGTTCATAACCCGAGAAACTTACAGGCACATCGTTTACGATAGTTTTGGGAGTTACCAGACCGGCATCGAATGCAAGAGCATACACGAGTGGCTTTAAAGTACTGCCCGGCGAACGCAGAGCCCTGATCCCATCGACCTGCCCACCATCGTCGGCATTGTTAAACCCGGCCGATCCCACATAAGCCAGTACTTGTCGGGATTGATTATCGACAACAAGGGCCATGGCATTTTTAATGTTTTTAAAGTATAAAGCTTTCACATAATTACTAACCAGCGATTCGCAGGTTGCCTGCATTTCAGCATTGATGGAGGAATAGATAAGGGTAGTTCCTGATTTATGCTTCAATCGGTACGATAGGTGTGGGGCCTTCTTTGGAACCGGTCTTCGAAAAGCCCCAATGGGTTCGGCAATGGCATCGGCCAATGCAGCACTATCGAAAATACCGGCCGAAAGATAACGCTGAAGCCATTTGTTTCTCTCTTCGAACAATCTGTTTTCATGCAAACCAAGCTGTAAACTCACAGGCCGGTTTGGCACAATGGTGAGGGTGGCAATTTCGCCCGTGCTCAGGTGGTTAGGTTGTTTGCCAAAATAAAGTATCGAGGCGGCTTTGACTCCTTCGATGTTCCCCCCATAGGGTACCAGGTTTAGGTAGAGTGAAAGAATTTCCTGTTTCGAAAATTTCCAATCAAGCTGAAGGGCCCTGAACATTTCCAGCATTTTGTTTTTGTATGTACGTGATTTAGGATTCAGCAAACGCACTACCTGCATGCCTATGGTTGATGCCCCGGAGGTACGTTTTCCCTTTCGAAGGTTATTGAATGTTGCTCTCACTACAGATACCGGATTGATACCCGGATGCCAGTAAAAAAAGCGGTCTTCCTTCCACAAAAAAGCTTTCTTTAGCTCCGGGGTAATCTCTTCTGAGAGAATTTGCATGCGCCATTTTTCGTCGTTGCTCAGATAGGCATGCAACATGCTGCTATCGCGGGCCATGATTATGGGTGAGTACGAGACCTGTACACGAAGCGGGAATAAGCTATTCAATATTAGAAAAAGCAAAAACAAAGTCGCAATAAAGCTTAAAAATCTTCTGAGAAAGATGGGTATTTTATGGTAATGGAAATGCAATTTCTGAACGTATACTTTATAGTTAGCTATATGTACTAATGTCGGAAAAAACAAGCTGTAGATTTTTGGAATGGCTAAAGTTAGGTTTTTTGTGGTAAGTATCGAAACCGCAATCTGTTCTCAAAAACTTTTTAGTAGCTTTATAACTGCGATAATTCGGAAACTCCATCTAATAAACTATTTAAACAGCCAACTACCTATGAAGCAGCTTATCCCGCTTTTAATCTTTGTGTTAGCCTTGCAGGCCTGCAACAAGGAAAATAAAATTCGCGTTACCAACACTTCGTTCAGCGAGATTGTTGAAACCAACAGCCTCATTGGTTTTACTTTTAGCGAACCTCTGGTGCCAGACTCCCTTTTAGGCTTGTGGTTGAACGAAGAATTGGTGGAGTTTACGCCTGCCATCGAAGGTAGTTTCAAATGGACATCCCGCGAAGAACTTGTATTTGTTCCCCGCACCAATTTTGCCCCTTCTACTAAATACGAGTTAAAACTTAACCGCCAGATTCTTCAATATAAAAATGGTGCCTCTTTCTCAGGAGAAACTGAGTTTAGTTTTCAAACTCCCTTTCTTTCTCTCAGTCAGGTGCGTGCCTATTGGGATGCACCTGCAGAATCGGGAGGAAAAGCGGTGTTAAAGTTTATCCTGGAGTTTAATCAGGAGGTAGACCCCAATCACCTGAAAGATTTGTTAGAAATAGAAATCGAAGGAAAATCAATAAATTTTCAGCTGGAACAAAGCTCTCCGGCAAAAAATATCAGCCTTACTCTTCCTGAAATTGTAGCGGAAGACAAAGACCTCGATGCCCGCGTTATTCTCGCCAAAGGATTGCTCCCTGTGGGTGGCAGCCTGAAAACTACACAAGAGATCAAAGAGAGCATGGTTGTATTATCTCCCTTTAAACTGAATATTCTCGACTTTCAGACAGGCCACGACGGGTCCGTAGGTACCATTATGGTTTACACTACTCAGGCTGTTAAAAGCGATAATTTCAAGAGTTTTGTGCAGATATCTCCCGATGTAAAATATAGCTTTGAGATTTTCCCCGATTATTTCCTCATTAAAAGTGAGGATTTCAATGTCGAAACACAGTATACACTAACTGTGATAAAGGGCTTAAGCGGCCGAATAGGTGGAGAAATAAAGCACGACTATGAACAAAGCATTTCTTTTGGCAATGTAGAGCCTACCTTGCGTTTTAACGATTCGCAAGACTTTTATGTCTCAGTAAAAGGTAACCGCAACATGGAGGTGGCCATTATTAACATTCCTGCAGTTCAGTTAAAGGTTACCAAGATCTATGAGAACAATATTCTTGCCTACCTGCGTGCCACAGAAAACAATTATTACAACGACTATTACGATGAATATTATTACGAAGACTATTACTATTATAACTCGGGGGTTGATGCCGAACAATTGGGCGATGTAATTCTCGAAAAAGAAATAGAAACTGCCTCGCTACCGCGAAGAGGTATCAATAAACTGCTCACACTCGATTTTGCCGATCAGCTTTCCGAATTCCCCGGTGTATATTTGATCGAGGTAAAAGACAAGGAAAACTATTGGCGAAAAACCTCCAAGTTGGTCTCTATTTCCGATATCGGACTTATTGTGAAGGAAGGCGTCAACAGCATTAGCGTTTTTGCCAATTCCATAAAAACTACCGAACCCCTTGCCGAGGTTGAAATTACTTTTATTGGGTTGAACAACCAGGCTACTTTCAAAGGAAAAACCGACAAAGAGGGTGTATTAGTCTATAGTTTTGACAAAGTACTTTCGCCTAATTTCCGTTCAAAACTGATTACGGCCCGACTTGCCAAAGACTATAACGTAATACCTTTTAACCAAACACAGGTGAATACCTCGCGTTTCGATGTAGGTGGATTGTATCAAAACCAGTCGGGTATTCAAGCGTATTTGTATGCCGAACGCAACCTTTATCGTCCCGGCGAAACCATACACCTTTCGGGGATACTGCGCGATTACCAATGGAAGTCGCCCGGAACGCTTCCCCTAAAAATAAAAATAAGCTCGCCTACCGGCAAAACCTTTAAGCTCATTAAAAAAAGCCTGAACGAATATGGCTCCTTCGAAACCGATGTGCCTGTTCCGGCTAACGCCTCTACGGGTTCGTATGTGGTCGAAGTCTTTACCAGCAATGATGTGCTCATTGGTTCAGAAGTGATTAAGGTAGAAGAGTTTATGCCCGACAGGATAAAAGTTAAGTCTGAGCTTGACCTTAAAGAAGTGAAACCCGGAGAAAAGCAAGATTTGCTGATTGAGGCCACCAATCTTTTTGGTCCACCAGCTGCAAACCGCAATTACGAAGTTGAAGTATCGACCTCTCGCATGGGTTTTTATTCAAAGCACCATCCTTCGTACAATTATAGCATAGAAAGCACTCAGGAATCCTTTAGCTCTTTTAACCGAAGCGGATCGACCGATGCAAACGGCAGGGCCACCGAGAGCTTTGATATTCCCGAACACTGGAAACACATCGGCATGTTGAATTCCAATGTGTTTGTAACTGTGTTCGACGAAACAGGCCGCTCTGTGAACCGGCTTTCATCTTTTAAGGTCCTGACACAGGATGTTTTTTATGGCATCAAAACGGAAAACTATTATGCTTCCACAGGACAACCTGTGCGGTTCGACCTTATTGCAGTAGACAAGGAAGGAAAAGCAATGAGCGGAGTGAAAGCCCGAATGAAGCTCATACGGCACGAGTATAAAACGGTGCTTTCGAGCACAGGAAGCTATTATCGCTATCGTTCTGAGCCTGTAGAAGTGGTAGTGGAAGATAAGACTCTTACCCTTAACGAAACAAATGCCAGCTACAGTTTTGTTCCCGATTTATCTGGTCAATACGAGTTGCGGATTTCAGCGCCCGATGCTTCAACTTACGTTAGTCAGAGCATTTATGCCTATGGGTGGGGAAGTACCAGCTATTCGTCCTTTAAGGTGAACAAAGAAGGAAATATCGACATTGAACTCGACAAAGAAAGCTACCAAACAGGCGACAAGGCAAAGGTATTGTTAAAAACACCCTTTGCCGGCAAAGTGCTGGTTACCATCGAAACCAACAAAGTGCTCGAGCATTTTTACATTGAGACCGATGCTCGTGCTGCCTCCTTCGACCTTGAGATAAAAGACAACTTTGTGCCCAACGTCTACATTACTGCCAGCCTCATTAAACCTCATGGCAAATCGGATATGCCCCTTACCGTGGCGCATGGTTTTGCTCCTGTGAAAGTGGAGAAGGCCGCCAATAAAATGAAAATTAGTATCACTGCTCCAGAAAAATCGCGTTCAAATTCCAAACAGACTATAAAAATAAAAGCATCTCCGAATGCTGCCGTCACCGTGGCAGTTGTCGATGAAGGTATTCTGCAGGTTGGTGGATATGACAGCCCCAATCCCTATGAGTTTTTCTATCAGAAGCGCGCCCTGGAGGTAAACAGCTATTCGGTCTATCCATACCTCTTTCCGGAACTGGAAGGCATTCGAAGTGCCACCGGTGGTGGCGATGGCGAAATGGATGCCCGTAGGCTCAACCCTCTACAAAACAACAGGGTACAACTGGTCTCGTTCTGGAGTGGTATCTTGTATACCAACAGCAGGGGAGAAGCTCAATTTGAAGTAGCTATACCCGAATTTTCAGGCAGCCTGCGTGTAATGGCTGTTGGCTACAAACAACACGAGGTGTTCGGTTCAGCCGAAACCAATATACTCGTGGCCGATCCTTTGGTTCAGAGTGCTGCCTTGCCAAGGTTTTTAAGTCCAGGCGATAAGATTGAAGTGCCCGTTATGCTTACCAATACCACCGACAAACAGGCCCGCTGCAAAACTACCATTGAGGTAAGTGGACCGGTAAGCATTGAGGGGGAACGCAGCCAGAGTATCAGCATCGCCCCACAGACCGAAGGACAGGTAGTTTTCAGGCTTATAGCCAACCAGGAAATTGGCGAAGCAAAGGTTGTTGTGCGTACTTCGGCACTTGGCGAAGAGTTTGTGCAAACCACCCTGATTCCGGTGCGTCCCTCGTCGCCTTTGCAAAAAAGAAGCGGAGCAGGGCAGGTGGCAGCCGGTAAAGCGCAGGCTGTAGAAATAGATGCAGCACTTTATCTTCCACAAAGTGTGGAATTAAAATTGGTTTTAAGTAACAACCCCTTGGTGCAATTCAGCAGCAGCCTCGATTACCTTGTGGGCTATCCGCATGGTTGTGTGGAACAAACCATTTCAAAGGCTTTTCCGCAAATATATTATGCCGACATGGTGAAACTCCTAAAAGGCAACTCGAAGGCCTCTAACGATGCACTGCAAAACGTGCAGGCTGCTTTGGATAAGTTAAGATTAATGCAGCTTTACAATGGATCGTTAACTTATTGGCCTGGCTCCGGTACCGAAACATGGTGGGGCAGTGTCTATGGTGCTCATTTTGCACTCGAAGCACGCAAGGCAGGTTACGAAGTGGATGAAGAGTTTTTGAATAGCCTTCTCAAATACCTGAAAGAGAAACTGAGAGAGAAAAGCCTTGTGACCTATTATTTCAATTTCAACCAGAAAAAAGAGATAGCCCCCAAGGAAGTAGCTTATTCTTTGTATGTACTTAGTCTGGCCGGCGAAAAACCAACTGCCTTGCTTAACTATTACAAAGCCAACGCCCACCAGCTAAGTCTCGACTCGAAATACTTGCTGGCAGGGGCTTATGCTCTCACCGGCGACAAGCAGAAATTCAAAGAAGTGCTGCCTCCGGCGTTTGAAGGCGAAAAAGCCAATCGCACCTTCGATGGCAGCTTCAATTCCTACCTACGCGACGAGGCCATAGCCCTTAATGTAATGCTAGAAACCGATCCCGAAAACCAACAAATCGGCATACTATCGCAACATGTTTCTAAATCCTTGTTATCTAGTCCATATCTCAATACGCAAGAAAGAACCTTTGCCTTTCTGGCCATGGGTAAGGTAGCCCGGCTGGCTTCAAAATCCGAAGCTTCTGGCACGGTGAAGGGAAATGGAACTTCACTTGCTAACATCAGCAACAATTCGGTCACACTGAATACCTCGCAGCTTAAAGGCAAAAAAATAAGCATTGAAAACACCGGCAAGGGGCTGTTGTATTACTTCTGGGAAAGCGAAGGCATTACCAAAGATGGATCGTACAAAGAAGAAGATAGTTACCTGGCCGTGCGCAAAACACTATACAACCGTAACGGACAATCTCTTAACACCTTGTCCTTTGTCCAGAACGAGTTGGTGTTGGTAGAATTGGCTCTTCGTTCGTTAAATGATTCGTATGTCGAAAATGTAGCCATCACCGACATGCTACCTGCCGGTTTCGAAATCGAAAATCCGCGACTCACTGCTCTTCCTCCGGGAATGAGTTATCCGAACTACCAAAGTTTTGCAGACTACATGGATGTGCGAGACGACCGCATTAGTTTGTTTGTCAATGCCGAAACATCAACCAGTTACTATTATTACCTGGTACGTTGCGTTTCGCCCGGTGTTTTTGTGATGGGGCCTGCTGCTGCCGATGCCATGTACGACGGAGAATACCATTCTTACCACGGAGCAGGAGAGGTGACGATTGACCGGAAATAGTTCTCAATTTTTGCTAAACTCTGCACTCTCAAACAAGATGGTGCTGAGTTTACATTTTGGATTCTTCTCTTTCCTGTTTTCTATACTATTTGAGACATCCATAGCTCGAAGATACGGATGTATTGTTCCGCCCAATAACAATTTCTTTCACAATAAAAGAAAAGTCCGTAGGCAGAACCATACGGACAACGGGCGGTATTTCTAACACCAGCACGCGTTACGCAAGCTAAACGCGCGCTAGTGGGAGTGATTTCTATGTTTTGATAAATATAGCAAATGCTACATATATAAAAAAGCGTAGAAAATTCTACGCTTAGTCTCTTTGTTTAATTGTCGTGCTTATTATTTCGGACAAACTACGCTCAGTTAGAGGGTAGACTTGCAATTGCTATGGCTGATAATTACTGGTACAAAAACGAATAATCAAATTAAATAACTCCTAATAGTTTCAGAAATAACAATGGACTAAGGATAACATAAGATAATATTAAGATTCCAGCAGTAAAGCTATTAGCCTTCTTGTTCTGACTAAACTCACTTACTACATTTAAATACCTTTTATCTCTTATGAAGATAAGGTAATTGATATATAATATCCCAAATACGCTCCACTTGAACAGTATTTCTCCAAAGTCTTTAGATAGCCTACCTTGGTCAATTATAGTGACTAGACTGATAAAGTTAAAATAGATTAATACGCTTAATGCTATCATACTTGACCATTCAATTACGCTTTTATTAGTTCTGTATGTAGCTTTATAGATTCGGTAATAAATTAAATGATAAATATTCATTTTAAATTGAATGTTAAAGTTATGACCCTTGTTTAATATATGTAGGACCTTGTGGTAATTGGAAACCGATTGACCCTGCATTAACCTCTGATTTTGCTTTCTCTAGAGCCCTTTGACCATCTACAGAATTTACAAGAATCTGACTTCCAGTCAAAATCAACCCTAGTTCAGCATTGATAGCATAAACTCCTGTCATTAAAATTTCTTCGATTAATCCCCTGACTGGCATCCGCTTGTGCCTTCAAATTTGTTCATCATAATGATTGATTTAGAGGCCAAAAAAAGTTGGTAAAAAATTTTCTTATGGTAACACAAAGCAAACTTAGCAGAAAATATCTAAGCATGACCTACTTGGTAGTGGGGATACGTTAATTCAAAACAAAAAATGCCTGGTACTTTAGCCATACATATTTATACATAGTGTTACATGTTTATGGCCACAAGTCTTAAACTTGCGGCATTTGGGGGGTAATATTTCTAAAACCAGCACGCGTTACGCAAATGCTAAACGCGCGCTAGAGGGATTATTCTGTTAATATGGCCTTTTTTTAAGGTCTTGCCTGTTATCCCAAAAGATAAGTATTTCTATTTCTTTTTTTCGTGGCTTTATCCTGTAAAACATTGTATTATGTTCTGTCACAAAGCCTTTTCTTATATCCTTATATTTTCTGGATAATTCGAACATATGAGGGTTTGCCTCTATCGACTGGATCATTTTTTCAACTTCATTCGCAAAATTCCTTACTACAGCATGTCCCCATTCGGATTGAAGATAATCGGATACCTTAAAATAAGATTTTAAAGCTTTTAGGGTCCAGATTACAGTCATATTAAAGGGTATATCTGCTTTTAATTTGGTTCATGGCATCTTCATGAGATATGGTTTTGCCTTGATCTGCCTCCAAAATACTTTCTTCTAATTCGGCTTTTATATCTTCGCTAAGAGTATCCGCCCAATCAGATTTCTTTACTGTTTCCCTAGATAATATGACCTTGATTGCATTTAATATACTTACATCGTTAACCCTGTCTATTAACCGGTGTAAATCTGATTTTAACTCGATTGTATTCATTGTTTCAAAAATCATAATTTCAACAAAATTAATGATAAATACTCACTTTTAGTTTGGTTTAACGGATGTATTATTCCGTCCATTTATTGCTTCTTTCACAATAAAAGAGAAGTCCGCTGGCAGAGCCATAATTACAAGGCTTAAGTTTAGTTTTTTTAGCTACGGTGAACAAGTATTATTTTTAAAACCAGCACGCGTTACGCAAATGCTAAACGCGCGCTAGGGGGTACTTTAGCCATACATATTAATAAGAGTGTTACATGTTTATGGCCACAAGTCTTAAACTTGCGGCAGTTGGGGGGTAATATTTCTAAAACCAGCACGCGTTACGCAAATGCTAAACGCGCGCTAGAGGGTATCAATTCAACTTTTAAAATTATAGTCTCACCGATTTAACATAATTTGTTAGTTGAAAACAATCTGCTCATCAGTATGTTGTTTATTTTTGAAGCATAAAGCCTCCTGCTAAACAAACCATGTTTATACACAAACCCATAATCAATCGAAAAACACAAAACATGGGAATTGTGCAGGACTCATACAGACACTTAATTTTGAGTTGCCTGATATTGCTCTTTGGCATCAATCTTTCTTTGCCTGCCCAGATTAATCCAGCCCGCCAGCTTATGCTTGGACGGCAATACCTGCAGGACGAAGAATATACCCAGGCGATAAGAAGTTTTAACCTGGTGCTCAACTACAATCCCGATCATTCCGATGCTTTGTTTTTAAGAGGATATGCCAAATTTCAACTTTCTGATTATTATGGTGCCACCGAGGATTTTACAAAAGCTTATGAAAACAATCACTTTCTCACCGATGCACTTTACTACCGTGCCATTGCGGCAATAGAAATGAACCAATACCAGCAAGCGCTGAAAGACCTGATACAGGCTATTGACATTGACGACAGACAGGGAGAGTATTTCCATGCCAGAGCCTACCTCCACACTGTATTTGGGGATACACTGGGAGCCATCAGCGACTATGAGAAATCGATTCAACTCAACTCTGCCAATCCGGGAGTGCACCTGAACCTGGGTTTGTTGTATTTATACCGTAAAGACTACTACAAAGCTTCGGAGCATGCGAACAAGGCTATGGTAATTGATCCATCGAACAGCGAAGCACACTTGTTAAAGGCCAACATAGCCCATTTTCAGCAGCAATATCCCGAGGCCATAAGCGAATATCTTTCGGTTTTGGAGCAGGATAGTGTTATGGCAAGGGCCGCATTTTACCTGGGAATATGTTACCAGGAGATAAAAAAATACGATAGTGCCGAAGTCTATTTCAATAAAACCATTCTACTTAATCCTGACAACTCTGTGTGCTATTACCACCGGGCATTGTTGTATACCGAAACCGAACGATACTCTATGGCAATCGCTGATTTGGATAAGGTTATAGCCCTCAACCCAAATCACTTATTCTCTTACCATTTGCGCGGAGTGGTAAAAATTTATCTGAAAGATTATTCTGGGGCTGAATCAGACTTCTCGAAAGCCATCGAACTCTACCCGCTTATGCTCGATGCATACCAAAACAGGGCTTATGCACGCGGTTTGCAGAATAAAATCGATGGCTATTATTCCGACAAGAACAAGGTCGATAGCCTGCTTGCGCAAGCTGAAGAAGGAATGGATGATGTGAATCTTGATTATTTTAAATCCATTACCGACCTGAGGTCTGATTTTACCAATGCCGCTCAGGTGCAAAAAAGCCGTATTCAGTATATCGAACAGCAAATACGCCTGATTCCTGTTTTTCATCCTGTACCTGAGTCGAAAAAACACCATTATGCTCTTTCACTTTCCATCGAATCGTTTTATGAAAATCCCGTCGATAGCTTAAAACTTTGTTTGGTGAATTTTGATTACCTGGAATTGACAGCCTCAGAACTTGAAAATATGCAAATGCAAGTAGAAGAATCGCTTCTTGACAGACCGGAAAGTGAAGCCTTCAGGGCAATGAAGTCTATCCTTTTGTCGTGGCAACGCGAGTACGATTCTGCATTAAAAGTACTTCTGAAATTGCCGGAAGGTATTCAACCTGATGCTTTCAACCTGTTCCTTCAAGCCAATTACCACTATTTAATCGGAAGCATTGCAAACAGCCTCCAGGGAAACTCCTTTTCGCTGGAAAATGCCGCACGATCGGAAATACTTCAGTCTGAACCAGACAGAAAGAATATACAGAACCAGGAAGCCATTGATTATTACACAAAAGCCATAGACATTTCTCCCGATTTTATTCCGGCTTACTTTAACCGTGCCATTGCTTACAGTGAACAAGGAGATTATGCGAGGGCAATTGCCGATTTAGACAAATGCATTGAAGCAGCCGATAGCAGAGCAGGAGCATTGTTTAACAGGGGATTGCTCTATATCGGAATAAAAAACTATACCCTGGGTTGCGCCGACCTGAGTAAGGCCGGTGAACTGGGCATAGCCAATGCTTACAGAGTAATTTATAAATATTGCAGCCAGACAAATTAGGCTTCAACTGCTCTTTTCCAGCGTGGTTTTAGACGTGAATGGGGTTGTTCCTCAGACTTTAGTTTCTTTTCTAATCTGCGTTCCTTGATACTTTTTACGGCTTCGCGTTTCTTTTTACCATCTTGCAAGCTTTTGTCGTGTCCCATGATAATGACAATTTTAGGATTAAACAGAACACTAAATTTAAACCATTGTAAAGAAAATGTCAAGTGAATGGGTATATAAAAGTATGTTAATTGAAGCAATTTTTAGAAGAGTAAACAGCTTTTTCGATAAGCGCTAAATGTATTTCGAAACCACTGCTACCAGGTCGTTCGAGCGAATAGGTTTGGCAAGGTATTCGGTAAATCCGGCCTTAAGTGCTTTTTCGCGGTCGGATAGCATGGCATAGGCTGTTTGTGCCACTACAGGCAGATTAGGGCGCATTTGCCGAATAGTTTCCAATGCGGTATAGCCATCCATGTTGGGCATTTTAATATCCATCAACACCAGACTAATGTTTTCGTTCAGGCTAACTTGTTCGATTGCCTCAACACCATCGTACACGTGTATTATCTGGCAATTGAGTTCTTTTAGTGCCACTTCAATAAACAGGTAATTAATTTCTTCGTCTTCTGCAACCAGTATCAGAGGCTTACCTGAACTGTCTGATACCGGCGTAACTTTGAAAGTGGTTTGCTCTACTGGCTCTTCATATACAGGATTGTAGGGCAGTGTAAAATAGAATTTCGAACCAGCACCATGCTCCGATTCCAACCAGATTTTCCCTCCCAATATTTCCACATTGCCCTTAGCAATGGTTAGACCAAGTCCGGTGCCACCATAAGCACGCGTGGCATCAGATTCAACCTGGTGAAACCGTTCGAAAATACGCTGGTGCCATTCGGGTGCAATTCCAATTCCGGTATCTTCCATATAAAATTCCAACGTCTCGTCCTTTAACTTATACCCCATCAATACATGACCCTGATGGGTGAACTTAAGGGCGTTGCTTAAAAGGTTGGTTAAAATCTGGCTCAGTTTGGCTGAATCGGTATAGATTTGGCTCTGACGGTCGTTTAAATCTTTATAGTGCGAAATAACCAGGTTACGGTCGGCAGCCCTTTTATTGAATTTAAGAAATATATCCTGCATCAGTGCATTCAGGTTCACCTTTTCATTTACTATTTCTATTTGCCCTGTTTCGAGCCTCGAGATGCTTAATATATCGTCGACAATGGACAATAGCTGATTCGAACTCTGGTTAATGACCTCAATGTAATAACGCCTGTCGTCACTGTTAAGCTCATCGTTGTTTAGCAAGCCCGAAAAACCCAGTATACCATTTAAGGGTGTGCGTATTTCGTGCGACATGTTCTGAAGAAATGCCGATTTTAGCTTATCGCTCTCCACAGCCTTTTCCTGGGAGCGTTTGAGTTCAACCTCAATTTTTTTACGTTCTGTAATGTTGTCAACGGTTACAAGTGCTTCTTTGGGTTCTTCGGCACGCAATAAGGTTGTTGACAATAGCAAATGGTATTCAGAATCGGATGAATGTAAGTTTACTTCTACCTTCAAATGCTCAGTTCCGTTAGTAAAAGTATCGTTAATGGTTTTACGGATCATACAATCTCTGCACTCAGACCCAGAATCGCATCCATGTTCGATATTCGATACATGAATACATTTATAGGCCTGCCCAAAATTGGAATATCCGGTTTGTTGATTGATAAGATTTAATTCCTGCAGGCCCTTTTTATTAATCTGTAAAATTTCCTGCTTCTCATTGACCAGCATCATAATTACCGGTGCTCCGTCGAAAACAGCCGACATGCGTTTTTCGCTTTCTACAAGTTTGATTTCTGAAAATTTCGTAGAAGTAATGTTGCGGCTAATCAACAAGAGGGCAGGTTCTCCATTGAAGGTAGTTTTTGCAATTACCCCGCTATACCAAAGAATGTTACCTTTTTTGTCAATCAGTCTGTTTTCGATAATGTCTGTTTGTGTTTTATCGCTCTGAAGCAGGTCGGTAATAGCTGACCTTATAAGCTCACGGTCTTCGGGTGGGTGAAGAATTATCTTGTTCTGCCTGTCGAGCAACTCATTCAGTGTATACCCGGTTTGATTTTCGAGCGATTTATTAGCAAAAAGAGGTAATCCATTAAAATCTATTACCATGATGATATCCGGAAAAGATCCAACAAGGGTACCAAGGTTTTCTTCGGTTTCCTTGCTCCGGGCAATGTCTATGCCTATACCCAGAAAAAATTCACTATTTCCACTCAGGAAAGTGCAACCGGCCATCAGGTAAGGCCTTTTTTTCCCTTGTTTATTAACCAGATTTAACTCTATTTCAAGTGGATTGCCTCCAATTTTTGAATACAATACCTTGTTGGCTTTTTCCTGGTCTTCGCTTGCGATAAAGTCCGTGTATGGTCTACCGAAAAGTTCATCCACACTGTAGGTGCTTAACCTCTCAAAATTCTTGTTCCACTGAACAAGTTTAAATTCTGTACCTGTTTTTTGAAAAAGAAAAAATACACCCGGTAAACTATTGATGAGATTTTCGGAGAAATTGCGTTCATTTACCAATTCTTCCTTTGCCTTTACCAGCAAGGTTACATCTCTGAAAAAGGTTAAAATAAGATTATCCTTTATGCTAAAGGCTATTTCAACTATTCTGATAGTTTGATCTTTGCATTGTATTTGGTAAACTCCAGGCTCTTGAGCTGCACCAGTTTGAAGTGCATCTTCAATGGCAACTTTCCATCTCTTGTATGATTCTTCCCTGTAATTTTCATCGGGGTAGGCCACCGAAACCCATTTCTCCAGGTTAGGAATTTCGTTTTGGGTGTATCCAAAAAGACTGGTAAAACGATCGTTGACAAAATGAATTCTTCCGTCGATATCGGCAATACCAATGGCTTCGGGCATCAGGTTAATCAGCAATTTATCGAAAACAGGTTCATTCATTCAACACTAACGATTTAAGCAGCATTAAGTTAATGAAATTCTAATTAAATAAGCTTTGTAAAACCGAAAAAAGCAGGTAAAATGACCTGCTTTATAAAAATATACATTAAATCCTGAATAAGCCTTGTCCGGTTCTATTAAATTAGAAACCAAAAATTCTAATAATCTAGGCTTCTTTATGTTTTTTAATCCACTCGCGGGCATTTACAAAGGCCTCTATCCATGGTGATACTATTTCCGCTTTACGTCTTTCGGGATACCAAGCCCAGTTCCATGGGAAAATGGATCGCTCGAGATGGGGCATCATCACCAGGTGACGGCCATCGGCTGAATAAAGAGCTGCTGTATCGTAATGCGATCCGTTTGGATTTCCGGGATAATCTGAATGGGTAAACTGCATGGCAATATTGTACTGATTTACAGGTAAATTAAGATTAAATTTTCCTTCGCCGTGTGCCACCCATACGCCTAATCTTGAACCGGAAAGTGAACCAAGCATGACCGATTTGTTCTGAGGAATATCAACCGAAAGGAAGATTGATTCGAACTTATGCGATTCGTTGTGGCTCATAAAGGGTTTCTCTTTCAACTCTGGTGCCACCAGGTTCAGTTCTATCATTAGCTGACAGCCATTGCATACCCCAAGACTGAGTGTATCGGGGCGGGCATAAAATTTATCAAGAGCCTCTTTGGCTTTTGGGTTATAAAGAAATGCACCAGCCCATCCTTTGGCACTGCCCAATACATCGGAATTTGAGAATCCACCTACAAACACAATCATGTTTACCTCTTCAAGGGTCTCACGGCCACTTATCAGGTCGGTCATGTGCACGTCTTTTACATCCATGCCTGCAAGGTACATGGCATAAGCCATTTCGCGGTCGCCATTTACGCCCTTCTCACGAATAATGGCTGCCTTTATTCCAGAAGGTGTTCTGCGTGCCATATCAATTCCATAGCGTTCTGGTTTGCCTTTAAAATCAGAAGGAAAATAGAATTCCAGTTCTTGTTCCTTATAATTTTCAAACCTCAACTTGGCCAAACCTGAAGCGGTTTGCCTGCTATCGAGCAGGTACGATGTGCGGTACCAGGTATCGCGCAAAGGGTCTATGTCGAGTGGCAGGCAAGTGTTACCGTTTGCTATGATAAAACGTCGGTCGGTATTCACCCGGCCAATCATATCGGCACGTACTCCGTGGTCATGCAGAAAGTCTAAGGTTTCAAATTCATTTTCAACCTGAATAAGCAGTCCGGGAGTTTCACTGAACAGGACTCTTACAGGATCTACCTCGCCTAGAATCGATAAATCGGCATCAATGCCCGTATTGTTGCGGCAAAAACACATTTCGAGCATAGCAGTAATTAACCCGCCTGAAGAGATATCGTGTCCGGCCAGAATTTTATTCTCATGAATCAATTGCTGCACGGCCTCAAAGGTCTGCTTGAAATAGGCCGAATCACGAATCTGAGGGTTGGTAGCACCCAGATAATTGCGTGTTTGTGCGAAACTGCTTCCACCAATCGGAAAACCTTCGTCTGACATGCTCACATAAATAATGGCAGATTGGGCAATGGGTTTGAGCACAGGTTCAATTACCCGGGTTATGTCGGCAACTTCGGCAGTAGCTGAAATAATTACTGTTCCGGGTGCATACACAACTTCACCATCCGGATATTTTTGTGTCATCGACAGAGAATCTTTACCAGTGGGAATATTAATACCCAAAGCAATGGCAAAATTGCTGGCTGCCTCTACTGCTGCGTACAAGCGGGCATCTTCTCCCTGATTTTTACAAGGCCACATCCAATTGGCACTGAGCGAAACGGATTTTAATCCGTCTGGCAGCGGAGCCCAGATAATGTTCGTGAGAGCTTCGGCTATGGATAGCACCGAGCCGGCAGCCGGATCGATGAGCGCAGTAACCGGAGCATGACCAATGGCTGTAGCAATGCCCTTGTTGTTTCTGAAATCGAGCGCCGAAACGCCCAGATTATTTAAAGGTAACTGAACCGGACCGGCGGTCTGCTGTTTGGCCACTCTTCCTGTTACCGAACGGTCTACCTTGTTAGTTAACCAGTCTTTGCAGGCTACGGCTTCGAGCTGAAGTACTTGTTGGATGTATTCGGTAATTTTTTCTGCAGAATATGTCACTGCAGGATACGGATTGTGTAAAAGGCTATCGTTCAGTATAGTTTTTGGCGGATTTCCGAACATATCGCCCAATTGCAGGTCGATGGGTTTATTGCCTTCTTTGTCGATAAAACTAAACTGATGGTCGCCTGTGGTTTCGCCTACTACATAGATGGGGGCTCGTTCACGCTCAGCAATGCGCTTGAGAGTTTCGATGTCCTGCTCTTTCATCACCAGTCCCATGCGCTCCTGCGATTCGTTGCCGGCAATTTCTTTGGCCGAAAGGGTAGGGTCGCCAATGGGTAACTTGTCCATGTAAATGCGCCCGCCGGTAGCTTCCACCAACTCAGAAAGGCAGTTGAGGTGTCCTCCGGCGCCATGGTCGTGAATGGATACGATGGTGTTGTTGTCCGATTCGGCCATGGCACGAATGGCGTTGGTTACGCGTTTTTGCATTTCGGGGTTCGAGCGCTGCACCGCATTGAGTTCAATGTCATTCTCGAATTCGCCGGTAGCTACCGAAGACACAGCACCTCCACCCATACCAATGCGGTAATTATCGCCACCTAACAATACAATTTTATCGCCAATACCAGGGGTGCCTTTTTCGGTATCTTCCTTTTTTCCATAACCAATGCCTCCCGCCAGCATAATTACTTTATCGAAACCAAACTTTTTTGTCTGCTCGCTGTGTTCAAAGGTTAGCACGCTTCCGCAAATAAGGGGTTGACCAAATTTGTTGCCAAAATCGCTTGCTCCATTGGATGCTTTAATAAGAATCTGGGCGGGTGTCTGGTAAAGCCATTTGCGTTCTGCCATGCCTTTTTCCCATTCGCGCCCTTCTTCAAGGCGGGAATAGGAAGTCATGTACACGGCTGTACCTGCCAATGGAATAGCAGCTTTCCCGCCGGCTACCCGGTCGCGTATTTCGCCACCCGATCCGGTGGCTGCACCGTTAAATGGTTCAACAGTAGTGGGGAAGTTATGGGTTTCGGCCTTTAGCGAAATGATCGACTCTATATCTTTTAATACAAAATAGTCGGGTTTATCCTGAGTTGCAGGTGCAAATTGCTCGATAACGGGCCCTGAAAGAAAAGCACAATTGTCTTTGTAGGCCGATACCACTTTGTTGGGATTCCTGCGGGTGGTTAACTTAATAAGCTGAAAAAGTGTACTGGGCTTTTCAACTCCGTCGATCACAAAGGTGCCATTAAAGATTTTATGCCTGCAATGTTCTGAGTTCACTTGAGAAAAACCAAATATTTCGCTGTCGGTGAGGGGTCGGTTCAGTTTTTTACTCAGAATGTTCAGGTATTCAACTTCATCCGCACTTAGCGCAAGGCCTTCTTGTTTGTTATAGGCATCGATATCGTCAATGGCTAAAATAGGCTCGGGTTGCTTGCTAATGGTAAATAGCTGCTGGTTAAGCCCTTTGTAGATACGCTGCAGCATGGGGTCGTAATGGGGAGTTTCAGCCTTGGTGGCAAAATACTCTTCAATACGCCGTATCCCTGCAATGCCCATGTTTTGGGTAATCTCGACAGCATTGGTACTCCAGGGGCTTATCATTTCCTTGCGTGGACCGATATAGGTGCCATCCAATTGCTCAGCCGAAAGATGAGCAGCACCGGAAAAAAGCCAGCAAAGTTTTTGAATGGTTAATGAATCTGGAAGTGAAGGGGTATCCACGGCAATTACATTGCCAGAATTGTTACGAAAGAAAGCGACCATGCTATAAATATCAGGTTATTTAACTCGCTGCAAAAGTAGTAAATACCTGTACGAATTTCGATGTTCAGAAGCGATATTTATGCACTATAATTTGTGGATAAACTTTCGGAATTATCTGTGCCTTTTATTTAAAACTTTTCATGGCAAGTCCATAGGCTTTCATATAGAATTTTCCAAGTTTGTTCCAATCAAACTGCACCGAGGCTGCCTCTACTTTATTTCGCTGTGCTATTCGATCGCGCCGGCTTTGACGAATAAATCTGAACATCATGTTGGCCAGATTTTCTGCCGCCTCGTAATAGCTTACATTTTTTCGTCGAATGAGGTATAAACCTGCCTTTTCGTGTTCGGGTATGTGGTTTGACACAAAGGACCCAAAGCCAGCCAGGTCGCTTGTAACAGAGGGAATACCACTTGCACTGCATTCAAGGGGTGTGTAGCCCCAGGGCTCGTAATAACTTGGAAAAATACCAAGGTGACAGCCCCTAATAAACTGGTAATACTCCATGTGAAAAAGAGGGTTGGAGGTGGAAATAAAATCGGGGTGATAGACGATTTTTACTCTATCCTCTTTATGATTGAGCAAGCGGCTCATTTTTAAAAAATTCATAATAGGATCGCCGGCCTCATTGCTTAGGTTGTGGGTGATTACTGCGGGCAGCCGGCGTGATTTCCACGACTGCACATTCTGCCTCAACAAAAGGTTGGTATAATCGTCGAGCAGGGAATTTAAGTCGGGCATTTTATAACCTTCTTCGTTAGAAGTTATGGAATTAAAAAGCTTTTTCGCCAGTTTATCATTCAACTGCTGACAATTGCGTTGTATTTCTTCGAGCATAGCCTTGTGCTGAAGTACATCGGGAATATAGCCGGTAACAGGGTTTTTGGTAATAAAAAACATTACCACCGTCATGTCCGAACGCGATTCTTTTAGTTTGTGGTTCAGGCGTGCAAGAGCTTCGAGAGTAAGGTCATATCCCTTATTCACGTATTCGAAACGGCCGGAGGTAAAGAAGTATAAGGTTTTATTTAAATCGAAAGAATAACTGTGGAAGAAATGCCCCATCACAAACTCGCTGATTTTGTCTTTGTAATGCATGTGCAGGTTCTGAAACTCGTGCAAAGCTTCGAAGCGATTGATGTTGAGCCCATTGGGCAGGTAAATATCTGGCTCACGACCAAGAAGGTATTTGCATTCTTCACCAGTTATTTCGCTCACCGTGGTAAACACATGCGAGCCATGAGCAGCTGCACGTTCGATGTTTACCTGGGCTTCGATGTTAAAGTGTTTAGCTTCGTGGGCCCAGTTATAGATAGGGAGGTTATTGTAGAAATTGCTGTCGTTCATGGCCAGGTAACGCCCCAGCATGGTTGCATGGGTTGTAAAAACCACGCTTACAGGTAGGTTTTCGCGCCTTAACTCCGGAATGCATGATGCAGCCATCCATTCGTGAAAATGTGCGATAATCCGTTTCTGGTGACCAACCCTTCCCGAGAAAACACTTAAAAACTGGTGCACCTGATGACCAAACAGAAAAATCTGGTTCAGCAAATCATCGTGATCGGGTATGGAGATGTGGTGATGTTCCCACATCAGGTATTTTAAATTTCCAAGATAGGAATAGCTGGTCCTGTAGTCGAACAATACAACCCTTGGCCGTCCTTCAATTAGCCAGGTACCATAAAAAACTCTATAGCCATGTTGGTTTAATTCATTTACTGCTTGTGCAACCGGATCGTCGGAATGGCTTATGGGTTCGAACAATGCTGCTGCACTTTGTTCAAAATAAGGCCCAAGCAACACATAGTTATCATAATTCCAGTGCTCCAGTACGGTGGGTGCTTTAGATTTTATAACCGTATAAATACCACCAACCTGATTGCATACCTCCCATGCAATTTCAAACAAACAGGTGGTTTCCATCTCTTCGTCAGAAATACGCTTTACATAGGCACCCTTAGCTGCCTGCTGACGGATTACTTCTTTTCTGCTGCTCATGTATTAAAAAAGGTTTCATTCGGAATTTAAATTACTAAATATTCCGGGTATTCTAATTGTTTTCAGGCAATTTTTAGAAAAATGTATTGGAAAAAGTAATAATGTCTTCCGGTGTACCTTCGCGAAGGTAATGTCTTAATATCTGCTGAATATCGCTGTTATCGGAGTAAGAATGAATGCAATCAGGAAGCAGGGAAGGATCCTTTTCGTATTCCTGCCTGTCAAGATAGCCAAAACCTTTGTATTTTCCCTTCTCTACCATTACGGCAGCCAGTTCTTGCTCTGTGCGGCCTTTGTCGATGATAAAAAAGCTGTTATGCCTGAATCGGTGCATTTCAATTACCTCAGATGCCCGTCGATTGTAGTTTTCCGCACTTTCGATTCCAATACAGGCACCCCGGCAACAGCCAATTTCGTAATGAAAACAGGATCCCATGGTCTGATACAAGCCACATAATTTTTGACAAAGCTCTTTGCTGTCCACCAGGCGCTGAAGGTACATCGAACCTGACATTTTGCTTGAGAAGCTATGCAAAACACCAGTCCGGTCCAAGCTGTGTTTGGAAATTTCGAAACGAATATAACCCGCTTCGTCAGTAAAGGTGTACAAGGCATAGCCCGAAATACTCCTTCGTTGAGCGCGGTTGTGTTTGGGTTTGTTTTGCTTGATCTCATGCGACTCACGCAACAAGGCCACCAACTCACAACCCGTAAGGTCATAATCGAGTGTGCTGATTTCGTTTCGCATATCGAATGCTTTCTTTGTAGAAACATTCCGAAAATGCGACAATATCCTTGAACGTATGTTATTGCTTTTGCCAATATAAATTAAATCGTTGTGCTCGTTGTAAAAATAATACACTCCGGCGCTTTCAGGCAGTGCTTTCAGTTGTGTAGGATCAAAGGAAGGATGCAAGTCTTTTTTTACTATGCCGGCCAGCGTGCTGAGTTCAATCTGGTCATTGTTTTTCTGCTGAAGCAATTTAAAAAGTTCTACAGTTGCCATAGCATCGCCAGCAGCACGGTGCCTTCCGGCAATGGCAATATTCAGGTCATAGCAAAGCTTACCCAAGCTGTAGGAACGGTGGCCAGGAATGATCTTCCTGCTAAGTTGAACGGTACAAAGTCTGTCGCGATGATACTCATAGCCAAGATTTTTAAATTCCTGACAAACAAAACCATAATCGAAGCTTACGTTATGTGCTACAAATATCATCGAATCGGTAATTTCAATTATCTTCCGCGCCAGTTCGTAAAACTTCGGTGCATCGGCCACCATGGCATTCGAGATTCCGGTTAATTGGGTAATGTGATAGGGTATCTGTCGCTCCGGATTGATGAGACTTACAAATTCATCGACAATTTTCTCACCATCGTAAATAAAGACCGCTATCTCGGTAATCTTGTCATTAACCGGGCTACCACCAGTGGTTTCTATATCGATAATGGCGTACATCACAGCAGTCAAAATTAGCAAAGTCGCAATATGCAAGAGCAATTTTTAATCAACAAAAAAAGCACCTGCGCAAGGCAGGTGCTTTCAGACTTAAATTGTAAAAAATCAAATAATTATCAAACAACCTATGCTCCACGAGCAAAAAGTACAGTTTTAAAGGTTTTAAAAAACAACTCCACATCGGATTTCAACGACCAGTTATCGATGTATTGGATATCCATACGCACCCAATTGTCGAACTTCACATCGTTGCGGTTCGGCACTATTTGCCAGGTACATGTCAGACCAGGTTTCACGGCAAGCCTTTTCAGTTGCCACTCTTCGTATTTGCTTACTTCACAGGGCAGCGGTGGCCTGGGGCCGATTAATGACATTTCTCCTTTAATCACATTAAAAAGTTGTGGAACCTCGTCGAGGTTGGTTTTGCGTAAAATACGTCCTACGTGCGTAATACGCGGATCACGTTTTATTTTAAAGGTTGGTCCGTCGCTTTCGTTCAGAGCCAGCAGTTTGGCTTTCAATTCTTCGGCATTGATTACCATGGTGCGGAACTTATAGATGTAAAACTTCCGACCATGCAGCCCGACTCTTTCCTGTTTAAAAACAATGGGCCCATCGGAAGTTAATTTAATAGCCAGCCCGATGGCTAACAGAAAAGGCGAAAGTGTAATTAAGATGCAAAATGCAATGCCAATTTCCAGTATGGATTTTACCGAATGAAGGTAATTGTTAATTGGGGTATTCTCGATGGTTAGAAATGGAATATTGTAAAGGTAGCGTGTACGGAAAGAGTAATTTACCGGGAGGGGAATTTTCGCCTGCACTCTTACAGTAATGCCCAGAGTGGAACAAAAGTCGATAAGCTTGTATAGCTTTTCAGGATGCGAGGTACAGTCGAAACAGATCAATTCATCCACAATGTCGTAACGGAGCAAGCTTTTAATGTTGACATTCTTTGGATGTATTTTTACCACTTTGCGAAATTGTTGACGAATGATGGCTGAATCGGTAATAATATACAGGATTTTGATTCCCCATTCCTTCTGGCTCAGAATTTTTTCGATGATGGGTCCACTTTGGTCGTTGGCTATGATGGCTACGTTACGAATATTGTGCCCATTGGCCCTGAATAGCCGCACGGTTTTAAAAGTAATGAGCCTGATAACAAACAAACTGATAAAATTTAAGATCACAAACAATCCGATAGCTATCGAAGGGAAGCTATCGAACTTTATAATCAGGTCCAATACAAAAAGTATAAATCCACCAATGGTCGATAACCTGATAAAATCGCCCAAAATAACCATGGCAGAACTGGTACGTGGTATGCGGGCAAGGTTAGTGGCCTTTAAAAGTACAACCCATATGAAAAGTACAATTGCTGCTACAATGAAAAATTCACTGGCGAAGTTCACTTCTTCCCAAGTATAGCGGTGTACAAGATAAGAAGCTATAAACAGGGTTGTAAGGGTTACCTTAAGATCGATAAACCCTAAAAACAATTTAATGAGTTTGTGACGGCTTATTCGGATAGACATAGTGTGGCTTTGGCTTTTGGTTGAATAAATTTACAGCTATAAAAATGGAACTAATAGTTAATTTTAACCAGTAGGGCAGATTAGTTGACCAACGATGCTATTTACATGGTAAGCGAAAAAAGAGGGTTTTTACCCATGTTTTTAGCAGATATAATGAAACCATTTCAGGATGTTTATACTGTCGGTAAGCAATGCATTATCAAATTATCAGCTTAGCTGTAGCCTTCTTAAAATTTCCTGGAACAATACCGGGCAATCATATAGAAATAAATACTCTCACATTGACTTGTAAAAAGATAAATAAACGTTAAAAACGTGTCTATTTCGAATTGCTTTGCTGTTTAATACACAATCTTTTTATATTTGCCTGCAGTTAAAATGTTATTCTAATTATTTTTTTGGTTTATGGTTTCTAAAAGGGAGGAGAGTCTGGAAGATATGGTATCCAGGCGCAACAAGCGTTTAAAGAACTTGTTTGTAGTAAACGGTATTGATGTAAGGTTGGTAGGAGATGAGCAGAAACCAGCCGTGATTATGGATGAACATGTGGTAATATCGTGTTATGTAAAAAATTTCGACTTGCACTTTACACGTGAACCTTTCAGCGATGAGATAGTAAAAACAGTTAAGTTAAAACACGATCCGGAAATTACCAGGCTTGAGCTGCAAGAGGTGATTGAAGCATGCAAACACCGTCCTGTTTACAGGGTAAAACATTCGGGTACCGACTTATTTCTGGTTGGCTACAATTACCTAAATAGCGAAGATGCAGTAGGGCGCTACCCTGTGTTTGCCAGAAATAAACCCAAGGTATATTTCGACCTGAGCTATGCCGAGAAGGTACTTGAAAGTCTTACTGAGGAGGGTTATCCGATTGAGATTGTCTAACAGTTCAAATTATCTATAGTAAAGGGTATCTTTTAGCAGGTACCCTTTTTTATTGGTACTTGATAAAATCGGCATATTCCACAAACACTTCTTCAAGGGGGGCCATTGCCTCGTACAGAAATACCGATACTTCACGCCAGCAATCCTGATTGTAAATATTCACACCCTCTTTCAGCATAAAAACACGCGAAACTGTTTTACCAGGCATTTTCTCTGTTTCAAGCTTCCACTGCAATTCAAAAGGTACAGCCTTTTGCAGAATGCTTTTGAGTTGTTCCAGTTTTTCATAAAGTTCGATGCGCTTATCGAGGTTTCGGGTATCAATCTCCAGACCTGCCCAAGCTTGAATTTCGTCGAAATGAAATTTCAGTTTCAGTTGGCTTATGCCAGTCTGGTCCAGTATCCACTTTCCTTTTTTTCCGGCACGCAATTTCCTTTTGTTCGAAAAGGCTTTAAACTGATCCCAAAAATTTTGGCGGATTTGCTTTTTTTCTTCGCTGCTGTACATCGAACTAAAATACAAAATCTATTTAGGAATTGTATCGCTTTAGCGGATCGAGCAGGTATTCCAATCCATTCAGCCTGATTTCATAAAGAGTTTCCAGCATCATTCCCAGCCTGCCTTTCGGAAATCCTTGTCGCTTGAACCAAACAAGGTAGTATTCGGGCAGTTTATACAGTGTGGTACCTTTGTATTTTCCAAAAGGCATTTTTTGGGTAGTAAGCTCAGTAAGCAAGCTGGCATCGAATTCCATAGGTGTTGGTTTTGAATAACTAAAGATCGGGCTTTTGCCTGTGAGCTTTTCTGTCGGACATAATTTTTTTGGCTGTAAGTCTTTTCTCTACCGCTGTGCGGGTAGGGCGGGTAGGAGTGCGTTTTTTCCGGGTGCTAAGGTTAAGTGCCAGGTATTGATAAAACTTTTCGATGGCATCCTGCTTGTTTTGAAGTTGCGTGCGGTATTCCTGAGAACTAAATTGCAATATTCCACTAGCCAGCAAATGCCTCGAAGGTGTGTGTAGCAGCCGGTATTTTTCAAACTCGCTCAGTGCCTGAGAATTTTGAACATCAAACCGGAGTTCGATTCGGGTGTTGACTTTATTCACATTCTGCCCGCCCGGACCACTGCTACGGCTGGATGAAAATTCCATTTCGATCTCGAAATTGCGTTTTTTGAGCAGTTCGGGAGACATTTGCATAGAAGGTAGTTAGGGTTAAGCTTAAGGGGCATTCAACACCATTAAATCGAATCGGTAACTGATTGAGTGATCTCTTGAAATCTGGCTGCAAAAAGTGGGTCTTTCATGTAGATCTCAAGAGTGCTTTTTCTTTGCTCCGACTGAGCCGACAACTCCATAAGCTTTTTGTGATTTTCCATATTCTCCGGTTGCTGCCGACGTACTTTGATGTAGCTTTGAAATTCTTTTAGCCAGCCCTCATACTCATCGAGAAAGGCTTGTTGTTCATCGATGAGCTCAGTGGTTTCGGGCGATTTGGCAAAAGTAACTGCAGAGGCTACAGCACCGGTGAGGGAAAGACCCAATCGCTTTAAAAATTCTTTACGGCTATGCAGGTTTTTCATGGGCAGAATAATAGTTTAGTTCAACAAAATTAAACACGATAAGGCTTGAATTGTTCGCTTTTTTTTATCGTGTGAGTGCCCGCTTGCCGGTGTTAATTTTTAACGGCTTCCCATTCAGAGGTAAAGAAAAACTGCACCTTTGGAAAACCTTCGCGGGCCATTTGCAGCATCCAATCGCTCTCTACAAACAACACAGGACGATCGTCGCGGTCGAGGGCAATATTATGCGCCTTGCGGGCATATAGTTCTTCCAAAGCCTTTTTATCGTCGGAATGAAACCAACAGGCCTTGCGGTAATCAAGTGAACGAAACGAACATTTTGCACCGTATTCGTGCTCGAGCCGGAAACGGATTACTTCGAACTGTAACTCGCCAACAGTGCCAATAATTTTTTTAGCCCCATGCTGCTGCACAAAAAGCTGGGCAACACCTTCTTCTGTTAGCTGCCTGATGCCCTTATCGAGTTGTTTGGCTTTCATAGCATCGAGGTTTTCCACTTCGCGGAACAGCTCCGGCGAGAAACTTGGAATGCCTTTATATTGAAGAATTTCCCCTTCGGTAAAGGTATCTCCGATTTTAAAATTACCACTGTCGTAAAGACCAATTACATCGCCAGGATAGCCTTCTTCGGTAATGCTACGCGAATTGGCCATAAATTCAACCGGATTACTAAACCGCATTTGCTTTTGCAAACGAGTGTTGATGTAAAACTTGTTGCGCTCGAATTTTCCGGAGCAAACCCTTAAAAAGGCAATTCGGTTACGGTGATTGGGATCGAGGTTGGCATGAATTTTAAACACAAAACCACTAAAAGCATCTTCTTCTGGTTTTACCATGCGTTGCACGGTTTCACGGGCACGGGGAGAAGGGGCTATCTCGATAAAAGTGTCCAGCAATTCCTTTACCCCGAAGTTATTGATGGCACTGCCAAAAAATACCGGAGCCAGCAAGCCATCGCGGTACAATTCCACATCGAAGGGTTCATAAACTTCTTCTACCAATTCGGTATCGTCTCGCAATTGCTTAATGTCTTTCGGGTGAAAATATTGCTCAATTTCGGTACTAAAAATATCGGTGAGCTTGAACATGGTTTCGCTCAGCCTGTTTTTACCCGGTTCGAACAAGTGCATCTCTTTGCGGTAAAGGCTGTAGACACCTTTAAAATCGTAACCCTGGTTAACCGGCAAAGAAAGGGGACGTACGGATATATTCAGCTTTTTTTCCAGCTCTTCCAACAAGGAGAGTGGATCTTTTCCTTCGCGGTCGAGTTTGTTGACAAAAATAATTACAGGCGTGTTGCGCATGCGACAAACGTTCATGAGCTTTTCGGTCTGCTCTTCCACACCCTTGGCACAATCGACCACCAGAATCACAGAGTCGACTGCAGAGAGGGTACGGTAGGTATCTTCGGCAAAGTCTTTGTGGCCAGGAGTATCGAGAATATTGACTTTTGTATCGTGGTATTCGAACGACATCACCGAGGTGGCTACCGAAATACCTCTTTGTTTCTCTATCTCCATAAAATCGGAAGCTGAGAATTGCTTTATTTTGTTGCTCTTTACAGCGCCTGCAGTTTTAATGGCACCGCCGAATAACAACAATTTCTCTGTCAATGTGGTTTTCCCGGCATCGGGGTGGCTGATAATGGCAAAGGTGCGGCGGCGTGCTAACTCTTTTTCAATCATACTGTCAATCTCTCGCGTATCGGTAAAAATGGTGCGCAAAAATAGCCCATTCCGGCCGAACTAACAAGAAAAGCAGAAAGTATAAAAGCCATTGCCTAAATTGTCTGTCTTCAGGTATATTGTTTTAAAATTTCGATACACCCTGCATAATATCCTCTGCCAAAAAGATTAAGATGGTTGAGTTGATGGTACAGAAGATAAATCGCCTGGCGGTATTGCCAGCCCTCTTTCAGGGGATATTTTTTATCGTATGCCAGATAAAAATCTTCCGAAAAGACGCCAAACATCCGGGTCATGGCCAGTTCAGCTTCGCGGTGCCCGTAATACACAGCCGGATCAATCAGCACAGGGTGACCCTCTTCGTCACACATAAAATTGCCTCCCCATAAATCGCCATGGAGCAAAGCTGGTGCTTCTTCGCTACCTTGCAAAATGGATTCAACTTTGGTTTCAAGCAGGCTCATGCGGCTTGAAAATTCACTTGTGGCATAGCCATTCTTTTCTGCAAGCCGCAATTGAGGTAATAACCGTTTATTTAAATAGAAGGTCGGCCAATGTTGCTTTTCTTTTTCAACTGCCAAATTGAGCTGAGGGGTTGCTCCAATATAATTGTCTTCGAAAAGGCCAAAACTATCGGATGTAGATGTATGCAAAGCAGCCAGTAAAATGCCAAATGTTTTAAAAAAATCGGGTCTTTTAATGCCTGATGCGATATGCTCGAGCAATAAAAATTCAGAAGTAACCAATATCACCGATGGCACACGAATAATATTAGCCCTTGCCAGTTCTTTCAATCCATTGGCTTCTTTTAAAAACATATCCGATGCTCCAGAGTGTGTTTTTAAGAAGTATTTTTTATGCGATTGGGTTTGAACAGCTACCGATTGTGCTATGCAGCCTCCGCCGATACTTTGTACCGAAATCACCTTTTCGTGCAGAAATTCTTCTATCTGAATTTGTATTTCAGCATTGATGTGCATGGCGAATGTGGGTTAATAAACCCTGACAGGCATCTTCGAGCAGGTCGAGCACCTGCTCAAAACCTTCCGATCCGCCATAATAGGGGTCGGGCACATAGCCAGGATTCGGTCCTGAACAATAGTTGGTCATTTTCGAAATTTTAGAGGCATGACCTGGTGCAGGTAAAAAGGGCTGCAGGTTTGCCACATTCTCATCGTCCATGGCAACCACATAGTCGAATTCATTGAAATCAGCGGGTCTTACCTGACGCGAGATGCTGGTTAATTCATAGCCACGTTTGCTGGCATGACGCTGCATGCGGGCATCGGCAGGTTCGCCTGCATGATAAGAAAGAGTGCCTGCCGAATCGCATTGTATTATATCAGAAAGAGTGCTATTCGCAACAAAGAAATTCATTACCGCTTCGGCGCTGGGAGACCGGCAGATGTTACCCATGCAAATAAAAAGTATTTTTATAACCCGGTTTTCCTGCTTCATTCACAATGGTTTTTTAAGGCAACTTCAACCTGATTGATTAAGTCAGTTTTACACCTTCAGGAGTAATGTCGATTTGCCGGTTTTTATAAAGCGCTCCCAGTGCCTTCTTAAAATTCTTTTTGCTGATACCAAATACCCAGTTGATTTCTTCGGCCTCGCTTTTATCGTTAAAAGGCATAAAGCCATTGTTCTCTTTCAGGTAGGCAAGAATATGCAGAGTGGAATCGCCAACACGTGCATAGCCGGCTTTGTAGAGACTCAGGTCTATTTTTTCGTCGGGCCTAATGGCCTTGATATAGGCTTTTAGTGTTTGTCCTGGTGCAATGGGCTGGTGCACTTCGTTCTGATAAAGCAAACCCCAGTGCTGGTGATTGATGATGGCATTAAAGCCCAGGTTGGTTTTTCGTACAATCAGAATATCCACTTCTTCATTGGGCGTATATTCCGCCGGTACATTGTCGAGGAACTTGTCTATTTTCTCGCTGGCTACTATTCGCTTGCTTTCAGCATCGTAATAAACATATACCAGCAATTTTTGACCCTCTTCGGGTGGAGCTTTTTGCTCGCGAAAGGGCAGGAGCAGATCTTTTGGCAAACCCCAGTTGAGAAAGGCTCCCACAGGAGTAAGCGATACCACATCGAGAAAAGCAAATTCACCTACCTGCACCAATGGCTTTTCTGTAGTGGCCACAGGCCGGTCTTCCGAATCGAGGTAGAGAAATATTTCGAGCTGATCGTCGACCTTGCAATTTTCCGGCACATAGCGTTTAGGAATCAATATTTCGCCATACTCAGAATCTTCGAGGTAAAGACCAAAATCGACTTCTTTTGCTACTGTAAGGGTATTGTATCGTCCGAGTTGTGCCATGCTTTTTTCTGATTGTATACAAAGGTAAGCGCTACCTGCCAGATAACCTAAAATTTTCCGATTTGGTGGTAATTTGAAAGGGTAACAAATATTTTTTAACTTATAGTTCGAACAACTTTTTCAGATTGATGGACATATTTATTATTTTGCATCCAAATTAATACTATGAGACATCAATTACTTCCCCGACTAATTACCGCTCTGGTTCTGTTTGTTTCGTTAAGTTTTGCTCTGGCTCCGATTCAGACAAGCGGTATATTGTTGCACTATTCCGATTTCGGTTCAAAATATGTCGATGCCCGCAATGTCGATGTCTGGGTTCCTTCGGACTACACAGCCGATAAAAAATATGCCGTGCTGTACATGCACGACGGGCAAATGCTTTTCGACAGCACTGCTACCTGGAATCACCAGGAATGGCAGGTGGATGAAACCATGACCAGGCTGATGGGCGAAAATAAAATCCGCGACTGTATTGTAGTAGGCATCTGGAACAACGGCAAAAAACGCCGTGGCGAATACATGCCGCAAAAACCATTTAATACTCTGAAACAGGATTTGCAAGATTCGCTTTTAGCCAAAGACTATGCTGGCGCAGTTTTATCGGATAATTACCTGAAATTTATTGTGGAAGAGTTAAAACCTTTTATCGACAGTAGTTTTTCTACATTTACCGACCGCCAGAATACCTTCATTGCCGGATCGAGCATGGGCGCACTGATTTCGCTCTATGCTGTTTGCGAATATCCGGAGGTTTTTGGTGGTGCAGCTTGCCTATCAACCCACTGGCCAGGAAACCTGACTAATTTGCATACAGAAATTCCACAGGCTATCAACACTTACCTGCAAAATAACCTGCCTGACCCAGCTAATCATAAACTTTATTTCGACTATGGTACTGTAACCCTCGATAGCCTCTATGCGCCTTCTCAGGCTATAGTCGATATTACTGTGAAACAAAAAGGTTTTACAGAACAAAACTGGATTACCAAAGAATTTCCGGGAGAAAGCCATAGCGAGCAAGCCTGGAGTAAACGTTTAGCTATTCCAATGGAATTCTTGTTAAAACCCTGAGGAAACTTTTGTTCGATAAAAATAAGTTGACGCATAAAAAATAGTTCCATGAAAAAAAAACAGCCTGTATTCTGTCATTGGTTAAACCGATTGGTTCCGCTTAATCTGATAGCCTTTTTATTGCCTCTTTTATCCTGTCAAAACCAACCTGCAACTTATCGGGTTTATCTTGGAACCTATACCGGTCAGGGAAGCGAGGGTATTTATATCTGCCTGTTCAATACCGAAACAGGTCAACTAACCGAATTAAAACTGGCCGGGCTGTCTGAGAATCCTTCCTTTCTGGCGATTGACAAAAAGGGGAGGTTTCTCTACGCTGTTAATGAAACCGGAAATTACCTGAACGAATCCACAGGTTCAGTAAGTGCTTTTGCCATACGGAACAAAACAGGCGACTTGCAATTGCTAAAGCAGATTTCATCGATGGGAGCACATCCGGCTCACCTTTCGCTGAGCCAGACTGGGCAGTATCTTTTTGTTGCCAACTATACCGGCGGAAACATCGCAGTTTATCCAATCGATGCAAATGGGCAACTTGCTAAACCCTCTGCATTTGTTCAACATGAAGGTACCGGGGCAAACCCCAATCGCCAGGAAGCTCCCCATGCACATTGCATAGCAAGCACAAATAACGACAAGTTTTTGCTGGTAGCTGACCTGGGTATCGATAAGCTTATGCTTTACCACTTCGATAATACATCCGGTTCTGTAGAACCACACAATCCGGCATTTATACAGCTCGAACCGGGAGCGGGGCCAAGACATTTTGCCTTTCATCCAAAGGGCGAAGTGATTTATGTTCTGAATGAATTAAATTCGACCATTAGCGTTTTTAGCTTTGATACTATCACTGCAGGGATGCATTTAAAACAGCAAATTGCCACACTTCCCGAAGATTATTCCGGTGAAAATACCACTGCAGAAATTGAAGTGGATATCGCAGGCAGGTTTCTCTATGCTTCCAATCGCGGACATAATAGCATAGTGCACTACGAAATTGATCCGGTAAGTGGTGAATTAAAAACCATAGACTGGATTCAGAGCGGAGGGATGGCTCCAAGGCATTTCACCATTGATCCCACCGGAAAATGGCTCTTGACAGCCAACCAGGATTCGGACAATGTAGTGGTCTTCCGTATTGATCCGGATAACGGCCGACTGGAAAAAACTTCTCATTCGCTTCAGCTTTCCAAGCCTGTATGCATACGTATTATGCCAATTCAATAAGATCTCTATCGTGGAAAGGGCATAAAGAAATTGCAGCCAACTAAAAACTAAAGCTACCCAGGAAAGAGATACGGGTTGCAGACCCTTTCTGACCATTGGCGTTGATTCGCGAGCCCGTGGTAATTTCTGCACCCAGCCTTATGGTCTCAATCGGATAATAAAAGCCATTCACCGCAAGGTACTGACTTGAAGAGAAGTTATCTTGGGCTTCAAAATCGTAAACTTTTATAAAAGATAATCCTGAGGTAAGAGAAAAGGTTGTTTTTTTGTTGAGACTGTAAATGTAAGTGACAAAACCACCATTTGCCTGCTTTATGGCCATATCGTTTACATTAGGGTTATAAACCGCATCGAGCAATCTGTTGCTAAAACCTACTACATAGTGCGAAATGCCCTCACCGAGTGAATATTGTCCATAAAGCTTATTTTTCTCATTCAATTCAAAAATGGAGCTGAACAGTAAACCCCAACCATATAGCTTATCCATTTTATCGACATGCAGGTAGCTTATCTGGCGGAATAATCCTGCCACTTGCACATGCCCCCAGGGCTGAATGTATTTGTATCGGCCTGCAAGATCGAAATTGCTTTGCTTATTTTTATTTTCAATCAGCGAATCTGCGGGATTAAAATAATCGGTTTGTGGCGACTCAATTGAAAACCCTGCGATACTGTTTTCAGTAAATTTACTTTCGTAACGAATGAGTCCATGCCGCTTTGAAATTGAACTGTTGGGCCCCTCGAAATCGATGGTATTGGGCAAGGAAGCATTGTCCATAAAGGTGCTCCAGGTATAGCCAATCTTAAAATAATTCCATTCGGCAAAAGCATGCCTCAAGCGCCAAAAAGAAGAAGTACTTGATGCGAAATCAACCTCCATATAAGTTTTAATGCTTCCTACCTTGGTGTTGGCGGTACCTTCCAAACCCAGTCGCGATTGCCTGGCTCCGATGTACACGCTCGAAAGTCCTTCAACCTTTTGCTCACCTACGGGTATATCATAAGGAAGAAAGCCTTCTGTGCTGGTCATGCCGTTAAAATCGTAAAACGAATTTACCCGAATGCTGCCCAGAAGTTTTATTTTATATTTCGATTCTGTTAAATCCTGTGGGTTTACATCCTTCACAACTTTGCTGGTATCGGTTTTAAGGGGTTGAAGGGCTATGGTATCGATCCGGCTCGAAAAATAGTAAACCGTGTCGGTAACAAAAGATTTTTCAATTTTCGTAATGCTCAGTTTAAGTGTATCTCTTTGCTGCGCGAAAAGTGTTATACTGATGAGTGCAAATATGCCGGAGAGAATTTTTTTGTTCATGTGCCTGTCGGTTTAAAGCGAAAAATTCCACCTGAAAGTATTTCCTTTTTGCAAGATTTCCCTGCCAAACACAGGAAACAGCCCAGGAGCAGAGACAAAATAAATAATCTCTTCCGATTCAAGTATTAAAACCTTTTTCTCAAGCGGAGCCAGGCTATAGGAATTCTTGTTAATCCAAACAAATAATGAATGGCTGGTGCGGTTTATCAGTTCTATTTCCGTATCGCCTTGTACATTTTCTCCAGCTTTTTCGAAGAATTGCTGTGTCTGAAAATGAAGTGTGTCGGTCACCACAATGAGGTTTTCGAAAATATATCCGCGTGAACTTGTTTCCACATCAAACGCTTCTATAAAACCATTTTGCGCCTCGCGTGGCAGAATGACCAACAGATTGGAATGATCGATGGTGTGCAAGACTTTAAAGTTTGTGCCGGGCCCTTCGCGGAAATTAATTTCCGAACGGGCATGGCCTGTAAGCAGCTGAGCATGGACACTGGTATAACAAGCCAAGCAAACAACAAGAAGAAAGAGCAGGCGAATCTGCATATTCAAAGGATGAATGAAAGTTAAACTAGAATACAACTGAAAATTATACAATCAAAGTACCCGCTTCGAATTCGGGTACTTTGATTGCGTTGAACAGGGATTTTACATATCAAATTCGCCAATGTAAGGTATTTGCGACATTACTTCGATGCGGATAGCGCTCAGGAAGAACGCTTCGAGCTGGAAAAACTGGGCTGCCACCTTAGGGCCTGATGCTTTGTGAATCTTCTTGTAATAGGTATCTACCAACTTGTCGCTGCTCTTACGCAGGCCAATCATCCCTTTTATAAGTTCATCATAAGCCGCATCGTCAAGCTTATCGTAATTTTCCACATAGTTGTTCATCATGTCAATCCGTTGCTTGCCCAGTTCTTTGCGCTGTGTTTCGTATTCGTCATAAATAAGCCAAAAAGGATTGCTGGGGTCGAGTTGAAGAAAATCGGCTATTACAGCTTTTTTCTCCATTCCAAAAATCGATTGGTAATATTCAATCTCTTCTTTGTTCGATTGCGCCTGAACATCCGGAACCATCGTGAGCGCCAATAATAGGCAAGCTGCCATTGTAAAAAGTACTTTGTTCATTGATTTGAGTGTTTAAATATGATTTATAAATGTTCGATCCAAATGATTTTACAGACAAGCAAACTTACTGATTTTGTTTATATTTCCATCAACCAATTTGTTCTATATAGTGGCTTCCTTTTTCCCTGGATTGTTAAAAAAAAAATATTTTCTAAGGCTTGTAGCGATTCACCATCAAATTCTTATCTTCAACCTCTCAAACTTACAGCTATGAAGATACCCATCAGGTTCTTGTTTATTCCAGCCATTATAATGCTTAATTTCTTCATTGCGCCTCCAGTAAAGGCACAGAGTACGGAAGTTTTACCTACCGATAGCCTTTGTCCCCAAAGGGATTTATCGGACGTTGTGCGCGAATTATTGGATAAACCTGCGAAAGAAAAACCTTCAGACCAGGGCAGCTTGTTGCTTCTGCCCATTATTCAGTCGAACCCCGCTACCGGATTTGCCTTTGGAGTTGGAGGGCAATATGCTTTTAAAGTATTGCATAGCAACAATTATTCTTTGGTAATGGGAAGCGTACAATACACTACTAAGAACCAGTTCATCTTTATGCTTAAGAATAACATATATACCAAATACGACAATTTCTTTCTTACAGGCGATTGGCGGTACCTGATCTATTCACAATCGACCTACGGACTTGGTACGCAAGCACCTGAAGGTGGCATAATCGACTATCAATACAGTTTAGCGGGACTCGAAACCTCGCCCGACTCGCTGGCACAACCAATGAAATTTAATTTTATCAGGCTGCACCAATCTTTAGGCTATAAAATTGCCCAAAACATTTATGTGGGCTTAGGTTATTCCTACGATTCGTATTCGAAGCTTATCGATGAAAAACTCAGTCTTAATCCCGGCGACTCGCTCATTACCAGTCATTATGCCTTTAACAAAAAATACGGTTTCGATACCGAAAAATACCTTGTTTCGGCTCTGAATGCCAGTTTTGTGATCGATAAACGCGACAACATGATTATGGCTTACAAGGGCTATTATCTTTCGCTAAAATACCGCGGAGGTTTTGAATTTCTGGGTAGCGACCGTACATCGAACCTCTTATCGGTCGAATGGCGCAGTTTTCATGGGCTTTCGAAGCGCGATCCCAGCCATCTGATTGCTTTCTGGGTTTTGGGTGATTTTTCCGAAGAAGGGGCCTTGCCTTACATGGTTTTACCAGCCACAGCTTACGACCAGCGCGGAAGAAGTTCGCGCGGGTATACACAAGGACGTTTTCGTGGAACCAATATGGTATATGCCGAAGCCGAATACCGGTTTCCCATATCGCCCTGTGGGGGTGTGTTGGGAGGTGTATTGTTTGTGAATGCTACAGCAGCCAATAGCCCGGTATTATCAGTGGATTTGTTCGATGTAATCAAGCCTGCGGCAGGTTTTGGGTTGCGGATTAAAGCCGATAAAAACTCAAGGACCAACCTAGCCGTGGATATTGGTTTTGGGCACCAATCGGCAGGCTTTTATTTAGCGGCCTCCGAAACCTTTTAGTTTATTCAATTCAATATTGTATAGCAAAGTCAAAAATAAAGCACGTCACGAATCCCGATGCATCGGGATGATGCAATCGTTGGGCGGTATGAAAAGTTGCCGATTGCAGGCGATTTCCTATCAAGTTACAAAACGGTTTAAGCGGGCTACTACCCTTGAATAACTTACTATCCTGGCATTTTTTTATACCACATGTTGGTTGTTCGGCGTATATTTCATCCGAATAATAAATTCACTTTTTTCCCAAGTCCAAATTCAAATATTCGGTAGAGAGTTGAAAGTTGAATATCGCATTTTCCATTCTCAAGTCGTGATATATAACTCTTTTTAGTACCAACTTTTTCTGCAAGTTGTTCCTGGGTCATTTTGGCTTCTTTTCGAGCGTTTTTCAATATTTCACTAATCACAAAATATTGAGCTCTTTTTTCAAAACTGTCTCGCTTCTCAGTTCCGATATTTCCATATTTAATGTCTAATAACTCATCAAAGTTTTTAGCATTTTTAATTTTTTCTTTGTCCATTTTATTTCTTTTTTGAGTTAAAATATTCGTCTTTAAGTCTCAATGCCAAATCGATTTCCTTCTTTGGTGTTTTCTGCGTTTTCTTTTGGAATCCATTGAAAAGTACCACTAATTTTCCTTTGTCAAAACAGCAGAATATTCGATAAATATTGCTTTCAAATTCTACGCGGATTTCATAAAGTCCATCAGTTCCTGTCAAATGTTCAAGAAACTTTTTCGGAACATTCTGAACGGTCCGAATTACTTTGAAAACGAAATCAATTTTCTCTTGAACTTTTTCTGGCTGTTCCAAATAAAAGTCCGTGAAATAGTTTCCGTGAAAAATGATTTGTCTTTGAGCTTCCATTCGACAAAGTTAACTCAAAAGTTATCTTTTTCCAAGTTTACAGTCTAACTTTTATGGTTTTGCTGTCTTACGCTGACAGCCAACTCAACAATAAACCCAGATTACCATGACCATGCCCATGACAGTTTCAAAATGACGATCAGGCTTATAAAAAACAATCTTGCAACTTCATTCGAAAGTGAAGCTCTAGTGCGGCAGGAAGAATAAAACTTTCATTCAAACTGAGTATTGCTTACCTCGATGGGTGTATCGGCATGCATGGATATTTGCGGATATACCGGATACCACGATCCGCCAATGTTGTTGCGGATAATGGACTGATCGATGCGTATGTTGCCAGTGTGGTCGTTGGAAACGAAGAAAATAGCAGAACCATGGGCATTTACTTCGTTAAGCTCGATGAGCGAACCAAGTACCGTGAGGGTCATGGTGTTGCCATCGTTGTAAATGGCTCCGCCGCTACCGCCCCCGGGAGTCCCTTCTTGCGCAGGGTTAGCGCCATTTCCTGTACACTTGTTGTGCGAAAACAGACAATTGATAATGGTCCAGCTTACCCCAATGCTACTGATTCCCCCACCGTTTGAGCCGGAATTGCCATATCCCTCAGCACCGCCAAAAGTGCTATTCACCAAATATACGGGACGACTTTGGTATTGACTAAACACCCGAAGGGCTGCACCACCTACATCTGGACCAGTAGCTGCACATACATTATTAAAAAAACGGCAGTTGACTATTTTTAAAGTGCCTCCTCTAACCCATACGGCACCACCACCATCGTATTCGCCTTCGGCAGTGGAATTACCATCGGCAAAAGTGATGTTTTGGAGCGTAAGGCGCGGATGATCCTGATCCTGGCAATGCGGAGTAGTCCACACCTGGTCTGCATCGCAGGTATTCATGTACAGGATACGCGTTCGTCCGCCACCACTGAGGGTTATTAAGCCCCCGCCGTCTATTACAATATCGGGATCGGCATTGTTAAACACCTTGGCTGGCCTGTCCATGACAATGGTATGCGGTTCGGGGCCACAGTCGAACACAATTACACCGCCCTTTGCCACCGCTTCCACCACCGCATCGCAATTGCAACTTTCGGGGGTTCCATTGCCTACTACCTGGTCAGGTATCGAAACATCTTCGGGAGCTGCTTCCGAAGGAATGGAATAGTTCCCATCTGTATATCCTGCCGGTGGACCATCGGCAGGGTTTTCGAGCGGGTTGTGAAATTGGGCTGAAGGTCGCGGATTATCGTCCTTGCATGCTGCGAGAAGGAAAATAACTGTAAGGCTTGAAAAAATTTTAATCAGGACTTTTAAGGGTTTGTTCATGTGAGAGTTTTTATGAAAAACGAAATTTTTCGGAAGAAATTACCTGGATGGTCCATTATATCCAGTGGTAAAATTGGTATTTCTCAAGTACTCCTGATTTGCAGCAGAAAACTTAATTGCTTGATTGATTAAAATGATGCATGCTTTTTAAAATAGATAAACCTGTGGCTGTTTTAAAGTACTTCTTTCCGATACTTTCAATGTTTTTCTGACTCATCTGGTCTTCGAAAATATTCACCAGAAAATCGGCCTCTATCAGAATCTGAAAGTCGATACCATCGATTTTTGAATAGCTGTGATGATTCCCTATCAGGTAACACACACGGTCTAGCAAATTAGATTCAACCTTTAATTTCTGAAGTATTTCGCGGGCTATTGGTGGACCCTCGATTTCCTGATACTTTCCGTTGCATGAGCCATATTTAGCCTCAGCTACAGGAATGCCGATGTCGTGCAAGGCAGCAGCGATTTCAAGAATTTTCATAGTAGGCAAATCCAATTCCTCACCGTAGCCAATGGCACTGGCAAATCCATAAACCTTCAGGGCATGGTTGATGCGGCGTACATCGCATCCAAAATATTCGATCATCGAAACCAACACAGAATTTTTCATCGATATAATATTTGAACATGTAAAACTAAAAAAGTATATGATAAGACTCCAGTATACCAGTTACAACCTTATTTTATATTTTGCCCACGCTCACCCATTCTTCCCCTAAGGGGATGAGCCAAGCGCGAAGCATAATATGAGAGTTGGCAATCATAGAATAAACGTTATATTTTATGATTAATACAAACCAATATTTTATTTCCTGGCACGATAACGAATATTCATAAAAGTATAGATCGGAAGCACTAATAAATAATCTTTTAAAATGGAATTAGAATAAAATTCTGTAAATATGTGTTTAGTTCGAAAATAAAGCGTAACTTGCGCCCACAAATTTATTTTAACACAATGAACACAGGAACAGTAAAATTTTTCAATGAATCGAAAGGATTCGGATTCATTAAAGATGCAAATTCACCAAAAGAGTATTTTGTACATTCTTCAGGATTAATTGATCGTATCAATGAAAATGATGAAGTATCATTTGATTTGCAAGAAGGAAAAAAAGGATTAAATGCAGTAAATGTGAAACTCTTGTAGTTTACAACATCATAAACATTTAAAAACTTAATCCCGCCCTGGTGGCGGGATTTTTTTTTTGCCCTTCAGGTAAATTCATTTTCAAAGCTCAAAGGTTTTTCTGGAGAATAGGCTCCCTAAAGATCAATACCCCAAATAGGTGGAAAGTGGGATTTCTTAATGCCTTCTGTTTTAAAAATCTTGGTTATGGCAAACAGAATGGGAGAGAAGTCACGAACAAGCAAAAAGCAAGTTTTTTAGTCAAAGCTAAAAAAACCAAATAAAAGCATGCTCTTTTGCATATAGGATCACAGCAATTGCAGATAGCATTATTACGTGTGTGCAGCAATAAAGCCTGCTTGGTTCAATGTTAAAGTTAATCCATTGGTCGGCCCGAAGCTAAATTCTTGCTTCGTTCAATAGATTGAAGTGCCAGATAATTATCACCAAACTTATCGAGGTTTTCCATTTCCTTGTCATATTGATCATAGTGACGTTCTTCATCGTCCACAAGCAACTCGAAAATTTTCTTCGATGCGGAATCAGCATTTCTGGCACATTCATTCGCCCATTCGTTATAATCCTTCACGCTTCCTGTTTCCATTTTTACAGCCAATTCGAGCATTTTTTTTACATCGTGAATTTTTTGCACCTCGTCTGATGCTTTTATTTCCACTTCACCTTTGAGAAATAAGACTCTTTCTGCAAGTTTTTCAACATGCATCATTTCCTCAATGGCTGTGCGCTTAAAGAGGTTCGAGATAAGGTCGTAACCAAGATCGTCGCAGCGAAAATGGAAATACATGTACTGATGCACTGAGTTCATCGGCAATTGCCTTGTTTAAAAGTTCTATACTTCTTTCTTTCATACTAATTTTATTGAGATGATAAATTTGAATTTCAATTATTTAGATCAAAACGATCCAGGTTCATCACCTTATTCCAGGCTGTTATAAAGTCGTGCACAAATTTTTCCTGTGCATCGGCACTACCATATACTTCTGCAAGTGCCCTGAGTTCTGAGTTGGATCCAAATACCAGGTCGGCACGGCTTGCAGTCCATTTTATTTCGCCCGATTTCCGGTCGCGTCCGTGGAAGGTCTCTTTGTCTTCGGAGGCTGGCATCCAGGCTGTGCGCATGTCGAGCAGGTTTACAAAGAAATCGTTGGTTAATACCTCTGGGCGTTTGGTGAACACACCATGTTTCGACTGATCAAAGTTTGTGTTCAAAACACGCATGCCGCCAACAAGCACCGTCATTTCAGGAGCAGTTAAAGTGAGCAGCTGTGCTTTATCTATCAGCAACTCTTCGGTAGATACTTTGTATTTTGTTTTCAGGTAATTGCGGAAACCATCGGCCACAGGTTCCAATACTTTAAATGATTCCACATCTGTCTGCTCCGGCAAAGCATCCATGCGTCCGGGAGTAAATGGCACGCTTACCTGTATACCTGCATCTTTGGCTGCCTTCTCAACTCCGGCACAACCTGCTAAAACAATCAGGTCGGCAAGGGAAATCTTTTTGCCATGTGCAAGGGAACTATTCAACTCTTTTTGAATGCTTCCAAGTTTTTCTAAGACCTTTGCAAGCTGAGGTGGATTGTTAACAGACCAGTCTTTCTGCGGTGCCAGGCGAATGCGCGCACCATTGGCTCCTCCGCGTTTGTCCGATCCTCTAAAGGTAGATGCAGAAGCCCAGGCTGTAGATACCAATTGTGATACGGATAGACCTGATTTCAATATCCTGGATTTTATTTCGGCCATGTCATTTTCATCAATCAGCGGATGATTTATGGCTGGAATCGGATCTTGCCAGATCAGTACCTCTGATGGCACTTCCGGGCCCAGATAAAGGCTACGCGGACCCATATCGCGGTGCGTGAGTTTAAACCAGGCCCGGGCAAAGGCATCTGCAAATTCCAGCGGATGTTCGTAGAATCGCCGGGATATTTTTTCATATTCAGGATCGAAACGCAAAGATAGATCGGTAGTAAGCATGGCAGGGGCATGCTTTTTCGATGGGTCGTGGGCATCGGGAACAATGTTGCCGGCATTCTTGGCCAACCATTGCTTTGCCCCGGCAGGACTGGTAGTTAATTCCCAATCGTATTTAAAAAGGTTTTCGAAGAAGTAATAGCTCCATTTGGCCGGTGTTTGTGTCCAGGTTACTTCGAGGCCGCTGGTAATGGTATCGCCACCTTTTCCAGTGTCAAATTTGTTTTTCCATCCAAGGCCTTGCTCTTCCATGTCGGCTGCTTCGGGTTCTGGTCCCAAATGAGAAGCATCGGCTGCTCCGTGAGTCTTGCCAAAGGTATGCCCTCCCGCAATAAGCGCTACGGTTTCTTCGTCGTTCATGGCCATACGGGCAAAAGTATTGCGAATGTCTTTGGCAGCAGCAAGCGGGTCGGGGTTTCCGTCCGGTCCTTCAGGATTTACATAGATAAGACCCATTTGAATGGCCGCCAAAGGATTGTCCACTTCGCTCAGTTCCAATTTCCGTTCGTCGTTTTCCAACCACTTTGTTTCGTTGCCCCAGTATACATCTTCCTCAGGCTCCCATACATCTTCGCGTCCGCCGGCAAAGCCAAAGGTTCTAAAGCCCATAGACTCCAGGGCCACATTGCCAGCCAGAATCATCAGGTCGGCCCAGGATATCTTCCTGCCATATTTTTGCTTGATAGGCCATAGCAACCGGCGGGCTTTATCGAGGTTGACATTGTCGGGCCAGCTGTTCAGTGGGGCAAAACGTTGTTGGCCACCTCCGGCACCTCCACGACCATCGCCGGTACGGTAGGTGCCTGCGCTGTGCCAGGCCATTCGAATAAAAAATGGGCCGTAATGTCCAAAATCTGCCGGCCACCAGTCCTGTGAATCGGTCATTAAGTGATGTAAGTCTTTTTTTAGGGCTGCCAGATCGAGACTTTTAAATTCTTCGGCATAATTAAAACCTTCTCCCATAGGGTTCGACAAGGAAGAATGTTGACGAAGAATGTTCAATTTCAATTGATTAGGCCACCAATGGATGTTTTTTGTACCGCCTGTTCCGGCACTATGCTTGCTTACGGCACCTGTTACCGGGCATTTGCTCATGTTTTCCATATTTGATTGAATTTAGTTATAGTGTTGAATTACTTGTGGTACTTGCCAATAATCTGAAGTTTAATGTCTTCTATTTTAAAACCGGGTATTTTCTTTTTCTCAAAATAGCTTGAAAGCAGATTATTTAATTCTTCGTCAACATAGTCTTCAATACGGTCTGAATCGGAAAAATAAATATGATGGTGGCTCTCTAAAATGGCATCGTACCGCATTACATCTTTTTCGGTTTTTACTTTCTGAATTAGTTTATTTTCGACCAATGCATCCAGTACTTTATACACCGTGGCAATGGAAATATTGGGGTTATTCTTTCGGATGTATTCGATAATGTTATCCACCGTCGGATGGTTGTTCAGCTTTACGATGGCCGCAAAAACGGCAATGCGCTGGGGAGTAACTTTTAATCCCTTCCCGAAAAGCTTATTGCTGATTTCTTCGGCTTTCATTTATAAATAGTTTTAAACGAGAATTATTATTATTTGACAATAAGTAAAGTTAAACCATTTGCACTCAAAAGTCAAGTATGTGAAAAGAAAAATTTGCGGGTGAAGATTCAATGCTTACAGAGATTTTTATGTCTCTGGTTCATATACTTTTGCATGACAACCTACTACCTTTTTGTTCGGCTTGAGAATTACAAAAGTTGCCTAAGTGAATACTGATATACTTTTAAGTTGGTTACTTTCCGATACAAAAATTCTTAAAGATGTTGCCCAGTATTTCGTCGGTAGTGATTTCGCCGGTGATTTCGCCCAGGTAGTGCAGCACTTGCCTGATATCCATGGCCAGAAGGTCGGTGGGTATTATATTGTCGAGGCCTTCCAACACGCGTAGAATGGATTCGTGCGAACGCTGCAAGGCTTCGAAATGCCTGACATTGGTAATGATTACATCCGTTTCCGAAGGTTTGTTTTTCACAGCGGCTTCCACCAGTTTTTTTTCCAATAATCCGACCTGAAAACCTTCTTTAGCCGATAGGGTGAGATAATCTCCTTCTGCACCAATGCGTTGTCGTAAGTCTTTGAGTAAAGCCTCGGGGTTTAATACCTTATCAATTTTATTCAATGCAAAAATCAAATGCTTTTTCTCATAACCCTCGTGGCGCAACATGGCAAGTGAATGGGCTATCTCTTCGGGTTGATCGCCGGCATCGATAACCACAATTACTATTTCAGCCTCGCGGTATTTTTTCAAAGCCCGTTCAATGCCTATGATTTCTATTTCGTCGTGGGTTTTGCGCAGTCCGGCTGTATCGATAAACCTGAAGTTAATACCTTCCAGTACAATGGTGTCTTCGATGTAATCGCGGGTAGTACCGGCAATGGCGCTTACAATTGCTTTTTCTTCTTTGAGTAACCGATTGAGCAAGGTAGACTTTCCGGCATTGGTTCGACCCACTATGGCAACAGGAATACCATTTTTAATGGCATTGCCGTAGGAGAAAGATTTAACCAGCCTGCGCAGCAGCCTTTCGATGGCATCGGTAAGCTGGTAGAGTTTCTCGCGGTCGGCAAATTCAACATCTTCTTCGCTAAAATCGAGTTCAAGCTCCACCAACGAAATAAAGTGTAAAAGTTGGTTACGCAGTCCTTTTAATTCGTCCGATATACCTCCTCGCATCTGGTTTATGGCCAAACGGTGTGCAGCTTCGGAGTTGGAGGCAATCAGGTCGGCCACACCCTCGGCTTGCGACAAATCAAGTTTGCCATTCAAAAAAGCCCTAAGGGTAAACTCACCCGGGCGGGCCAGTCGTGCCCCTTGCCTGATAAGGATTTCGAGTATCTTTTGTTGAATAAATACCGAACCGTGGCAGGTAATTTCGAGGGTATCTTCGCCGGTGTAGGAGTGGGGGGCTATAAACTTGGCCACTATCACCTCATCAAGCAATTGGTTGTTCAGCATAAACCTTGCAAAATGAACACTGTTTACTGCTTGATTTTTGATTGTCTGATGCTGACCCGGAAATTGAATTAGCTTTTCGCCGATTTCAAATGCCTCGTCTCCGCTCAAGCGAATCATGGCAACAGCCCCCGCACCGGGAGCGGTAGAAATGGCGCATATGGTATCAGGTAGTATATTTTTCATTTTGCTCAATACAAAGGTAAAAAGACTTGGCATATAGCTCCAATTAATATTTGCAATCAAAAAATTAACTGAAATAAACAATTTGTTTGTGAAGCATTTTTTGTATTTTTTCATTCTATTATCTATACCGCTATGAACAGAAGGCATCTATTGTTTCTTACCATTTTTCCGGTTATGGTTATTATAAGTCAGATCCTGATGACTTCATGCTACCACGAACCCAATTTTATTTCCGAACTCGATACGGTATGCTACGACAGCACAATTGCTCCTATTCTTCAAGCATCTTGTGCCCTTTCGGGTTGCCATAATAGCACCACAAAAAGCGAAGGCTTAGATGCAACCAGTTACCAATCGGTCCGCTCATTTGTGAAGCCTGGCAATGCCAAAGAAAGCCTGCTTTACGAGTCAATCACCCGGGTATATCAAAAAGGTCTGATGCCACCTGATGTACCCCCTCACACAGGCCGAAAGGAATTTAATTTTAGTGTGGATTGAACAGGGCGCAAACAACACAAGTTGTACTAATACACCACCACAAACACCTGATAGCGTTTGTTTTGTTCAGGATGTTCAACCTTTAGTTCTATCTAGTTGCGGCATTACTGGCTGCCACGACGAAATCACTGCAACAGAAGGCTATATCTTTACCACCTATGCGCATATCATGGCAAGTGACGACGCTGTAGATCCGTTTGATCCATCTAATAGCGAAATGTACCAGGTATTAAACGAAACCGGCGACGACAGAATGCCCCCTTCACCTATGCCTGCATTTACCTTGGAAGAAAAAGAAATCATTCGAAAATGGATAGCCGAAGGTGCCTTAAATAGCAACTGTCCCACAACCACCTGCGATACAATAAATCCGATAAGCTATTCACAAACTGTGTGGCCTGCCATTGACCGCTCTTGTGTAGGATGCCACAACTCTATTTCTTCGAGTGGTGGAGTGGATCTGAGCAATTATGATCAGATTAACTATTATGCAAATACTTTGCGCAATGGTGTTCCAATTCTATTGGGAGTAATCCGCAAAGAAACTGGATTTGTTGGCATGCCACCATCCGGAGAATTGGACGATTGTACCATTCGACAAATTGAGCTTTGGATTGACCAGGGGTCTCTGAATAATTAATAAATACACAACATATGATAAAGTTTATCAAATGCTGGCCCTGTGCTTTGATTTTAGCAGCTTTCCTTATCACTGCATGCTATTACGATAGCAAAGAGTCTCTTTTCCCACAAACAGATAACGCCTGTGATTCAACCTCCATGACCTATTCTGGTTCGGTGGAGCCTGTTATCAGCCAATATTGTGTGAGCTGTCATGGTAGTGTACCGATTGGAAACTCTATAAAATTAGAAACCTATGCCGATGTAAAGATACAAGCTGACAACGGAAAACTTATTGGATCAATAACACACGCTTCTGGCTATTCTCCTATGCCCAAAGGATCTGCTAAGCTTAGCACCTGTAACATTAGCATTTTAGAAACATGGGTTAATGCAGGTGCTCCAAATAATTAAATTCTATTACGATGCCAAAATTGTATTCCATACTTTTACTGATACTTGGTCTGCTGACCACCAATACAGGCGCGCAGGATATTGACGATTTACTTGCGGAAGCTACTTCTGAGAATACAGAAGAAGTAATCGAAACTTTTAAATCTACCCGCATAGTTACAGGCCATTCGATAGAACGCATGTTAGCGGGCCAGCTCGATTTTCGAATTTCGCACCGCTTTGGCACACTAAATTCAGGCGCCTACGAGCTTTGGGGTCTTGACCAGGCGAATATTCATCTCGGCCTCGATTACGGTATTACAAACTGGTTAATGCTTGGAATAGGCCGTGGCACTTATGAAAAGACGTATGATGGATTATTGAAGTTTTCCATTCTAAGGCAATCGAAAGGCAAAAAAAATATTCCGGTTTCGTTTTCGCTGCTTACCACAGCAGCCTATAACAGCCTAAAATGGGAAGAAGCAGGCACCTTGCCTCAATGGGACCGGTTTAGCTATACTACACAGATTTTAGTGGCCAGGAAATTTAATGAACAAATATCAATAGAAATCAATCCAACCTATATTCACCGTAACCTGGTTGAAACGGAACTCGACCCGAACGATGTATTTTCCATTGGAGGTGGAGGCAGGTATAAATTAACCCGAAGACTATCGGTGAACGCAGAGTATTATTATGTTTTTCCGCCAAAAAATGATTTTCGAAGTCTGAAAACATACAATCCTTTGTCCATTGGACTTGACATCGAAACCGGAGGCCATGTATTTCAGTTGCATGTATCCAATTCGCTGGCTATGATCGAAAAAGGTTATATTGCTGAAACAACAGGTAATTGGCTTGATGGAGATATCCATTTTGGTTTCAACATTTCGAGGGTTTTTGCCTTAAAATGAGCAAAAAGCACGCTCGATTGTTTAATCTTAAACTTCACTTTAAAATTAATTAATATGAAAACAAGATTTTTGATTCTGGTTTTTCTTGCATCCACTTTAATTGTAAATGCCCAGAAATACATTTCAAAAACCGGACACATCTGGTTTTATTCCCATACTGCCATTGAAGATATCGAAGCGCATAACAATCAGGCTGCCAGTATTTTAGATGCTGCTACCGGAGATATTCAATTCAGTCTTTTAATTCGTTCCTTTGAGTTTAAAATTGCCCTTATGCAAGAGCACTTCAATGTAAATTACATGGAATCAGAAACCTACCCTAAGGCAAGTTTTAAAGGAAAAATTACGAATCTTGATAAGATTAACTTCAAAACCGATGGAAGTTATGATGCCCTTGTTGAGGGAGATTTAACCATACATGGTGTAACAAAACATGTTTCGATACCCGGAAAAATAATTATTAAAAATGGACTGCCCACTGTGCAATCGAAATTTATGGTGATTAGCGAAGACTATAAGATTGTAATACCAGACCTGGTAAAAGAAAAAATTGCCAAAGAGATTGAAGTTACTGTAGATATTTCTTATCAGGCCAACTAATTTAAAGCCTATCCATATGAAAAGGATTATTCTAATCGTGCTTGTCCTCGGAGTGCTAGGGGCACTCATCACTTATGCTTTTGTATTCCGCAAATCGGCCACCAACGTAAATTCAGCCAAAGCAGAACTTGAAATAAGCTCAGATAGTTTGTTGTTTTACTTTGAACAGGATGAGGTAAGGGCCAATACCTTATATCTCGATAAAGTAATTAAGGTAAGCGGCACCATTGCCGAAATTAGTTCCACAGAAACCGGAGTTTCAATTTACTTGAAAAATCCGGATACCATGTCAGGAGTTTTGTGCGGTTTTAGTGAAACTCCCCATGGCCTCGAAGCACTGAAAGTGGGGGATATGGTAAGCATTAAAGGTATTTGCCGTGGTTATCTGATGGATGTGAATTTAAACAAATGTTCCCTGGCTCGCTGATACTATCTGGCCACTTTTAACACAGCCATGGCCACTTTAATGCCATCGGCTGCTGAGCTGATAATTCCACCGGCCCAACCGCTGCCTTCGCCTGCAAGGTAAAGGTTGTCGTACCCGCAACTATAAGATTCCTTGTCTCTTATCACCTGCACGGGTGATGAGGTTTTGCTTTCGAGCCCTACTAGTAATCCTAGTTCATAGCCCTTTAATTTCTGGGCAAATTGTTTTAATCCTTGCTGCATGGCCATTGCTATGCTATTCGGCAGGAGGGCATCTACCTCAGCAGGCACAAGTCCCAATGGATAACTCGATTCAGGGAGCTTTTTTGTAATCCTGTTCTGAGTAAAATCGGCAATACTTACCGCAGGAGCTTTGTATCCCTGCGAATAAACATAAAATCTTTGCTCGAGCGCTTCCAACCAGTCGAGGGTCTCTTCGGGTGTGGCTGTTTTTTGCAGCAGCTCATCGGGATGCGCGGCAGCCACTACCGCGGCATTGGCAAATTTTCCGTTGCGCTTGTAATAACTCATGCCATTTACCAGGTTCGAACCCTCATAAGCGGTGGCCGGTACAATGATACCTCCGGGGCACATACAGAACGAATACACCGCTTTGCCACTTTCGCTCTGGGCTGTAAGCCTGTATTCGGCAGCCTTTACGCCTGGAAGCGAAGGCTTGCCCCATTGCGCCTTGTTAATGATTTCCTGCGGATGTTCTGCCCGCATTCCAAGGGCAAAATTCTTGGTCTGAAAGGGTACCCCACGTCTCATCAGCATGCGGTAGGTTTCGGTAGCTGAATGGCCGATGGCCAGCACAAGATAGTCGATCTCAAAATCGCCTTTCGAGGTGCGCACTTTCTCTATTTTCTTGTTTTTTAAAACAATATCTTCCAGCATGGTGTCGAAATGAACCTGCCCACCAAGGTCTATTAGCTTTTGGCGCAGGCGGGTAGTCACTTCGAGCAGGTTGTCGCTTCCTACATGGGGGTGGGTCATGTACATAATTTCGGCAGGTGCGCCCGCTTCGATAAAGCTCTTGTAGATGTAATTGCGTTCAAGTGAAATGCCCTTGGTGCGCGAAGTGAGCTTGCCATCGGAAAAGGTTCCGGCACCTCCTTCGCCAAAAGAATAATTGTTATACGAATCGAACTGACCAGTGCTTTCGAAATGGTCGATGCTATGTTTACGTTTCATTACCTTACTGCCCCGCTCAAGTAGAATAGGTTTCATTCCAGCCTCGGCCAATACCAGAGCCGCAAAAATCCCTGCAGGACCGCTACCTACCACCACCACCTTTTCTACATGCTTTTGGAGTGGAATTTCAATGAGCGGAACAGCTGGAGCCTCACCGGTGCGCAGCGCTTCGGACTTTACTCCCAAACGGTACTGCCAGCATATTTTTTGCTTGTTACGGGCATCGAGACTTTTAAGCAAAATCTCGAAAGTGAATTCCTTTAGCCCAGTGCTTTTACCTACCTGTTTTTCCAGCTCACTGTCGCTCATACCCACCGGCAGGCGCAATTCAATTTCTTTGTATCCCACTGTAAATCTAACTATTTAATGAAATCACCGTTTTCGTAAAGCCCTTCCTGGCTGCTGCCATCGGCCCAGGTATATTTCCCTTTTCCATGAAAACGGTTGGCTTTGAAGTAGCCAGTATATTTATCACCATTGGGATAGAAAAAGATTCCATAGCCTTCCTGCAGGCCATTTTTCCACTCGCCGGTATATTTTGAGCCATCGGGCCACACATAAGTTCCTTGCCCGTGAAAGGCATCGTTCAGCCACATGCCGTCATAGGTATCGCCGTTGCTGTTTTTAAGCTTTCCTGAGCCACTGCGCTGACTGGCGACCCAGTTTCCATCATAGCTATCGCCATTGGCATACACGAATTTTCCATAACCCTGCTTGCAATTTCCTTCGATACAGCCCGCAGTTGTTTGGGCACGAAGTGCTGAAAGGGAAATAATACCCATTAACAGAATAATAGCTCTTTTCATGACTTTAAAGTTTAGTGAAGTGCAGGTAACAGTTTACAAATGCATTAATCTTTAGAATTAGTTTAAAACTTAACATTATATTTTTCAAGCTGATATTTAATTTTCATTCGAAATTAAATCCTTAAATCTAGCCGCAATTATCTCTTAAAGGTGTTTTCGAAATTGGTTTACCTTCGAAAAATGCCAGCTAATTATTAATTTAATCTGGTAGATTTGATTTGTAGTAAATTTTAAAAGGTGAACTTTTTGACGCTGCAAAATACAACCATATTGTGCCATCGAGGCTCGACCAGTTAACTGCCCACACATCAACTTTACCTCCAATATTATCGTTGTATGCCGGTACAGTGCCATCCGGATTTCTGTATTGAACCAGGTTGTAAAAAAGCTCCTGGCTTCCGGGGCCACCTGCACAAATATAAGTCAGCGTACCTTCGAACCAGGTTGCTACCGGGCCTATTCCATCAAAGCCATCCGGCTCTCCGGATCCTTTTGTATAAAGTGCCTTTCCAACAAAAGATAGAGCATCATACGCTTTCTGATAATCATGGCTAATATAACTAAGTTGCGATAACCATGTATTTGCAAATAAAATTATCGCCGGATAATGAATTCCTTCTCTCCAGTATTTTAAGTTGCTGTCCCATGTTTTTGAAGAAATATAATTTAACAATTTAGCGGCTTTTGCAGTATCGCCCAGTTCATATAAACTTTGAATTGCAGATGAATAAAGTTCGGAGCTTGTAATTTCGACTTTGGTATTTTTAATTACATTTAACGTGTAAAAACTTCCATCTTCTTCAATAAGGTTGTAAAGAAATGCTTTTGCCCTTGAAATGGAATTCAAAACGCGTTTATCTCCGGATTTTGCATAATAATTGACCAGGCCTGTGATAACCCATGGAAAATCACCCATGAAAACCTCGCCATAAGATTCAATTCTCCATTTTATTTTACCTGACTCTGTATACCAGGCCCTGGGCCAAAAACCTATGCTATCCTGATTTTCAACAAAAAACAAGGCTAATTTTTCTGCAGCCTTAGCGCAATCATTAATTGGTAGAGAATTTTCCCATTCCCCCTCAATTGATAAAAGTTTTAAAAGCATACCGTGGCCATATAGCCAAGAGGTAGGGTCTTCTTTCCAGGTATAAAAAAGGCCGTTTGGAACCTGGCGGGCCAAGATACCCTTAATAGCCTGGTTTTTTATTGTGTCTAAAATAGAACTGTCAATTAATGTTTCAAAATAGTTTATCCTTTGCCATTCTGATGGATTGCCCAATTGAAGTTTTCGTATAACCAATACACCAGAATCTTCTAGTGTATCATTAGCAGAACTATCTGAAAATACCTCAAATTTAATTGCATTGATTTCATTCCAGTTGATATTTCCTTTGAACTGTTCCTTAAGTAATGATAGTCGTTCAAACCACCTGTTTAAGCTAGCTAACCCATGCCATGTATGATATGCTTCATTTTTTGTGTCTTCAAATCCTAATTTAACATGTCGATTATCATTGCAGATCGACCCTTTTATATCAACACCTATTAGTTTATCTGAAATTTGTATGGGATTATTTAGTATCTGTTTACAAATTATACTTTTTTTCCGGGCACCTGGCCCAAAACTCCAGTGAAGATAAATGTTAGCCGAGTCGGTTGTTAAATAGCAACTGTCCCCTTTAGTATATGCGAGGTCCCATTTGGAATTATCGGTAAATAAATCCTTCTGGAGAATATCAGTTCCTTTCCATCCTAGTTCGAATTGTTGAGCCATTATATTTGAAGAGAATATGGCTACGAAAGCATAAAAAACAATGATAAAGTGAATTTTTCTCATTTTTACAATAATATTAGTTTTGTTATTACTATTTACTTTAAATCTTTAGCAAAAATTTACTGTTTAATTTAGCCAGGTAAAACAAACATATACTTCAGAACTCAATAGATTTTGTATAATAAAATGTTGCTGCTAATTATACCCAATAATTAATTGAACTTATATTATTCTTTTCATAAATCTATACCTATCTAATTATTTGCTCGCAGCTAACAAATTTATTCCTAAAATTATATTTCAACAATTTTTTGGACAATTACTCAAAAAATGCTAGGCTTTGATAGGTTGGAACTTCGAAACGTAGCACAGTGTTCTCATTAGCGATAGCAAATAATCCAGGCCTCCTCAAATGGACCGTCATTATCCCTTCAGCTCATTTAATTTCCCCTTCTATTGCTATTCTTTTCATTTTAATCGAGGTATATTTCTCCTGTAAGAAACAATTTGACCTGACCCCCAATTAAACACCTTTCATTTTGATACTCACAAAAAAGTTGTCCGCCCCTTTTTGACAACTGTTTTGCTGTCAATTGCTTTCTTCCTAATTTTTCTGACCAAATGGGTATCAAAGAAGTATGCGCCGAACCTGTCACAGGGTCCTCGTTTATACCCGATTGTGGGGCAAAAAAACGAGAGACAAAATCAACTGTGTCACCTTTAGCCGTAACTATTAATCCTCGTGCATTTAGTTTTGAAATTTCGCTCAAATTAACCTGAAGATTTTTTAATAGCTTTTCACTTTCAATTATAGCTATATAGTCTGTTTTACCTTTGAAGAGTTCAATGGGCTTAATCCCTATACAATTTTCTATCGTAGTTTTAAAATCGTTGTTCACAATATCCAATTTGTCGGTTGGAAAATCCAGAAATAACATACCGTCCTTTTTCGATACTGTTAACAATCCGCTTTTCACTGAATGGAATCTGACCACCGATGGAGGGTAGTGAAGTATCTCAAATAACACAAAGGCCGCAGCAAGTGTGGCATGACCGCATAAATCAACTTCAGTGGTAGGTGTAAACCATCGTATCTCAAAATCCTTTTCCTTTGGAACAACAAAGGCTGTTTCAGCCAGATTGTTCTCATTTCCTATCGACTGCATCACATCATCCTCTAACCAATTATCTAAAATGCAAACGGCTGCAGGATTGCCAGAAAACAGTCTATCGGTAAAAGCATCGATTTGGTAAATTTTTATTTTTTTCATGATGCGGTATCTTCTGTATTAATTGTGGCTAACATTTAGTAAATACAAAGTAGGCGGTTGCGGGCTTCAAACTTATCAAACCATTACAAAGTTGAAGCGGGCTGCGAGCCTTGAATTTATTGATTTTGCGCCTATTTTGTATATACATTGTTGGGCGCTGGCAATATTACAAATTCTCTAAAATTATCTTTATCAATAACATTACTCTCTGCATTGTATGATTCTACAAAAGTCTTAGGTAATTTTGATGTCTTTTTTTTATTCCATTTAAATTCATAACCAATTATCTTTCCACTATTTTCTTCGACAAAATCAACTTCCTGCTGCTGTTTAGTTCTCCAAAAATATGTTCGAGCTAGACTTTGCTTATACTCGATTTGTTTCATTCTCTCAGAAATTAAAAAATTTTCCCATAATGCACCTTTGTCTGTTCTTAAATCCAGAGGATTAAAATTCCCTATAACCATGTTACGAACACCATTGTCGTAGAAATATATTTTCTTGTTCGTTTTTATTTCATTACGAACATTTCTGCTAAAACTACCCAATTTGAAAATAATATAAGCTTGTTGAAGTATGTCAATATACTTGCTAATAGTATTTTTATCAACATTAACAATCTGAGCTAATTCTGAATAATTCACTTCGCTACCTAATTGAAGGGCTAATGCCTGAACCAACTTTTCCAGCACCTCAGGCTTTCTAATGTCGGAATATGAAAAGATATCCTTGTATAAATAGCTATTTACCAAATTTCTTAGGATACTAATTTCATCTCCAACATTATTTAAGACATCAGGGTAAAATCCATACAGTAGTCTATTTTCTAATTGTTGCTCGGAACTCAAATACCCATGATGATTTTCGAATTCTTCCCATGAAATAGGAAACAGTTGATACTCCCATTTCCTGCCAGTCAATGGCTCATTAATCTTATTGGTTAAGGCAAAAGAAGAAGAACCACTTGTGAATAATTGAACATCTTTAAACCTATCCGTAATAATTTTCATGGTAAGCCCAATACCTTCTATTCTTTGAGCTTCATCTATAAATACAAATTTATATTTCCCTAAAATTGCCCTAATCTGTTCAGTATTAGGTTCTGTTAATAGTGTTCTTGTTTTGGGGTCATCCCCGTCAAGCAATAAATAATCTTTTGTTTCGAGTATCAATTCAATAAGAGTTGTTTTTCCAACTTGTCTTGGTCCAATAACAACTATAGCTTTACCCGAACCTAATCTACTTTCAATTATTTCTCTTAAATATCTTGAATACATCTTTTGTTTTTTATTCGAAGATAATACTTTTCGTGATATAATTCACCGTAAGTTATGATATTGTGTGATTACGGTAGAATTAATCGGCTTGCGCTTAACAGTTTTGGTATGGTGTCGTGCGGGAGTACGAAGCTATTTCCTATCAGTTTACAGCTACTTTTATTTACGAGCTACTAACTATCGAAAATCGCATGTACAATTTCATAAGCTAATGGCTGTAAATACTTTTAAAATCCTTTAATATTAGCTTGTTTATCTCGTTAATGCTTCTTTCAAATGTAATTACTAAATCATTTTCATCGTAGAATAAATCTCTAATCTTTGGCTTTAAGACATATTTCAGTTTATCAACTTCTGAATTGGCCATATTAATTTGTATTGGCCTCATATGTCTTCTAAATATCCCCAAATCATAAACTTTTCCAAGAATTACTAATGTATTATCAATCCTGCATACTTTGTAATTATCTAAACGCGGCTCGACATTTATCTTGGCCTCATAGTTCGTCTTATGTGGCTTAATAATTAACTTGTCTTGAAATATCAGTACTGGCAAGCTTGCAATGCTATCGAACATTGAATTGTAATATTTTTCAAATCTCTCTTGAAGTCTGTATTTTATGTACCCCGATGTGTAAAATCCCAGATAGATAAATATAAAAATAGATAAACTTCTGAGTAATCGTAAGGATTCCCAAATAGAAAGTTCTCTAAATCCAATTGTAAAAAAGAAAATAATAGGAAAAATCGAGATAATAGCAAGAATACTTATCCAATATTTCATTGCCTTTTTATCCGAAAAAATGTATTGTATATATGTCATTTTACTTTCCATCTTGAAGAGGTTTTGGTTGATAGTTATGAGTCATGTGCTGAGTGCAAAGTTTTCACCTATTATCGTACACCATCTTCCATGTTATAGCCACTTATTCTGCCCTCTCTTAGTAGCCTATTCGCAGACCATGCACTTTATAGCGTTTTATTAATAATTATTTCTTTTGATATTTCCACTCTTTTTCACATTCATAACATTTATATGACTTTTTAAATATTGGAAATACAGCATTGAAAAGGAAAATTACAATTACGGTCCAAATATTAGGAACCTTTTTAATACTAATATTTTCAGATTTACAATATGGGCAAATATTTATATTAAAGCCTTTTTCCACAAAAACTATTTCAATCTTATCAGCTTCATTAACAATAGTTTCATTTATATAGCCACCTTTTTTAAGTGCTTCAATTCCACTATTAAAATCAGCTTCACGCACCATTAATTTTACTCCACCAATTGCATTAGAGTAAAAATTATTCATTTGTGCTGTTAATTCATCTCGAATTTCCGATTCAATTCCTTCTGATTCAAGAAATGCTTTGGCAAAATGTGCTTCATGTGGATAAACAAAAGTGAGTATTAATAGCCAATTTTCATTTTTCAACATATTTATTTTATTTGAATTATTTCCGAGTAAATATTTTATCTGAAGTATACTACTTTGGGTAATTTTCAATGACGTAAAACGCATGTTGCTAGAAAACGTAGGGGAGTTCGAAGCAGCGTCTTATTCCCCCAAGAAAACAGAAACTTGAGTAATATATGCTTTCTTATCTGCGCTTCAACTCAAAGATTTCTTAGTAGCTGTTGGCAGCTGGTGTTTTCTGGATTTCAATTTTTAGTCTTTTTTCTCTAGTTATTGTTTTATGAATTGCAATTAAGTCAGTCTTCTCAGCTACTTCATATTGTTTTTCACTAATCTCATACTTTTCACCATCTGCAACCACAACATATTTTTTAACCTCTGGTGAAAGTCTATCTTGTCTGTCGAGATATTCAAATTTATTTTCAATTATTCTAAACTCAATTATTTTTTGACCTCGATGGATGTCGTCCCTTAATTGCTTAGTTAATATGTGCGTAATTACAAAAACAATTAATGAAAGTCCAAAAGTTATAAGAATCTCAAGTGCTGATATATTCCAAAGCCCTGAGTCAGCCAATTTAAAAATTTGAATTAATACGATTATCATCATGAAAAGAGTTGCAGATGTGATATAATTCAATCTTAATTCCTTTTCCAATTCAATTCGTTCTTCTGATGTCAGATTATCAATTCTGCTATCCATATAAATTGTCTATGTATTCAAAAGGTGCTTACTTCTAACTCCATTATATCCACAATTAAAAAACCATTTCTTTGTTTGCTCTTCTAATTAGTACAAATATTTAATGCCTTTCATCGATTTAATGGTTTCTCCAACAAAATTGAAGCGATAAGTTAAGGCTTTTTTTGCAAAACCTCAGCCTTCCTTCGCCGCGATTGATAAACCGGAAAAGCAAGCACTGCCACTAGAATTATAACTGTACCTATGTAAAAACCTGTCGACATCAATTCGGTATCGCGAAAAAACAGCCAGGCCAAAATAATACCATAAACAGGCTCCAGATTAATGGTAAGCGCCACCAGGTAGGCCGACAGCTTTTTCATTACATCGACTTGTATGGCAAAGGCAAAGGCTGTGCAAACCAAACCAAGTAGCAACAAATAAAACACATCGCTTACAGGCAGAAGAAAGAATTCTGTACTAAAGCCTTCTGTGAATAAGAAGAAAAGGCTTATTCCAATAAAGCCACCTACCATTTCGTAAAAAGTTATAAGGCGTGTGGAATGCTTTTGTACCAGTTTTTTGTTAAGCACAGTAAATAAACCTGCCAGAAAAGCCGAAGCCAGTGCCACAAGAATTCCATCGAGGTAATGAATTTCGAACTGAAAAATGAGGTAAAGTCCGGCAATGATAATCAGTCCGATGATTACTTCAACAGCATTCACTTTTCGCTTCAGAATAAGGGGCTCAAGTATGCTGGTGAAGAGGGTGGTGGAAGCCAGGCATCCGAGGGTGACGGATATATTCGACAATTTAATGGCACCAAAGAAACTAATCCAATGGGCAGCCACAATCAACCCTACCAGAAGAATTTGTATGCCCGCACGAAAGGATATTTTAAGATTAAAACCCTGCAGGAACAATAAGACGCTTAGACCCGCCACCGCTACCAGCATGCGGTACCAAACCAGGTCGATGGCAGAAATGCTGATCAGCTTGCCTAAAATGGCTGTAAAACCATAGATAAATACTACAAAATGAAGTTTTAGCAGGCTCGTGCGATGTTCTTTGTCCACAAATAATATATAATTTCAGTTAAAGATGGTGAATTTTGGACAAAGATGGAAACTTGGGTTTTGCTACCGCCACCAATATAACACAACATTAAGATGCATTTTATGTCATTTGCTTTCAGTCATCCGTTTCACCAAACTGGCTACATGTATTTGCGTGGTATCGAAAACCTGAAGGCCTGAAAAATCGGATTGATGGAGTATGAGGGGTAATTCTGTTCCACCTAAAATAAGTCCTTGTATGGCTTCTTTTTCCTTGATGTCTGAAACAATTCGAAGGAGTTGCTTTTTCGTTTCGGGCACAATACGATTAAAAAGCAATTCGCCCATGTAAATGCGATGAATAAACTCCTGCTGGTCGGGTACGGGGGAAACGACTTCAATACCATACTTTTCCGCTGCCTTTTGATAAAATCCCTGCGACATGGTAAAGCGGGTGCCTAAAAGTGCCACCTTAGTCAACCCGCTTTGGGCAATAGCCTGGCAGGTAACTTCTACAATACTCACCAGCGGAAGGTCAACTTTCTTTTGCAGGCTATCGAAAACCATATGAGGGGTATTGGAAGCCATGGCCCCAAAATCGCATCCGGCAGCATCGAGAACGTTGATACGTTCTGCCAGAAAACCGACCAATTCTTCTGGTTGGTTTGCATTTATATAAGCCAGCAATGCAGTAAGGTCGATGCTGTGCATGACCATTTCAGGGTAATCTGTGGTTCCGGCGGTTTCCTGGTAGGCTTTAATTAGCTGACGGTAATATTCTATACTCGATTCGGGACCAATACCGCCTATGAGGCCAAGTTTTTTCATGTGAATACTATTTTCTTTAACCACTAACGAATGAACAAAAGCGTGACACCACACAGGCTTATGACTACTCCAGCTATTTCGGCCCAGGTAATTTTTTGTTTATAGAAAATCACAACAGGTGGAATAATAAGTATTGGAACAAGTGCCATTAAAGTGGATGCGATTCCGGTTTGGGTATATTGTATGGCCAACAGCGAAAACGAAACTCCCAAAAAGGGACCAAAAAAGGAACCAATGCCTATTCCTACCATTCCCTTTGTATGCTGCAGGGCACTTACAATACGAGGCCAACGCCTTAGAATGGTAACCAAAGCAACAAAACCCACAAAACCTGCCAAAATGCGTATTTGTGTGGCGGCAAAGGGGTCGTAATCGCCCATGCCCAGCTTACTTATTACCAAGCCAACTGCTTGTCCGATAGCCCCAAAAAAGGCAAATAGCAAGCCTTTTAGCGAAAGTTTCAGGCTAATCTTCCCATCGGCTCGGTTGCGGTTAAAAATGGCAAGTGAAATGCCAGCGATAGTTAGAAACATGCCCGCATAACTTAGCAAACTAAGTTTCTCGCCCAATACCAACCAGCCTGTAAGTGCTGTGATGGGTGGCACAAGGGTCATTACCAGCATGGCAAAACGCGAACCGATTAGGGTGTATGATTTAAACAGGAATAAATCGCCAAACAAAAAGCCAATAAAACCCGATAAAACCAGCCATCCCCATGCCTCAGCCGAAGCATCGAGTGGGAGCAAAGCACCACGGTATACCAGTGTGAAAAGGCTTAAAAAGATAAAACCCAACAGCAACCTGATGACATTTACCGCCAGGGAGCCTACCCTCAGGCTGGCTTGCTCAAAGGCCAGCGCTGTGATGGTCCAGAAAACTGCGGTGAGCAATGCCGCCAATTCGCCTGTGTAATTCATATCGCAAATTTAATTTTTTTTGGATTGCTTGTGCCTATGACATTTGGTTCAGGATGAAAGACAGCTGCTTTGGGTTGGTACCAATTTTTCAAGCCTGCATCAATTTTGCCGTCACTTTCGAAAAATTATTCTTAATGCTTTAGCATCTTACCCGAATAGTATTTATTCATGCCTGAAATGGTAAAATAATAAGCACCAGATTCAAGTTCGCTTCCATCGAATTTCATGGTAGCAGACCCTGGACCAGTAAGGAAGTAACTTTCAGTTTTTATTGTCTGACCAAGTTGGTTGTATACATGCAGCGTATATTTACCTGACTGACTAATATCAATTGAAATAGCAGCAATATCGAATAAAGGATTTGGAAATAGCCGGACAGTTCCTGATTCCTGATAACTTAAGTCAGACAGAGCAAGCGGAGCATTTCCTAATGGATAAAAATACTTCAGAATATCATCAATGGTGGCTCGCCAGTGGCCCCAGCTATGACCTTCGTGGTATTCAGCCCAATCGTACTGGTAACCTGTTTGTGTTAAATCATCGGTAAAACCTGCCCAATCCACGCCCAAATCTTCATAAGTTCCTTCGGTAAGATAGATTTTTATGTCTTTATACTCACTTGTATAGAGATTAGCCACTTCCAAATTGTTAACCCAAAAGGCAGGAGAATGCCATCCACTGTTTGCAAAAAGCCCGGGATAGGTATAGGAAATCAATCCACTGATATTTCCACCCAGTGAGGTACCCATGGTTAACCTGAAATCCTTCGAAGCAATTGTCCGGAATGCACTATCGACATAAGGAACCATTGTTTCGGCAATAAATTGGGCATACTGATAACGTTGGCTAAATCCGTACTCTTCGTTGCGGTTATTTGGCCTGATAAAAACTCCAATGAGCGGATCAATTTTATTGCTATCCAGCAAATTATCCATTACATGATCCATACCTCCCAAACTCAGGTATTCCTGACCATCGTGCACATAGACTACCGGATAAGAATAAGCCGACGCATCGTAACCAGGAGGAAGGTATACCTGAACACTGAAATTTTTATTCAACTCCGGACTTTTAATACTGAAACTTTCAATGGTTCCTTTCTCAACTCCCGGATACTCATGAATTTCCCAAGGTTGCACATAAGCAGGCATTGCCAGTTCGGAATTAGGACCATAGCCTCCCGAAACGCTAAGTGGATTCAGGGGGTCAAGTATCCAGTTTGATCCATTTATGATAAATTTATAATCGAGTCGTGCTGTTGATTCGAATGTATGTGAATACCAGAAAAAATCTGTTCCATCTATTTTATTGCAAGTCCAGGTACCATCGCCGCCCCATCCATTAAAGTCGCCTGCAATTTCGACGCTGGTAGCAGATCCATAATAAACAAAATTAGCCGTATCCGTTTCTATTACCGGCGATCCGGCTGTATCTAAATGGGCTACATACGATTCGATATACGTTATCCTATCCTCAAAATTGCTGATATGATTTGCCGAATCGATAATTTCCAAAAAGTTTGGTTGTCCACTTATGGTCATAACCATGGCAAGGAAAACGACGGTAGTAAAAATTGTTTTCATATTGAATTCTGTTTATTACTTAAAGTTACTGCTTTCAAAATGTGATTGACAATCAATTTATAGAAAAAGGCACTTCGATAAAGAAATAATATTAGCCTCCAAAGCTCGGTGACTGATTATTTCATATGGTATTCTCTATTCTATTATATATGCCAAAAAGAATCATCAGTTTAAAAGTTTTATTCGTATCACTTTCAAAATGTTATCTAAATCTATTGCTGATTTCACTTCAATTTTTATGGACCTACCTTCGGCATATTTTTTTGCTTTTTGCAATTCGTTCTTAATTGAAATTGGCAGATCGCTACTATGAATCAATTCAGATGCTTTTCCGCCGAATGTAAACGTTACTTGAAAATAGTTGTCGCACGGTATTACAAACATTACATTTCTATTCCCTGTAAGCATTTTGAGTATCCAACCCGATTTTTGGCCATAAAAATTCCACTCCGATTTAAAATTGCCATATTCCGTTTCAATGAATTCTGCAATTTTATCCAAATAGTCTTTCGTCTCGGCCAAATCAGCGAATAAACTCTTATCGTCAGGCTTAAGGTTTTTATCAGAATAGATGCTTGCTGACACAGTTCTTTCAGGTTTAAGAATGATTTCGTGATAGTCAATAAAATGTTTAACTTCTTAAAATTCAATTTAATTGATTTACCTAAATCGAATTCGAGATTAGCGCATGCTATTACTGGGTGCCACATTTCAATGGCCAATTTTATTTATTCTTTCACTAGTGGGCATTATAAATTAAGTTACGTTCTTTGAAATTCTTTGTACATCGCAGTTGTAGCGTTTTTTGATAGCGTGACGATTTGAATTGAATAGTTAGATATTTGCTTCAAAACAAGCAAATTCTATGAATCAAGGTAAATTTATCTTCGCACAACTTACAGATTTTTTACCCCGCAGGGTTTTTGATCGGATTGTTCAAAATCATGAAGGGAATAAGTATGTTAGAACATTCACTTGTTGGAATCAGATGCTTTGCATGGTCTTTGGACAGCTAACTTCAAGAGACAGTATGCGTGATCTAATGCTTAGTTTGGAAGCACATCAACCCAAATATTATCACCTTGGATTTGGGCCTTCAGTATCCCGACGAAATCTAGGCACTTCAAATGCAAAACGCAGTTATAGAATATTTGAAGAGTTTGCTTACGTTTTAATTGAGCAGGCCAGAAGGAGTTGCTACAAAACCGATTTCGAAGTCAAGGTAGACGGTAACGTTTATGCATTAGATTCCACAACTATTGATCTATGTTTGAGTGTTTTTTGGTGGGCTGAGTTCCGAAAGGCAAAGGGAGGCATAAAACTTCACACCTTATATGATGTGAAGACATCCATCCCAAGCTTTTTACATATCACCAAAGCAAGTGTCCATGATGTCAATATACTTGATCTCATCCAATTTGAAGCTGGAAGTTTTTATGTGGTTGATAAAGCATATATTGACTTCCGTCGTTTGCATAGATTGCATTCTCAAGGCGCATATTTTGTAACAAGAGCCAAAGAAAATATGCGTTTTAGGCGACTATATTCCAGAGTTGTTGACAAAACAAAAGGAGTACAATATGATCAGGTTGGAAAGCTAGAAACACACTATTCGAAAAAGGAATATCCCGATAAACTTCGCAGAATAAAGTATTATGATCAGGAAAGTAAAAATGAACTTGTTTTCTTAACCAATAATACCGAGTTAGAAGCCAAAGAGATCGCCATGTTGTATAAGAAACGCTGGGAAGTTGAACTATTTTTCAAATGGATGAAACAACACTTAAAGATTAAATCCTTTTGGGGAAATTCAATGAATGCTGTTAAGATCCAAATATATTGTGGGATCATTGCTTACTGTTTAGTCGCCATAATTGGAAACAAACTGAAAGTTGACCGTCCAATCTACGAAATATTACAAATATTCAGCATTTCTCTACTCGATAAAACGCCTGTAAGAGAGATACTTACAAAATGCGATTACAAATATGTCAAAGAACTTCAAGTTAAACAATTAAAAATCAGTGGGTTTTAAGTGCCCACTAATGTTATTCTTTATCTACCTCCAATTGATTCTTCTTACGTCCAAACACCTTGCGAATAAATTCACCTACACCTTCTTCCTTAATCGCTGAAACATCAATGAGTGGTTGCTTGTATTCTTCGACATAGTCGCTGCATGCAAGTGTTTCTGATATTTCCGGATCGATTTTAAAGCTGCTTGTTTTAAGGTATTTATACAGTGGATCGGCATAAAGCTTTGTAAGAAACAGTGCGCTAATGGGCAAAGCCATTGCGCTTCCCTGTCCATAACTTAAATTACGGAAACTCACTGCCGGATTGTCAGCACCTACCCATACTCCCATAACCAGGTTAGGCGTCAGGCACATAAACCAACCATCGCTATGGTTCTGGGTGGTGCCCGTTTTTCCGGCCAGATCACTTGAAATGCCATATTTCGATTGCAAACTTTGGGCAGTTCCACGTTCCACAGTACCCTTCAGCATAGCTAACATGCTTTGTGCCGATTGTGCGCTCAGCACAGAATCCTGGAGCTCATGGGCAGGATCGGAATAAATTACCTGACCCTGCGAGTTCTCGATACGTCTAATAAGTCGGGGGGCAACCGTGCGGCCATTGTTGGCAAATACGCAATAAGCCTGTACCATTTCGTATAGCGAAACTTCGCCTGCACCAAGTGCAAGAGAAGGTACAGCCGGAAGATCAGAGCTTATTCCCATTTTATGCGCAAGTTCAATGGTCTCCTGAATACCAACCTTTGTAATGATTCTTGCACTTACTGTATTTACGGATTGAGCCAGGGCGCCTTTCATGGAATAGAAGCCACCATACTTTAAATCGGCATTTTGAGGTACCCAGTTCTGGTAATCGGGGTAAGCCACACTGTCGTTGGCAAAATAGTCGCAAGGCGAGATTCCTTTTTCAAGTGCCGCTGCATACACAATGGGCTTAAAGGTCGATCCTGCCTGCCTTTTGGCTTTTACATGGTCGAATTTGAAAAACTTATACCCGGCGCCTCCGACCCAAACCAACACATCGCCATTGAAAGGATTCATGACCAACACACCAGCCTGAAGGGTTTTAAAATGATGAAGCACCGAATCGAGTGGAGAGAGGAGTGTGTCGTGCTCACCTTTTGGGCCATAAACCTCCATGGCAACGGGTGTTTTCATGGCTGCGAGCGCCTCGTTATGCGATAAGCCTTCTCTCCGGAGACTTTTATAGGTCTGGCTTTGTTCTATTTGCCGACGGGCCATTTCAGGATTCTTCTTCCAGGGCTCCTTGTTTTTCCAATGCGCATCGAATCTTGTCTGCAGGCTGGCCAGATGCAGGCTTAACGCCTCTTCGGCCAATAGCTGCATGGTATAATTCACCGTGGTATAAATGTTCAAGCCATCGGCGTAGAGGTTGTAAGGCGTTCCATCGGGTTTTTTTGCGTCTTTCAGAATTTCACCTAGCTCCTGGCGCAGCTGTTCGCGAAAATAAGGTGCCGGACCTTCGGTATGGTTAAACGGTCTGTAGCGCAGTTCGAGGGGCAAGTCAAGGATTGAATCAGCAGCCTCTTTCATAAGGAATTTATGCTTTTTCATTTGCGCCAGCACTGTGTTACGACGCTTAAGTGCTGCTTCGCGGTGCAGGCGTGGATTATAGCTGGTATTGGCCTTTAAAAGCCCCACCAGCAGGGCACCCTCCTGCACATTGAGCTCCGCTGGCTTTTTACTGAAATAAACCAGCGAGGCTGTTTCGATGCCATAGGTGTTTTCGCCAAACGATACGGTGTTGAGGTATAAGCTTAGGATTTCGTCTTTGGTATAGATTTTCTCCAGCCTTAAGGCAATTTTTATCTCCTTGATTTTGGCTATGGGCATGTTGAACAGCCGGTATTGTTTACGAGGGAAAAGGTTCTTGGCCAGTTGCTGGCTCAGTGTACTGCCACCACCGGCACTTTTATTACCTAAAATCACCGATTTAATCAATACCCTCATAGAGCTGCGAAAATCGACTCCCTTGTGTTTGTAAAAACGCACATCTTCTGTGGCAATCAGAGCGTGTAAAAAGCTCACTGGAATTTCGTCAAGACTGGCATTGGTACGGTTCTCGTAATAGTACCTGCCCAACAAACGATTATCGACCGAGATGATATCCGAAGCCTGGTTGTTTTTCAGTTGGCGTAACTCGGTTTCGTCGGGTAATGGGCCAAATATACCCCAATGAACCATAAATTGCAGCGATAGGATAAGTAAAAGCAAACCGACAATAAAAATAGCTGCTACCTTAAGCAGTAAACTTGTAAAACCTTTTATGGGTAAAGTAAATTCTGAACTTTCTTTCATGCTTTTCCAATCTGTATGATGTTTTTACCTTGTGTACGGCCCTTTTCGGCATAGGCATGGGCATCTGCTGTCTGTTCAAGGGAAAATACCTTTTCGATATGCAGACGCAGCTTCTTTTCTTCTATCCACCTTGCAATTTGGTCCATATCCGCGGCGGAATGCTTCCGCAACAGGGTTTTTACCTTTTTTCCGCCATTGAAAGCCTGGAACAGTTTATGGAAAAATACTTTGGGCCGTGGGAGGGTTGTTACGTAAACACCGTTAGGTTTGAGCAAACGCTTTGTTTTTAAAAAAGAATAGTTGCCGATTACATCGAAAAACACATCCACTTTTTCTGAAAGAGAAAGCAAGTTTATGCGCTGATAATCGATAAACTGGTCGGGATTGAAGGAAGATATAAACGCTTCGTTGCGTCCACTGGCCACCGCAATTACATTCGCCTGCATAAGTTTGGCCATTTGCAAGGCTAAATGACCCACACCGCCTGATGCACCATTAATCAGCACTGTCTGTCCGGGTTTTACGCCGGCTTTGTCGCGTAAGGCCTGCAGAGCGGTGAGAGCAGCCAGGGGATAACCTGCGGCTTCTTCTGGGCTGATTCCATCAGGCTTCAGGGCAAAACACTGTTCATGCCCGAGTGCAAATTCAGCCAATGCCCCTCCATATGTATTGTCCAGATCGCCAAAAACCCAATCGCCCACTTTAAAGCGATGCACGAGACTACCTACCTCAACCACCTTTCCGCAAACATCATAACCTAAAACTACCGGAAAAGGAGATCCAAAAATAAACCGATGCTTTCCCTTCCTTTGTTTAAAGTCCACGGGATTCACTGACGAGGCAAAAACCCTGATCATCAATTGTTTTTCGGAAGGCTTGGGTTTGGGAATATCTGCCAGGTGAAGTACTCCCGGATCTCCCCATTGGTTGAGAACTGCTGCTTGCATGCTTTCTTTGTTTCGTGCCCAAATATAACCAATCACACCAACCGGTTGAAGAATTGTTCGAAAATTAAGTGAACAAGTGCTTTTAGGTTGGCAAGATTGACTGTATTTTAGGCGAATAATCTCTACTGTATGAAATTCATTCTGAAAATCCTTGTTGTGCTATTATTTATGGCAGTTGTTCTGACAGTTGTCGCAGCATTTCTACCAAAAAACCAAAAGCTCGTTGCCATGCAGGAAATTAACCTTCCGCCTTCGATGGTTTACGAACAATTGGTCGATTTCAGAAACTGGACGAGCTGGGCTCCCTGGATTGCGAACGACACGAATATGCAAGTGGATGTAAAGCCTCCTTTCCGGGGTAAACAAGCCCAAATGACCTGGAAGAGTATCCCCTACGGTAAGGGACACCTGAAAATGATTCATGCTGTGCCACCCGAGAGTATTGCTGTGGAGTTTAACCTGGGACAAACATCTCAAACAACCGGACTTTGGTACCTTGAACCCACAAGCCTGGGATGCAATGTAAACTGGTCCATGAATCTGTCCAATTTAGGTTTGTTTGAGCGTATCTTATTTCGGATAAAGAAAAAAGAACTGGAGCATTTTATGCAACAAGGACTGACCCAATTAAACCAACATTGCATTGGACTAAAATACAGTCGCACAGGCGAAATTAGCCTCATTGAAATGCCTGTTGTGCACACCGTAATGGTCAAAGAATCGCTAAAACCAGACCAAACCAATGAACAAATTGGTAATATGGTAGCCACGCTCAACAGCTTTTTAAATAACCGCCAACTACAGGCTGCAGGTCAATGGTTCAGGCTTGTACCACAGGCAGAGCAGGAGGGTAGCAACGAGCTTTTCATAGGCATTCCATTGCACGAAAGAACCTGGGTATGGGCTTCTCTTCAATATTATGCCCTTCCCGCAGGAAAAACCCTTGTACAATCGCATTTTGGCAGACCTTCGAATACCGGTAAAGCACACAGCGAGCTCAAAGAATACATGCGCCAGAATGGCTATTCCCTAAATGGCGATCCCTGGGAAGTGCCACTTTATGCGTCGGACAGCACTATGAGCGATACCTCGCTTTTCGAAACCCTTGTCTATTACCCTGTGAAATAGGTCTTTGGGATTTTTAAAACTAATTGCAACTATTATTCCTCGTTAAATTCTTTCAACACAAAAAAGCCCGGTAAGTTAAATCTAACCGGGCTTTCATAATACTTATAATCGTTTAGCTCAACGATTTGTTGGCGGCTCTTTTGCGCTCATGCTCTTCGAGCAGGATTTTACGCAAACGAATGCTTTTGGGGGTTACTTCTACGTACTCATCGTCCTGAATGTATTCCATGGCTTCTTCGAGCGAAAAAACAACCGGAGGGGCTATACGGACCTTGTCGTCGCTGCCCGAGGCTCGCATGTTGGTCAATTTCTTTGTTTTGGTAACATTCAGCACCAGGTCGCCGGCGCGGGTATTCTCACCTACAATCATACCGGTATACACTTCGTCGCCCGGTTTAATGAAGAAAGTGCCGCGGTCTTGCAGTTTATTAATGGCAAAAGCAATAGAGGTGCCGCTTTCCATGGCCACAAGCGATCCGTTTTGGCGTTCTTTAATATCTCCCTTCAATGGCTGGTATTCTTTAAAACGACTTGAGATAATGGCTTCACCTGCCGAAATGTTCATTACCGGCTGACGGAAACCAATCAGTCCACGGGCGGGTATTTCAAATTCGAGGTGAATGAGGTCGTGCTTAGGTACCATTATCAGAAGTTCACCTTTTCGCTGGTTGACAAATTCGATAATCTTGCCCGAACATTCTTCAGGTGTGTCGATGCTCAGTACTTCTACCGGTTCGCATTTCACCCCATCAAGTTCTTTGATAATTACACGTGGTTTACCCAATTGAAGCTCATACCCCTCGCGGCGCATGGTTTCGATCAGAATAGCAAGGTGTAAAATACCACGGCCATATACGCGGTGCCGGTCGGGCGAATCGGTTGCCTCAACACGCAAGGCGAGGTTCTTTTCAGTTTCCTTCATCAGGCGGTCGTACAAGTGACGCGAAGTAACAAATTTGCCTTCCTTTCCAAAAAAGGGCGAATCGTTAATGGTAAAAAGCATGCTCATGGTAGGCTCATCGATAGGAATAGGAGGTAAACCCTCTGGATTTTCGATGTCGGCCACCGTATCGCTGATCTCGAATCCGTCGATGCCTGAAATAGCGCATAAATCGCCACACAGTACTTCGTTCACTTTAATCTTTCCGAGGCCTTCGAATTCGAAAAGCTCCTTTACCTTCGATTTTACAATGCTGTTGTCGCGCTTTACCAGCGCAACTGCCTGGCCGCTTTTAATGCTGCCACGGCTTATGCGGCCAATGGCAATACGTCCGATAAAATTCGAATACTCCAGTGAGGTTATTTTAAGTTGAAGGGTGCCTTCTTCAATTTTTGGGGGTGGAATTTGCTCGATAATCTGGTCGAGCAGGTATTTTACATCGGTTGCCGGATTCTTCCAGTCTGCCGACATCCATCCATTTTTGGCCGAGCCATAGATGGTATGAAAATCGAGTTGATGGTCGTTGGCATCGAGATGGCACATGAGGTCGAACACCGCATCCTGCACCTCGTCGGGCCGGCAATTGGGTTTATCGACCTTGTTAATTACTACTACAGGTTTTAAACCCATTTGAATGGCCTTGCTCAACACAAAACGGGTTTGGGGCATGGGTCCTTCAAAAGCATCCACAAGCAACAATACCCCATCGGCCATGTTGAGTACACGCTCTACCTCGCCACCAAAATCGGCGTGACCAGGAGTGTCGATGATATTGATTTTGTGATCGTTGTAATTGACCGATACATTCTTGGCCAGAATCGTGATGCCCCTTTCGCGCTCCAGGTCGTTGCTGTCTAAAATTAGATCGCCTTTTTGCTCATTATCCCTAAAAATCCGGCACTGGTGCAAAATGCAATCTACCAGGGTGGTTTTGCCATGATCGACGTGGGCAATAATGGCTACATTACGTATTGGTTTCATTTTATCGAAAAGCTTTTTACTGATTTATAGTATGGTGGCAAAAAACAAAAAAAGCCGCATCATTAAACATGTGCGGCGCATACCTTTGCAATGTATTTCTTAGTTCGCTTTTTTATCCTGTTGAACAGGTTTGGTATCTTTGCTGGGGCGGGTTTTGCCGTAAGAACCGTTAACAATTTTACCCCTTTTTGATCTTAAATCTCCTTTACCCATTGTGTTTGTATAATTTGTTTTTAGCGCCGCAAAGATAGAGTTAAATATTTGCATTTTCAAAATTAAATCTACTTATTCGTGAATGGAAATTATAGAATAGTTGCAAATTAATATACCAGTAAACCATGCACCCCTTTAAAAACATCATATTCGACCTCGATGGAACCCTTAGCAATCCCATAGATGGCATACTCAATTCGCTTCGTTATGCCCTACAAAGGCTTGGAATTCAAAACCTACCTGATTCGGTACCAGAGGAATTTATCGGGCCGCCTCTCCAGCATGGGTTTCAGACGGTATTTCAGCTCGACAGCGAAGCTACTCACAAGGCAGTAGCCTTTTTTCGCGAATACTATGGCACCAAAGGACTTTTCGAAAATAAGATTTACGAGGGCATTCCTGAACTGCTGGTCTCTCTGCAAGCTTCTGGCTACAGACTTTTTGTAGCTACTTCGAAGCTTGAAAAATATGCCCGATTAATACTTGAACATTTCGGAATTGATTCCTGTTTCTTTGATCTGGCCGGGGCAGACTATGCCGGCACACGCACAAAGGCAAGTCTAATTGTTTCCTTGATGGAGAAACATCAGTTAATTAAATCAGAAACGGTAATGATTGGCGATACTGCCTACGACATCATGGGTGCAAAACAAGCAGATATTGCTGTTATTGCAGTAGGATATGGCTTTGGACAAAGAGAAAATTTGCTTCTAAATAAACCGGAACATTTTTTGGAAACAACCAGCGAATTGTCTGCTTTTTTTCTCAATTAATAAGAAACAATTACCTGGAGTTGCCACACTAAAAAGCCTATAAATCGATGTGCACTCCGCCCCAATAGCTGGCACTTATTTTATCGCCCCAAATCACTTCTTCCTGCTGGTGATGCAAAAGGTTTTTGCCATTGGCAAAGAGGATGACCGCTTTTGTTAGCTGGTAAGAGATTTTGGCATTCAGAATCAGTTGCGTAGAGATTGAGTAATAATTGCCCTGGCTGTCTCTTGATGAGGCAGAATTAAGCACTTGTTTGGTGAAATAGTATGGATTCAGATTGATATTAAGTCGCTTAAATGGGCTGTAGTTCAATACTAAGCCACCATATAACATAGGTGTCGACCCTTGGCTGTGCGTTTCGGAGGTAGAGTCGGTGAGTGGGTAATCATCTACCATGGTGTTTTGAAGGTTTGAATAGGCTCTCACTCTGAAATTTCTCGAAGGAATGTAATCCAACTCAAGGCTGGCTCCCAGCTGAAAGGCATTCAGATCAAGATTCTGAAATTCGTACAATACTATACTATCAGTCGTAAAAGGAGATTCCAGCAATTGGGCATAATGCCGGGTGCGGGATCCATAGATGACTGCATCGAAATGAAAATTCCTGGAACTTTTATTCCTTATTCCGGCTTCAAGCAAATCCAGGGTCAGCAAATCAAGATTGGTATTACCTTGCAGGTTAACCTGCACCGTACCATAATCAAATTCCTGGTTGTAGTATGAATCTAAAAAGAAAGAACCTCTGTTCGATTTTGAATAAACCAACCTGAGCAGGTTATCCTCATTTGGTTGGTGCGTAATAGCAAATTGGTAGGAAAAATAAAATTTATCTGGAACATTGTATTTATCAACCCTCAGGGCAGCAATGATCCTAAGTTTGCTGAAATCATATTCGGTTCTGACTAATCCTGAAAATGTGTTGATGGATTTTCTGCCACTTAACAAGGCTCTTTCAGTTCCATATTCTTCAATTGCTTTCGCATCATCGTATATGGCATTTCGAAATCCCAGGCCGGGTCTAAGACTAAAACCTTTTATGTTGTATGTATACTCAATTAGCGCATCGGTGGTGTTAAAATCGTATTCCCAACCCATCATTCCATAGGTGTTCTGATATCCCCGCATGTGTGCAAGGTTTAGCAGAAAACCTTGTTTTTGGGTAATCAGGTTGAAGTAAGAGCTTTTTGAACCATTGGTGGTGAGAGGAGTAACCTGGTTGTTCACATAAATCTTTTGTACTTCCGATTCCTGGTGTCCGGCAGTGAAGTCAAGGTAGTTGTCTGCATCATCCTGGTAGTTTATTCGTAAGTTACCCGAAATTAAATCGGCGGCATTGCTAATATCCGGATAACGTGCATCGGAGCTAGTACTGCCAAACCTCAATGAATCGACCGGAACCCATATCTTTTTTGAATAACTAAAATACTTGTCAAAGTCGCGTTCGAAAAAAGTTCGGTTTAACGAACCTCCAACTGTGAGCTTGGAATTTACCGGTACCAGCACATTGGTGGATGACACCAGATTTCTTCCGGTACTAGCTTGTAAATCCTGCGTTACACGCACTTCTCCGGCGGCCTTCTTTTTGGTAATAATGTTAATGACACCCGAAACTGCGTTAGGGCCGTACATGGCCGATGAGGCCCCGTTAATAAATTCAATACTTTCGATTTCGGCAATACCAAGGGGCAGGGATTCCCAAAAAGTACCTCCCTGAAAATAGTTATAAACTGGTCGGTTATCGATCATGACAAGTGTGATGGAATTGCTATACAGCGTTAATTCCCTGTTTACATTTAGGATGTTGTCGTAGCCTCTCAGGTGAATGTCGTAGGCACCTTGTGTAGTTTGCCGCACAATGAGTCCCGGAATCAGTCGAAAGGCTTCCATAAGATTCAGGCAACCAGCCTGCTGCATATCTTCCTGGGTAATAATATAGGTCGAAAAAGGGGACTCAAAACGACTTTCTTCCTTTTTCGAAGCAATCGAAATTTGTATGTTGGCCAACTCCTCGAGGCTCATATTCCAATACTCTTCCAAGAGAATTGAATCCGCTTCCTGGGCATTGCAATAAAGATTCATAAGGAGAAGCAGACACAAAACAATTCCAGATCGGCGTTTCATTTGCAATTCGTTTACTCTTAAAATTACAAAATAATATTTATATGCATTGCTGTTTTATTCTCAATCAAATTGAAGCAAACAAAATCGGCTGAAGAAGAAAAAAGTTGATTGCTCAGACATGGCATACCATGCCAACTGATAACTATCAGGAGTTAGCTTTTATTAATTATTTAAATTTTCCATGTTTTAAGGAAGATATTTTTATGCATATCAGCCTTAAATAATGAATCAATGCTAAAGCAATATGATATATACCGCAGGAAATAAGGGCGAACAAATCCGATCTGATTGTTGGGTAGAGCTTGAAATCCTCGACCAGGGCGGAATCGAACTCACTATTCAAAGCAAAGTAAAGTCTCTGTATGGTCAGTCCATCGAAGAATTGTGCCTTTCAGTGCTTTCATTCTTCGAAATAAAACATGCCCGCCTGCTGGTTGACGATAAGGGTGCCCTTCCGTTTGTGATGGCTTCCAGAATTGAATCGGCCATAAAGCAATTTATCAATGCCGATAAAGAATTTCTTTTACCTTCTTTGCCTTCCAACAATTATTCAACCGCAAGAGACTGCCAACGTTTTTCACGTCTGTACATTCCGGGTAATAATCCTAAACTGATGATAAATGCCGGAATCTATGGCAGCGGAGGTATTATTCTCGATCTGGAGGACTCGGTAGCACCTGAGAAAAAATCCGAAGCACGCATGCTGGTGCGCAATGCCCTTAGAACTATTGAATTCAGGGGCAGCGAGCGTATGGTACGCATCAACCAGCTGCCAGCCGGTTTGGAGGACTTAAAAATGATAGTACCTCAGTTCCCAAACCTGATTCTATTGCCTAAATGCGAAAGCGCCGAGCAAGTAAAGCAGGTAGACGAAGCTATTGGCAAATTCAGCAACAACCGTAACGACATATACTTGATGCCTATTATCGAAACGGCACTGGGGGTGATGAAAGCCTTTGAAATTGCCACTGCCTCCAAACGCAATGTGGCACTGGCCTTAGGTTTGGAAGATTACACAGCCGACCTCGGAGTACAGCGTACTCAACAAGCCCGCGAATCGTTCTTTGCCCGTACAGCAGTGGTAAATGCTGCAAGGGCTGCCGGATTGCAGCCCATCGACTCGGTATTTTCTGATGTGGGCGATATGGAAGCACTTAAATCGACCGTGCTCGAGTCGAAATCGCTGGGTTTTGTCGGCATGGGATGCATTCACCCACGACAAGTGCCAGTGGTAAATGAATATTATAGCCCTGACAATACAGAAATTGAAAAGGCGAAAAAAATTGTGCTGGCCTTTGAGCAAGCCAAAAAACAGGGTCTGGGTGTGGTAGCACTCGGCTCAAAAATGATTGATCCACCAGTGGTGCACCGGGCATTAAAAACAATACAACTGGCAGTGGATACGGGCAAGATCAATTCAAACTGGAGGGTTGAAAATGAACAATAAACTGGTGAAAAATGCTGCTGGCCGCATGGTTCCGCTGGAAATTAACGGTCAACCCACCGTGCCCTACCATGGCGTAGGAAAATTCATTCCCACGGGCATTAAACACGCTCCAAAAATTTCCTCCAATGCTCTTTTCGCACCCGACGGAAACAAGCAGGTGGGGAGTATCAGAGAAGCGCTTGTAAAAGTGGGTCTGAAAGATGGAATGACGCTTTCAACACACCACCATTTTCGCGATGGCGACTTGCTGGCTAATATGGTGTTCGATGCCGCAGCAGAACTGGGTATAAAAAACCTAAGGTGGTTTCCTTCAGCAGCATTTCCCTGCCACAAATACCTGATCAAATACCTCGAAGATGGAACCATCAGCCACATCGAAGGGAGCATGAATGGGCCGCTGGGGAAATACTGTTCAGAAGGCAAGATGAAAAAAACAGCCATACTTCGCTCTCATGGAGGACGTTATCAGGCTATACAGGATGGAGAAGTAAAAATAGACATTGCCATTATAGGGGCAGCCTGCGCCGATACCTTTGGAAATGCCAATGGACTGAATGGCCCTTCTGCCAGCGGATCTCTTGGTTTTGCATTAGGTGATGCACAATACGCCGACAAGGTAATAGTGGTAACAGATAATATGGTGCCATTTCCATGCATTCCCTGGCAGATACAAGGCAATTATGTCGATTGTACAGTAAAAGTGGATAAAATAGGTCTCCCGGAGAAGATAGTTTCGGGCACTACCGAAGTCACTAAAAGTCCCGATCGCCTGATCATTGCAGAGCTTACTGCTAAATTCTGCGAGCATACAGGAATCATTCACGAAGGTTTTTCGTTTCAAGCCGGCGCCGGAGGTACCGCCTTATCAATTGGCATTTATTTTGGCGAAATCATGAGGCGAAAAGGAATAAAGGCCCGCTTTGCCCGGGGAGGGAGCAACAAATACCTGGTGCAGATGCTGGAAGAAGGCCTTGTAGAATACATTCTCGATGGTCAGACTTTCGATCTGGAAGGAATAAGATCGATGCGTGATAATCCTAACCATGTCTGGACAAGTCCTTTTACCAGTTACAACTACCACAGCAAGGGAAACTTTGCCGGCCTGGTTGATGTAGTCATACTTGGCGCCACCGAAGTCGACCTGAATTTCAATGCCAATGTGGTAACCCATTCCGATGGATATCTTCTGCATGGCATCGGAGGTTGGCAAAATTGTTTGTTTTCCAAAACCGTAATTCTGCCGGTACCTCTTTTCCGCGACCGCATACCCATTATTGTCGATGAGGTAACAACACTCTGCGGCCCGGGTGAACTCATCGATGTAATTGTAACTGAACGAGGCATAGCCATCAATCCTCTACGTGTTGATTTGATAGAAAAATCGAAAAACTCCGGTTTGCCCATTAAAACAATCCATGAACTTCAGCAGGAAGCGGAAGCTATATGTGGAAAACCACAAAAACTTACTACTGGTGAAGAAATTGTGGCTGCCATTAAATGGGTTGATGGAACAGTGATTGACGTGGTGCGGAAGGTGATTCCTAATCCATAATCTATAATGTTATGCATCCTATAAGTAGAATTATATATTTATATATCAATTAATTATAAGGAATAGCCTAAATATTTATCCTATGTCGAAAAGAACAATTGTATCCATGCCCGGCGATGGCATTGGCAGGGTAGTACTTGAAGAAACAATACGTGTGCTGAATGCCGCTGGTTTTGAAGCCAATTATGTAGAAGGCGATATTGGTTGGGAATTCTGGTGTAAGGAAGGAAATCCCTTGCCCGACAGGACATTAAAGTTATTGGAAGAGCATAAAATCGGACTGTTTGGGGCCATTACTTCCAAACCAAAAAACGAAGCCGACGAGGAGCTTTCGCCAGCCCTGAAAGGTAAAGACTTGGTTTACTCAAGTCCCATTGTTGGCATGCGCCAGTATTTCGATTTAGATATTTGCATACGACCTTGTCGCACCTACAAAGGAAACCCACTCAATTTTATCAGAAGGGGCAAAGGTGAACAGATTGAAGAACCCTTGGTCGATGTAGTGATTTTCAGGCAAAATACCGAAGGGCTTTATGGCGGTGTGGAATGGTCCCATCCCGATGGCATTGTGTACGATGCTTTGTACAGTCATCCTAAGTTCAGACAAAATTTTGGCAAGGTGCCACGCGAAGAAATAGCGGTATCGACCCGGATTTTCACGAAAAGAGCCACAGAACGCATACTGAGGGCTGCTTTCGATTATGCCAACAAAAACGGATACAAATCGGTTACCGTGTGCGAAAAACCCAATGTGATTCGCGAAACCTCGGGCATGATGTACAACATGGCGCGTGCCATGCAAAAGGAATACAGCCACATCGAACTTTGGAATACCAACATCGATGCCCAGATGATGTGGCTCACAAAAAATCCGGAAGACTATGGAGTAATTGTAGCCGGTAACATGTTTGGCGATATTGTCTCCGACGGATTTGCCGGACTGATTGGCGGTTTGGGATTTGCCTGCAGTGCCAACATCGGGGAGAAGGTAGCAGTGTTTGAGCCTACTCATGGCTCAGCCCCGAAATATGCCACTTTCAACCCTTCAATTGTAAACCCGATTGCCATGGTCGAATCGGCCTGTATGATGCTCGATTTTATCTCCGAAAAGCATATGGCCAGTCAAATTCGAAAAGCCATAGCTCAGGTGATTCTCGAAGGCAAAGTGCGCACCTATGATATGATGAAAATGACCGGTAAACAGGATGTAATTCAACAAGGTGCAGCTTCGACCCGTCAAATGGCCGATGCAATTATTGAAAAGTTAAAAAAATAAAGCCTGATAGAACATTATGGCACAATCAACATCAAAAGATAAAAGCCTAATCAAGGAGCAGATTATTGCCCTTTGGCCCGAAATGACATGGATAAATGATGCTCAATTGAGGCAGAAAACCATGGATACCTGGCAATTGGCTCTTGAAAAAAGCGTGCTTTCTGCCGATGACCTGAATACCATTCCTTTTACTTTGTTATGTGGTCCCGACCTGAAAGTGAGTTTTATGGCCCACAAGCGTGCCGTAGTGCACATTGCTCGCGAAGCAGCCTTAAAAATGAAAAGCTTCTTTGGAAAGGAACTGCCCATTAATATGGATGTACTTATTTCAGGCGCTATTCTGGCCGATGTAGGTAAATTGTTGGAATACGAACTCGATAAAGAAGGAAATGCCCGGCAGGGAACTTATGGAAAATACCTGAGGCATCCCTTCTCAGGGGTATCGCTTGCAGAGGCCTGCGGTGTACCCTCTGAAGTATGCCATATTATTGCTACCCATGCCGGTGAGGGTGACATGGTAAAGCGCACCACCGAAGCATATATCGTGCACCATTCCGATTTTATGGCCTTTCTTCCTTTTAAGGAAAGGTTAAAGGTATAATGTAACTTATAACTTTATAAAAAGTGGTATAATAATTTGATATTCAATATATAATAAAATGAATATTACAGAGAAAATACTGGCCATGCACTGTCATAGAGAGAAAGTAGTGCCAGGTGATATTGTAGACATTGACATTGATGTTCGTCTGGCCCGCGATTTTGGCGGAGCCAATGTAATTAAGAACCTTAATGACAATATGTTGGATGTGAATGATCCCAGCAAAACCTTTTTTACTTTCGATTGCAATCCAACCGGGTCGGATCAGAGCTATGCTACCAACCAGCACAAATGTCGCATCTATGCCCGGGAGAACAACATAGGTGTGTTCGATATCAATGCCGGAATTGGCACTCACATTGCCATTGACCAGGGTTTGGCTGTGCCCGGTTCTACATTGGTTTCAACCGATTCACATGCCAATATTCTTGGGGCCATTGGCGCTTTTGGGCAGGGAATGGGCGACCGGGACATTGCGGCTGCATGGGCCAATGGTGCTGTTTGGTTTAAGGTGCCGCCAAGTGTTAAAATTATCCTGAATGGTAAAAAACCAGATGCGGTTACAGCCAAAGACATCATATTGAATCTATTGCTTGAATTTGGTGCAAATTCACTGCTAGGATACTCTATCGAGCTTTATGGACAATCAATAGAAGAACTCTCGCTGGACCAGCGGATTACCATTTCATCCATGGCTACTGAGCTGGGAGCTATTGCCCTTCTCATACCGCCCTCCGAAGAGGTACTGGAATATTGCAGTCTGAAAGCAGGAAAAAAAGTAACACCTGTGTATGCTGACAAGGATGCAGAATATGAACAAACATTTGAAATCAATATCGAAGATTTTGTTCCAGCCATTGCTCTTCCTGGTCAACCACATGGAGTAGTTCCGATAGAGGAAGTAAGAGGCATTAAAATCGATTCGGCCTTTGTGGGAAGCTGCACCAATGGACGAATGGAAGAAATGCGCGTAGCAGCCCGATTATTGAAAAAGTATAAACTTGCTCCGGGTGTTGTTTTAAAAATAGTTCCTGCTACCGATGAAATCTGGCAACAATGCCTTAAAGAGGGTCTAATCGAAAGTTTTAAAGCTGCAGGTGCTTTGTTTGGTAATGCCGGATGCGCAGGTTGTGCAGCCGGGCAGATAGGTCAAAATGGTCCGGGAGAAATTACAATCAGCACAGGTAACCGAAACTTCCCCGGCAAACAGGGAAAGGGTGAAGTTTACCTTGCCTCGCCCGAGATAGCTATTGCTTCTGCCATTGCCGGACATATAACCGATCCGGATAACCTGCCATCAAATCCTACGACTTTTACTGCAAAAGGAACCAAAGCCTTTCACAAGGATAAACCGAAAGAAAAGGAAAGAATTTCACCTTTAACTTGTGTAAGGGGCAGGGTCTGGATAATTCCTGAAGACAACATCGACACTGATATGATCTATCATAACCAACACCTTTCTATTACAGAGCTGGCAGAAATGGGGCAGTTTACATTTGGAAACCTCAAGGGATTTGAGGATTTTGCTAAAAAAGCCAAAGCAGGAGATATTGTAATAAGCGGAAAGAATTTTGGTGCCGGAAGCTCGCGGCAACAGGCTGTAGATTGCTTTAAATCTCTTGGCATACAGGCCATTGTGGCAAAATCGTTTGGTGCCATTTACGAACGTAATGCCATTAATGCAGGCTTTCCGGTGCTTACCTATACACAACTCGATACGCTCGAACTTAAAGAAAACGATACGGTAGAACTTGACTTTTCTACAGGCCGGTTCGAAAATCTTCATAATCAAAAAGTAATTTTTATCGGCAAATTTGCCAATGTGCAAATGGATATCTATCAAAAAGGCGACTTGTTAAACGCGTAATTCTTAAAGTATGGCAGGCAAAACATTTGTGGAGAAAATACTGGGGGCAACCAAAGGCAGTATTGTATTTGTAAAGCCCGACATTGTGCTTTCGCATGACAATTCAGCCAGTATCGAAAAGACTTTCAGAAAGATGGGCCACAGCAAGTTAGCCGATGCTTCGCAGTTGATGATTGTACTTGACCACAATGCCCCTCCAACTACCAGTAAACTGGCCAACGATTACCAACAAATTCGAAATTTTGTGAAAGAACAAGGCATAGCACGCTTTCACGATGCCGGAGAAGGTATCTGTCACCAGCTAATTTCGCTATATGCCAGGCCGGGAATGTTGATTGTTGGCAGCGACAGCCATACATGCACAGCCGGGGCATTCAATGCCTTTGCGGCAGGAATTGATCGCACCGAAACAGCGGGTATCTGGGCCACCGGCGAAACCTGGCTTTTGGTTCCCGAAACTATCAAAATTGAACTTACAGGTCAACTTCCGCGTGGTGTATACGCAAAAGATATTGCTTTATATATCATAGGAATGATTGGTTCCAATGGAGCAGACTACCGCTCTGTCGAATTTCATGGAGAGGGCATAGCGGGTTTATCCATAGCCGACCGAATGACCATCGCTAACCTGGCTTCGGAAATGGGTGCCAAAAATGCCGTGTTTCCTCCTGACGAAAAATTAGCTGTATTCCTGAATCAAAAATTTGAAGGTGTATGGGCCGATGCTGAGGCCAACTACTTGCAAACATACAAGATAGACCTCAGCCAGCTTTACCCTTTGGTGGCCTGTCCTCATCATGTCGACCATGTAAAAGCCGTGGATGAGGTAACCGGAACACCTGTGCACCAAGCCCTCATTGGCACCTGCACCAACGGACGCATCGAAGATCTGCGTGAGGCCGCTCAAATTCTCAAAGGGCAAAAAGTTCCGAAAGGTTTTCAATTGCATATCACACCGGCTTCGCGTAAAATATACCAACAGGCGGTTTCGGAGGGTCTGGTAGAGATTTTTCTCGATGCCGATGCAAACATTCTTTCGCCTTCCTGCGGACCATGTCTCGGCACAGGCCAAGGAATTCCGGCCGATGGAACAACCGTAATATCCACAGCCAACCGGAATTTTTTAGGTCGAATGGGTAATAAAAACGTAAATATTTACCTTGCCTCTCCGGCTACAGTGGCACTTTCTGCTTTAAATGGTGTCATTACCAGTCCTGCAGTAAAGGTCGGAACAAATGTATTCCCCTTTCAGCAGTCCAATAGCCCGGTTCATGAAATTAAATCAAGTGATTTCCGGAAATCTGGTAATGTATGGGATTACCACGATGCCGACAACCTGAATACCGACCAGATGTTTGCTGGCAATCTCACTTACGAAATCAACAGTTCGGAACCGGAAAAAATTGTTCCACATCTGTTAAAGGGCTTCGATCCAATGTTTGCCACCCAGGTTGAAAAAGGTGATATTCTGGTGTGTGGTGAAAATTTTGGTTGTGGAAGCTCACGCGAACACCCTGCTGTAGGTATGTTCCATGCAGGTGTAAGAGCAGTGATAGCCAAATCAGTTTCGCGAATTTTCTTCCGATCTGCTGTAAACCAAGGTCTTCCGGTAATTGTGCTGCCTTCAGCAATTGACGCTTATAAGAAAGGGGACGAGGTTAAAATTGAACTCGAAAAGGGCCTTGCAACAATCGGAAAGAAAGAATATCATTTTCCACCTTTTCCTGAAAAGATTACACATGTTTTGCAAGAAGGTGGATTAGTCAATTACCTCACCAACCGACAAAAACAGTCATAATTCAAAATATTGGAAATTAATTATCAGCATAATTCGTTCAACCTTAAAAATAACCGCTCTATGAATAAAGATTTTGGCATACAGGAAGCCCTCCAGAAGTTGGGTATAGAATTAGAAAATAGCGGACTTTGCACAGGAACACACTGGCCCGCTGCCAGTGGCGAACTGGTATATTCTTATTCTCCGGTCGATGGTAAAAAAATAGCTGGAATAAAGTTAGCTACCTTGGATGATTATGCGCTCGCTGTGCGCACTGCCCAAAATGCATTTCTTCAGTGGCGCAGTGTACCCGCTCCCAAAAGGGGAGATTTGGTGCGGCAAATTGGCAACCAGCTCAGGCTTTACAAAGAACCTCTTGCCAAAATAGTAAGTTACGAAATGGGCAAAATTTACCAGGAGGCGCTGGGAGAAGTGCAGGAAATGATTGATATATGCGATTTTGCAGTGGGACAATCGCGTCAGTTGTATGGCTTTACCATGCATTCCGAAAGGCCACAACATCGTATGTACGATCAGTATCATCCGCTGGGTATAGTGGGAGTGGTGTCAGCCTTTAACTTTCCGGTGGCAGTGTGGGCATGGAACAGCATGCTGGCCCTTATTTGCGGCGATGTAGTAATCTGGAAACCCTCTTCGAAGGTACTTCTATGTGCCCTTGCTGTGCATAAAATCGTAGCTAAAGTCTTAACCGAAAATGAAATTCCGGAAGGAATTCTCACGCTGGTAGCCACCAGCTCGAAATACCTGGGCGATGATATGTTCTGCGACAAAAACATTCCACTAATCTCCTTTACCGGTTCGACACACATTGGTAAGAAAGTGGGTCGCCTGGTAGGCGAAAGGCTTGGTAGGAGCATTCTGGAGCTTGGTGGAAACAATGCCATCATCATAAGCGAGCACGCCAACCTTGATATGGCATTGAGAGCAGCTGTATTTGGTGCTGTGGGTACCAGTGGTCAGCGCTGCACTTCGACAAGAAGATTAATTATTCATCATACCATATATACCGAGTTTAAAAATAAATTGGTAAGCGTGTATAAAAGCCTTCGAATTGGCAATCCATTAGATCCCACTACTCATGTGGGGCCTCTGGTCGACAAATCTGCTACCGAAAGCTTTTATCAGGCTATCGAAGAAGTGAAGAAAGAAGGAGGTAAAATACTATTTGGTGGAACACCCGTTGAAAATGATAACTTTAAATCAGCTTGTTATGTGGTACCATGCCTTGCCGAGGTGGAAAACAGCTTTGAAATAGTGCAGGAAGAAACCTTTGCACCCTTGCTTTATTTAATAAAATACAGTAATCTTGATGAGGCAATTGCTCTGCATAACAATGTGCCACAGGGTTTATCCTCCGCCATCTTTACTTCCAATCTCACCGAAGCCGAAAGTTTTCTTTCTGCCGAAGGCTCTGATTGTGGAATAGCCAATGTAAACATTGGCACTTCGGGGGCAGAAATAGGCGGTGCATTTGGCGGTGAAAAAGATACAGGTGGGGGTAGGGAATCGGGCTCAGATGCATGGAAAACATACATGCGCAGACAAACCAACACCATAAATAGAGGTTCTGAACTCCTGTTGGCCCAAGGTATCGAATTCAATGTTTAAGTGCTATCTTTGAGACTCAATCTTGGTGAAACTGGTTGATATTTTTAGCTTATAAGTGCTTTTATTTTTTACAGACTGGGATTAAAACGAATACTATGCTGAAATTAGGATTAATAAAAGAAGGAAAAATTCCAAACGACAAAAGGGTTGCTCTTACACCCAAACAATGTCGGAGATTGCGGGAAATCTATCCAAAAATACAAATAATGATTGAGCCCAGTGCTTCCAGATCATTTATGGATGAAGAATACGACGAGCAATGTTTTGTGCTGAACGAAAACATGGAGGAATGCGATGTGCTTATTGGCATTAAGGAAGTGCCCGTGAAAAGTTTAATCGAAGGTAAAACTTATTTGTTTTTCTCGCATTGTGCTAAGAAACAGGAACGTAATAAAGATTTGCTTAAAGCCGTATTAAAGAAGAATATTCGTCTGATCGATTTCGAATTACTCACCGACAAACAAGGTCGTCGTTTGGTGGGGTTTGGCCGTTTTGCCGGCTTAGTAGGAACCTACAATGCCATGAGGGGTTATTGCATTCGTTATAAAATGCCTGAACCCAAACCGGCTCATACGCTTAATAGCCTGAAAGAGCTTTTTTTGCAAGCACATAAAATAAAGCTACCACCCATTAAAATTGCTTTTACAGGTGAAGGCCGTGTAGCTGGCGGGGTCCTTGAAATTCTTCAAAATATGAAGATTAAGCAGGTAACAGTGGAAGAGTACCTGGCAAAAGAACTTTTTGAAGAGCCTGTTTTTGTGCAGCTAAAACCTGCGGATTATTATCAACCAAAAAAGGGCGGTGCATTCGATTTTAATCATTTTGTCCAAAATCCGGAAGAGTATTCAGGCAATTTTAAGCGTTTTTGCAATACAACCGATATGTTCATTTCCTCGGCCTATTGGGATCCGCGTTCTCCTGTGCTGTTTACCGCCGAAGAAATGACAGAACCTTCTTTCCGAATTCGAATTATTGCCGATATTACCTGCGATATACAAGGATCCATTCCCAGCACTCTTCGGTCGGCAATTATAGAAGATCCCTTTTATGGTTACAACCCTTTTACCAGAAAGGAAGAACTTGCTTTTACCAAGCCAACCAATATAACGGTAATGGCAGTTGACAATTTGCCCAACGAATTGCCGCGCGATGCTTCGGAAGAATTTGGCAACAGCCTGATAGAAAAAATATTTCCATTCTTTTTTGAAGAGGACAAAGATGGAATTATTGAGAGAGCCACAATTACACGCAATGGAGCTCTTACATCCAGATTTGAATATCTGAATGATTGGTTGAACTCATAATATTTTAATGCCAGAATTTCAATTACTTATATTGAATTAGCGGAAATGTAAATCCGATTTATTTTTTACTTTACCAAGCCATCCGACCATGAAAACCATTCTGATAATAGGTGCAGGTCGTTCGTCTTCCACACTTATTCAATACCTCGAAGCCCAGGGAGGTATTTACAACTGGCAATTGCGCGTAGCCGACAAAGATATTGATTTGGTGCTGCAAAAAATTCATGAACCTACCAGGGCTGTGGAACTCGACATCTTTAACCCTCAACAGCTTGAACAGGAAATTCTGGAGGTTGACATCGTCGTATCCATGTTGCCGGCACGCTTTCATCCAGAAGTGGCCCGTTATTGCCTGAAGCATGGTAAGTCATTGCTAACCGCTTCTTACGAATCGAAAGAAGTGGCCGATATGAGTGCAGAAGCCAGGTCAAAAGGTATCTTGTTTATGAACGAGCTGGGGGTCGATCCTGGAATTGATCACATGTCGGCCATGCGCGAAATCGATCGGATTCGCGATGCAGGATATAAACTGCATACCTTCGAATCTTTTACAGGCGGCCTGATTGCCCCCGAAAGCGACAACAATCCCTGGCATTATAAGTTTACCTGGAATCCCCGCAATGTTGTAGTAGCAGGGCAGGGTGGGCCTGCAAAATTTATACAAGAAGGAAAATACAAATACATTCCCTACAACAGGCTTTTTCGGCGCACTGAAAAAATAGAAGTTGAAGGGTATGGCACTTTTGAAGGTTATGCCAACCGCGACTCATTGCATTATATCGAGCAATATAACCTAAAAGATGTGGCAACCGTTTACAGGGGTACCTTACGCCGACCTGGCTTTTGCCGCGCCTGGGATGTGTTTGTGCAATTGGGTGCCACGGACGATTCCTATATCATGGAAAACACAGACACCATGACTTATAAGGAATTTATCAATTCATTTCTGTATTATTCCGAAACCGATAGTGTAAAGTTGAAATTGTTGCACTACATGCACCTTGATAACGACTCAGATATCATCGACAAACTCGAATGGCTGGGAATATTTGATAATACACCCGTAGGATTAAAAAATGCCACACCTGCACAAATATTACAGCATATTCTTAGCCAGAAATGGGAGCTGGACGAGAACGACAAAGACATGTTGGTAATGTGGCATAAGTTTATCTATTTCGATCCTTCTAAGCCTAAGCCCATATTAAAAACAAGCTCAATGGGTTGCATAGGCGACAACATGCAGCATACTGCCATGTCGAAAACGGTGGGCCTACCACTAGCCATTGCAACTAAAATGGTACTAATTGGTCAGATTAACCTCAAAGGAGTGCATATTCCCACGAAAAAGGAAATCTATGACCCCATACTGAATGAACTGGAAGGACACGGAATTAAATTCGTCGAAAAGATCTACCATTAAGAAGTTAAGAAAGGCTCCAATTCCAGTTCGCGTTTAAATCCTTATTATTGATCAGAGTAACCCAGGATACTGAACATTTCCGAGGCAGATTGCTCATTACGGTACATGTAGTCAATAAAGTTTCCTTCAGCATCGCGGTCAATAATTACATGCTTTGGGGCAGGAATTAAGCAGTGTTTGATACCACCATATCCACTGATCGAATCCTGGTAAGCACCTGTATGAAAAAATCCGATGTAAAGTGGTTCCTCATCATTGTCGTCAAAACGGGGCAATACCACCTCCTGGTTCAGGTCTTCGGAGTTATAATAATCGGAGTAATCGCAGCTAATTCCACCAATGGCCACACGCGTATATTCGTTTTGCCATTTATTCACCGGCAACAAAATAAACTTCTCGTTAATCGACCATGCATCGGGAATGGTATTCATCAGGCTGTTGTTAATGATGTACCATAATTCGGCGTCGTTCTGTTGTTTTTGCTCCAGCACTTTAAAAATGATAGCAGAGCTCTCTCCAACCGTATATTTGCCAAACTCCGTAAAAATGTGGGGCTCAATAACCTGCTCATTTTCGCAGGCCTCCTTGATGTTTTTAATGATCTCATTGATCATGTACTCGTAATCGTACTCAAAACCCATGTGGTTGCGAATTGGAAACCCGCCGCCAAGGTTAAAAGAATCCAGCGTATCACTTTCCTTTTTTAGTTCGATATAAAGGTCAATGGCCTTTTTAAACTCACCCCAGTAATAAAAACTGTCTTTAATTCCCGAATCCACGAAAAAGTGAAACATCTTCAACTCCACACTGGGATTATTCTTGATGTTTTCGCGAAAAAAGTCCATTACTTCCGATTGTGGAATACCAAGCCTGGAAGTGTAATAGGCCGATTGGGGTTCTTCGTTAATCGACATCCGAAGCCCGATTTTAACACGATGGTCGAGTTTTCTCTTGTTAATCTCAGTAAATAGCCTCTCCATCTCCTTTAAACTGTCCAAAATAATAATGGAGTTGATAAAGCCTGCTTCCTGAAGATTCAAGATACGATCGATGTATTCGTCTGTTTTATATCCGTTGTGTACGATAATACGCTTGCTATCGAGCTTTTTTTGTTTATAGAGATGCAAAATTAAATCAATATCAAAGGCCGACGATGTTTCAAGGTTTACCTTGTGCTTAAGTGCTTCACTGATCACATGATGAAAGTGATTGCACTTGGTACAATAACAATACTGGTACTCGCCACGGTATGCATTGTTACGTATCGAACGGTTAAAGAGGTTTCTGGCTTTTTTAATCTGATCGCCGATTTTGGGTAGGTAAATAAGGTTAAACGGCGTTCCGTATTTATTAATCAGGTATTTGAGCGAAATGCCATGAAAGGTTAAATATTTATCACGCAAATCAAAGCCTTCTTGCGGAAAATAAAAGCTCTGCTCAACCAAATCAAAATAGGAGTTTTTCATTCTAGTTTTCAATTCTTTAACCCGATTAATTGTGAGTGATTACGACCAAATACCTTTTTATTTTAATGCGCAAATGTATAAAAACAATTTAAATATCTAGCATTTGAAATAGCTATGATAGAAAAGTTTAACACTACGAAACCAGAACCTTTCTAATTTTCAAATACAAAAACTTTAAAATGGTATATTGGATTGATTATATGAATTTTATAAAGTTCATCTTTTTGCTCACTTCCATATTATAAGTGAGTTTTAATGGTGATAGAATACCATTCTAATTTTATGGTGTATTATGTTAAATAGAAAATTAATGAATTAAATGACAAACGAAAGAAGGAATACCTGAATATATAATTTGCATAATGCCAAATCAATTCTAGCTTTCTAAAATCACTTCTATTGAGGTTTTTGAGGTTTTGATATTTTAACAGCGTATAAGTTTTACCAGCTTAGCTTGTCAAATCCATTATATTTTCTTTTGAAAATTAGATTTGAAAAGTTCTGCTGTAGTCTGCTGTAGTTTGAATTTAAAATTGTCAAAAAGCCGGAACCTAGATGACTGATTTTCTAATCAATTACTTCATTGTCCATTTTGCCGGGCTGCAAAAGAAACAAATGATTTGTCTTATAATTTATATTATGTTAACTGCTATATACAAAGAAAAAGAGCAGTCTACACTGCCCTATTTTCTTTAAAATTTATTTTGCCAATTTAGCTTTGATTTCTTCGTATTCTGCAGTCATCTTTAAACGGTAATAAACTGATTTTAATGTTTCCAATACAACCTCGTCAGCCGGATTAAGTTCGTGGCATTTTTTCATCATAGGAATCACTTTCTTCAATTCCTCATCACCTTGTGCCATCACAACCTTGTAAGTATTATCCGTTATTTTGCTTGCTTCATCGAAATATTTTTGTGCCTGGTTGTAATGCATCACACCAAGGTTGAAATAGGCATTAAAATATTCAGGAGAAATTTCGATACATTTATTGTAAGTAGCAGTAGCTTTCTCAATATCACCTTGTTTGTCGTACAATGTTGCTTCTGCAAAATAGAGCGATACATTGCTCGGATCTTTCTCCTGAGCGATATGAATATAATCCAATGCCTCCTGAGCTTTGCCAGCCATTAAGTAATAATTGATAATCTCGGCAACGATGTCTTGGTTATCCGGAAACTTCTTAAATCCAGCCAAGAGAGTCTCCACTCCTTTGGCGGTATCACCTTTAGCATAATACTTGTTTTTCAAAAATACATACAAGGTTGGCTCGGGATAATTGTACGAAAGCGCCATTTCGTAATATTTAATACTTTCATCGTCCAATTCAGCGCGCGAAGCGGCCATACCGGCATTAAACATCGATACTGTATCGACCGCCCCACCCATTATAGGCTTTAGAGATACATTCACAGCGTATTCAAAATTCTGAAACGACGATTTAAAATCATCCACCATAAAAGTTTCGATTGCCTGGCGTTTGAAAAGATCAATCAAACGTTTGTATTCTTCTTTGGTTTTTTTCACCAATTTACCTTCTGCGTCGAGTTCAACTGTTTTATCGAGTGCTTCCATGGCTGTTGGAAGAGGATTAGAATGCAAAGGATTTGTTTCTACCCAACTATAAACCATGCCATTCAAATAAGTAATGGTTACTCTTTCGTACACATACACATCATAAGTAATCCCTTCTTTAGTTTCTTGTTTTTTTTCTTTAGGTTCGCCGAACTGGAAAGCCATCAGAAGTAGTTGATTGTCTTTAGCAAGATACTGAAGATTCACATAATACGCATCCATCATAAGTCCTGCTCTTGATAACCAAAACTTTGGGGTCACATTTTTCTTTGGATCCTGCATGTCTTTTTCGCTGGATGCAAGCTTTTTCTCAAGTCCAGCATAAGAAGAGGCCGCTGTAACAGTAGTGCTTTCTGTTTGGGCCATCAAGTTAGTTGCAGATGCAAAAAGTACAACTGCAAAGAAGGTTGTCAGCTTATTCATTTTTATGAGTTTAATAGTTTATAAGTTAAATATTTAAATTAAAAATATAGGCAAAAATATTGCCATACCGGGCGCAAGGTATGGCAATTTATCTATTTTGCAAAGGATTTAGCTCAGATCCTGATTCAAAAAATCAGGAGTTATCTCCTTCTTCTGCTTCATTATCAGCTAATTCGATTCCTTCAGGAATTATTTCCTCTTCTTCTGCACTTTTAGCAACTCCAGCAACAGCAGCAATCGAATCGTCGGCTCGAAGGTTAATTAACCTGACTCCCTGAGTGGCCCTTCCTGCCACACGAATTGATTCAACAGCCAGCCGGATGGTAAGTCCTGATTTGTTGATGATCATCAGGTCAGAATCATCGGAAACTGCCTTAATGGCTATGAGTGAACCAGTTTTCTCGGTAATATTGATAGTTTTTACTCCTTTTCCACCGCGATTGGTTACCCGGTAATCGTCAATATCGGTACGCTTTCCATAACCTTGTTCCGATACCACTAATATGGTGGTTTCTTTGTTGCTGGCATCCACGGTTACCATTCCAATTACTTCATCGCTCTCAGAGGCCAGTCTTACTCCTCTTACGCCTAATGCGGTACGACCCACGGTGCGCACTGTTTTCTCGTTGAACCGAATGGCCTTACCTGACTTTACAGCCAGCAAAATCTCATTGTTTCCATTGGTCAGGCGGGCTTGAATCAGGCTGTCGCCTTCGCGGAAACTGATAGCTATAATACCATTCGAACGAATACGTGAATAGGCCTCAAGGGTAGTTTTTTTAATAAGCCCTTCTTTGGTAGCCAATACAATGTAATTCGATTTAAGATATTCCGGGTCGGTAAAGTCTTTTACTTTTATAAAGGCTCTGACTTTATCGTCGCTGTCGATATTTATCAGGTTTTGTATAGCTCTTCCTTTTGAAGTTTTAGTTCCTTCTGGTATTTCATATACTCTAAGCCAGAAGCACTTACCTTTCTCAGTAAAAAATAGAAGCGTATTGTGCATGGTGGCATGAAACATATGTTCCAGGAAATCTTCATCGCGGGTATCGCTTCCTTTCGAACCAACTCCTCCCCGATTTTGTGTACGGAATTCCTGCAGGTTTGTTCTTTTAATGTAGCCCATGTGCGAAATAGTAATGAGCATGTCGTCGTCGGCATAGAAATCCTCCGGATTAAATTCGCCTGCATCGGGTACTACATCGGTACGCCTTGCATCGCCAAACTTTTCTTCCACCTCGAGGGTTTCTTCCTTAATAATTGCCATACGTAAATCTTCGTTGGCCAAAATTTCTTTTAGACGGATAATAAGCTGGGTTAGCTCTTCGTATTCCTGTCGCAATTTATCCTGCTCCAGTCCGGTAAGCTGACGCAGACGCATTTCGACAATGGCTCGGCTTTGCAGGTCTGACAAGCTAAATCGCTCCATAAGTCGCTCACGTGCTTCGTCAGGCGAGGCTGAACCACGAATAATTTTTATTACTTCATCGATGTTGTCGCTGGCAATTATCAGCCCTTCGAGTATGTGCTGCCGGTCTTCTGCTTTTTTCAATTCAAACTGAGTACGGCGAACTACTACATCGTGACGATGCTCAACAAAATATTTAATCAGCTCAATGAGATTGAGCGTGCGCGGACGACCTTTGACCAGGGCAATGTTGTTGACACTAAAAGTAGTTTGTAATTGAGAGTATTTGTAAAGTTTATTCAGCACCACGTTCGCCTGTGCATCTTTCTTAACAATAATTACAATTCGAAGTCCGTTCCGGTCCGATTCGTCGTTGATATAAGAGATACCATCCAGCTTCTTCTCGTTAATCATGTCGGCGATTTTCTTGATCATCTCCGCCTTATTAACCTGGTAGGGTATTTCGGTAACTACAATGCGCTCACGCCCTGTTTCGGTGAATTCAATTTCTGTTTTTGCACGAAGCACAATTCTTCCACGCCCTGTTTCGAAAGCATCGCGAATGCCTTTATGGCCAAAAATGGTGCCTCCGGTTGGAAAATCTGGTGCTACGATGTATTTCTCCATCAACTCATCGATGGTAATATCCTTGTTGTCGATATATGCCCGAATGGCCTGGCAAACCTCTCTGAGGTTGTGCGGGGCTATATTGGTAGCCATACCCACGGCAATACCCGATGAACCATTCACAAGAAGGTTTGGTATGCGTGTAGGTAGTACAGTGGGCTCTTCGAGGGTATCGTCGAAGTTAAGCTGAAAATCGACTGTTTGCTTTTCTAAGTCGGCAAGGGTTTCTTCTGCAATTTTCCGGAGCCGTGCTTCGGTGTAACGCATTGCAGCCGGACTATCGCCGTCCATCGATCCGAAGTTACCTTGTCCGTCTACCAAAGGATAGCGCAGCGACCACTCCTGGGCCATGCGCACCATTGTATCGTATACCGACGAATCACCATGAGGATGATATTTACCTAATACCTCACCTACTATTCTGGCAGACTTTTTATAGGGTCTGTTCGATAAAACTCCCAACTCAGACATGCCAAACAAAACCCGCCTGTGAACCGGTTTGAAACCATCTCTCACATCGGGCAAGGCACGCGAAACAATCACCGACATCGAATAATCGATGTAGGCCGATTTCATTTCCTCCTCTATATTTATCTTAATTATGTTTTCACCTTCTGCCATTTCGAAGTTTGCGTTTTATTTGTTGAAAATATTTTGTAATTTTAAGAATGTGCGTTTGTTTAAAATGCTATTTTCATTTGCCGTTAGAATTACCAAAAGAATTAGCAATAACTTAAAATTCAAACAGCCTACGAAAGTAGCCAATCTTGTCAATTTTAAGGTATTAAAATGGTAGTAATTATCAACAAAATATGTTTATAAAGCGTTACTATTATCGCTATCTTTGTAAGGATTGGAAGCGAGCAAAATAGCTAAAACTGAAGATATTTTTTAAAATGGATGCAAAATTTTCACAGCGCATTAAAGATGTGCTCTCCTACAGCAAAGAAGAAGCGATAAGGCTTGGAAATACTGAAATCGGGCCTGAGCACCTTTTTCTCGGAATATTAAGGGAAGGTGAAGGCATTGCCATCGATATACTGATTTCTCTGGGTGCGAATTTATACGACCTGAGGCGTGATATCGAAAACAGCTTAACCCCTTCGGGTCCTATAAAGGTAACTCAAACCGAAAATATACCCTTGTTAAGGGCTTCTGAGCGTATCTTAAAACTTGTGTACCTCGAAGCCAAATCGCTGAATAAAAGCACCATAGATACTGGTCATTTGCTATTGGCTATACTAAAAGACGACAAGGGAAATGTAAGTCAGGTATTGGCCAACCACAAAGTAGATTATTACAGGGTGCGCACCGAGCTTGAAAAGGAAAACAAACAGGAGCCTGCCAAACCACAGGAAACCAAATCGGAATACTCCAGCGACGAAGACGAAGGCCCTGGCAGCACTTTTGGCCCCGGTAAAGGAAACATGGGTGCAAGTCCCGAACAAACCGGTAAATCGAGTTCTGATACCCCAGTGCTCGACAACTTTGGTATCGACCTTACCAAAGCAGCCGAAGAAGACCGCCTTGACCCCATTGTAGGCCGCGAAAAGGAAATTGAGCGCATTGCTCAGATTCTTAGCCGTCGCAAAAAAAACAATCCTATTCTTATTGGCGAACCTGGTGTAGGTAAATCGGCCATAGCCGAAGGTCTTGCCTTGCGCATTATCAAACGTAAGGTTTCGCGTGTTTTGTTTGGAAAAAGGGTTGTTACCCTCGATTTAGCATCTATTGTTGCCGGTACCAAATACCGTGGGCAGTTCGAAGAACGCATGAAAGCCATTTTGAACGAGCTTCAAAAAACCAACGATGTCATTCTGTTTATCGACGAAATACATACCATTGTAGGTGCCGGAGGTGCAACAGGTTCGCTCGATGCTGCCAACATGTTAAAACCAGCCCTGGCACGCGGAGAAATCCAGTGTATCGGTGCTACCACACTCGATGAGTACCGTCAGCACATTGAGAAAGATGGTGCCCTGGAACGCCGTTTCCAGAAAGTGATGATTGAACCCACCAGTGAAGCTGAGACTTTTGAAATACTCAATAATATTAAAGAGCGATACGAAGATCACCACAATGTGTTTTATACAGAAGAGGCTATTCATGCCTGTGTGCGCCTTACTAACCGGTACATTACAGACCGTCACCTTCCTGACAAGGCTATCGATGCCATGGACGAAGCCGGATCAAGGGTGCATATCTCCAACATAGTGGTGCCAGATTCCATTCTCGAACTGGAGAAAAAAGTAGAAGAAACCAAGAAAGAAAAGATAAAGGCTGTTAAAAACCAGAATTTCGAAAAAGCAGCCAGTTTCCGCGACAAAGAAAAAGAATTTATCGAATTGCTCGAAGCTGAAAAACTTCGTTGGGAGAAAGAACTAGCCCGTAACCGCGAAGTAGTCGACGAAGAGAAAGTGGCTGAAGTGGTGGCAATGATGACTGGTGTGCCAGTGCAGCGCGTAGCACAAGCCGAAGGTGCTCGTTTATTGAAAATGAATACCGAGCTGAAAGGTAGTGTCATCGGACAGGACGAAGCCATCGAAAAAATTGTAAAATCCATACAACGTAACCGGGCAGGACTAAAGGACCCGAACAAACCCATCGGTTCCTTTATCTTCTTAGGCCCCACCGGTGTTGGTAAAACGCAACTTGCCAAGGTTTTAGCTCAATACCTGTTCGAATCGATTGATAACCTTATTCGGGTGGATATGAGTGAATACATGGAGAAATTCTCTGTATCGCGCCTTGTGGGTGCACCTCCGGGTTACATTGGTTACGAAGAAGGTGGTCAGCTTACTGAAAAAGTAAGGCGCAAACCCTATTCGGTTGTTCTTCTTGATGAGATTGAGAAAGCCCATCCCGATGTATTTCACCTCATGCTTCAGGTGCTTGACGAAGGTCAGCTTACTGATAGTCTTGGTCGTCGCATCGATTTTCGCAATACTATTATTATCATGACCTCCAACATCGGCACCCGTCAGCTCAAGGATTTTGGCCAGGGTGTAGGTTTTACGACTCAATCAAAAAATGCCCAAACCAACGATTATGCCAAGAGTGTAATACACAATGCATTGAAAAAGGCATTTGCTCCTGAGTTCCTGAACAGGCTCGACGATGTAGTATTGTTCAATGCCCTTAGCAAGGAAGACATCTTTAAAATTATCGATATTGAACTCAAAGGCTTGTATAAGAGAATTATAATGCTGGGGTACGAAATTGTACTTACCGATGAAGCCAAAGAATTCATTGCTGAAAAAGGCTACGATGTGCAATTTGGAGCCAGACCGCTCAAACGTGCCATTCAGAAATACCTCGAGGACCCCATGGCCGAAGTAATCATTAAGGCTGATATAAAAGAGGGTGACAAATTAGAGGTTGGATTTGACAAGGAAAAAGAGGAGATTATTATCAATGTGGTTCATCAGGAGAAAAAGCTGACAGAAGGCAACCTGGAACCTAAAGCCCTCGAGAAACCCAAAGAAGAAAAGAAGAAAGATCCGGAAGTGAAAGAAGGTTAGCAACGAGGAACAATAATATAGGTAATGGTGCCAAAAATAGTTGGTGATTATTTGTTTTAAATTTTGTAAAATACAAGAGTAAATCTAAAGAGGACTTAGGCTCTGCTGGAGAGCAACCTGATAGCAATAAGATTTACCACGGGAATTGGGCCCTGACTAACAATCAGGGCCTTTTTATTCAATTTCTGTGATTATGGCTTAGAAAACTCTTTGGTTTTTATAGTATAAATACCATCTTATAAAGCTTTTACGATGTTCTTTGGATAGTCCTCGGTGTAGAGTTATGTGACTTTTAAGATGTCCAAAAAATGACTCTAATCCATTTGTGGATTTTGGAATTCTGTCATTGTCCAGATAATGGAACATATCAGGCAAAGCCTTCTTAATAACTGTAAATGAACGCCTAACCATTTTATGAGTGTACCAATACCTTCCAGTATCAAAGTTGTAGCTTTTTTGATCTAAGAATTCCTTATGTTTTTCATGCCAGTTGTATAAGTTGACAACCCAATTCCCCCATTGCTCTTTATTCTCAATTTTATGTAACTGGTTTATAATAGTTCTAAGTTCCATACCTGCAATACTCTTGGGGTTCATTGTAAGCCAGATACGACACATTCTTTGAACATGAATAATACACCGTTGAACGGTTACATGTTTACATACTTTACGAATCGCTTTAAGCAGTGATTTATGTCCATCGCATGTTATACTTTCTATTTGGACTCCAAGCTTTAATAGATTTTCCAGGTCTTCTTTCATTTCGTCATACCATTCCCCATCAGTTAATCGATACAACTGTGTGAATTTTATCGTGTTATCTCTGTAAAGAACCAAACAAAGATCTTTACTGAAGTAGGTTCCATCTATCAATAAATTAACCTTCTCTGATGGCTTAACTGCATATACAGGGGATTGTGAGAGATAATAAGAAAACATTCGCTTAAGCGTCCGCTCAGAGTATCCACTGGATTTGCTTATCTGTGGTATCGTTTGTCGTCCAATAACCCAATGCTGAAACCAAACTTTTTGATTTGTTTTCTTTGTAAATAGACTAGCATTAGTGAATAATATACCGCAAAATTGACATTTAAAACGTTGTTTTCCTTGCTGGGTTCCCCATTTGATTAAATTCAAACTTTGACATGCCCAACAACGCTTTTTTTTGATGTTTTCATAAATATAAAAGAGTTAACTGAAACAACTTTCAATTAACTCTTTTGTATCTCAATAGTGACAAGGAATAAAAAACTTTTTACCAACTATTTTTGGCCTCTATATCATAATATAAAAAGCCTGGAAAGTGATGTTTTCAGGCTTTTTTCTTTAGGTTTCCTGTAATCGTATTATCAATCTCATGCATATTAAATGGTTTGCGAAAATATTTTAAAATTAAACCACTGTTTAAAGCTTCCTGTATAGGAGTAGTTACTTCATATCCCGTTAGAATATAGTATTGTATTTCAGGACAAAGCCTTCTTGCTTGTGCAATAAAATCTATTCCATTCATCTGAGGCATTTTCATGTCGCTGATAACCAGTTCTATCTCAGGCCTTTCTTTCAATATTTCGAGGCCTTCTACACCAGACTCAACCGTGATAACATGGTACTTTTTATTAAACATTCTTTCAAAAAGCAGAAGATTGATTGGTTCGTCGTCGACATAAAGAATTGTGAGCATAACATGAAATTTATGTTTTTACTGGTAACTGAATTATAAAAGTGGTTCCGGCATTTAATTTCGAGGTGCATGAAATAGTACCCTGGTGTTCTTTAATAATGTTATAAGTAATTGAAAGGCCAAGTCCGGTTCCTTGTCCGGGTTCTTTTGTGGTAAAAAACGGGTCGAAAATTCTGGTTAAATCCTCTGAATTAATGCCACATCCGGTGTCTGTGACAGTAACAGATAGTTTACCTAACTCAATTTTTGTTTGAATGGTGATTGTTCCATCCGCTTCGATTGCCTGCACGGCATTGGCCAGAATATTGAGAAAAGCCTGGTGCAGCTTACCTTCATTACCAGTTAATTTGTACGGTATTGAAACATAATCTGTCTGTATTTCTATCCTGTTCTTAGTCTCATTCTGAAGCATAACCAGGCAGTGGTCAATTATCGTGGGTATATCGCATTCAGTAAACAATAGATTATCCTGCCGGCTGTAATGGTTGAGGCTGGTTACGATGGTGGCAACCCGGCTAATGCCAACCTGTATACCGTTCATCAATGGACTAACCTCTTGAATATGATCCTGAAGGTTTTCTTCAAAATAGGTCTCAAGTGCAACAATACCACCCTGAATAAAATTCAATGGGTTGTTAATTTCGTGGGCAACACCTGCAGCCAATACACCTAACGAAGCCATTTTTTCTGATTGAATTAACTGGGCTTGAGCATCTTTTAACGATAGAAGTGTTACCTCAAGCTCTTCGCGCTGGTGCTCAAGTATCTCATTTGTAACCGTTATTTCTTCGTTAAACGACTTTAATTCTTCGTTTTGACTTTGGATTTCGAGGGTTTTTTCTTTCACAGTTTTTTCCAATAATCTTTTCTGCTTTCTTAGCGTGGCAAGCCTGAAGCGGTATAATAAAACCAGACTGATAACTATGGATAGTATCAACAAAGTGCGAAACCACCAGGTTTTCCAATATGGGGGAGCTATAAATATTTTTAAGCTGCTAATCTTATCACCCCATATTCCATCGGCATTAGTAGCTTTCACTAAAAAGGTATATTCCCGTGGGGCAAGGTTGGTATATACTGCAAATCTTTTATTGGCATCGGTGTTATTCCATTGTTTATCAAAACCTTCTAGCTTGTAGGCATATTTGTTTTTTGATGGATCTGAAAATTGAAGGGCCGAAAATTCAAAGGAGATTACTTGGTCTTTATAATCGAGATAAATTGTATCGGTATAGATAATGCTTTTTGTGAGTTTCGAATCAGGGGATATTTCAGGCTGCTGATCGAAAATTCTAAAATCGGTAATTACTATTTCAGGACTTATGTTATCCAGCTGTATTTGATCGGAGAAAAAGGTTGTTACGCCCTTCATGCTGCCAAAAGCCATTTCTCCCGACTTAAGTTTGCATGCTGCACCCCAAAAAAACTGATTGCTGGGAAGGCCATCATATTCATCGTAATTCTCGAATTTTTCCGTTTTTGGATTGAATTTCGACAAACCATTGTTGGTCGAAAGCCACAAAAACCCATCGTCATCTTCGAGAATTGCATACACCACATTATTGGCCAGGCCATTTGTTTCAAGGTAACACTTTATTTCTGTTACATCCGATTGTTGGTTGAACACTATTTTGTTTAACCCACCACCGAAAGTGCCGGCATACAATACATTGTCTTTGCTCAGATGCAAGGATATAACCCTGTTTTCGCTGAGTGAAAATTTAGAGCTATCGTTCTCCTGAAAATTTATATATTTTTCAGGCATCAGGTTCTTTTCTGAAAATGTTACTTTTGATAGGCCACCCCAGGTGCCAACCCACATGTTGTTTTGCTTATCGAAAACTATGCAGCCCGATTGAATGCTATTGTTTACCAGACTGTTTGGATTATCTGCCTGATGTACAAAATGAATGGCGGTCTTTCGGATAGGATCGAAAATATCGAGTCCATTTTCAGTACCAAGCCATACTCTACCCCAGGGATCTTCTAAAATCTCCTTCACTACATTGTTCGAAATGCTGGCTGGATTGTCTGCATCATGGAGATATCGCTCGAACCGAAAAGTTCCGTTTTCAGCAACGGCTTTATTTAAACCCCCTTCCCAGGTTCCAATCCAGATATTCGACTTAGAATCTTTATAAACTGTATTTACCCGGTTATCAGATAAACTATTCGGATTGAGTGGATTATTTTTAAAACTTCTTACTTGTTTGTTCTGGGGGTTATAAATTTTCAATCCGCCGTTTAATATTCCAATCCATATCTGCGAGGCATCAACCTCGTATATTTCTCTGATAATGTTGTCTTTGTCGATATCCTCAGTATCTTCTTTCTCCAATGAGAGGTATTTGAAACTTTTAAGCTGATTGTTGATTTTCATCAAGCCTCTCGTGGCCGTTCCTATCCATAATTGGCCAAATTTATCTTCGAAGAGTGAAAAAATCTGATTTTCGAAAAATGAGGGATTATTGGTTTGGACAAAAGCATAGTTGTTAAAGGTCTGGCTCTTTTTATCGTATAGATCCAGTCCGTTTAAAGTTCCTATCCATAAATTATTCAAACGATCTTCGTAAATGGAATGAATAGAATTGGCACTGATGGAGTTCGGGTTTTTGGGATTGTTGTAAAACTGTTTGAATTGATTATTCTGCTCATCCAGCAGGTTCAATCCCCAGGATGTACCAACCCATAAATTGCCCGATTTGTCGCGCAAAATGGCGCCAATACTATTGTTAGAAATACTATTTCGGCTTTTTTCGTCTTTGGCGTAATGAGTGAAAGTCTTGTTTTTGATATCAAATCGGTTTAAGCCTTTAGAATTTGTTCCAATCCACAAAACATCTTCTTTGTCCATAAACAAACAGCGAATTTCGTCATCTGCTATTGCTAAAGGGGAACTTGTTGGGTGATAATGTGCAATTATTTTTTCTGTTTTTGGGTCAAATTCAAACAGTCCCGAAAAAGTTCCTAGCCACAAGTGCCCTTTGCTGTCCTGGCTTATGGCATTAATCATCTTCAGGGGCAATTCTTTACCCTGAGAATTATAGGTTGAAATGGATTTGAAACGAAGTGTTTCTTTATTAAACAGAGAAAGACCTCGACTGTTAGTGCCAATCCAGATATTCTGTTGTTTATCGATAAAAATGCTGTTTACAAAATCATCTGGTATCGAATAAGGATTCTGTATGTTTTTCTTATAAGGAATAAAAGAATATCCATCGAACCTGTTCAGACCATCTTCGGTTCCTACCCACAGAAAACCCTTGTCATCCTGAGCAATGCAATGCACTGTATTGTGCGATAATCCTTCGGAAATTTTATAATTCTTAACCAATAACTCCTTCCTCTGTGCATGGAGCAATGCAAAAGGTTGTAATTGAATTAAAACAACAATTATGAAAAGCGTATTTTTCATACAATCAGCCTATTCCAATTACTTAAATGTAATGAAATAAGTGCTTTTCTCATAAAAAATTGGAAGATACTTCACAAGCTGAGTTTGAATTTCTTGCTAATGATGTCTGATTTAACAACGAGGAAATCTCTCATCTTTAGTTAAAGCCTCTTTAAAGATTCAATTTCAAACTCTATTAAGCTTCTAAGAGAATATCTAATGTTCCGAAACAGGTAATTTAATTATTGCGGTGGCACCTTTCCCCTGCTGCGAGTTATACTCAATAGTTCCCTCGTGCTCGTTAACAATTTTTTGGGTAATGGTCAAACCCAGTCCTGTTCCCTCGCCCGGATCCCTGGTGGTAAAAAACGGGTCGAAAATCCGATTCAGATGCTCTTCAGGTATGCCCCTGCCAGTATCTGAAATTGAAATAATGAGTTGTTTGCTGTTCTGTTCGACATGGATTGATATTTTTCCTTGAGATTCAATTGCCTGTATTGCATTAAACAGCACATTAATGAACAGGTGATGCAGTTGGCTCTCGGTGCCATAAACAAAAGGCAGATTACCAGGATAGCTTTTTTCTATCTCGATTCTATCCTTGTATTGAGGGCTAAGTATTTGCAAACAATTATCAATTACAACCTGAATATTGCAATTGGAGAGAAGCATTGTTTCGGTACTCGTAAATTTTTCTATACTTTTTACTATTTCACTGATCCGGTCTACACCCGTTTTTATGGCATTAAACATGGGTTCAAGGTTGACGGATTCGTCGTGGTGATTCTCAGCCATGTATTGTTCAACCACTGCACTGCCATTAAAAATATAGTTAAGCGGATTGTTTATTTCGTGTGCAATACCTGCCGACAATACACCTAAGGATGCCATCTTTTCGGCCTGAATAAGCTGATTTTGTGCAAGTTTTAATTCCGAGAGGGCTTTTTCAAGTGCTTCGCTTTTTGTAACTAATGATTGATTGCTTTCCTGCAGTTTAGTATTGGTTGCTGCCAGTTCTTCTGTCCTTATTTTTATTAATTCTTCCAGATTGTCCTGATAAGCTTTCAACTCAAACTCAGCTTTCTTTTTTTCTGTAATGTCAATTAAAGAAAACTGCAAAAAACTTTCGTTGTTCGATATAAAATGTAACAAGTGTACTTCCGCATCCCAATACCCCCCCTCTGGCTGCAAATGCTTCCATTCGAAAACAACTGCTCCATCTTTAAGTGCCTGGTTGATATGGTACACAGCCTTTTCTGAAGAGGGACTTCCATCGTATTGGGTGGGTGCAGAAACATCAAGTGGTGTTTTTCCCATCAGGTCGCTTCGAGAAGTATAACCATAAGCCTTTATAGCAGCCTGGTTAAATTCGATAAACTTATAGTGAATAGAATCCATTACCACAATTGGAATTCTTGAGCTGTCGAACACGCGTAGTTTGAACAGCTCGCTGATTTTTAAGGCATTTTCAGCTTTTGTTCGCTCAGCAATATCATGTTCTGCTTTGTCAAGCGCCCGCTTGTTGATATAAAATACCTGATAAGAGATTAGAACAACCGCGATTATGGCAACCAGATTATCGGAAATGTAGGATATGATGGACGATTTTGGGACGCTTAGTTCGTCTTGTATTAAGTAAATCACAATAAGAAGGGCAGCCACATTGGCAAATGCATAGAACAACATTCCTAATGGCCGCTTTGTAAACACTATCGGGAGCATGGATAAAAGAGCGATGGAAAGAGCAATGGTATCGAGCCTGGATAAGGCCTGTGTTTTATCAACCAGAATCACAGTCCAAATCAGCACAAAACCAATGATAAGCATTAAATGGGCTGCAATGGCATAGTATCCGCGTACGAGTAGAAATATTCCAAAAAGTACTACTAAAAATGCACCCACGAACAACCAGATTACCTTAAAATTAATCGAGTAATTTAGCATCGGGTTGTTTAAATTAGCATAGGCTGTGTAAAATGCAGCTATTATTATGGCAAACAATACGATAGAATAACTGTACAGAATAAATCGAGCCTTAAGTTGGATCACAAAGGACTTATTGCTGTAATTTTTTAAAAAATATTTCGTCATTCTCTTCATGTAATTTGAACACAAACACTCTTAATAAAGTTCGTAAATAATCTACAATAAAACTTAAATTATTATTTACATTCATAATCCGATGATAAACCAATATTTTTTAGAAGTTTTCGGCTATGTGCCTCGCCAGGGACCAGGCTCGAAGGCAGAAACCGAAAGGGCTTGGTCTAGTCTTTCCGAACTACCCCAAAACCCAGCCATTCTCGATATCGGCTGTGGAAAGGGTGCGCAAACAATGGATTTATGTGGCCTCACTGAGGGTCATATCCTGGCTCTCGACAATTATCCACTTTTTCTGGAGGCTCTTCAGAAAAGGGCTCAAACGGAAAAACTCTCCCACAAAATCACCTGCTTTATAGGCGACATGGGGGCTTTGCCTTTTCTTCCCAATCAGTTCGATATCATCTGGGCCGAAGGATCGATGTTTATCATTGGTTACAAGAAAGCGCTAAGGGAGTGGAAGAATTACCTGAAAAGAGGTGGCTTTCTGGTATTTACCGATTGTGTGTGGTTAAAGGAAAATGCTCCTAACGAGCTGCTCGATTTTTGGCAATCCGAGGGCATTGAATTGCCGACGGTGAGAGATATTCTCGATACAGCTAGGAAAGAAGCTTATGAAACGGTTTCGAACTTTACCATCCATACAGATTCATGGATAAAGGAGTTTTACGACCCTATTGAAAAAGCCCTTGCCCATTTTCGTAAACTATACCCCGACAATGTCGAAGCCATTGAAACTTTTAATGCCATTCAGCATGAGATAGATATCTATCGCACCTATCACGCCTATTTTGGTTATGAGTTTTTTGTGCTGAAGAAATTATAACAGTAAAATACTTCATTTAATCAGCACTTAGCCTGCTTACTAAAGGGTTCCGAAAAGGTCGAAAGCATCAGCCGAGGTGACTTTTACCTGGTAAAATTTTCCTGTTTCGAGTTTGGCCGAAGACGATATAAGCACTTCATTGTCCACTTCGGGAGAATCGGCCTCGGTGCGGCCTACATAAAACTCACCTTCTTTACGGTCTATGAGGGTTTTAAGGGTTTGTCCAACCCGTTTCTCATTAAGCGACAGAGAAATTTGTTCCTGCACTTCCATCAGGGTAGCGGCTCTTCTTTCCTTTTCTTCCTGGGAGATGCTATCTTTGAATTTTCCGGCAGCAAAGGTGTCGTCTTCTTCGGAATAAGTAAACACACCCACACGATCGAAGCGCGACTTTTCGACAAAAGCCAGCAATTCGTCGAATTCTTTTTCCGTTTCACCCGGATGGCCTACCAATAAAGTAGTTCGAAGGGTTAGTCCAGGAACCTCGTCGCGAAGGCGCTGTATGAGGTCGTAGGTTTGCGAACTTGTAATTCCACGGCGCATGTTACGCAATACCGGGTCGCTTATATGTTGAAAAGGAATGTCGAGGTAATTACAAATATTCGGGTGTGTGCGCATTACTTTCAATATTTCATAGGGAAAAGAAGCCGGGTAGGCATAATGCAGGCGTATCCATTCCAACCCGCTGATATCGCTCAAGCGAAGCAAAAGATTTGGTAATTCCTGGTTTTTATAGAGGTCGACTCCGTAATAGGTTAAATCCTGCGCTATAAGAATAATTTCTTTAACCCCGCTTTTAGCCAGCAAGCTGGCTTCATGGACAAGCTCTTCTTTAAGTTTCGATTTGTGCTTGCCCCTTATTAAAGGAATGGCGCAAAAGGAACAAGTGCGGTCGCAACCCTCCGAGATTTTAAGGTAGGCATAGTGTCCGGGGGTAGTTTGTAAACGCTCACCCACAAGGTCTTTTTTATAATTGCCACCCAGGTCTTTTACAATCTGGTCGAGACTGTTTACGCCATAGATGCCGTCCACTTCGGGAATTTCAGTCTTTAACATGTCTTTGTAGCGCTCAGAGAGGCATCCCATTACAAAAACCTTGTCGATTAAACCTTCCTGCTTGGCACGTACATGCTCCAATATAGTATTCACCGATTCTTCTTTGGCATCGGCAATAAATCCACATGTATTTATTACCACGGTGCGTGCATCGGCATCGGACGAATCATGTACCACCGACAACTGATTCGCCTTAAGCTGACCTAAGAGTTTTTCTGAGTCGACCAGATTTTTCGAACAACCTAGCGTGACAACATTAATTTTTGAAGCTTTTTTCTTGGTTAACATAATATAATACCCTTAGATACGAAATAAACAGATGATGAAGAAACAATAAAATACTCATGAAGTTGAGGCGCAAGGCAACTTTTTCGGAATTAACTTTTAGTTTCTGTATTTTGGAAACAGGAGAAAAGCGGAATTAGTGAGAGAAAAGCGAATCGACAAACTCATTTCTGTTAAAAAGCAATAGATCTCCGACTTTCTCGCCCACCCCAATGTATTTTACCGGAATCTTAAACTGATCGGAAATACCAATCACTACTCCTCCTTTCGCCGTGCCATCGAGTTTGGTAATGGCAAGGGCTGTTACCTGGGTAGCGGCAGTAAACTGTTTGGCTTGTTCAAAGGCATTTTGTCCGGTCGAACCATCGAGCACTAAAAGAACCTCGTGAGGTGCACCGGGCACTACCTTCTCCATCACGCGTTTTATTTTAGAGAGTTCATCCATCAGGTGCGCTTTATTGTGCAACCTGCCGGCAGTATCGACCAACACTACATCGATGTTGCGCGACATAGCGGATGAAAGTGCATCGAAAGCCACACTGGCAGGGTCAGAACCCATTTGCTGTTTCACAATGGGCACATCTGCTCTTGTTGCCCACACATCGAGCTGGTCGATGGCGGCAGCACGAAAAGTATCGGCAGCTCCAAGAAGCACCGTTTTCCCGGCCGATTTATAATGATGGGCTATTTTTCCAATGGTAGTGGTCTTCCCTACCCCATTTACGCCAACGACCATAATCACATGAGGTTTTTGTGCATAAACGGCGGAAAAATCTTCGACCTCGCCCTTGTTGCTTTCTTCGAGCAGGGCTGCAATTTCTTCTTTTAAAATAGAATTTAACTCGCTTGTGTTGAGGTATTTCTCGCGAGAAACACGTTTTTCGATCCTTTCGATGATGCGCAAGGTGGTATCGACACCGACATCGGAAGTTACCAGCACTTCTTCGAGATTATCGAGCACTTCGCTATCGACTGTCGACTTGCCTACTACAACGCGGGAAAGTTTTTTAAAAACGCTTTCCTTCGACTTTTCGAGACCTTTGTCGAGGTTTTCTTTGTTTTCGCGGTTGAAGAGAGAAAAGATTGCCATGCTATGAAAATAAAAAAGCCTTCTGTTCAGAAAGCTTTAATTCGTTAGATAATCTAAAAAATGAAGCGAGCTTAGTCGGCTAAAAAGTTTTTCAGGTTATCGTTGTGTATAATTTCTTCCTGGAAACCATAAGCTCCAGTTTTTTCCGATTTCACCATCTTAATGCATTTTACATAAGAACGGCTGTCTTTCGATTGTAATGTTGCTACTACCTTCTTTGCCATAATGAATTATTTTATTTCGCGGTGAACGGTTACTTTCTTTAAAACTGGGTTGTATTTTTTAATTTCCATCCTGTCCGGATTGTTTTTCCTGTTCTTGGTGGTAATATACCTCGAAGTACCAGGCATTCCGGATTCTTTATGTTCTGTGCATTCTAATATTACCTGCACCCTGTTTCCTTTTTTAGCCATTACTGTAAACTGTTAAATATTAATATGTCGAAATATGGCCGCTTGCTTTGGCCTCTTCAAGGGCTTTTTTCAGACCTTTTTTGTTGATATTGCGAATACCCGCAGCGGATACCCTAATTGAAACAAAACGATTCTCCTCAACTAAATAGAATTTTTTATCGAATAAGTTGGGAGCAAAAGTTCTTTTGGTTTTGTGGTTCGAATGCGAAACATTGTTACCAACCATGATTTTCTTACCTGTTATCTGACAAACTCGTGACATTTTCTTAGTATTTTATGTGCTCGAAAAACGAGACGCAAATTACGGCATTTTAATTTTAATATTCAAACTTTTTAGAGAGATTTTTTTACATGGAAAGTAAATCCATTCGAAGCTTATTTATGGCTGTAATGGTAGCCCTTTGAACAGTTCTTTCGCGGTTATCGCCAAAATTAAACTTAAAGCTTTCGACACCCCTGGGGGTGGCTATGGCGATGCAAACGGTTCCTACCGGCTTTTCTTTGGTGCCCCCGGAAGGTCCGGAAATACCCGATACAGCAATGGAACAATCGGTTTGCAAAAGGTCTTTTACCCTGAGGGCCATCACTTTTACCACGGCTTCGCTTACTACCCCTTCCTGGTCAATTACTTCCTGGGGCACTTTTAATATCCCTGTTTTCACCTGGTTCGAATAGGCAACAATACTTCCTTCAAAATAGGCCGAAGCACCCGGTACTGAGCTGATTGCTTTGGCCACATTGCCTCCGGTGCAACTTTCGGCAGTAGATATATTATACCCGTATTTTACTAATAGACGCCCTAAAACTGCTTCGAGTGTATCCTCGTCGTAGCCGAATAAATCTGCACCCAGCTCCTTTTCCAGAGACAAACAGGTATTTTCAAACAGTAATTTCAGGTCCGTTTCATCTGTTCTTGTGGCACTCAGGCGCAATCGCACAATGCCTGGCGAAGGCAAATAAGCCAGCGAAAAGCCTTCCGGGAGCATGTTTTCAAAACTAGTTAGCCGATCAGCAAGGGTCGATTCGGGCACCCCGGCAGTTAAAAAGGTTTTATGCAAGCGCAGCGGGAGGGTAAAATGCTTTTGAAGATAGGGAATTACCTCATTCAACATAATGTCTTTCATTTCGAAGGGTACGCCGGGCATGGATACCATAACCTTACCCTCCTTTTCGAACAACATACCCGGAGCACTACCCTGGTTGTTTGGAAGAACTTTGCAAACCTCGGGAACATCAGCCTGAGTGCGGTTTATCTCCGAAAGCTTCACACCCAGCTGAGTGAGTCTTTTTTCAATTTTTTCGAGGCTAGGCTGGTGCCTGATTAGCTTGCACTTAAAAAAATCGGCCAGTGCTTTTTTTGTAATATCGTCGCGGGTTGGTCCTAATCCTCCGGTAATGAGCACAATTTCTGAATTGGATAGTGCATCTGAGAATGCCTGTAGTATTTCCGAATGTTTGTCAGAAATGGAATGAATGCTTTTTACCCGAATGCCGATTTTGTTCAGTTCGGCAGCCATAAAGGCCGAGTTGGTATCCACCACCTGTCCTATCAGTATTTCGTCGCCAATGGTAATGAGGGTTGCCTGCATTGTTTCGAAAAATTATCCATGCTCCACACTACGACACATTCTTTCCGCTACGGTTAAGGTTTCGTATTCGCTGCAGCAAGGTAGGATGAGAATAGTGGAAAAAGACATAAGCCGGATGCGGTGTGAGGTTGCTGAGGTTGTTGCGCGAGAGTTTTTTAAGAGCAGAAATTAAGGGCTGGTCGAGTTGGTAATCCTTTGCATATTGATCGGCCTGGTATTCATTCTTGCGCGAGAGGGCATTCATGGATAAACCAACCATGGTTGAAAATGGACTGTAGATGACACCAAATGCCATCAAAGCCAGATGAAATCCCTGCACCCTGGCACCCAGTGCCTCAGAAAGCATTGGGTTGACTGTAAACAACGAAAATACATACAGGGTAATTCCTGTCTGAACCACACTCAATACCATGCCAGAAAGGGTATGCTTGCGTTTGTAATGCCCTATTTCGTGTGCCAGCACAGCAACAATTTCTTCGGAGGTTAAATCTTGTATGAGGGTATCGTAGAGAACAATTCTTTTTTTCGAACCCAGGCCGGTAAAATAGGCATTGGCCTTGGTGGAACGTTTCGATCCGTCGATGACAAATACATTCTTTAACTGAAAACCTGCTTTGCGGCTAAATTCGCTAATAGCTTCCTTTAATGGACCTTCTTCCAAAGGGGTTTGCCTGTTGAAAATTGGAACTATCAGAGAGGAATAAAACATTGTAATGAAAATCATAAACAGGGTGATGGCGCCCCAGGCATACAACCAAAATTGTTGTTCGGCAATGCCGTAAAACCAGGTAATAAGGGCAAGTAAGCCACCGCCTATCAATCCCGAAAGCAACCACCCTTTGAGCTTATCGGTAATAAAGGTGCGAATGGTTGTTTTGTTGAAACCGAATTTTTCTTCGATTACAAAGGTATCGTATAAGGCAAAAGGTGTATTAATGATATCGGAAGCAAACATCACCATGCCGAAAAAAAGAAGGGTAACAATGATGGGGTTGCTGTTTATGCTGCGGGCTACTGTATCGAAATAACCAAAAACATGGAAAAAAAGCATGCTGGTTACCACCAAAAAACTAAAGGTATTGGTAAGCAGTGAAAATTTATCGTTGATGCGTTTGTATTGCTGAGAACGAGTGTATTTCTCCGACTCATACACATCGCTTAATTCGGCAGGTAACTTATCGCTCCAGTAATTCGAGTTGAGAAAATCCAACACACGCTCCAACACAAAGTTGAACATGATTATCAGCACAATGAGCATAAAGGGAGCATTGTAAAAACTACCCCGGTGATGCTCAATCAAAGGCTGAATAAACAGGCCCATGTTTACAAGGAAACTAGAAATCAGAACAAGCATTCTTCTTTGGTTTAAGGCGCTAAAAATAGTAAAACTCTAACAGTTTGCAGGATAAAATGTTTTAAAGTTTGAATTACACAAAAAAAAGCGCTCCAATGGAACGCTTTGTATTTTGTGATCAATTTATCTGCAAAGAATCAGGTCTTCATCGCACCGCAAATGCTGATAGTCTGCCCACTTACATAAGACGATAAGTCTGAAGCCAGGAATAAACATACATTGGCCACTTCTTCAGGGGTACCGCCGCGTTTCATTGGTATATGCTGTTCCCATGCCTGGCGTTGTTCTTCGGAAAGTTTGGCGGTCATTTCGGTAATGATAAAACCGGGAGCAATGGCATTGCAACGAATGTTGCGCGAGCCCAATTCCTGGGCAATGGATTTGGTAAAACCAATAATGCCTGCTTTCGAAGCCGAATAGTTGGCCTGACCGGCATTTCCGTGAACACCTACTACCGAACTAAGGTTTACAATGGAGCCTTGTTTATTTTTAAGCATGATTTTCTGCACGGCTTTGGTGAAGTTAAACACCGACTTCAGGTTCACGTTGATAACCGTATCCCATTGCTGCTCGGTCATACGCATCAGAAGAGTATCCATGGTAATACCAGCATTGTTGATCAGTACATCCACGGTACCAAAATCGTTGAGTATTTCATTGACCACCTTGTCGGTATCTTCGAAATTGCTGGCATCGCTGGCATAGGCTTTAGCCTTTACACCCAGTGCTTTCAATTCTTTTTCGAGCGATTCGGTATTCTCATTGAGCCGCAGGTCGGTTACCGCCACATTGGCCCCTTCCTGGGCAAAACGGATGGCAATTGCCCGGCCAATGCCTCTTGCAGCACCTGTTACAATTGCTGTTTTTCCTTCTAATAGTTTCATATTTAAAAAGTTAGTTACACACAAATGAATACTTACTTAGGGCTCATTTTGCCTTAGTACTTGAATACACCGATAAAATGGCGTGGCAAAATAAAGAAAGAATGCGCAAAATGACAAATAAATGTGTGCCTCTTCTTCTTTCGAACCATTTTTCCGAACAATCTTAAAGTATATTTGTGGCGGGATACCATAACTATAAAGAGGAATAGGAGCTCAGGCCGAACATAACATATTCTTTGGCCAGCGAGATGAGCATTGCTGAAACAGAAAATGCATTTCTTATTTTCAGAAAATTATAATCGATCCGGGCAGTTATAGTTTGGGCATTCTGCACCAAACGCTCCTGTTCGATCCTAATATCTTCAAACAAAGCGAATTGAAAATAAGCCTTTTTGCTATTTTTCGTAGAATTTATTCGTTGTATTTTTTTCTTTTTCTGATAGGAAATCAGCCGCAATCCCTTACTGGCCTAATTATCAACCATTATAGCCACTGGTAATAAGACCGAATCAAAATTTCAGAGTATTACAACTTTTATTATCGCGGTGAAAAAACATATTATTCGCCGCAAAAATGCGGTATATAATTAGTATATTTACCGTAGAATATTCTTAAGTTATGGTCAAATACCTTTACGAGCATCAAAACTGGACAGATTTTTCGTGGCAGGATAAAGCCATAAATGTCGTATTTGGTGAGGTAAGGCTTATGCAAGGAAAAATAATAGGACAAATGAACGCTTTGGGTTTTTCTACTAAAGAAGAAGCCACACTTACAGCCTTAACCTTAGACGTAGTAAAATCATCAGAAATAGAAGGAGAATTGCTCAATTATGAACAAGTACGTTCGTCTATTGCAAGACGTTTGGGCATCAACACTGCAGGACTTGTGCCGAGCAGTCGCCACATCGAAGGAGTGGTAGAAATGATGCTGGATGCCACTCAGCGATACACCTTACCTTTAAGCGAAAAACGCTTGTTTGGGTGGCATGCAGCACTTTTCCCTACTGGTTACAGTGGGCCTAACTTAATAGAAGTGGGTCGATACCGCACCGGCGAAATGCAAGTAGTTTCGGGCGCAATGGGCAAAGAAAAAGTACATTACAAAGCCGTAAAGCCTGAATTCGTGAAAATAGAAATGGACAAATTTCTGGATTGGTTCAACAACGAAACCCGACTCGACCCTGTTTTAAAAGCAGCCATAGCACACTTTTGGTTTATCATCATTCACCCCTTTGATGACGGAAACGGCCGAATTGGAAGAGCCATAACCGATATGTTGCTTGCCCGTGCCGAAGGCAGTGGAGAACGTTTCTACAGTATGTCAAGCCAAATATTAGCCGAACGTAAACGCTATTATGAAGTATTGCAAAAAGTACAGCATAGTTCAGGGGACATTACCGAATGGCTCGACTGGTTTTTAAATTGCCTTAAGAATGCGATGCTCGCCACCGATAATACTACAATGAAAATATTGCGCAAAGCGGAGTTCTGGAAATTGCATGAACATACCCCCATCAACGAACGCCAACGTCTGATGCTCAACAAACTCTTTGATGATTTTGAAGGAAAACTGCAAACCTCAAAATGGGCTAAAATTGTCAAAACTTCAACCGACACGGCTTTACGCGATATAAAAGACCTGGTAGAAAAAGGTATCTTGCAACAAACTGACGAAAGAGGACGAAACGCTAACTACGAATTAATTAATCGATTTTAAGTGTAGGCAATATTCACAAACTCTGTGGCAGGTTTTGGTATCAAGCGCTGGCTAAGTGCGAATTACCAATGTGCCTGGCATTGCGGGTTGAGTATCCTTTCAATCGTTGGTTGCGGCATTACCAATCCAACAATCTTTTTTCTCCTGCCAAAGCCTTAATTCCTGAAATCTCCTGAGAAACCTCCATTACACCTTTGTAGTTTCTGTTTTCATCACGAACAGCGAAATATTGAATTAAAATAAATTCCCCTCTCATTTGAATCCAAAAATCTGCCTGGTCTTTTTCTCCTCTTCGAAAGGAATCTACAATTTGTTGAACAACATGAACACTTTCAGGTGGATGGCAATTACTTACTTCTCGACCAATAATAGATGTGGTACGAGGAAAAATACGTTTTGGCGGATTGGAGAAATAGCAAACTTTATTGTTCTCATCTACAAAAGTAATGTCAACCGGAAGGTGGTTAAAAATAAGTTTAATTTGTTCTATACTTACTTTGCCTGTTCCAAGGTTTACTTCATTTCCATCAAAAACTACTGTTTCATTTTTTGAGGAATTTAATCTGGGCTGAATATAAGGGAACCCAAGTTCAAAGCTCTCACGGTTCATTCTTTCCAATTGCTTTTCGCTAACAGAGGAGAGAATGTAGGGGAATAGAATTCTTTCTTCCCTAAATTTTATGGCCAGCATATTGAAAAAGATATCACCAACACATTTATTGAATGTTTTAAGGTCAATTTCTTCTATTTGTAATTGAGCCAGAACATTTTTTATATTTCTGCGAATATCATCATGAAACGACCACATAATTTGTATACAACGATAGTCGGGCCATGTTTCTTCGATAACAGGGAAAAGAACATTTTCTTTAATGGTGTAATGTTTTGAGAACACTTCAAGTTCGCAAAAGAGTACATTGAGTTGCTTTTGCAAATCATGGTTATGAATGTCTTTTACAAAGGCTTTAAATACCGGACGGATTTTTTTCAGCAACAATTCCATTTCAAGGTTATTTTGCTGGAGTACTCCCAGAAATGAATCCGGTATGGGTTCAACTATTACAAAATCCCTAATCGGAATATAAAAGATATTCAAGACTTTATTTGATAAGACTTTAATATCATCCATCTTGTACCCCTGTTTGATGATTTCATCAAAGAGGGTAATAAAATCCGTAGGGATTACAGTTGGTATAAAGTCTTTGTTTTCTTTTATAAATGAGCTGGCATTGCCTGTTTTCAATATCAGTTCCGAAACCTCAATTAACTTAGATAGTCTTTTCTCTTTTGTATTTGTAAATTCCGACATCTTGTTCTTTTAAGCTTTAAAAAACACCCAATATTCTTCATCTCCTTTTTTATCGAGCCAATGTTTATAGTCTAAGCTAAGCGATTTGTCGAGCAGAGGTGCCGGAATAAATGGGGCAATAATTTTAAGTATTTCATTTTCCTGTAAGTTTTTGGCGGCAGCTAAAACTTCATGTACAGGCTGTTCGTCGCGATTGAGCATTTCGCGGATGTCAATTGTTTTTACAATTAATTCCTTTTTAAACCAATCGGGACAAACTGTTGTATACTTGTTTCCACTTTCGTCGAGGGAATGAATGTTATCCTGTCCGACTTCCGCCCTAAGCTTATTTACCAATTCTTCTACGTTTAATCCGCCAATAACAGCAGCCTGGCTTATACTGGCTACCCTGGCGATGGTTTTACGCAGTATCGGGTTCTTTAACTTTTTAAATTCCGGGGCATGGCTTATGAGTACATCTTCAAGCTGGGGATATGCTTCAAGTAGGTCGAATATCTTTGTTTTAGGTGTTATAATGAGTTTTTCCATTGCTTATTTTTTTTCTGTATATGAAAGAATTCGCTGCTCCCCTTCCAGCTTGCGTAGGTTTGTTAATTCCTGCGAAAATTCAAGTGTGCCAAGGTATTCTCCGTTTTCGTCGCGCAGGGCAAAATATTCGATATGTACAAACTTGCCATGCATCTGAATCCAGAATGGGGCATGCGAAGCTTTTCCCGATTTAAAATCTTCCAGAATTTTTTCGATAATGTGTACACTTCCCGGAGGGTGACACAGGCGAACATCGCGGTTTATGATGGAGCGGCTGCGGGCAAAAATGCGTTCGCTCCCCTGGGTAAAATATTTCACTTTATCGTCTTTATCGACAAAAGTCATATCCACCGGAATGGTATTTAAAATGGCCATAATTTCACTGGCAGTAAAACTGCCAGATGGCAGTTGAATGGTACCATTTTCGTTTACTACGCCATTGTTTTCATAACTTCCGGCCGATAAACCTTCGGGTTTCCAATCGACTTTCGGGTCGTAGAGTGTAAAACCAAATTCGAGCGTTTGTTTATGAATCTGCCACCAGTCTTCGAGACTAAGCACATCCATGCTCATGGGGAAAAGAATATCTTCTTCCTTTTTGGTCATATCGGCCAATGCCCTCAATACCGGAACGAACAATAGTTCTTGTGCATCTTCGAGGTCGGATTTTTTTAATCCTTCGGCACGTATAATTTCGATACAACCCTTAAGCTGTTCGCGAATTTCGTCGTGTTTGCCCCACATTACTTTGGGCGGGCCTGTAATTTCGTTTTTTTCAAGATAGGGAAACAAAAGATATTCCTTGCGTTTGTAATGCTTGTCGACATCCATCAGTTCGTTGAAGCAGGCAAGTACTTTTAATGAATGTTCTTTGAATGTTTCATCGGAAACCGAATACAGGATAGCCAACAATTGATTTGTTTTCTCCACCATCTTTCTTAGCTCATTGTTTTCCTGTTTGAAAACATCTACCGGGTGACCTTCGGGAATAGTTTGTGCCCCGCTTTGATCAATGTGGCCATCCAGCACTTCGCCATGAATATCACAAAGTCGTAACACTTCGCTTTCGGGTAGTCCGGATTGGATAAGTTCCTGCTCTACTTCTACCACTTCGCCGTAGGGTATATGCTGAAGTGTACTTACCAGTTCGGCGCGTACCTGGGCCGGGTTTTCCCCTTCATGGAGTTTCAGGATAAGTTCTTTCAGCTTTTCTTTCCTGTATTTCGAGTTGTTGATGAGTTCGCTCATACCTTTAGTATTAGTAATTTATAATAGCTTCGTTTGTTTTGTTGGCCTTGGTGCTTTAATAACTAATATTCGTGATTGCTTATCTCCCTCGTTACTTAGATAATGAACAATATCAGCAGGGCTTTCAATTAAGGTATCTTTCTCAAACACCTCTGATTCTTCACCTACTTTTACGGTTGGCGTTCCTTCCAGAATATAAAACGATACATCAACAGGCGTTTTGTGTGGCAGTAAGGATTCACCAGGTTGCAAAGTAATATGCATTACTTGTGCCGATTCCTTATTGTATAACTGTTTTACATCTACCTTATGCGGGTTTTCTTTTGGTTCTTCTGTTTTATAGCTTCGTGATATCATATTATTCTATTTTAAAATTTATAAAAGTTACAATTTTTTAATAAGTTTTAGGTTTCCTGAATTTCTTCCTCCAAAGTAAATATCCACTCAAAACAACTACAATAGCTACCAATCCTGATAAGGGAACCAGGAGAATATATAAATCTCCAAGAAGAAAATGAAAGAAACGTCCGGTATGGATTTCGAGGGATAAGTTCCAAAGTGACATTTTTGATTCTTCAAGAATATTTTGCGGCATTTCAGGATACTTCTTCTGGTGATACAAAGGAATTGCTCCTTTGTCGTAGTCGATCATGTATTGCTGTCCGTCAAAATCAGTTATCAATCCTGTAACCTTAAATTCGCCAATTGGTTTGCCTGTTGTATTATCTGTATGTATTTTCCCCTGGGCATAATTATAAATTTCAGGATGAGCCGGATGCCATAAAAATAAACCACTGAACGAACCTACAATATATGCTCCTTCATAGAATGGTTCCAGCACGTTTATTCCCATAACACTTACCGGAGGCTGAATCTGAAAAACTTTGGGAGCAAGCTCATCCTTATCCATAGAATACATCCCTTCTGAGGTTGCCAAAAGAAAGCTATTTCGGGTATCATCATATTTTAGATCCCTCAGTTTATCGTACCAGGGATTTGGCTGGTCGAGATGAGAATATTTTATGGGATTTACTTTTAAATAGGCTATGGCAATTAACAACGGAGGACGTAAAAACATTCCAGTAAAAAATAAAAAAATCAGACAGACAAATAACCAGGCACCTGTTTTATTGTGCCATTTTAAAGTCCATCGGTTAGCTTTTACAAGGGGTGTGACTGGTTTCGAACTATTCTTTCTACGTTTTATCCAGCCTGGAAAAAAGAAGTAAGTAATTCCGGTCAGGGATAAGAAAATGCTTATCACACCTAAGGCATCGACAAATAGCTTTCCGGGCATTCCAAAAATCTCACCTGAATGTATTTGCCAAATAGTTTCAAATAGCGAAACTTTATTTTTGTAATCAAGTGGTTGTTGTAATTCAATTTTCTTAAATTGAGTATTAATTCCTGCTGATTTTCCTTTAAACAAAAATGAGCGGTTTAATACATAGAGTGTATCTCCGACACTTTCAATAGCCACAAAGCGTTTTATGTCAACATCCAGGTTAAATTTGTTCCATTGACTATTTTTCTTGTCAAAAGCAAACAAACCGAATTGTGTAGCTGCATATACATTCCCTTCTTTTGATGAGTGAAGGTCAAAAACCTTTCTGTTATCGCTCCCTTCAGGCAAACCTGAATTGAAGGAACTGTAATTTTTAAAGTTAGAATCCGTTAACCAAACACCAATATTGCCATAAACCAATATACTGTCGTTATTGAGGATGAGATTTCCCTTAATGGCACTATTGTTCCAATTGTGATATTTATAATTGGCGGGAAGAAAATTTCTGGAAACGTCAATTCCCGAGAAGTACTCCCGGTGATTCATAAAAATACCCGTTACGGCATAATAAAGAAGCAACATTGCAATAATGAGTCCCGGCCATTTATGTAGTTTCTTATACAGTTTGGCCCACTTACTAGCTGAATCCCCCATGATTAATCACAATTCTCCATTTCAACGATGTGATAACCTTTGAATTCTATATCGTTAATTACATTAATATTTGCATTCTCAACATGGCAGAATTCACACTCTTTAGAAGTTATTTTTTCAGATTGAACCATTTTCCCTTTCAGGTATTCTTCCCCAAACTGATAAATAATACCTGCATCTTTTATCTCCTCCGGTACGATTATATCAAAGTGCATCTTCTTTCCATCTACACGCTGCACATAAGTATCCCAAACTGCTACTTTCATATCTTCTAATTAAATGCAAATTTAAAGGAATCAAAATCCATCTCAGATTTTAATTTTAACTCAACCTTTTGATATTTTTGATTCACTGCATCCTTTTGCTCATCGCTTAAAGCCTCTTCTGCCATGGGGTATAGCACATTATCTTCTTTGTATATATGCTGTTGCAGCAAGTAGCAATATCCTCTTGCATTTTCAAGTATCTGCCCTGTGTCAGAATTGGCTAAACCAAGTTCCATCCCTTTAACATACTCCCGCCCTTCATCATGTTCATGCAACATAACCGGAATCGGGTTGCAGTGCAAATGCTCAATATTTTCCAGCATAGCTTTAAATAAAATGTCTTCTTCTTTGGCATGATGAAATTTGTCGGCATAGTTTTTAATGAAGTCAATTACTTTCTGAAAGAACCCGGCTTCTATGGCTTTTCCTTTTTCAATGGCTTCACATTCCTGTAAGGCAGCATCAATGACTTTCAAAATAGTTTGATGTTCGTCTGATAAAATTTGAGTTATATTTTTCATCGTGAATCATAATTTAGTATTCTGTTTAAAACTGCATCACCTTGTTTTATCGTTTCAGATAAAGATTGAATAGTTTCTGTTTTTACTATCTCAAAGAAATTATCCCGAACACCTTTATATTTTTCATGCAGTGGGCAGGGATTATTGTTATTGCATTGTTTCAACCCAAAACCACATTTATGAAAAAATGCATCCCCTTCTACCACAAGTATCACATCAAATAAAGTCAGATTTGATTGGTTATCGCTGAAAAAGAATCCACCTCCGCGGCCTTTCATCGATTCCAATAGCTTATTCTTTGTGAGTATTTGAAGTATTTTTGCGGTATATGCTTCCGGTGCTTCAATTTCTCTGGCAATTTCTCCTACGCCCGGCCTTTTTTGTTCCCAAATTTGCAATTGCACAAAAACCAAAGCTCTAATGGCATATTCTGTACTTTTAGATAACATATCTGTTTATTTTATTAAATCACTTTCCAAAAGTAAAGCTTTCTTAAACAGAATATTGTTTTCTAAATGAATGTGCCGGTGCAGGTCGTTTTCAAATTCTTTTAAGGTTTGAAAGGTCACCCGGTAAGTACCACAGCCATCGGGCGGACATGTATAGGAAGATGTTAATTGTGATATTTTTTCAAAGCGCTCACCTTCAGTTAGATGCTCTTCATGCATGGTGTTTATAGTTTTCACAGCAACACCCAATTCATCTTTTGCAGTTTTACCTTCTTTCTGAAATTTTACCATTTTTCTGATATATGGAAATAGAATTAATTCCTCTTTCTTCATGTGCGCGCTAAGATTTTCGGCTGCACCATCAAACAATGCCTTAATTTCATAAAGTTCATTATGATTGTCTCCGTGAACATCACATAACTTTTGCATTTTTTGTTGAAGAAACGGGATGTTTTCATTCACATAAGAGTGATGTCGTTTCTCAATGTAATCGCAAAGTTCATTAAGTTCTAGTTCATCAATATACCTCGAATCCGGGTCGGTTAATTGAATTGTAGCTTCTAATTCAGGGATTAACTGTTCAACATTGGTTCCGCTCTTTTTGCAGGCTTCATCAAGACTTATACCTCCTCCACAACAAAAATCAATCTTATTTCTTTCAAAAATTTGGGCTGTTTTGAAGTTGGCTTTCACGATGTCTCCTACACTGGTTCTTATATTGATATTCATGTCGTTGTTTTTTATTTCCACAAAGATAAAATTTTTTTATATAAAGACATTATTGTCCTTTTATAAAATTATTATACATTTGTTTTTAATCTTTAAAATCAAATGGACTATGAATACAAGAAAACTTTGGATTGGATTTATCCTTGTTATGGTAATCTCCTTTGGAATTTTAGGCTATTATGGCAGGGAAATATATCGCGAAGCCCCTCCTATACCAGAAAAAGTAGTTGACAGTGAGGGGAATTTACTTTTCACCGGACAGAATATTAAGGATGGTCAGAATATTTGGCAATCAATCGGAGGACAAGAAGTAGGGACTGTTTGGGGACATGGGGCATACCAGGCTCCCGATTGGACTGCGGATTGGTTGCACCGCGAAGCAGTGTACATTCTTGAGCGTTTTGCCCAGTTGGAATTTGCTATGGAATACAATAAGCTGGATGAAGAAAAACAAGCTATGCTTCAGATTAGGCTTCAGAAAGAAATGCGAACCAACACCTATGATAAAGAAACTAAAACATTACAAGTATCTGACATTCGGGCTGATGCTATAAAAGCTGTAAGTAGTCATTACACAGCACTGTTTATGGATGGTAAAGAATTGGCTGATTTGCGTGAAGCCTATGCCATTCCAGAAAATACTATAAAAGATGCAGACAGGATGTCTAAAATGAATAACTTTTTCTTTTGGGCAACGTGGGCTACTGTAACCGAACGCCCCGGACAAGAAATTACCTATACAAATAACTGGCCAGCTGAAAAATTAGTGGGTAATGTACCAACCGGCTCCTTGCACCTTTGGACAGGTTTTAGTGTAATTATTCTATTAGTGGGAATTGGTTTATTAGCCTGGTATTATGCCACCAAAAGAAAAGAAGATGATGAAGAAGTGGATGTACCAGCAGTTAACCCCTTGTCGGGTGTTCAACAGACACCGTCGATGAAGGCTACCTTAAAATACTTTTGGGTGGTTACAGCACTAATTCTGGTACAAATAATAATGGGTGTTATTACAGCTCACTATGGCGTTGAAGGGAATGGTTTTTATGGATTACCCCTGGCTGACTTTCTGCCCTATTCTGTATCCAGAACATGGCATATACAATTAGCAATATTTTGGATTGCAACTTCCTGGTTAGCAACAGGATTATTTATTGCGCCTGCTGTTTCAGGGAAAGAACCAAAATATCAAAGCTTAGGCGTAAATGTTTTGTTTGGAGCATTATTAGTGATAGTGGTTGGTTCACTGGCAGGTCAATGGATGGGCATCATGCAAAAATTAGGTTTAGCCCAAAACTTTTGGTTTGGACATCAAGGTTATGAGTATGTTGATTTAGGCCGTTTTTGGCAAATTTTCCTTTTTCTTGGACTATTTATTTGGCTGTTTCTAATGGGCAGAGCCTTATTACCTGCTTTAAGACAGCGGAATGAAAACCGTCATCTATTATTGATGTTTTTAATTGCCTCAATTGCCATTGCATCTTTTTATGGAGCAGGATTGATGTGGGGACAACAGACACACCTATCGGTTGCAGAATATTGGCGTTGGTGGGTTGTTCACCTTTGGGTAGAAGGATTTTTTGAGGTTTTTGCAACTGTTGCCATTGCTTTCATATTTGTTCGAATGCAGTTATTAAAAGCAAGTGTAGCCACATCAAGCGTTCTGTTTTCAACCATAATTTTCCTTTCCGGTGGAATTATTGGAACCTTCCATCATCTCTATTTCACTGGAACACCAACAGGGGTTTTGGCTCTTGGAGCCACATTTAGTGCTTTAGAAGTAGCACCGCTTGTTTTTATGGGTTTTGAAGCATATCACAACTTAAAATTGAGTCGCATAAGCGAATGGGTAAATGCTTACAAATGGCCCATTTACTTTTTTATTGCCGTAGCATTTTGGAATTTATTGGGAGCGGGTATTTTTGGATTCTTAATAAACCCTCCTATTGCTCTATACTACATGCAAGGATTAAATACTACACCTGTTCACGGCCATACTGCCATGTTTGGTGTTTATGGTATGCTTGGAATAGGCTTAATGTTATTTGTATTAAGAGATATGGACATTAAGTCGGTATGGAAAGAAAGGCCAATTAAAATTGCATTTTGGGCTATGAATATTGGATTACTGCTCATGGTACTAATAAGTGTATTGCCTGTAGGTTTAGCACAAACTGTGGCAAGTGTGAAGCATGGTTTATGGTATGCTCGTTCTGCTGAATTTTTAGGAACTCCGGCAATAGAAACCTTACGATGGCTACGCGCAGTTGGTGATACAATTTTTGCCATTGGAGCTTTATATCTGGGTTACTTTGTATTTGGTTTAAAAGGAGGATGGTCTTTTAAGAAATAGAAATCTCATCAATTAAAAACTCCCGGTTGATTTATTTAGCCGGGAGTTTTTTTATGGTATTCCTTAATCTAAATTTTCTTGCTATGTGAAAGCATAGTGATGTAAAGGTTATCTTTGCGATACGAACATTAGGCTTGAAAATCTGATGTTTTGTTGTTTGAGTGGGTTGGCAAAATTTATACTCTTTTGCAAATAGTTTTTGCGGTTCAGCCTATGTAGTAAATGTGCACAAAATGCATGTGCTTCCTTTTCTTGTCCTTGTATTCGACGAGGATATTAGGATTTTAAGTTTTTAACTTATTTGAGTACCTATAATACTTATCTCTTTTTATTCCGGCATTTCAAATGCCTTACTCATCGCTTTTTATCCTGCCCATCCGCGTTACAAATGAGAATGAGGGATGGGAGGATTTTCAAGCCGATTATAAAACATATAATTATTACCTTGGTCCGAGCTACAAGCTCGAACCAGCCTGCTACAAGCTTATACTAGCGAGGAAAGAAAGTAATTGCAAAATTGTAACTTATAAGTTAACTTTGACGAAAAATGGATTGAATGGAACGAATTCGGTCAGTCATTGCTTATAAGGGTTATTTCAAGGAATTTCTTATTGAACAGCCTCAAAGAGTTCAAGACAAAATTTTCAAAATCATTGAAATAATTGAATTTCAGCAACGGATTCCAGAAAAGTATCTCAAGCATATTGAAGGAACAAAAGGACTTTACGAGGCAAGAATAAATCTTGGTTCTGATATTTGGCGAGTCTTTTGCTTTTTTGACAAAGGAAAATTAGTGATCCTACTGAATGGATTTCAGAAGAAATCGCAAAAGACACCAAAATCTGAAATTGATAGGGCGGAAAAGTTAATGAATGAGTATTTCAAAGAAAAAGGAGAATGAATATGAAAAATGCAAACACAACAACCTGGACTGACTTGAAAGACCAAGTATATGGAAAACAAGGAACCGAGCGAAGAGATCGTTTAGACCGGGAATTTAAGTCTTTAAGGGTCGGATTAATGCTCAGAGAAGCAAGAGAAAAAAAACAAATGACCCAAGACCAATTAGGACAGGTTATAGATAAAAAACGGAGTTTTATATCACGTATTGAAAATGACGCAAGTAATATGACATTAAAAACTCTATATGATATAGTGGAGAAAGGACTTGGCGGAAAAATAAAAATACAGATTGAATTTTAAATTTAAATCAAACACCCCCAATCTAGTCCTCGTCTGCGACGAGGATTTTAGGATTTTAAGTTTTTAACTTATCTGCCTATCTAAAATACTTTAGCTCTTTTTATTCCGGCATTTCAAATGCCTTACTCATCGCTTTTTATCCTGCCCAATTGCGTTATAAACGAGGACGAGAGGGGGTAAATTTGTTATACGGTAATATGTTATTGTTTATAGCCACAAGTCTCAGACTTGCGGCAGTGAAGGCTCGAACCAGCCTGATACAAGCTTGGACTAGCGGGGGACTTGCAAAAGGATTTGGAAAAATATCATCGATTGAATAAAAATAGAATTGATTTTGCAACTAAATATAGTTACATTTGCGTATGTCTAAGAAAGAAAAACTTATTGCTCGATTTTTAACCATACCATCTGATTTTCATTATGATGAAGTGGTTAAGTTCTTAGGTTACTTTGATTTTGAAGAAGTAAAAAAGGGAAAAACTTCCGGTTCAAGAGTTAAGTTCATGAACAAGAAAGGAGTCCCGATTATGTTACACAAACCCCATCCAACGGGAATAATGAAACACTATCAGCTAAAACAAATTAAGGAGGTATTAGGATTATGAAAAACTTAGAATACAAAGGCTACACAGGTAGTATTGAATACAGCAAAGAAGATGATTTGCTGTTTGGGAAAGTGCTTGGTATTAACGGTCTTATATCTTATGAAGGAAAGACTGGCAATGAATTAGAGACGGATTTTAAAGAGGCTATTGATACTTACTTGACTGACTGTAAGAGTGATGGAGTTACTCCGGAGAAACCTTTTAAAGGAAGCTTTAATGTAAGGGTATCACCAAGGCTTCATCAAAAAGCGGCTTTACTGGCAATGGAAGATAAAATGTCGTTAAATAGCTTTGTTGCAGAATCCATAAGAGAAAGAATCTTTAAAGAAACCGGAAGTCAGATTTAATCCTATAACCCAACACACCAGCTGGCCCCAACTGGCCACCCCACTGCCGCAAGTCTGTGACTTGTGGCCAATTCAATAAAACAACAACAAGAAAAATGCCTGGCACTTATTCCAGGTAAATTTGTTATTCGGTTATATGTTATTGTTTATAGCCACAAGTCTCAGACTTGCGGCAGTGAAGGCGTAGTAAAAACTACGCTTAGTCTCTTTGTTTATTTGTTGTGCCGGTTATTCCGGCAAACTGCGCTCAATTAGGGGTTAAGTAAAAAAATCTCAAACAAAATCGCAATACAAATAAATATTAAAATCACTTTAATATATTCAATTTTGTAATTCGTTCTATTTGTTAAAGTATAAAAGAAAAGAGGTAATACCATAAAAACAGGTAAAATATAAAAGAACATAATTTTACTTATCCAAATTACAGTTTCATTCAGTTTAATATCTCGTATCTGTATAGAAATTAAATAAAAAAAAATCAAAATGAAAAAAAACTGTACAGATCTAATAATACTTCCTATTTTATCAATATTTTTAATCATTTCTCCAATTTAAAAGTGGTATCGTTGTGCCAGTGCTTGATCCTAAATATAAAGGTGAGGTGCTAAATACAACACCCCCCTCTCGCGCGCTTTTGTAAAGCGTGCGGATTTTAGATTTTCTATTTTTAAAACTCTCAGACTTTATACTTTTCCAACATTTATTGAACTATCATCTAGGCAGCAATTTACTAAAAATACCGGATTGCAAATCCTAGCCTAATGCTATGCAAAACAATTCAGCACGCTTTACAAAAGCGCGCCAGTGGGTTTGTTGTGCTTGTTATTCAGACAAACTACGCTTAGTTAGGATAATTTGTACTATCCACAATATCCCTCTCGCGCGCTTTTGTAAAGCGTGCGGATTTTAGATTTTCTATTTTTAAAACTCTCAGACTTTATACTTTTCCAACATTTATTGAACTATCATCTAGGCAGCAATTTACTAAAAATGCCGGATTGCAAATCCTATCCTAATGTTATACAAAACAATTCAGCACGCTTTACAAAAGCGCGCCAGTGGGGATTTTAGGATTTTAAGTTTTTAACTTATCTGCCTATCTAAAATACTTTAGCTCTTTTTATTCCGGCATTTCTAATGCCTTACTCATCGCTATTTATCCTGCCCATCCGCGTTATAAACGCGGACGAGAGGGGTTAAAAAAAGTTGTTGGCTTTAGCATTATTAAATATTTGCTTTTTGGTATTAATGAAAATGGTCCAAGCCCGAAGCACATCGGGATTGAACCAGTCTCTATTTTTTATTGTTTGCTTGCGCTAGTGGGGAGGGAAAATGCTACAAAAATAAAAAAGCGTAGGAAAACCTACGCTTGGTCTCTTTGTTTATTTGTTGTACCAGTTATTCCGGCAAACTACGCTCAATTAGGGGCCTAGTCTTCTGGAAAAAATACCTCTCCATCGATACTTCGATAGGGAAATACTACAATTGATCTCGACTGATCAAGATTAAAGTCAATTTCTTTTTCTAACTCGCCATTTGATCTATAAAAACGCCAAACTCCATCAGGCTCACCATTAATTGCATAGTGCCGAACAAGAGCCGTATCTCCAGTATTATAATATTGAATCCACACTCCCTGTTTTTTTCCAAGTTTGTATTGACCTTCCAATCTCTTACAGCCATTGTCATACCAAACTCTTATTATAGAATCATTTCTCATTTCAGACAAATAATACTCTATCTTACGTAAGGTGCCATTTTCATACCATTTTTTTGCTTCCCCTATAATTGAGCCATTATGTATATAAAAAGCATTAGCCACACGGCCATTTTCGTAAAATGATATTTGCCAACCTTCAAGTTCATTATTCTTGTAATTCGCAATCTCCATTATTTTCCCGCTAACATAGAACTCCTGAAATGTTCCATTTTTTTGATTATCAATTTCATTTCCAGGTCTGTTTTGACAAGAACAACCTAAAACTAAGAATAGATTTAATACTATTGGAATTAAAAAAAAATATTTCATCATTATTAAATGTTATTATTTGGTCGTAGTATTGTCAACTCTAACTCCTAAATTATACTCAGAAAAAGGATCGACTCTATCTGCTGGAGTAGCATAATCTTTCCCTAATAAGAGATCCAAAAAATCGATATTCACTGAGTCAAAAAATGAATCAGCAGCATCAATTGTATTAATAATATCTCCAACAGAATTAAGTTTAGGTCCAGAAGAAAGCCAACTATAAACAGTCGCAACATCCTCATGTATGATTGCCGCCCCAGTCAATGAATAAACTGTTTCCATCTGAGTATATGCATCCAGAAATCCAAGCGATTTCGCTTTATATTGCATTTGATATCTATCTTGATTATTTTGACGCTGATAAAATGCCTTATATAAATTAATATCACCCGCCATATCGCTACGTCCTCCTGCAAATTTTTCAAGTGAAGCTGTAAGTTTGATAGGATCAATCATATCTTCATCATAAATTGCTGAAATAAACTTTCCATTTACATCAAAGTATGCATGATAAGGTGAATTGTGCTCTACTCTAATAAACGTGTTCTGAGAAGTTAAATACCAATCATCACGTCCATCTGGATCATATTTATTAAGTGGATTATTGCCCATAGCTAGATAAGAGCTCCAATGTTGTTTGTTGGGGTCAATGGTAGTCCACCTGCCAATTTTACTGTCGTACATACGGGCTTCGAAGCTGTTATAACCGTTTTCGTCGCCTTCGTCTTCGGCAAACTGGCCCTAGTAGCCAAAGCGGTATTTATTTGAGGAGACATACCTGCGGCCTGGCATGGGCGAGCCGAAGGGGTAGTAGTCGGTAAAGCTTTGTACAATAACGTTGTTCGAGCTGGTCTCTAAGCCTTTTACATACAGGGCAATGCGGCCACGGTACTTTTCTTCTTCAAGTGTAAGCGGAGGGTCGATGGTGGCGCTTATGCATTGCACACTCATGTTCTCACCATAAATTTTTATGGTCGAAGTTACTGTTCGAAGCATGCCATCTACTTGTTTCTGAGAGGTGAGTGCTGTAAATACCTGGCCGTCCACAAAATCTTTTCGGCCAAAATTAAACGCTTTTCGTGTAAGTTGCAAGGCGCCGCCGGGGCTGAGAATCTGATTATTTAAGTATTTCCCGCATTTTTTCCCCAATCTCCGCCGGCGACTGCACCACTGCAATGCCACATTCCTGCATAATGCGCATTTTGGCTTCTGCGGTGTCGTCTTTTCCGCCCACAATGGCTCCTGCATGGCCCATACGCCTGCCTTTGGGTGCTGTCTGGCCGGCAATAAAGCCTACCACGGGCTTTTTCGAATTTTGTTTGTACCAATAAGCTGCTTCGGCTTCCATGGTGCCTCCAATTTCGCCTATCATCACTACTCCCTGAGTATCTGCATCATTCATAAACAATTCGAGGGCTTCGCGGGTGGTGGTTCCAATAATGGGATCGCCTCCAATACCTATTGCTGTGGAAATACCCATTCCTGCCTTCACAATCTGGTCGGCAGCTTCGTAAGTAAGGGTTCCGGATTTGGAAACAATTCCGATTTTACCGGGTTTAAAAATAAATCCTGGCATAATACCCACTTTACACTCGCCAGCCGTGATTATTCCCGGACAGTTAGGGCCAATGAGACGACTTTTCTTTCCATTTAAAAAGGCTTTTACCTTCATCATATCCGAGGTGGGTATTCCTTCTGTGATACAAACAATAAGCTCCACTCCTGCCTCGGCAGCTTCCATTACAGCATCGGCGGCAAAGGGTGGTGGCACAAAAACAATGGATACATTGGCTCCGGTTTCCTTTACTGCATCGGCAACGGTATTAAAAACAGGGCGATCGAGGTGACTTTGCCCGCCTTTTCCGGGTGTTACCCCTCCTACTACCTGGGTTCCGTATTCTATCATCTGACTGGCATGAAAACTACCTTCGGTACCTGTAAAGCCCTGCACCAGTACTTTCGATGCTTTATTCACTAATACACTCATTGTTTTTGCGCTTTTAATTCTATCAAAAATAGCCTTTTTGCCTTTCAATGCAATACGAAATATTCGAATTATCAAATGCAGATTTCTCTAACAAGACGATATAGAAAGAATAAAAGTCTATATTTTCTATCTTCACTATAGGATTTGTAGTTTATTTTTTTATATCTTTGTCCTATCATTATTATAGTATTTGTAGTATATATTGAATCAATCAAAGTAAAATATAACACTAAGCCTTATGGAAAAGAAAATTAATCCTGATAATATTGAGCTTTTTACCCGCCAAATCGTAAAGCTTGCAATTGACCTGCCACAAGACAAAATAGGAGCAAATGCCCAAAAAGAAATCCTTACATCATCTACCCGAGCAACCACTGCTATCAAACTTGCCCTGCTCGAAAAGCCGGGAAAACAAGTGTATGATCAATTAAACCTGGTATTGGAAAACCTTTCAAGTGTAAAATTCTGGCTTGATTTTCTGGCGGCCGAGGAATACCTGAGTGCTGAGAGCTATAATTCATTTAAACAAGCCGCTAACGAAAATATCCTTCAAACACATGCATGGCGCTCAGAGCATGAAAAGCTTTTGGCACTTTCGTACCCGGGAGAATGGTTTCTGGTCGATTAGGCGAAAACACTTTACAAAGATTGAGTGATATGCCCAGCCGCATTACCTGATTATTCATTCAACGAACAAACCTATCATTATTAATTTTCAGCCAGCATTTCGCATGAATCCAACACCTACGATTTCAGACGCGCTCGATACTGCCCAGTACGACCTATTGTCAAAACTTCTTAACACGCTCAGTCACGAACAAAAAATCTGGCTGGGCGGATATCTGAGCGGGCTTAACCAAAGCACCAATCAACTCTTCAAATTACTGGATCAGCAACACCCTTTGCCAGGAAGTTCAAACAAGCTTTCGCAGGTACCAGCGTTAAAAATACTCTACGGAACCCGTTCGGGCAATGCCCAGAAGTTGGCCCAAAAAGCCCAGAAAAAAGCTGAGGCAATTGGAATACCCGTAGAATTGGTAAACCTGAACGAATACAATCCCAAACAAATAAAACAGGAAAAAAACTTGTTGATTGTAGTGAGCACCGATGGCGAGGGTGCACCCCCACTCAGCGCAGAGGAGTTTTACCAGTTTCTGCACAGTAAAAAAGCACCTGAATTGAATTCGCTCAAGTATTCTGTATTGGCATTGGGCGACAGCAGTTATACGCATTTTTGCAAAACTGGTCGCGACATCGATTCACGCCTCGAACAATTAGGCGGTACGCGCTTTTTCGACCGCATTGATTGCGACCTCGATTTTGAGGAGGCAGCACAACAATGGATTGAAGCTTCTATTAAAAAGTATGCTACAGAGAACCTGCCAGCTGAGTTAGAAGGCATTACTTTAAACTCAAGACAAGTTTTAATTTCAGAAGCAAACTTCAACAAAGAAAAGCCTTTTCAGGCAACCGTGCTTACAAAACAACTGGTTACCGGTCTTGGTTCAGGCAAAGAAGTGTATCACTACGAAATTTCATTGGAAGACTCTGGTTTAAAGTATACTCCGGGTGATTCTCTTGGGGTTTACAGCTCCAACCATCCAGAGATGGTGGACCTGGTGCTCAGGCACAGTAAGTTGAACGAACAGGAAAAAATTCAGATTGGTGATAAAGAAAAAACCATCCGCGAAGCCCTCACGCACCATTACGAACTTACCCGCCTTACTCCGCCTCTTGTTAAGGCCTGGGCTGTGCTTGCTGAAAGTGAAAAGCTCCACAGCTTTTTACAGGATTCGAAAAAGCTGGAAGAATTTACCTGGGGACGCGATGTGTTGGACCTTTTTGAATTGTTTCCCATACAATTCGATGCAAAAACCCTGTTATCTACCTTACGGAAATTGCAACCAAGGCTATATTCCATTGCATCCAGCCAAAAATCAAACCCCGACGAAGTTCACATTACCGTTTCGGCTGTTAAATATCAATACAATCAACGTAACCGCTTTGGGGTTTGCTCCACCTACCTGTCGGACCAAATACAGGAAGACAGTTTATTACCGATTTACATCGATGAAAACATCAGCTTTCGCTTACCCAAAGACCCTTCTGTGCCTATTGTAATGATTGGTGCAGGCACCGGTGTAGCTCCTTTCAGGGCTTTTATGCAGGAAAGAGCACTCAATGCATCAGGCGGTAAAAACTGGCTCTTCTTTGGCGACCGCAATTTTGCGACCGATTTCCTGTACCAGACCGAATGGCAAAAATGGCATCTGCAAAAACAACTCAACCGTATCGATCTGGCCTTTTCGCGCGACCAGGCAGAGAAAGTTTACGTGCAACATAAGATTCTGAAACAATCGAAAGAATTTTATAAATGGATTCAGGATGGAGCTCACATCTATATCTGTGGCGATAAAAACTCAATGGCTCGCGATGTAAAACAGTCAATTTTGCAAGTAATTGAATCGGAAGGTGGATTGAAATCAGAGAAAGCAGAAGCGTATTTCAATCAACTGCGAAAAGAAAACAGGCTACAGGAAGATGTGTATTAAGCCATACCAGGCTTCTCTATGTAAAAGACTTAAGAATATAAAAAATGAGCCAACAAGAAATAAAACTATCGCCCGTCGAAGGTATTAAAACCAGGAGTAATTATCTGCGTGGCACCATTCGCGAAAGCCTGATTGATGAAATAACAGGCAGTATTGCTGCCGATGATACCCAATTAATCAAGTTTCATGGCATTTACCAACAAACAGCACGAGAACTTGAAGCAGAGCGTAAAAAACAAAAGCTCGAACCCTTGTATTCGTTTATGATAAGGGTGCGCCTGCCAGGGGGGTTCTCTACACCTCAGCAATGGCTCGAGATGGACCGCCTTTCGGATACCTATGCCAATGGCACCCTGAAACTAACCACCCGACAAGCTTTTCAATTTCACGGGGTTTTTAAAAAAGTGCTTAAACAACATATCCGGGAAATTAACAATTCCCTTCTCGATACCATTGCTGCCTGTGGCGATGTAAACCGCAATGTCATGTGCAGCCCGAACCCTGAGCGATCGGAATTGCATGCCGGTGCCTACGAATTTGCCAAAAAGATACATGAGCATTTAACCCCTGCTACCACAGCCTACCACGAAATATGGCTCGAAAAGCAATTAGTTGCCGGAGGAGAGGAAAGCGAAGACAACGAACCTATTTATGGAAAAACCTACCTGCCGCGTAAATTTAAAATTGCCATTGCTATTCCGCCCGATAACGATACCGATGTGTTTACCAACGACATCGGGCTTATTGCCATTGGCGATAAAAACGGACTTATAGGTTTTAATATTGCCGTAGGTGGCGGCATGGGCACTACTTTTGGCGACGACCGCACCCATCCCCGATTGGCAGATGTTATTGGATATTATAAAAAAGAGGATACCCTAAAAATTGTAGAGGAGATCGTTAAAATACAGCGCGATTTTGGAAACCGCGAGGACCGCAAGGTATCGCGCTTTAAATATACCATTGAGCGCAACGGCCTCGATTGGTTCAAGAATGAGCTGGAGAAACGCAGCGGAATAAAAGCCCTTGAAGCAAAGCCTTTTCAATTTACAACTACCACCGACCGTTATGGATGGGTACAAGCTGCCAACAATACCTGGCACTATACCCTATTCGTAGAAAACGGTCGGGTAAAAGACACCGAAAAAGTGAAAATGAAAACGGCGCTTCGCGAAATAGCCCGCATTCATCAAGGCGATTTCAGGCTTACAGGCAACCAGAATGTGATAATTGGCAATGTGCCCGCTTCTGAAAAGGAAAAAATTACCACACTTCTTCGTAAGTATCAGGTCGATGCAGAGAACAATTTCAGTCCCCTCCGGCTTTCTTCACTGGCCTGTGTGGCGCTTAATACCTGTACCTTAGCACATGCCGAAGCCGAAACTTATCTGCCTTCATTGGTAGATAAAATGGAACTATTGTTAGAAAAACACAAACTCGAAAAACAGGCAATTACCCTGCGTATGACGGGTTGCCCCAACGGATGTGCCCGTCCCTATAATTCTGAAATTGGCCTGGTGGGCCGTGCCCCAGGCATTTACAACCTTTATCTGGGCGGCAGCCACCTTGGTAAAAGGCTGAATGTATTGTACAAAGAAATGCTGAAAGAGGAAGATATTCTTAAGGAATTGGATTCTTTATTTGGGCAATACAGCCTTGAACGTCAGTCGCAAGAAGCTTTTGGCGATTTTGTAATCCGTAGGGGAATTGTGTATATTGGAGAGTTTTAACCCGACAGTTAACCATGAAATACGCAGAAAAAGAAATGAATTTTCTCCCCATAAGTCTTAACATCAGCCACAAGTTGATTGTGATTGTGGGAGGCGGAAGGGTGGCTTATCATAAGATTAAACTACTTCTGCCATTTACCAATCACATTAAGGTAATTGCCCGAGAAGTCTGTCAGGAATTAAGGGATTTGCATATACCCTTTATCGAAAAGGACTATATCGACTCCGATCTCGAAGATGCTTTTCTGGTTTATGCCTGCACTAACATTAAAAACTTGAACGAACAGGTATACCACGATGCCCACAAATTGGGTATTTTGGTGAACGTAGTCGATAATCCACCACTTTGCGATTTTGTGTCTCCCGCCATCTACAAAAAAGATCACATGACCGTGGCCGTGGGGTCTAATGCCCGCGATGTGTATGCTTCCATCCGATGGCGCGACCGTATCCGCAATTACCTGGAAAGTAACCCGGAAGAATGATATTCAAAAAAATCAGTAAAATCCATCCAAACTATATTGAGCCAATCGTAGTATCTTTGACTCCTACTCTATTCTATGACAACACAGCTGCTTACACAAGACGATACTTTGCATAGAAGCCTGGTTCAGCAGATGGCAGAGAAATTTTCTCAAGAAAAATTTTTACCGGCCTATTTGTTGGCTCCTGAAACAACTGAAATAACCAATAAGCATTTGGTATTAGAGCAGTTGCATGACCAGCTGTCTATATTAGACCTCGAAGCATTGCCATTTCCATTGCCCGAAAGCATTAAAGTAGTAGCAATACTTTCTTTCGATAAGAATCAGACCTATGCTGCCCTTTTGGCAAATGAAAGGGTTTTTGCGCATTATGAAAGATTCTGTTACTCATCCATTCAGCACACGTTCGGAAAAGTTTACCTGGTGGGTGCCGGGCAATGCAGCAAGGAGCTGCTTACGATCAAGGCCTATGAATTGCTCCAAAAAGCCGATATAATTTTTTACGACAGCCTCATCGACAACAGCATTCTGGAACTATCTCAAGCCGTAAAGGTGTTTGTTGGCAAGCGGGCTGCCAATCACTTTAAAGACCAGAAAGATATCAACCGATTGCTCTTTGAAGCCGCACTGAAACACTCTACCGTGATACGCCTGAAAGGTGGCGACCCCATGGTTTTTGGACATGCCGGCGAAGAAATTGCCTTTCTCGAAGCCCGCCAGATTCAGGTAGAAACAGTGCCGGGCATAAGCAGTGTATTAGGGGCTGCAGCACTGGCCAACCTACCCTTAACGCTTCGTAACATCAGTAATTCAGTTTCCTTTTGCAGCGGACACGAGCGGTCGAAAATTGAAGTACCCGACACCGATACCATCGTGTATTTTATGGGTGCAGGAAACCTTCGGGCCATTGCCAATGCTCTTCTGGAACACCAAAGGCCACAGGAGACTCCTCTTACCCTATTTTACAACATCGGTGGCCCTGACCAAGAAGTTTTTTATGAGACTATTCAGTCAATATTAAACCACAAAAAAGAATACAAAGCACCCCTGCTGGTCATAGCCGGCGAAGTTGGCAACCGGCATTGCTGGTACCAAGCCTTTCAATACAAACCAAAAATACTCTTTACCGGAACAAACCTTGGCAAATACGCCCATTTAGGGTACGTGTTTCATCAGCCTATGATTGAGCTCAGACCCTTAAAGGATTATACTGAAACAAACCGTGTGATTGAATCTATTGGCAGCTTTACCTGGCTGATTTTTACCAGTATGTATGCGGTAGATTATTTTCTGAAAAGATGGTTTGATCTTGGTAAAGATTCACGAAAACTTGCCCAGGTAAAAATTGCCTCAATCGGAGCGGTAACTACCGGGCGCCTCAGGGAATATGGCCTGCTGCCCGATCTTCAGGCCGCAGACGAATCGTCTGAAGGATTAGTAAGCTTGTTCAGTGAGCATGGCATTAAAGGGGCTAAAATACTGATACCGCGCTCGAACCTGGCTACGAACTTCCTGCCTGACACACTGGAGGAAATGGGCAATCAGGTTGTGAGACTTACGGTTTATGAAAATACATTTCCAGCCAATAACCAAAAAACAGAGGTAGAAAATTTTGATCAGGTAATATTTACATCGCCCTCTTGCGTAGACAATTTTATAAAGGTTTATGGCTCTCTGCCTCAAAAACCCGAAATTATATGCCGCGGAAAAGAAACCCAAAAACGGGTGGAACATTATCGATGAAAACTCATCAATTTCTTTTAAAGTATTGAAATAAAGCCTAAATTTGATTCCTACAAAATTGCTGGTAAATGTTTAGTTTCGGACAGTTTTCGCAATTTCTCCCTTTTGTCATTCTTGCCATCACCACTTTGGCCAGCTATACCACTGTGACCTACTCGCGCCATGCGATGAAAGTAGAAGATGAGGCTTGTGAGCAAAAAGAATTTGTGCTGGATGAAACACCTGAAATTCGGTCCGAAAAAATAGCTTCTTTTTTCCACTCTGATCACAATATAGTCAATCCATTGGATACTAATACAATAACTACTCAGCCAATAAACCAATCTTTCCATGGCATGAGTCCTCCAGGGATGAATAGTTACCTGGTGATGCTTCATAGTCCTGCCCTGCCATTTCTGCGGCCTCCTCCTGTTTGTTACTAGTTTGAAAGTACCTTGCTTTCGTCTTGGTTTTAACCTTGCAAGGTTGAACTTATCGCATTTATTTGTTTTACATAACAGACAGCATTCATGATAGGCGTTCTTGGCATCAACCATAAAACAGCAGCAATCGATATACGCGAAAAGTTTTCCATTCCCTCCGTTCAGGTAGCAGAATTCGGAGAACTTATACTTCAAAAAACCGAAATTACCGAAACGGTGATTCTTTCGACCTGCAACCGCACTGAGATCTATTACTACCATCAAAAAGCCTGCATTAAGCGAACCGACAAAATGCTGCGCGACCTGTTGCACCAGTATAAAAATATCAGCGAAGATTACTCAGAATATTTCTATACCCATTCCAACATCGATGCAGTGAACCACCTCTTCTCTGTTACTTCTGGCTTGGACAGCATGGTGCTTGGCGAAGACCAGATCGTAAACCAGGTAAAAGAGGCTTACTTGTTATGCACCAACCTCGCACTTACCGATGCGGTATTGATGCGTCTGTTTCAAAAGAATTTCGAAACGGCCAAAAAGGTACGAACCGAAACCAATATCCAGCATGGTGCCTCGTCGATTAGCTTTGTAGCCGTAGATAAATGCATGCAGTTGCTCCACAACAACTTAAAAGACAAGAAAGTTTTTATCATTGGAACTGGCAAAACCAGCCGGCTGGTGCTGGAGAAAATGAAAAAACAAGGCGTATCGAACTTTCTTTTTGCCAACCGTACTTTCGAATCGGCTGCACTGTTTGCCGAAAAAAACAATGGCTTTGCGGTAGATTTTGCAGACATTAAAAAGCACCTGAACGATTACGATATTGTAATTACTGCCACTGGTGCCGGCCATGTACTATTCGATAAAAACGATATCCATGGTACGCGGGCACAGGTTTTTATCGATCTGGCTGTTCCCCGCAACATTCACCCCAATGTATGTGAATGGCCCCAAGCAAGACTTATTACCATCGATAACCTGCAGGACGACCTTAAAAATACAGCCAACCTCCGTTACAACAGTCGGAAGGATGCCGAAATAATTATTGACCAGATGAGCGGTGAATTTTTTACCTGGGTCGATAACCGCTCGCTGCGGCCCGTGATAAAGGCTATCACCGAGAACATGCAGAAAATGCATCAGGTCGAAATAGAGGGTTACCGAGGCTGCTACGAGCCAGAAACCCTTAAAGCTATCGACGAGTACGCAGGCAGGCTTACACAGAAATACATTCGTACCCTCATAAAAAAACTTAAGGAATTGAATGAAAATGGCAATGCTGCCCATTCACTCAACATTATTAATCATCTTTTTGAATTCGACCTGAATGATAAATCCGATGTCAGTCAGTGATTTAACTCACATGAATAAACAAATCTTTCGCATCGGAACCCGGGGTAGCAAGTTGGCTATGTACCAGGCCGAAACCGTTAAAGATGCAATCGAACAAAGCTTCACTAAGTTGCAGGTTGAACTCTGTATCATCAAAACCAAAGGCGATATCATTCTCGATACCGCGCTTTCGAAAATTGGCGACAAAGGACTTTTTACGCGCGAAATTGAATTGGCCTTGCTCGATAGAAGCATCGATATTGCAGTGCACAGCCTGAAAGACCTTCCTACCACCCTGCCCGATGGACTGCATCTGGGTGCTGTACTTCCGCGTGGCGAAGTGCGTGATGCACTGGTGCATAAAAAAGGCAAAAAGCTTCACGAACTTAATCACGAAGACCTGATCGCCACTTCAAGTCTCAGGCGCATTGCCAGCTTGAAACACCTTAACCCCAATATACGGATAACCGATATTCGCGGAAATGTGAATACCCGGTTGGAGAAAATGCACAATGGTTTTTGTGACGGAATGATTATGGCTGCAGCAGGCCTGCAAAGACTGGGCTACGAAAAACACATTACCGAACTTATCGAACCGAATCATTTTTACCCGGCGGTGGCTCAAGGGGCTATTGCCATCGAATGCCGGATTGACGATCCTGAATCCAATCAGATGTTACAATCCATTAATCACCCTCACACGATGCTTGCAGTGCAGGCCGAGCGTTCCTTTCTGCAAAACCTCGAGGGTGGCTGCCAGATTCCGGCAGGTTGTTACAGTATAATTGGTAAGCAAACCATACAACTAAAGGCATTTATCGCCTCTCCAGGCGCAGAAGAATACCTTTCGGCTATGGTCGAAGGTACCCACGCCACAGCCCTGGAGCTTGGTAAGCAACTGGCCATGGCACTTAAAAACCTTGGTGGTGCTGAAATAATGAAACAAATAAGAACAAACTAAATAAAAGAGTATGCAATACCCACAACTTCGCATGCGGCGCCTGCGCAAAAATGCATCCATCCGCGATTTGGTGCGTGAAACCAGATTAAGTATGAACGACCTGGTAATGCCCCTGTTTGTGCGACCGGGAGAAGGTATCCGGAACGAAATACGGTCTATGCCCGGCAATTACCAGCAATCGGTCGATAAACTTACCGAAAACTGCGCTTCGCTTTATCAGAAAGGAGTTAAATCGGTTTTGCTTTTCGGCATACCCGAAACCAAAGACGAAACCGGCGAAGTGGCCTGTGGTCATAATAGCATAGTACAACAGGCTATCCGTTCCATTAAGCGCGAGGTGCCGGATTTATATGTGATTGCCGATATTTGCAATTGCGAGTATACTACCCATGGGCATTGCGGTACCATTATCAATGGCGACGTGGACAACGATGCCACCCTGCACACTCTGGCCAAACAAGCCATTTCGCTCTCTGAAGCTGGTGCCGACATGGTAGCACCCAGCGATATGATGGACGGCCGTGTGGGTTTTATCCGTCAGGCCCTCGATTCAAATGGATTTGATAGCATTCCTATAATGGCTTATTCTGCAAAATTTGCTTCAGCCTTCTATGGTCCTTTTCGCGATGCGGCAGAAAGTGCTCCTAAATTTGGCGACCGGAAAACCTACCAGATGGATCCTGCCAACGGCCAGGAAGCATTGCGTGAGATTGAGCTCGATATCATGGAAGGTGCAGATATTGTCATGGTGAAGCCTGCTCTCAGTTACCTCGATGTCATCAAGGAAGTAAAACTCAACTATAACATACCACTGGCAGCCTATAATGTCAGCGGTGAGTTTAGTATGGTGAAAGCAGCAGCTGCCAACGGATGGATTGACGAGCAACGCATTGCTCTCGAAATCCTTACCTCTATTAAAAGGGCGGGGGCCTCAATAATTTTGTCATACCACACGCAGGAACTGACCGGAATTCTGGACTAAAAGGTTTTTTGTACCATTACCTTTTAACAGAGTAAATTAAAAAAATCTGAACACCATGTTAGACCATAAAAATAGCATCGAAGCTTTTCAAAAAGCCATTCAGCATATTCCGGGTGGTGTAAATTCGCCCGTAAGGGCATTTAAAGGTGTAGGCGGAAATCCTGTGTTTTTTCAGCGTGGCACCGGTGCTTACCTCGACGATATTGACAACAACCGCTACATCGATTATGTAGGTTCCTGGGGACCCATGATTCTCGGCCACCGGCATCCCGAAGTGTTGGAAGCCCTTTCAAATACACTCGAAACAGGCACCAGCTTTGGCGCACCCACCCTAATAGAAACCCAACTTGCTGAATTGATAAAAAAAATGGTTCCCTCTGTAGAACTGGTGCGGATGGTGAATTCAGGTACCGAAGCTACCATGTCTGCTATTCGCCTCGCGCGGGGGTTCACAGGACGAAATAAAATAATCAAATTCGAAGGTTGCTACCATGGGCATGGCGACAGTTTTTTAATTAAAGCCGGATCGGGAGCCCTCACCCTTGGAACTCCTAATTCGCCCGGAGTAACCCCGGGAACAGCCCAGGATACCTTGTTAGCCGTATACAACGACACCGAAAGCATAGAACAGCTGTTTCAGCAACATGGAGAACAAATTGCCGGAGTAATTCTCGAACCTGTGACAGGCAATATGGGTGTGGTCATTCCAAAAACAGAGTTTATTCAAAGCCTGCGCCAGTTGTGCACTCAATACGGTGCCTTACTCATCTTCGATGAAGTAATGACTGGCTTTCGACTGGCCAAAGGTGGTGCACAAGAGTTGTTGGGAATAAAACCCGACTTAAGCACGTTTGGTAAAATTATCGGCGGCGGCCTTCCTGTGGGAGCTTATGGAGGCAAAAAAGAAATAATGGAAAAGCTTGCTCCCATTGGGCCAGTATACCAGGCCGGAACGCTTTCCGGTAATCCCATGGCAATGGCAGCCGGTTTGGCCACTTTAAAGATTCTGGACAGGGATGAATTATTTTACACTAAGCTTGAAGCAATTTCAGCTGAGCTGGAAAAAGGGCTGCTTTCTACCCTCGAACAATTAAGTTTCCCGGGTGTTGTGAATCGTGTGGGTTCAATGTTCACCTTGTTCTTCACCGAAAGTAAACAAGTAAAAAGCTTTAAAGAAGTAATGACCTGCAATACCTCGCATTATTCTTCATTTTTCCACTCTAGTCTGGAGGCTGGCATTTACCTCGCGCCCTCGCAATACGAGGCTGCATTTATTTCTGCCGCTCACAGCAAAGAAGATATTGAAAGAACCATTGAGGCAGCTTATACAGCCATTCAACAAATAAAAAAGTAAACATCAACTGTCACATGCCGGAACCGAATCAGAATTTGAAACCTCTATTATTAAAAACCCTTGCGGGAGAAGCCACCAGTCGCCCACCCTTTTGGTTTATGAGGCAGGCAGGAAGGGTTCTTCCCTCCTACATGGCTATTAAAGAAAAATACAGCTTCTGGCAAATGATGCAAACGCCCGAAATAGCTGCCCAGGTTACCCTTTTGCCTGTGGAGGACCTTGGGGTCGATGCGGCCATTTTATTTTCAGATATTCTGGTTATTCCCTACGCCATGGGTATGGGCCTCGATTTTACCGACAACGGCCCGCACTTCGATACCCCACTCTCGCTTTTTGCGGATCCTATGAGCAGATTGCATCCCGATTCTGAAAAACTGCAGTATATCTATAAAGCTATCGATCAGGTTATTATCACTAAACCTTCTGATATACCACTAATTGGATTCTGTGGGGCACCCTTAACTGTGTTGCTTTATATGTTACAAGGATTAAGCCGAAAGGCCGAATTTCCGGATGCGGTGAAATACATTTATGAAAATAAAAATACCACCCGGAAACTAGTCGAAGCCATAACGGAGCTATCCATAGTATACATTCGGGAACAAATAAAACATGGTGTGCAGGTCTTTCAGCTGTTTGAAAGTCATGCCGGACTTATACCACTCGAACTATATCGAGAGCTTTTTATGCCTTCGGTTTTAAAAATTTCGAAAGCTGTGAAAGAACAAAACGTGCCTTTTATATTTTTCCCAAAGGGATTTGGTGTGGGCATAAGAGAATTAACCCCGGAGCACTGCGATTATGTAAGCATCGACTGGCATACTCCGATCGAAATAGCACGCGAATTGGTGCATCCTGCCATTGGATTACAAGGTAACCTCGATCCGCGTGCCTTGTATGGCAATAAAGAACAGATTGAGAAGACCCTCGAAGCTTACCTGGATTTCGGACGTAATAACCAGAATTGGATTTTTAACCTGGGACATGGTTTTATGCCTGGTATTTCGTTCGAGAATGCCCGTTTTATGGCCGATTGGCTTAAAAATGCCAATTGGCAGCGCTAAATACTCTTATCCTCAGAAATTAAGATGAAAATTGATCGTTCACTCATTGAGAAATACAACCAGGCTGTGCCGAGGTACACCAGTTACCCACCTGCCAACTTTTTTACCGGTCAGATTGACAATTCCTCCTTTCTGGATATTGTAAAGGAATCAAACCGGAAAGAGCCCAAAAACATATCGATTTACATTCATATTCCTTTTTGCAACAGCCTTTGCTTTTATTGCGGCTGCAATTCAATTCCTGCAGGTACGCAGCATGCAATGGATGAATACCTCTCTGCCCTTAAAAAGGAAATGTCGATTGTGCTGCCCCTACTCGATAAAAACCGGATTGTGACACAACTCCATTACGGTGGTGGCACACCCAATGCCCTTCCTGTGTCGAAACTGATCGAAATTAACAGCTATCTATTCGGACAACTTAACTTCTCACCCTCGGCGGAAATTGCCATCGAATGCCACCCTGCATATTTAACTCCCGATTACATTCAGGGTTTGCATCTGGCTGGTTTTAATCGGTTTAGTCTTGGAATACAGGATTTCAACCCCCAGGTATTGAAGGCAGTGAACAGAAAACCATCCAAAATGCCCTTGCCAGAACTTATCAATGCCTTACAGGCCGGCAAGAATGTGACTTTCAACCTCGATTTTATTTATGGCCTTCCGCACCAAACTAAAGAGAGTTTTTTAAGCACCATACAACAGGCTGCTGAACTCAAACCCGACAGGCTGGTTACATTTTCTTATGCCCATGTACCATGGGTGAATCAGGCTCAATTAAAATTAGAGGCAGCTGGACTTCCGGATGGAAAACAAAAAATTGACATGACTGAGGCGGCTTATAACCTACTGGCAAAAAGAGGTTACAAATCCATTGGCATGGATCATTATGTGCTCGAAACGGACGAACTATACAAAGCGCAGCATGAAGGCACCTTGCATAGAAATTTTCAGGGATATTGTACCCGCGAAACCACCGGACAGGTTTATGCGTTTGGCGTTTCTGCTATTAGCCAGCTTAGTCATTTTTATGCCCAAAACACCAAAAATTTGCAGACTTATATATCCAAACTAAATGATGATATTATCCCTTTAGAAAAAACATATCAACTTAATGAAAAAGAATTTATTATACGCGAGGTAATAAACCAATTCATGTGCAATAAACGAATAGTCTGGCCAGAGATATCGGAACAGTTGAGAATACCGCAAAACAAGCTATTTGATTGCATTGAATTTGATCAGAATAGACTAAATGAATTTCAGGAGGAAGGAATTCTTACTTTCAATCCGGAGATGATTTGTATGGAAGAAAATGGATTACCCTTTCTGCGCAATGTGGCCGCCAGCTTTGACCCCCTGATGGCAAAAAACCAAAAAACTTTTTCAAAGGCCATTTAGCACCCGCATATGAACCAGACTGAAGAAAGAAAAGTTGTAATCGTTGGTGCCGGATTAAGCGGGTTAACACTAGGCTATTACCTTAAAAAGCAAGGCATTGATTTTATAATTCTTGAAAGAGAAAGTTTTGCGGGGGGTGTAATACAGTCTATCACCGAAAATGGGTTTACCTACGAAAAAGGGCCCAACACAGGGGTCCTGGGAAATCCTGAAGCAGCCGATCTTTTCGAAGACCTCTACCCTGCATGTCAATTAGAAACGGCTAATTCCGATGCAAAGAGACGACTGATTTGGAAACGTGGCAAATGGAATGCACTGCCATCCGGACTTATTTCGGCCATTGGCACTCCCTTGTTTACGCTAAAAGATAAATTGCGGATTCTCGGTGAACCATTTCGAAGAAAGGGAGATAACCCACTGGAAAGTGTAGCTGATTTAACAAAAAGACGGCTCGGCAAGTCCTTTCTCGATTATGCCATTGACCCCTTCATTGCAGGCATCTATGCAGGCGATCCACAAAAGCTGGTTACCAAATATGCATTGCCAAAGCTTTACAACCTCGAACAAACCTATGGAAGCTTGATTCGAGGTGGGATAAAGAAATCGGTAGAAAATAAAAAGGATGTTCGATTGAAAAAAGCCACCCGCGAAGTATTTTCGGTAAAAGGTGGTTTAACGCAAATGGTATTGGCACTCGAAAAGGCAGTTGGTAAAGAAAATATCATTTACAATGCGGCTTCAACATCCATCAATTTAATTAATGGTGGTTTTCATACTTCTTTTAGCCTTGGTAACATCAAACATAGTCTTCAGAGTCGTTTTGTAGTGACTACATCTGGAGCCTATACCCTTCCCGACTTATTGCCATATATCGAAAAAAGTATTCTGGAACCAATTACCAGCCTGGAATATGCCGCTGTGGCACAAATTGTTGTTGGGTATAAAGAGTGGTATGGCATGCCGTTAAACGCCTTTGGCGGACTTGTTCCTTCAGCTGAAAAGAAAAATATTTTAGGTATTCTATTTCCCTCTGCCTTGTTTACGCAGCGTGCACCAGAAGAAGGTGCCCTGCTTTCGGTATTTGTAGGCGGTACCCGTTTGACAAGTGCCCTCGAAATGTTAGATGAGGAACTGGAAGAACTGGTTGTGGTTAATGTAAATAGAATGCTAAATAACAACATATTACCCGATTTAATTAAGATATTCAGATACCCTCATGCCATACCTCAATATCAGGCTTCGAGCGAAGAAAGATTAGCGTGCATTCAGGACCTCCAAAAACGCTATCCGGGTCTTTTGCTTGCCGGAAATATTCGGGATGGTATAGGTATGGCCGACAGGATTAAGCAGGGAAAAAGCCTGGCACTTCAAATTGCTTCTGAAATTCTATCGCAAAAATAATGGCTACCTTTAATGACATCGCAGAGATTTATAGCCAGTTACAGCTTAAAATGTGCACTGTACTGGAAGAAGCAGACGGAAAGGCACACTTCAGGCTGAATCGCTGGGATAAGGAAATTGGAAACGGATTAACCGCAGTCATGCAACAAGGTAAGCACATCGAAAAGGCTGGGCTCAACTATTCGAAAGTTAGCGGACCGGTAAACACATCGCTTAAGCAAATTCTAGGGGAAGAAGCTAAATCCTATCAGGCTACCGGAATTTCCTCCATAATTCATGCACACAACCCTTACTTGCCGACTATACACATGAACGTCAGGTTTTTTTCACTTGATAACGGCACCTGCTGGTTTGGAGGCGGAATAGACCTTACTCCTGCTTACATCGATCTCAACCAGGCTGCAAGTTTTCATCGAAGAATTAAAGCCATTTGCGACAATTTTAATCCGCTTTTTTACGATAAATATAAAAAATGGGCAGATGATTACTTTTTCCTGCCTCACCGGAACGAAACCCGTGGCATTGGAGGAATTTTTTTCGACCGCCAGAAACCAGATGAGAAAGTAAGCCTGGAAGAATGGCTGGCTTTTACACAAGAACTGGCGCATCACTATCCCTTGATTTATATCGACTTAATTAAGCAGAATTCAGGCAAACCGTACGGCGATGAACAAAAAAACTGGCAAAAGATAAGACGTGGCAGGTATGTCGAATTCAACCTCTTATACGATCGCGGAACCCGGTTTGGACTTGAATCTGGAGGCAATACTGAATCAATTCTGATTAGCCTGCCTCCTGAGGTAAATTGGAGTTACGATTACCCACTTCCCGAAAACTCTCCGGAAATGATGACCCAGAATATGCTCAAAAAGAATATCGATTGGATATCCATGGCCATGTCTGAAGAGACTAAATAGTAATCATTTACTTTGAAAACAAAGCATGAAAACAGCCATAATACTTGCCAATGTAGGCACACCCGATAAGCCGGAACTAAAAGCCGTACGGCATTACCTTCACCAATTCCTGAACGACCCGAGGGTAATAGACCTGCCCTGGTTATGGAGGAAAATCCTCGTAAACCTGATTATTGTTCCATTCAGGGCACCTAAATCGACCCGCTTGTACCAAATGCTATGGGGTGCTAATGGCAGTCCATTATTACATTACAGCCTGCAAATACGGGATAAAATACAGAAAATGGTAACCGAAAATTGTGAGGTTTATACCACCATGCGATATGGGAATCCATCGCTGCAAACTGTGATTGATTCTTTAAAATATAAAAACTACGACCGCATCATTGTTTTCCCAATGTTTCCGCAATATGCAAGTTCCACTACTGGCACAATCAATGAACTTGTAATACATAGAATAAAGAAATGGAATATTATCCCAAACCTTGTATTTATTAACCAGTTTTATGAGCAACCGGATTTTATAAAGGCTTTTATTGCAAGGGCAAATACTTATCAACCCGATAAATTCGAACATGTGTTGTTCAGTTTTCATGGCTTGCCTTTACGGCACATTCAGCAATGTCACCCCGAGATTAAGTTAGATAATTGTAAGTGCACCTCGGTCATGCCTGCCCATGGCGGCTGGTGTTACAAAGCTCAGTGCTACCAAACAGCCAGGTTAATTGCAAGTGAACTTAAGCTCGAGCCAGATCAGTTTTCTGTAGGTTTTCAATCGAGGTTATCGAAAAACTGGCTACAACCCTTCAGCGATAAGCTCATTACCGAAAAAGCAAAACAAGGCCTGAAATCGCTTCTTGTCATTGCACCCTCTTTTGTGGCCGATTGCCTCGAAACCGAAGTAGAAATTGGAATGGAATACAAGCAATTGTTCCTGGAACATGGAGGCCAACACTTTGAAATGGTAGAAAGTCTGAATGATAGCAATGAATGGGCATTGGCTATAAAAAACATATTGTTAAAATATCTCTGAACAGAAATCTCTGTGTGAACCTAATTCTCTGACTTTAAAGTCAAAAAGACTTCTTCGAAAAAAAAACAGGATTTATGGGGTTACCTTTTTCGATGTTCCAGAATAAAGTCTTGGAAGTTATCTCTACAATTGCGTTGACATTTTAACTAGTTCTGAGATTTTTTGTTCGTATAGCGATTTCAACATAAGCCCTGTACAACAGTTATTTTTAAGTTATCCGTAATCCCATTAGTAGATTCAAGATTTCAGAGAGAAATAACTTCCGCCTCATTCGCCCCTCGTCAAGGGGCGTTTTTTTTCCACAGAAAAAAACTTCACTTTTTCTTATCTTTAATGCAGCATCTAACCATTTGGCTCGTCATTAGATATAGAAATGACTGAAAAAACAGAATCCCAACATTTCCAGCAGCATCTTGAACTAATAGAGGCATGCAGAAAAAACGACACCAAGGCACAGATTGAAGTGTACAGGTTCTATTGCAAAGCCATGTTCAACGTGTGTTTGAGGTTGGTAAAAAATTCGGTTGAAGCAGAAGACCTGATGCAGGAAGCATTTATTTCGGCCTTTGAAAAATTGGATCAGTACAGAGCAGAGGTGAGTTTTGGCGCATGGTTGAAAAAAATAGTAATCAATAAATGCATCGACTTTTTAAAAAAGAAAAAAATTCAGTTTGTTGAACTTGACGAAGCAAATAGATTGGAAGAAGATATTGAACCCGATAATCTTGAAGGGTTGACCAGGGAAATAGAGAAAATTAAAACAGAAATTAATCTTTTACCAGATGGATACCGCACCGTTCTTAATCTCTTTGTCTTCGAAGGTTACGATCACGACGAAATCGCACAGATACTTGGTATCGCCGCCTCCACCTCGCGATCGCAATATGCCAGGGCAAAAGCCATTTTGTATAAAAAGCTAAAAGAACAGCACCATGAATAATTTCGAAGAATACCTCCAACAAGCAGACAGCAACATGGCTGAACCACCAGCGGGCCATTTGCGAAGGTTTGAGCAGAGAATAAATTCGCAAAGCTCAGGTAAAAGCATCCTTCTATTCTACCGTATTGGTTACGCCGCTGCCATTCTAATATTAATTGCAGTATTGGCTGTGCGCATTCACGATCAAAATCGCGAAACAGAGCTTATTCTGGCAACCCAAGGCGAAGAATTGGTAGAGTCAGAATTGTACTTAAAGAAAATAGCCAATGAGAAAATCATTCAGATAAAAGCTTCAGGTGCAAGCCATAAAGAGTTTACCAGAGTAATCAGGGAGTTTGACAAGTCGTTGCAAAACCTGAAGAAAGACCTGGAAGAAGCCCCGGGAGACAAGCGAGTGGTTGAGGCTGTTTTTAATACTTACATGCTGAAAATAGAAACCCTCGACAATCTTTTATCCATTTACAATACTGTCGGATAGCAGTTTAATTTATCCACTAAATAATTGAAAAGAAATAAATAAAAAATAATTACCATGAAAACAGCATCGAGAACACAATGGATTTTGCTGGCTGGCTTTTTAGCACTCACTTTGAGTATCAGACCGGCAGTGGCGCAGGAAAAGGTAGGTAAAGAGGTACACGAAACCTTTTCTGTAAACGAGCAAACACGCCTCACTATCAACAATAAATACGGTAGCATCGACGTAAAAAACTGGGATCAGAAAACTGTAGATGTGAGAGTAAAGTTAATCTTTACCGATGTCTCTGATAAAAGAGCCCAGGAACTTTCCAAATTGATATTGATTGAAAACCATAGTCAGGGCAACGATATAAGTTTCGAAACTGTTTTTGATGCCAATTTTGGTGAAAGTATCTCGCAGTTAAGCGATGCAGGTAAGCAATTTAAAATAGTGTATACCATTAATATGCCCCATACCGTACCGGCTAATTTGAGCAATAAGTATGGAAGTATCTTTGTCGATAAACTGAGCAGGGCGTCTGTAATCGATTTAAAATACGGAAGTCTGAAGGTCAATGACATTTCTTCGATTGAAAAATCGCCCATGTCAGAAGTGAACATGGCTTATTCCGATGGCACCATAGAAACTAGTAGCTGGCTGAAGATCAATATGAAATATTCTAAACTAAACATTCAGGAAAGCAAGGCTCTTATCATTTTAAGTAAATATTCGAAAGTGTTTATCGACCGCGGTTCCTCTGTAATTTCTGAAGCCCGCTACGATACTTACGAAGTTGGAACAGTGGCCAACATGGTGACCAATGCCGAATATTCGAATTTCAAATTCCAGAGCATAGGAAAAAAACTGAACACCGAAACCAAATATACCGATGTCAAAATAGCCTTTATGCCAGCCGGGTTCGAAGAAATTAAAATCATAAACCGCTATGGCTCTTATTCGGTGGGGCTGGAAGATGGCGCTTCTTATAAACTAAATGGTTTAGCTAATTATGGCAACATCATTATTTCCGACAATGCCCGGGTGAATCGATTCAATGAATCGAACGAATTGAGGCTCGAAGGGAAGGTTGGCTCAAACCAGAACTCTACTGCCCAGGTTACCATCGATACCAAATACGGTACTGTAAAATTAACCAAATAAGGAAAATCAGAACCCATGTGGCCTTTAGCCCGCCACATGGGTTTATTCTTTTTACTATCCGGGTAAAAAATCTTCTATCGAGGGGTTAAAAGCAACAAACCAGGTATTTAGTAAACTCTCCTTATTGTAGTGCATTTTTCCATAACCCGGATAGGTTGCCAACCTGCAACCAGCCTCTTCAAGAATTGCATGTCCGGCGGCAATATCCCATTCCATGGTGTTACCCATACGCGGATAAATATGAGCCACACCTTCGGCCAGCTTACAAAGCTTTAATGAGCTTCCATATTGCTGAATTTCTATCTCCTCGGGTTTCACCGAGAGATTTCGAATAAAATCTGATGTTTCGCTGCTTAGGTGACTTTTACTGGCAACCACTATGGTTTTATTCACGATTTTTGTACAAGGCAAACTAATTGCTAATTGAAAAGCTTCTTCCAAGACAAGGGCTGATGCCTTCTCTATTTTAAAGGCACCGCTCCCTTTCACTGAATAATACAAAACATCATGCACAGGAACATACACTACCCCCATCACCGGAGCGCCATGCTCCACCAGTGCAATGTTTACTGTATACTCCCCTCTGTTTTGAATAAATTCACGCGTACCATCAAGCGGATCTACAAGCCATACCTGAGCCCAGTTTCTTCTTTGCTGAAAATCGGGTAACGGGCTTTCTTCACTTATAATAGGAATTTGAGTGGTTTGAAGGTAGCTTTCAATAATCCGGTTCGATTCTAAATCGGCAAGTGTGAGCGGAGACTGATCGGCCTTAAAGCTATGACCTGCCTGTTTTCCAAAATACTCAAGCGTAGCCTTTCCAGCTTCAATTGCGGCTTTCTTAACTAGCCCTAACCATTGTTTGTGCAATGCCATCAATCTGTTTAGAATTAATCTCGCATAAAGATGCGAAAGCCTTCGAAATAATCATAAAGTTTTCATTTATGTTTGGCCAAAGACATTTTAATCACAATCCAGGGTAAACAGCTATGCGCCAAAAAACACTTTTTTCAACCTGATTAAAAGCCATTTTTAACATGAGATTAATTTAACGTAAATTAAAAATGAATTTAGTATTTTAGTACGCCAAGAAAAACTAAAAATGAGCCAGCTTACCTCTTTACAACCCACTTTATTGTGGAAATATTTCGATGCCATCCTTAAAATCCCCCGTCCTTCGAAGAAAGAAGAAAAGATTATTGCGTACCTTGAAAATTTTGCACTCGAAAACAACCTCGATTACAAAAAGGATGCAATCGGCAATATGCTGATAAAAAAAGCTGCCACCAAAGGGAAAGAACGGGTAAAAACGGTTGTGCTTCAAAGCCATGTTGACATGGTATGCGAAAAAAACAGCAACGTCAGGCACAACTTCGATACCGATCCAATTAAGCCGCTTATCGAAGGCGATTGGGTAAAAGCCAGTGGCACAACCCTGGGAGCTGACAATGGCATTGGGGTAGCCACTTCATTAGCCGTACTTGCCAATAAATCGCTTGTGCATGGTCCTATTGAATGCCTCTTTACAGTTGATGAAGAAACAGGGCTCACCGGTGCACATAAGTTGGAAAAAGACTTCTTTTCGGGCAAAATACTCATCAACCTCGATTCGGAAGATGAAGGCGAAATTTTTATTGGCTGTGCCGGGGGTATTGATACTTTAATTTCCTTTCCACTGAAATATACTAAGCCTCCAAAGAAATGGTCGACTTATCAAGTAAGTATTCGTGGGCTTAAGGGTGGGCATTCTGGCGATGACATTAACAAAGGGCTGGCTAATGCTAACAAATTACTTACACGCCTGCTGTGGACAGCCAGAAAAGATTTCGGGCTGCTTCTCTCCGATTTTCAGGGCGGAAACCTTCGTAACGCTATTCCGCGCGAAGCCAATGCTCTGGTTACATTGGACGCATTAAATGCTAAAAGCTTTGAAAAATATGTTGCCCGCTTCGAAAAAATGGTAAGAAATGAATTTTCGTATACTGAACCTGATTTATCAGTAAAACTGGAAGCACACAAACCACTTAAGAAAGTGTTGAAAAATAAGGTTTCTTCTCAATTGCTCAATGCCCTATACGCCTGCCCTAACGGAGTTATGGCCATGAGTCAGACCGTTCCAGGACTGGTTGAAACCTCCACCAACCTTGCTTCGGTACATTTTAAGGAGCCTGATATTGCTGAAATTGTCACCAGCCAACGAAGCTCTGTCGAATCGGCTAAACTGGATACCATGAACCGTGTAATCAGTACTTTTTCCTTAACAGAGGCCACTATTCGTCATTCCGACAGCTATCCGGGATGGACTCCTAATCCAAACTCTGATGTGCTTAGGTTGGCCCAAAATGTGTATCAAACTCTATTCTCCGAGCAAGCCAAAGTAAAAGCTATTCATGCAGGGCTGGAATGCGGATTGTTCCTCGAAAAATATCCCGATCTTGATATGATTTCCATTGGTCCTACCATGCGTGGCGTGCACTCACCCGACGAACGCCTTCATATTGCATCGGTAGAAAAATTCTGGGCATTCTTTTTAAAGATTTTAGAAGAAATTCCCGAAGAATGAAGCTCCCCGCAGCAAACTGACGGGGTATCTGCAAAGGATTTTATTTTGTTCGCCACAAGAGGCGGGGTATTTACCCACGCACCAATTTCAGTCCCGATGTAAATCAGAATTCGACTATAAAATTTCTTTTCGTGAACTCATGAAATTTAAGTCTCACGAATAAAAAAGTTAACATATTTCAATACCAGAGCAGCTCAAAGAGATTACTCTACGTATTAAAATTACTCGTCGAGTGGCTCAAAATCAGCTTTCGATACCCCGCACACAGGGCATTCCCAATCATCTGGTATATCTTCGAATGCCGTACCGGGCTTTATACCCGAGTCTGGGTCTCCTTCAACCGGATCATAAACAAGACCGCAAACAATGCATTGATATTTTTTCATAAAACAGCCAATATTAAATTAAGGTTACTTATTATTGCTAATCTTGTAGTAGAAACAGATTAAGCAACGAATTTAATTTATTTAAACCACTTGATTTAAATTTTCGTATCAACAAAAAAAACAAAATGCCTCTCGCTAGTCTTGCAAATAGTTTTAACCCTATCAGTCTGGAAGAAATGGACCGGGTAAAACTTATGAACCGCACCGACACAAAATATGTTTTGAACGAAGAAATACTCATGGAAATTCTTTGCGCCGTAAAAGACGATTATTACATTCTGCAGATGGAAAACAGCCGAATATTTCCATATGAATCGCTTTATTACGATACGGTGAAGAACGAAATGTACCATGCCCACCACAATGGAAAACCTAACCGGCATAAAATCCGCTTCAGAAAATACCTTCAGAGCAACCACACCTTCTTAGAAATCAAGCAAAAGGTAAAAGGTTCGCGCACTATCAAGAAACGCATTCTTGTGGAAAACCTCGAAATTTCGCTACTCGAAAACTCGAAATCCTTTATTATGAAGCATACTCCCTTCGATGCTGAGCTACTCGAATCGAAGCTTTACACCCGCTTCAACCGAATGACCTTGACAGATAAAATGCATACCGAAAGAGTAACCATCGATACCCACATCGATTTTTACTTCCAAAATCACGATACCTTCCAGCTGAACAATTGTGTGGTGATTGAAATTAAACGCGACGAAAACTCCCTGCATTCAGCCATCGGCAGCTATTTAAACCAAAAAGGAATACACCCGAATGGCATGAGCAAATATTGCCTCGGCAGGGCGCTGATCGAAAGTAACCTGAAGAAAAATAACTTTAAACGAAAAATAATTACATTAAAAAATATTGAGCATGGTAAATTTTATAGCCGAAGCATCTAGTATATTCGACACCCAATTGTTTGGAATCAAACTAATCGAGAAAGTAGAATTTACAGAACTTGTTGTTCGTTTTCTCTTTAATTTACTCATTGTTACAATTGCAGTAAGGTTTCTGTATTACCCCAGTACCAAGCGCAAAGATTATCTCTTTACCTACATACTTATCAGTACAGTCATCTTTTTATTGTGCATCCTGCTCGATAATGTAAAACTTCAGATTGGTTTTGCCCTGGGGCTATTTGCTATTTTTGGCATTATCCGTTACCGAACCAATCCAATACCGATTAAAGAAATGACCTACCTGTTTTTGGTCATTGGCATATCGGTAATCAATGCCCTGGCCAACAAAAAAGTAAGTTATGCCGAATTGCTGTTCACCAATTTCAGTGTATTGATCATTGCCCTGATATTGGAAAAAGTAAACCTGGTAAAACACGAATCGTCGAAAATCGTGGAATACGAAAAAATTGAGCTAATTAAAAAAGACAGAAGAGAAGAACTGATTGCTGACCTTGAAGAAAGAACAGGCATTAAAATTAACCGCATCGAAATTGGTCGTATCAACTTTCTGCGCGATACAGTGCGCATTCGCATACATTATTACGAAGAAAACAATGCCTCTGTCTTTAATGTCGACGACTATGGCCAGGGCGACCTTGCCGATTAAGCATAAAAAAAGGCCGGTAAAAACCGGCCTTTTTTATCTATTTTCTTGTTGACTTATTTGCTTAAAAGTGCAATTTCAACTTGCTTGTTTACTGTTTCAATTTCTACAACTTCTGTATTGTAGCTCACATAAGTTGCTTCCAATTTAATTGCACTACCCAATGAGACATTCTCGAAAGTAAACCTTCCATCAAAATCGGTAAAGCGGGTTTCGCCGTTTGCAGTGATAGCAACGCCTGCCAGGGCTTCACCATTCTCAGCATCGACAACCACTCCGTTAAGTGTGGTTTTTCCTTCTGCACTACCTTCTACTTCCTCACCTGCCATTAAAGAAAGACTGAACATTACTGCCAGACTTAAAATAAATAATTTTTTCATAAATACTTTTTTATATGCAGCAAAGGTAGGGCAAGCAAAATAGATGGACCTTAAATCAGAATTATCCTTTACTTAATTTTATGTTAATTATTAGTGAGTTAATTAACCTTAATTTAATATGAGTTGGGCTTGTGATTGCAGCCTGCTAGAATTGAAAATTAATACCCGCATAATAGGCAGGTTCTGGTTTTTCCATGTAAGCAAACTGGAGTGATTGGCTTAACATATTGCGAACATTGATAAACACTTCTGCCCGGTTTTTAATTTCGTATGATAAGCGCGTATTCACTATCAACGCAGCGTTTATGTCAACCGAACTGTATTTGCTTGCAAATGTCTGTTGCGTATAGGAATATGCATTGACATTGACAGTAAAATCATTTAAAAATCGAACATTCACCATCATACCTCCATAAAATGCAGGGGTAGCTGTATGCTGGCCACTCTCTCGCCGTTCCGGAAAACTTGTAGAATAGTTTTTTGTTGAATCTGAACTGGCATCTTCCAACATAAGTGTAATGGTCTCATCGAGAGAAAAGGGTATATAATCCGTCAGATAGCTGGTCTGGAGGGTTCCAAAAATCTTAAAATAAACGTTTTCGTTTACAACCCACTTAATATCAGCCGAAACTCCAAATTGTCTGGCTTTCATGTCGATGCTGGTATAATGCATGCGCACCCAGCTAGCAGACATGCCATCGGTAAGCAGGTTTACCGAATCGGGGTACAAGGCACCAAAATCGCTTGTTAGGTTATAATATGCCTCTAAATCGATTAAAACATTTTCCGAAGGTTTCAATCGATAACCCAATTCAAAGCTATTCATACGCAATAAATCAATGTCTTTCTGACCTTTGTATAAAATGTTGTTTGGTGCCGGCCTGGCCTCACGCTCCCATAGAAAATCTGAATAAGAATCGACCATAAAGGGACTTCTGTTTGCCCCCGATGCTACAACCCGAATCAAATGTGTTTCGTTGAAACGATAAGTAGTTATTAACTGAAACGAAGGATATGGTCGCTCATGGGTGTTGTATTTCTCTACTCGTAAGGCACCTATAAACCTTAGCTTTTCCAAAGCCAGGTAATCGAGCCGCAGACTGTAAGCCAGGGTAGTAAACTCCTTGGGTCCATTTAAAAAACCCTGACCATTGTAGCTTAAATACGGTAAATCGTTGTAGAGGGCCGACTGAAAGGTTATTCCCGGCCTGATATTCAGTTTGCCTATGTTGAAATCGTATTCTGCATTGGCGTTTACATGCTGCACATCTACTTTGAATCCTGTATCCTCTCGAACAATGTCTTGCCAACCAGCAAGATAGTTAATTTGAGCACCAAGGCCATATACTTTGGCATTCAGATCGGTATAAGCCGTATTCGATACCCGACCTGTTTGTGCCGATGGGGTATCGCCCATTGTAGAACTAAAAACCTCAGAATGCTGAAAGCCCCCTTTAAGGTCGAATGCCAGATTTGTGGAAGGTTTAAATGACAGATAGGCGTTGCTTCCCGCTCTTCTGCGCGAAAGCGAAGGATTTGGATACATCAGGTCAATATTGTCTTTTGGGTCGAGTACCCTATAATAATAATTGCTATCGCCTTCGGGACAGATGAGTTTATCGATATCGCCGGAATATTGACTTGTATCTACTGCCTGGGCAGCATAATCCGGTAAAACCTCTAATTCTTCTTTCGATATAAAAGCACCCTGACCATAATTTGCTTTGTGTACATAAAGTTTATCGGTTGTGCGGTCGAGGGTTTCAAAATTTCCTGTAAGCCCAATACTCCAATTTTTAGAAATCTTTTTGCCTGCCGAAAGGGCTGCCAGCAGGCTGTTCTGAGAACCTACCATAAGATTACCGCTCACTTTAAGTTTACGGGTCATGTATTTTTTTGTAATAATGTTCACTACTCCCGACACGGCATTGGGCCCATACAGTGCACTGGAAGCCCCTCTCACAATTTCTATCCGGTCTATGTCTTCAATTCCCACTGGTAGTGATTCGTAAAAAGTACCCCCATGAGCATAGTTATAAACAGGCCTGTTGTCTATCATTACAAGTGTATTGGAATTTTCGGAATAGATAAGCATGTGTTCCGAGGGCAGATTATCTGTTCCCCGAATGTGCATATCGTAATTACCATTGGTTTTTTCGCGCACAATCAAACCCGGAGCAAGCCGCAGGGCTTCTTCGACCGACCTGGCTCCCGATGCTTTAATTTCGTCGTACGAAATAACAGAACTCGATAAGGGCGAGATAAAACTGCTCTCCAACTTCTTCGAGGCAGAAACCAGTTCTTTATTGAGTAGCATATCAGTTAATTCTTCGAGCGATACCCCTACAATCTGGGCTAGTTTGAGCAAATCTTCAAAGGGCAGGGCAAGCAGCTCATTGTAACTCATTTGCAACACATCTTCTTTGGTCATGTTGTCAATGTCGGTGTGCTGCGCCTGCAGCTTGAGCGCCAACAACATGATTAGTAAAAATAGAATCGGATTTTTCATACAGATTTGGCAATTAATCAACTAAAACTCCCAGGGTTAGCAAGGCAGGATTCACTTTAACTTCTTGCTGTTCAAGGTGTTTTTTGCTTATTTCGAAATTTAGGTTTCCGTTAGTTTTAATGTAATTCAGGCCCGAACCTTTTTCTGCCATCCCCGGCGATTCGGTAATTACTACAACCCCTGCCCTGCTAATTTCTTTCAGAATTTCATTCAATTGGGCACTTCGGTTGTTCGGTATAAAAAGGATATGGCAATTGCGTGCTTCCTGAACAGTATAGATTTTTCGAAGCTCCATGGTCTGATCGCCTATTTTGCGCTTTTGGGCAATAATAGCCAGTTCGCCCATCACATTGGAATTGCCATAAATGCCAATGATAAAATTGCCGCTTTGCTTTTCTGCAGGCCACTCGAGGTATTTGGTAAAGTTGTACATGAAAAGGGCTTTGAATTTATCATCCTGGCCCTGTAAGGAAGCGCCAAAAAAATAAAGCAGAAAAAGAGCAAGCCAAAAACCCTTCATATTTTTATTGTAAGACCTCTTTTTTTTGCACCTCGAAACAATCCCTCAAAGGGCGTTTGCTTAATATTTATTTCTCTAAAACAGTACCGTTCCTTTTTTGCGAATTTTACTGATGGGCTTCGCGAAGCAAATCGTTGACTGTTTTTACCGGGTTAAACGTGCTGATGGGAACTTCCACAAAGAGCGTATTCCAACCTGCCATGGCACCATTCCACAAGCCGGGTAATTCCAATGCCTTGAGCTCTTTTCCATCCTTTGATTTTATGGAAATAAAGCATGTATCCTCGTCAATAAAATCTTTCAGGTCGAATTTGTTTCCCTCATAATCTCTTACAGCACAAACCAGGTCTACAGGATTAAAATGGGTGGACTTGGCAAACAATCCTGCTTGTTCGGAATTGTTTAAATCAACTTGCGAAGACTCTAATATTTGTGTTGAAACTACGCCATTCTTATCCTTCACTAAAAAGGGTCCGCCCCCAGGTTCTCCGGTGTTTTTAACCATTCCGCATACCCTTAGTGGCCGGTTTAATATTTGAAGCAACCAATCAGCATTGGTTTTGACCGATTCCGGAATCGAAATACAAAGTGTTTGTTCGATAAAATCCGAAGCCTTTTGAATGGTAACGGAATCAGGATTTTCTTTCAAGGCTTTAATAATCTTAAAAATGGTTTTTTGAGTATCAATTAAAATTCCTGCCAATGCCTTTTTATATAAAAGCGTGGCACCAATTTTTTTCTCGGGCACTACATTATCAATATTCTTGATAAATATAATGTCTGCATCAATTTCATTCAGGTTTTCAATAAGGGCGCCATGTCCACCGGGGCGGAAAAGCAGCTTCTTATCCTGGTCGTAAAAGGGACTATTGTCGGACTGCACAGCCAATGTATCGGTAGAGCTTTTCTGAACAGAAAATCCGATACGATATTTTACACTGTACATATTTTCGTATTTTACAACTACCCTTTCTTTCAATTCCTGAAACAGCTTCAGGTGCTCGGGCGATACAGTAAAATGCAGGTTAACCTCGTTGTTGGCAGAACGGGCATAGCGCGATCCTTCCACCAGATGCTCCTCAAAAGGTGTGCGGGCAATGTTGCCGGCGTAAAAATGAAATTTCAGCAACCCCTTAGGCAGGTTGCCATAAGATAGTCCCTGACTTTCGAGAAGTGCATTTAAAATGAGCAGGTGCTTTCCTCCTGCTATTAGCCTTTCGATAGGGCCTTCGTCCTTTAATGTATCTGAAAGATCGTGGTAAAAAGCAAATTTCCGGATATGCTGAAAAAAACTCTTTATTTCTTCATTTTTATCTGGGCTAAGAGCCGGGGTTTGTTTTAGAGCATCTCTATACTCAAACAGAGATTTAAACATACGGCTGGCCGCACCCGAGGCAGGCACAAATTTGGTTATTTTCAAACTTTCCGATTCGTACTTTGCAGCCCATTTCTGAGCATCTTCAAGCTGTATAATTCCTTTTTCAGGTGTGGCAGGAGCTACAATTACGGCGGGTTTTACTCCGTTTCGAAACATCTCAAGCTGCCATTCTGCTTTTTCAAGACTTATTCCTTTGTCTTGTAATACCTTAATGTCTTGCTGGTTAAACATGTTGAATTCAGTTATATTAATTTAATGAATAATCGTTAGTACAAGATTTCGTGGGCCACCGCTGTTCCTGAACTCGCAGAAATAGATACCCTGCCAGGTGCCAAGGTTCAACCGGCCTTTTGTAATAGGTATAGACAATGAAGCCCCAACCAGTGCTGATTTCAAGTGTGCAGGCATATCATCGCTACCCTCAAGCGTATGGGTAATATAGCCTTGATTCTCGGGTACAAGGCGGTCGAAAAAACTTCTAAAATCGGCTCGAACCGATGGATCGGCATTCTCGTTAAGGCAAATACCAGCCGAAGTGTGCTTTAAAAGGATATTCAACAAGCCCGTTTCGGGCTGGCTTTCCAGTTCCTGCTCGATAAGCGGTGTGATAAGATGAAACCCACGGCTGTATCCCTTCAGTACTAATTCTTGTTGCCTTACCATGCCAAAATCAAAGTCTGGTTTTAATACTTCAAATTAAGACTTTTTAACCTTGTATGGTAAATCTTCTGGTAATTTTTATTAAGATTTCGATACTTTTGAACCAATTACAAGCGTACGGGTTGAAAGGGTAAGAAATTATGCATACAAAACTTGTTATATCCCTTCTGTTGATTTTTTCTTGCAAGCTGATGGCTCAGGAGAAAAAACTCATTCAGTTTACCGGAAGGGTCTTTAACGAATTTGTTCAACCTCTTCCATTTACCGATATTGCCATCGTGAACAAGAAAAGAGGTGCCATTACCGATCGTGAAGGAAAATTCACCTTTGTGGTTGAACCCTTTGACACCATAAGGTTTACATCGATAGGTTACAAAAAGGCCTTTGTAATTATTCCCGACACTTTATCGAAGAAATTCTATACCCGTGATGTTTTGCTCGAAGCCGATACTTTTATGATTGCCGAGGTTGAAATTTACCCCTGGAAAGATTATAACGAGTTCAAAGAAGCTATTCTTAACCTTCAGCTACCGGAAGATGATATGGATAGAGCCCAAAGAAACATTGCCATGATAAAAGCACAGATTAAGCTTGAACAAGACCCTTCAGGTTCGGCCAATTACCGCCATGTAATGCAACAAAACATGAATGGTTCGCTGACACGAGGCACCTATCCTACTTACCAGATATTTAATATCATGGCCTGGAGCAAGTTTTTCGAGGCACTAAAAAATGGCGATTTCAAGCAAAACAAGGAATAGCAAAAATTTCGCGCGACAGAAACTTTGGCTTGTTTTATTACAATTTATTTGCATTCTTTGAGTTTGTTCCATAATTGCATAAGAGAATTCATGATCCATATCAGATATATCGGCTTTCTGCTTTTTTTTGCATGTTTTGGTGTTTCGTTTGTCCATGGCCAATCAGCGCGCATTTCAGGCAAGGTAACCAACTCAGCCGGTGAACCAATGCTTGGAGCTACGCTTATAATTTCTCAAACAAATTTTGGTACAATAAGCAAAGACGATGGAAGCTTTCTGATTGAAAACCTTCCGACAGGAAACTTTACACTCCAATGTACCTTCCTTGGCTATAAAAGCATAATTGATAGCATAATGTTAGAAGCCGGAAAAACATTGATAATTGATTTAATACTTCAGGAAGAAACCAGCGAACTTGAAAGCGTTACGGTTACAGGTATTCAGCAGCGCGAGAACACGCTCATGCGCATCAACATGAAATCGATTGACCAGATTCCAAATACCAGCGGAAACATCGAAACCGTCATTAAAACTATGTCGGGGGTTGTATCGGGCAACGAAATGAGTTCGCAATATTCTGTTCGTGGAGGTAGTTTCGATGAAAACCTGGTGTATGTCAACGATGTTGAGATTTACAGGCCTCTGCTGGTGCAGAGTGCCATGCAGGAAGGACTTAGCTTTGTTCACCCGAATATGGTTGGTTCCCTGCAATTTTCGGCTGGTGCCTTCGCGGCAGAATATGGCGATAAAATGGCTTCGGTGCTGGATGTGAATTACAAACGACCTACCGATTTCGAAGGAAATGTATATGCCAGTTTACTTGGAGGAGGCATTCAACTGGCTGGGGCAGATAAATCGAAGAAATTAACTGTAAATGCAGGCATTCGTTACAAAACTACAAACTACCTGTTAAACTCGCTTGACATCGAAGGCGAATACCAACCACGATTTACCGATTTTCAGACCCTGATTCAATACAATTTCAGCCCTAAATCAAGTATTTCGTTCCTTGGAAATTATGCTTCCAATCAGTTCGCACTGCAACCGATAAGCCGCAGCACAGACTTTGGCACACTTACGCAAACCCTCAATTTTACAGTTTTCTACGAGGGTCAGGAATACGATCGTTTCGATAGTTACCAGGGCGCTTTGAATTACACCTATACGCCTAATTCGCGACTTGTTCTCAAGTTAATTTCTTCCGTATTCAGTACGGCCGAGCAGGTAAATTATGATATAATTTCGGAGTATTGGCTGAACCAGATCTCTTCCGGTGCTTCGAATCGTGATACGGTTATCAATATCGGCACAGGAGCTAGCCTGGAACATGCCCGCAATAAGTTGAAAGGAAATGTGTCCACCCTTGAGCACAAGGGTCTCTATACTTTCAACAATGCTTCTCTTAAATGGGGATTGAGCATGCAGCAAGAGTCTTTCGATAACCGTTTAAGCGAATGGAGGCTGATCGACTCGGCAGGCTATTCCCTACCCTATTCCGAATCTGAGTTACTACTGGATTATTCTTATAAGGCCCAGCATTCTATATTTTCTTATCGGTATAAAGCTTTTGTACAGCATACTTATGAGTTTTATGCTTCTCTGGCGCGCATTGAGCTGAACTATGGAGTGAGGGCAAACTATTCGACCCTTAACAAGGAGTTTTTGCTTTCGCCCCGGGCATCCATTGGCCTTACACCCGATTGGGAGCGAAAGGTGCATTTTTACTTTGCCACAGGCATTTATTCACAACCTCCACTTTTTAAAGAGCTTACCAATTACAAAGGAGAGCTTTTTCTCGATGCCAAAGCCCAAAAATCGGCACATTTTGTACTTGGAACCGATTATCACTACCAGGCCTGGGGAAGACCTTTTATTTTTACAAGTGAGGTTTTTTATAAAAACTTCTACCAGCTAACACCATATAAGATAGAAAACGTGCAGGTAAAGTATTTGCCGGAATATCGGGCCAGAGGCTATGCTGCCGGCCTCGATTTAAGGGTGAATGGCGAATTTGTACCCGGAGTCGAATCCTGGTTTAGTTTATCATTGCTCCAAACCCGCGAAGATACTTACCAGGACTCTTACCAATTATCGGATGGTACGATCAACTACCCTGGTTATTACCGACGGCCATCGGATCAGTTTTTTACATTCTCGGTATTTTTTCAGGATTATCTGCCCTCGAACCCAAACTATAAATTGCATTTGCTTGTAAATTATGGTTCAGGACTTCCCTATTCAGGGCCCACACCCGACAGACCTTCGGAATATTACATGTTAAGCTCCTACCGGAGAGTGGATGTTGGATTTTCGCGCAACATAAAACGTCAGAAACAAACCCAAGTGGGATTGCATGACATCTGGATTGGTATAGAAATATTGAATCTGTTGGATGCCTCTAATATGGCTTCTTATGATTGGGTAAAGACAGTAGAAAACAACGAAGGAAGACAGGACAGCTTTGCAGTGCCCAACTACCTGACCGGCAGACGGCTTAACATAAAGATTTCGTCGAAATTGTAAGAAGGAGAAAAGTCTACTCCAAATCCTGCAGCTGGATGTTGAGTGCCTTTACTGATATTTGTATCTCGCGCACCGACAAAGCCAGGGAAAGAATCAGTAGCACAAGGGCAATGCCAAATATTACTTCTGCAAATGCCTGCCACTGCACATAAATCATAAACATGCACACCACGCAAAGTAGAAGGCTTGTAATGCCATAAAACTGCATGTTGCGAATCAGGTTTAACCTTTTTTTCAGATTTTTTATTTGTCCGAAGATGATTGAGTTAGGGTTTGCCTGGTACTGGGCATAAAGACTTCTTACCAGGCTGGCAAGTGCCAGAAACCTGTTGGTATAAGCCAGAAGTAATAGAGAAATAGCAGAAAAAAGAAGGGCGGGTGTAGCAAGTGTAAGCTGGACTTCTGCCATATAGTGGATAAAAAGGTTAATGCTCTATGCTAAATATTTCGCTAATGTATCGTACAAAAGTTTATAACGAACCGGTTTAGCCAGAAAATCATCAACACCTACCGAAAAGCAATTTTGTTTATCTTCTTCCATGGCAAAAGCGGTTTGTGCCACGACAATCACATCCTTGCGAAACGATTTTACTGCTCTGGTGGCTTCGATTCCATTCATCTTTGGCATTTTAATATCCATGAGAATTAAATCGATATTCGGATAGATTCGGGCCATTTCCAATGCTTCCTCGCCATTATGAGCCCGTAGAATGTTTACCTTGGTCTTTTGCAATGCAGATTGCAGGTAAAGGAAATTCACATCTTCATCTTCCGCAATTAATATTGTTTTGGCGCTCCAGTCGATTGTCTCTTCCAATTTTGTACTCCTCTCGATAGTTTTCGACGATATACCTTCAAAAATCTTTTCTGTCATTTAAAAACGTTTTACCCTTTAAAATACCTTCCACTCACTCATAAACAATGTTCCAATATACGCCGGTATTGTTAAAAGGTTTTACTATTTTTTTTTCTAAGCTTTTTTCTTCTTCGAATATATATAAAATAATTGAGTGACAGAGCTCCCTTGAAGTATGAAAAAACACCACAGCAGGAAGGTTTTGGAAAGGAAAAGAAATAGACTAAAAAATGAATACTATTTCCATTTTTCTTAAATAAGCCTTTTTATGAACGAATACTTATGCCTGATGAGTGCCCTCCATTTTAAAGTAGACTCTTATCCGATTTCGTTGATATTGTATGGAGTAGCCTGATAAACATAATAGTTTAACCAATTTGAAAACAGCAAGTTGGCATGACTGCGCCAACGCACCCTGGGCGGTTGCGTAGGATCGTCGTTTGGAAAGTAGTTTTTGGGTACCTGTATGTCCAGTCCACGGGCCAAATCGCGCTGATATTCTTCCAGCAAAGTACTCGGATCGTATTCTGAGTGTCCGGTAACAAAAATCTGACGGCCTGTTTTCTCCATTACAATGTAAACTCCGGCTTCGTTCGACTCCGATATTATCTCCAGATCGCCAATGCCAATAATATCGTTGCGCCTTATTTCTGTATGCCGGGAATGGGGAGCCTGAAAAACCTCGTCGAACCCTCTGATGAGCGGTATATGGCGGTTGTACAAAGTATGGTCGAACACACCAAACATTTTTTCTTTAAGAGGGTATTTAGGAACCTTATAAAAATGGTACAATCCGGCCTGCGCGCCCCAACAAATAAAAAGCGATGAGGTTACATTACTTAACGACCAGTCCATTACCCGCTTAATTTCATCCCAGTAATCGACTTGTTCAAAATCGAGCTGCTCCACAGGTGCCCCGGTTACAATTAAACCATCGTATTTTTGATCTTTAATTTCGTCGAAAGATTTGTAAAAGGCCTTCAGGTGTTCCAGGGGTGTATTTTTCGAAATATGCTCGCGGGTGTGCAATAAAACAATTTCGACCTGTAAAGGAGTATTCGAAAGCAGGCGCAATATATGGGTCTCAGTTTTAATTTTTAAAGGCATCAGGTTAAGCAACACCAATCTGAGCGGTCGGATATCCTGATGAATGGCCTGAGTTTCTTTCATCACAAAAATATTCTCCTGCTCTAGAATTTCAACAGAGGGAAGTTTATCGGGGATGTTTAATGGCATGTTAAAAATTTTATGGTGTAAAAATAATACAATTAAGCTAATCGTCATGATAAAAATCATGCTTGTAAAATACGGTGTATATATCTGATAATATGATTTTTACATTTTTGGCATACTCTTTGCAAATTTGATAATCGAAACCAATAATTTCAGACCATGAAAAAATCGATACTCGTATTGGTAATGCTGATCACAGCTGCAACAGCATACAATCAGTCTTCAAGGAGGACTACCAGTGCAAATACAGAAACAGCCAATCGTAACCAGAACACTCCAACTACTGTTACACGCAATAGCAACACTTCTCGTGAAGTCAATACAAGTGCTCCTAATACAAGTTCTTCAAGAGAGGTTAATACTTCCAGAGAAGTCAACACTTCTAGAGATGTAAATACCGGAACCTACCAGAGAGAACACCACAACGGAAGTTACGAAAGCGTGAATCATTCTGCCTACAGACGCCCGGCTCACAGTGTAAGTCATCACAATCATACTACTACCGTATACCGCGATGTGTACTATACTTATCGTGCACCGAGTCATGTTGACGTAATTTGGACAGCCGATTTACACAGGCATTATGTTGAAATGTATCCATCGCACCGTTACTGGCAGTATTCTTATGGCTACCGCATTGCATCGGTACCAGCTTACAATGCTGAATACTACATTGGCGATGTACGTAAAGTTTACGGTCGCGTAACCGATGTATACTACGCACCCGAAACCGATGAGTTCTTTCTCTACATTGGACCATACTTTCCCTATCAGCACCTGACTGTAATTGTTCCCGGACACATTGCCCGTAACTATAGCCACAAACCTGCCAGGTACTTTATGAACCAGGATATTGCAATCACCGGATTAATTACTGCTTACGAAGGTAAACCCGAAATATTGGTTAAGCGCAATTCTCAGATGAATGTTTACTAACCTATCTCGTTAGAAGAAGGCGGCCGCCCCACACCGGGCGGTCTTTTTTTTTGCAACAGGGCAAACCGATTCTTATCTGATACAGGAATGCCGTGGGCATATATTATTCATATTAATGCCATGTTTGCTACAACCGCATAAAATTAAAAAGAATGACGGAGAAGCTTATGCAAAAGCCTCTCCGTCATATCATAAAAATTTTTTGATGATGTGTTGCTGGTCAAAGCTGATTAATAAACACCTCCATAAGCCGTCGGAAAATACATGGCAGCCATCTGGGCATTAAAAAAATCATCACCTGTGTCGCCTCCGTAAAACATACGTGCGTTTAAATAAAAGGTATAGGATCCGGCGGCCGGTACATAAAATACCCTTGAAAGATGCACCGGATAACCATAATTAGATTCGGTTGGAAGGCTCGATGGTAGGCGGACATAACCAAATCCTGGTTGTCCATAATTAACATCGTTCTTATCTGCCATCAACTGAAAATGAGCTTCATCATTCGTGCCATTGGAATGGTTGATTTTTAAAGATAATGAGCTTGTAACATATACATAACCTTCGGCAGGAACCTCTATGTAGACCGTATCAATTGCAGAAATCGTGGTTGGCATATCTTTAAATGAATTCAAAGGGGTTTTAACGGAAGCTGCTATACCCGGTTCATCAAGAATTTCTGCCGCAGTAACGGCATTATTAGATATCTTTCCGGCTGTGATAGCATTGTTTGCAACTGTCGCAGCTTCTTTTGCATTGAGGGCATAAGGCACCGACAGAAGCTGCGTAGTGGAATAATGCGAATAAGCCGTGCCTCCTGCTGGGTCCATTTCTACCTTTAAAAAATAAAGGTCGGCACCCCACTCAATATCGACAAAATTGTCGGTTGTGGTTCCGCTGCCAATTTTCAGGTTCACAATGCCCTGTGTATTGGTGGTTGCATTATGCGTTTCGGTATAAACAACCGTTCCGGTTTCGTTTGTTTGTAAAACACTTATTCTGAAACTAACTGACTGGCTTTTTATCAGTTCGCCGCCAGTGTTTCTCACCACAGCCTGGTAATTGAGCATCTCGGGGGTTTGAGCAAAAACTAATGAAACGAAAAGAAATAGTATTAGTGATAAAAATAAGTTTTTCATGGTTATAGGATTTAGGGTTTAGCAATTTTGAAGGATTTTAATAATTTACCTGAATTATCCGAAATATTCAACAGGTATAAGCCGGCTGGCAGCACCTGCATATCAATCTGATTTTGATTCAGGTACAACAATTGTTGTTTAATAACACTACCGCTCATATTTAAAAGAACAGCGGTCATTCCAGGCATTCCGTCTTCTCCTACAGAAATAGTAAGAAAATCGGAGGATGGAATGGGAAAGACCATTAATTCGAATGCCAGGCCGGGTGCATCGACAAGAGTGGTTACTTCATACCCAGGTTGCTGAAAACCCTGTGTAAGCTGGGCTCCTGTAACTACCGCAGAAGAATAGACAATACTCTCTCCGAGTGTCCACTGAAGGTTCACATCCGCTGCTACCCCTTCTCCCCCTGAACTGGCAATTACCTGCTGCTGGGCTGATACTAAAACGGTCAGCATACCACCCAGCAAACCAATACTGAGAAAACATAACTTTTTTGCCATAAGTTTAATTTTAGTTTGGTTTGATTAAAATAAAAAAGCATAAATAAACAAGTTACAAAAAAATCACTTCTGTATGATTTAATTCGTTGAATCCGCTAATTCGAACTGTTGCCGGTTTGTTACCGCTTTATGGCCTGCCTTTAACAGGTTAAACTGCAAGCCAATTATTTATTATATCTTTGCCAATCATTTTTGCACATCGCTATGAAAAACATTGTGGGTTTAACCCTACCCGACCTAAAATCTATTGTCAAATCTTTCGAAATGCCCGAATACCTTGCTAAAGAGGTAGGCAAATGGATTTACCAACGCGGTGCCAAAAGCTTCGACGAAATGACTAACCTTCCAGCAAAGGGACGCGATTTGCTCAAAGAGCACTATTCCATACAGCTAGCTGCTCCTGACGAAGTGAAAGAATCGACCGATGGCACAAAAAAGTACCTTTTTCATGCCCTTAATGGAAAATACATCGAAACAGCCTATATTCCGGAAGAAAACCGCCATACACTTTGTGTGTCCTCTCAAGTGGGCTGTAAAATGGGCTGCCGGTTTTGCATGACTGCCCGCCAGGGTTTGCAGGGACAATTAACTGCAAGCGATATTTTAAACCAACTGCTAAGCCTACCCGAGCGCGAAAAAGTAACCAATATGGTTTTTATGGGAATGGGCGAACCTTTTGATAATACCGATGAGGTTCTGAAAGCGCTTGAATTGCTGACTGCCGATTACGGTTTTGGATTTAGTCCGCGTAGAATAAACGTATCCACCATCGGACTCATACCCGGCATGAAACGGTTTATTACCGAATCGAAGTGCCATCTGGCAGTAAGTATGCACAGCCCTTTCGACCCGGAGCGTAAAAAATTAATGCCCGTTCAAAGGTTATACCCGATTGATGAGGTAGTAGAGGTCATTCGTCAGGCCAATTTTGAACGCCAAAGACGCATCTCTTTCGAATATATTCTCTTCAAGGGCATAAACGACACTCAGGCCCATGTAAATCAGATGGCCAAACTTTTAAACGGCCTGCGATGCAGGGTTAATGTGATGCAATATCATTCCATTCCTGGTTCGGGACTGGAAGGTGCCAGCCATCAATCGCTCACCAATTTCCGCGACCAATTGAACAACAAGGGTATCATTGCCACTATTCGCACCTCGCGGGGTGAAGATATTATGGCTGCCTGCGGAATGCTTTCCACCGGAAAGATTATTCAGGATCAATAGATACTCAACATATTGATTCTACCTAATAGCGATGGATGATATGAGACCACTTTTTTTCTTTCTGATAACTCTTTTTTTTATTCCCTCTTTATATGCGCAATCGCGATTTGGCCTCGATTTAAGTGCCGAAACTATTTTTTCTACAAGCTCCCGATCAAATACATTGTACACTGGCATTGACAATTACCTGGAATTAAAACTTGATGAAACAATGGGTTATGACAGCATAATCCTTCAATGTAACAACGGAAAGGTTTTTTTTGATTCGTGCTATGTAGTGATACCGCGCCGTCCAGGTAGTTTGCGTATCGAAGTGTTTGGATTTATTGACGATAATATTGACACCCTTGGCTATAAAAGCTTTAAAGTGAATACCTTGCCTTCACCACAGTTGGCTTTTGACGAGATTATAGTTTCCGACAGCATTCTTGTCGATCATAAGGATTTTATCAATGCCGATACTATGTTTATGGTTTATACCAACGACCTGATTGGCTCCGACAAATGGCTTCGTATAAGTGAGTTTACTATTGGCTACAATTATGGCGGATATTACATTGGTGAGTCGAATAACAATGGTGCCATCACCCAGGAAATGAAAGAATTAGTACTAAACAAAGGTATTGGCCGCTGGATGTCGGTAAAAGTTATCTGTCAGGCAAACAGTTCTCTGTTTCTCAGCAACATAATCTACCGGGTTCTTTTCTATTGATTCTGGCGAATCTGGTTCAATGCATCGTGAATGGTGAGTTTCTGACCATTCTGATAGGCAACGACAAAGGCTTTCTGCACACGGCTGGAAGTTAACAAAGCCTTGGCATCATTGAAATTATCAAAAGTTCCGATGGAGTATTTATACCAGTTACCTTCATAAACCTCTCGTATTTCATAATTACCGGCATAAATGTGTTCGCGAATATATTCCATTGGCATGGGTTCGGTATGGGCTGCAATTTGCACATAAAATACAATTGGCTCCATTGCGGGTTTGCTTTTTTCGGCAGAGCTGGTATCCACTACTGTGCGTTGAACAAACAAATCGTCGGGTGGCCTGTTGATAGTAGGATCGCCAAAAGCAGCATTCACTTGCTCAGGCGTAACATCATCTTCCCAACCATAATTATATTCTACCGGAAAATCCTGGTAAATCTGTAAAGCCCTGCCCCTGTCGCGAATGGCGGTTTTTTCCAATTCAAAGGCTTCAGTCATTTTGTACTGAATAAGGTCGTATTTCTCGAGTTGAATGAGCAGGTCGCGGATGGACATAGCTCTTTCGTATGCCTTGCGCGATTTACTTTCGTAATAGCGGGCTTTGTTTACGCCAGCGGCATAATGGTTCAATTTCTGTTGGGTTTCCTTAAAACCAATGGCTTTTTCCTGGTATATGGTATAAAAAAGCATAAAACCTTCGCGGTAAGTCTCTGATGTTGTGAGCAACATTTTTACGGCTTTTTTGTACTCAGGCGAGGTGGCATTTAACTTTTCGTCCTCGGCAATGGATTCAATATAGGCCAGTGCGGCACTTTCTTTCTCACTGGCATCGTTAATAATACTTACAGCTTTTTCGATACGCTTTTCGTCAATGATAGAAAACTTTAAGGCTACACCTTTCTGAAAATCGGCCACTGTAAAGTGTTGGGCATTGATCAGCATACTGCCGAAAATACCGATTAAGAATAAGATAGAGCGATAAGGTTGAATCATTTTAAACTTGTGCTTGGCATGCAAAAATAAGCAATCTTGCTAAATGACCTAAAAAAAATCAGGAACCCTTAAGCGGGCTCCTGATTTCTCTGCAATTTCCGTTTTTTAACTATTCTGCTAATTCATTTGAAATTTCGGGTGCTCTAAAAATAAACACACCAATTATAATGGCCGAAACAAGATGAATGATTAAAATTGTACCCATGACGAATTGTTTTGTACAAATTTATTCATTCGTCAAAGATTTGCAAGCGTTCGTCAATAAATATTTTCAATTAGTTTAAAAAGTTATTAACAATAACTTTACATTCCAATGTTATTGTTTGCTCCCGTTTTTATCAATGCGAATGATTAATTCACCCCTACGGTTTAAGGCATGGTCTTCTTCGGTGCAATTTGTGCAGTATTTCTTTAGCTGACTTTTTCCAATTCCATGTGAAATTATCCTCAGCTCGTCGATACCCTTGCTTAAAAAGTATTCGCGTAAAAAGCGGGCCCGCTCTTCGGACAATGCACGGTTATACATGTCTGAGCCACGGCTGTCGGTGTGTGCTGCTATTTCAAGGAAATAGTCCGGATTGGCTTTAAGTGTATCGACAACCGCTTGAAGTTTAATTTCCGAACCACGAGGCACCCTGAACTTATCCAGATCGTAAAACACCAGAGAGGAACCCAATTGATTGGTGCGATCGATAAAGTCATGAACTAAAGGGTCTTTGGCTTCTGCCGGGGTCACATGTGCGTCTTTCAGGGCTTTCATCACCTTGGCTGGTATGCCATTGATGTAAGCCACAAGTACCGGCTCTTCGATTTTTTCTGACAAAAACACTTCTTTAGCTTCGAAATACGAATCGTAGCGACCGATCATATAGCGGTAGTATTTATCGTCACGCATCTCTGTAATTTCAAGGTTACCCGAATATATCTTTTTAAGCTCAGCCTGACTCAAACGTGTACGGCTATATTTAATTTCGGTAGCAAAGAAGATTTCTTCCTTCACTTCGGCCTGCACCGTTAGCTCAGGTTCAAGCGTATAGGTATCGGGAATGTCCTTTTCGATTTTCAATACTTCAAACTTACCCAGCTCCAGAGAGTGATTACCAATAAATGACATGCCGGCTGTATTTACCTCAAAGGTTTTGGTTTCGTAGCCTTCCTTTTCAACAGTTATTTTCAACACCTCGTTGGGTTGGGCAACCAACACCAGTTTTCCGTTATCGGCCAGGGCCAAGACTTCGTCGTTGCCTTTGCTTCGAGTAACCGAAATATTGACATTTTTGAGGTTATCTCCACTGCCCTTTTCAACAATCTCGCTCGATAGTTTAAGTTGATGAATATCAAATTTATAAATATCGTCGCTACCCTTTCCACCTTCGCGGTTTGAGGTAAAATAGCCACTCAGGCCCGATTCGAAATAGATGGCATAATCGTTAGCGGAGGAATTGACCGGATAACCAAGATTACGGGCGTATTCTGTGTTACCCAGGTTCTTCGAATAAATATCGAATCCACCTAAACCTCCGTGCCCATCGGTGGCAAAGAAGAGTATGCTGTCGTTTAATAAAAAGGCATAGAGTTCATCGCCGGCCGAATTCACATTCTCGCCGAGATTTTGAATGTTCTTGAACCCGGTTGAAGTAAAATCGGCCTGATAAAGGTCCCAACCGCCAAAACCGCCAGGGGCATCGGAAGAAAATACGATTTTCTTGCCATTCTCACTAAGCGTGGGGTAAGCTATGGCAAATTTAAATTTGTCTGCTACTATCCTTTCTGGTTTGGTAATGTCTTTGTTGTATCCCATATAGGCTTTGTAGAGGCTATAACCCAGCGAATACTGATCTTGCTCGTTGGGATGAAAACGGCAAATGTAAATTTCGTTGGTACTGGGTACAATGGCATAGCCAACTTCACCAAAACGTGTGTTGGTAGGACCTTTTACTTTCTGGGGCACAGGAGTAGTAGTGGAAGCTTCAATATCTTTTAAAGGAGCTGTAAATAAATCGGAGGTATAAAGGTCGGTAAGATCGCTTTTACGGTCGCGCGTCGACAAAAAGTAAAACGATTTATCGGCTGTAGAGGCTCCAAAATCTGCTGCCGGTGAGTTAATGGCCAGGGATTCTTTCTGAAAAAAGGTAGAATCGGCAAAATATCGATCGATATTTTCGATGCTCGAAATATACCGCATCGCCATCTGATCGTTGTATTCGAGTATTTCGTTGTAGGCAATAAACTGCTCTCGGGCCTCGTCGTATTTACCCTGCATCATTAAAACCTTTCCAAGGGCAAGGTGCACTATGGGATTTGCCTGATCGTTTGTCTTTAAAATTTTCGAATAATACAATTGTGCCAAATCCGGATTCCCCACTTCCTGGTAAGATACTGCCAGGTTAAACCATACATCGGGGTTTCCGTCGTACCGGCTGAGCACTTCTTTGTATTTTTCAATTGCCTTAGTGTATTTTTTTTGCTGAAATAGCTCATCACCCTGTTTCGTTAGCCTGCGTTCGCGCTTAGGCTCCGGCAACTGGGCCTGCAGGCTAAGGGTTAGCATAAGTATTCCTGCTATTAAAACAGTGCGCTTATGAAAAAGATTCCATCCAGTTACAAAATTCATACAAATGATATTATGGTTTGATCAGTATTTTAATTGAATCGAACACTTGGTTCATGTTGTTTATGGTAGTTTGGTCAAACATATCGGCAGGATTTTTCTCCGCCTCAAAACTATTTACAAAGTTAGCTGCAAGAATCTTTCTTGACAAGTCATTTTCGAAAATATATGCCGAATTTGTGACAGTTATCCCTTCGCGCCTGAGTAAAATGTACTTTTTAAAATCAAGGGTCGAAAAAATATCCTCCACCTCGTCCAGTGTGCTAAAATACAACAACTTCTGATGATTTACTGAATCGGAGTGAATTAATGTTTCAGACTGCAGCTGTTCGATGAGCGTTTCCGGGGTATTGCCAAAAAACAACACTCCATAAGGAACCTGCCAGGAAGTGAGTATATTAACCAAAAGGGAAATGCTTTCGACAGAAGTTGCAGGTATGAAATTCAATTTATCGGCACCCGATATTATTTTTGAAATCCTGCTTAGGTAGTAATAATGTATTATATCGGGAACAAGAATGTTATTTCGGTTGCTGATAAGCTGCGAATCGCCCAGGTGCATGCCCATAATGGAATAAACAGGAGAAAGGGTATCGGCCGATGCCTTCGTAAGCATTTGGGGATCGAGAATATGGGTTTCACTGTGGTCGTCGGTCTGGTCGAGCCGCTGCACGGCCAATATGCGGTATAGTTTTTCCGGTTTCACCAGGTGTGGCGAATGGGTGCAGTAAATGATCTGCATTTTATCTTTCAGGTCTTCAAACACTTTCAGCACATCTTCCTGGGCACGCGCATGAAGGCTAAGCCCGGGTTCGTCGATGAGCAATATTCTGTTGCCGGAGTTTTGTTTTTCGGTGGCTTTTAGTTCGAGGTAGAAGGACAAAAACCAGCGCACCCCCCTGCTCCGCTGCTTGGGATATAAGCGTTCGTGCTTGTCTTTGATCCAGAATTCGAGGTAAGGTTTTCCACTCTTTTCAGGCACTGTATAATCGTAATGCTCCAATTCAAGGTGAAGTTTTATTTTGTTATTCTTTCCTACCATCTGACTCCAGTAGTCGTGAAAATTGATGGTGACATCGGTATTTAACGCTTCTATGCCCTGCTTTAAAATGCGCTGATTTTTTTCGTGAAAGAATGAACTGCTCAAGCCGGCAAGGCTCAAAAAATTACAGACTGCCTTGTAGCCTTCAGTGTGCTCACGTTCGTGCAGAATGTCTTCGAGATCGATTTTGTTGGGCAATAGTCCGCTAAAATCTTCGAAAAATTCAAAAACAGGCACCAGCTTCATGCACTCTTTACCCAGCTGAGTCAGAGTATACAACCTGGTGCTTTGCGCATAGTCGAGTTTTGAGGTTTTAACAGCCTCAGAAATGTCGGTATTGTTTGTTAAAACCTTTTCGGCAGCCGCTAATTGAATATGCCTCTGGGCCAGAGAACTGCTAAGCCTGGCATCTGTCCTGGCTTGTTCAAGGCTTATCTTCTCAATTTGTTTTTTAATGCGGTGTTTGTCTCTATTATGAGTGCCAAGCTCGAAGAGTTGATGCATACCACTTAACTGAGTTTTTATTTCGCTGAGCTGTGCTTCAAGTTCATCAGATTCGTGGGTATATTGACGGCACCTTTTAAAAAATAACAAGCGCTCTGTGAGGGCATTTGTGGCAGCTTTTTGAGTATCGAAGTTGGATTTTTGCTTTAAAAATTCATTGTTTTTCTGGTCTTGTTTCTCGGTAAGTTGCTGAAGTGCATCTGAGGCTATCTTCTTTTCCTCTTCGTTTTGTGCTTTATTTACTCTCAATTGCTGAGCTTTTGTTTGTTGCTGAAGCTCTATAAGCTGCTGCAGGGAGGCATCGCGTAGTTTCTCGAGTTCGGGTAATGCGGCAAATTCTTTTTCGGCCTGTGCAAAAAAACTATCCAAAAGTTGTATAGTTTGCTTTTCGGACTTTTCTATTTCCTGTGCCCGTTTCTGGTAATAATTCAATATTTCATCGCCAGAATAAAGAATGCTACTTTCGTGGTTTTTACTCCAACTTCGCGATAAGGTAAAGGTTTTTTGCTTTTTTATCTTTTCTTTCAGCTCGGCAGGAATTCTTTCTGCATCGAGATGCGCAAGAAGGTTTTCACCTTGTGGAAGAGTAAATTGGCAACTCACTTCCGGCAAACGCTGGTCGCTTCGGAATACATCTTCAATAATTTTACCGGTATAGAAACTGTAAAGTGCTTCCAGTACAGTGGTTTTTCCCGACTCGTTCTGCCCAATGAGCACTGTGATATGATCGGATGAGAGGTTTCGCCAATCGGAATCGACGATGGAACGGAAATTCTGTACGCGAAAAGACTGCAATTCAACATTCGACATTTTCTGGCAGATTAGTGCTACAATGGAAAAATACGAATATTTAACGGTTGAAGGATGCTATTTATGATATTGTTGCCTTGGCAAATCGGCAGGAGACAAATATTTATTGGTCTATTTCAGGTTAAAGCCTGTAATGGTTACATCGTCGAGTTGCGGAAGGGCTCCCTGCCAGCGTTGGAGTTCCTGACCTAAAAATTCCTTTTGTTGAAGCACAGGAATATCTTTACATTTCAGTAACAGATTGCGAAACGCTGGGTATTTGTACTTTTTCCCATGTTCACCCCCAAACTGATCAGGAAATCCATCGGTGAAGAGGTAAACAAAATCGACCTGGTCTAAAGGCATTTGCTGGTTGGTAAAGCTTTGCTCCGTATCGGCATTCACCCCCACCGGCATTTTACTGCCCTGGAGCTGAATGAGCTCGTTGCCGAGAATGACATAGCAAGGGTTGAAGCAACCTGAATACAAAAACAGTTGCTTGTTAAAATCGACCATGCACACCGATAGGTCAATTCCATCTTTTTGTTCGTCGGCATTTCCCTGCTGATTGAGGGCATGCATGATGTATTCGCGCATCAGATTCAATAACTCGGCCGGATTGTCCGGATCGTACTTCGAACTAACTAGGTTCAGGAACGAGATGCCTAAAATGCTCAGAAATGCTCCTGGCACACCGTGGCCGGTGCAATCGCCCACTGCCAGAAAGAACTTGTTCTTCTGCCGGTGAATCCAGAAAAAATCGCCGCTTACGGTGTCGCGTGGCAGGGAGAAAACAAAGCTTTGAGGCCACACTCGCTGAAGGTCTTTTTCGGTAGGTAAAATAGCCCTTTGGATATAGCTGGCATATTGAATGCTCTGGTCGAGCTCTTTTTTCTGCTTGATCAGGTTGTCGAATAAATCGTCTTTACTTTCTGATGGCATAGATTTAGGTAAATGCATTGTGCCAGGGTTCAAAAGGAGTTTTAACACACCACTGATTTATAAACGTTTTGCACATTAATTAAGTATGTATACTTATCTATTCTGAAGGATCTTTTTCTAGCGCGCGTGCCTATTTTTGCCTTTTTTTCTGCACTATATATTCTTTAAAATCCTTTGGGTCCGGGTTGCAAACCCGGACGCGGGGGGTTTTAGGATTTTATGTTTTTAACTTATTGCCTACCTATAATATTTTATCTCATTTTAACCGGCATTACAAATGCCTTACTCATCTCTTTTTATCCTGCCCATCCTCGTTACAAACGAGGACGAGAGGGGTTCCATCAGGTACAGTCTCATTATAACAAATCCAATCCTCTTATTACCATCAATAAATGGATGATTTATTACAATACTTTCAATCAGCGCAGCTGCTTTCTGTATCGCTGTTGGATATAAATCCTTCTTGTCGAATGTTTGAAATGGTCTGGATAGTGCAGATTCTAATAATCCCTTATCACGTATCCCATGAGTACCACCAAATTTCTCAATAAGGATATCCTGAATCAAGATTACTTCTGAAATTGATATCATTTAGCTAATCTTTCAAGAACTTCTTTATCCTCGTGAAGTATTCTATTTAAATTATTTGAAAGAATAGCGCTTGATTTTGATCTTGAGAGCAATCCTTTAAGATAATCAAGTACACTTTCAAGTATTTCGTCAGGAGCATCAGATAGTACTTTGTTTATCTCTTCTTTTAATTCTTTCGTCGACATACTAAAATTTTTATCAAATATACAAAATAACCTGGTTCAACTTGTTACCGCTATCTAGTCCTCGTCTGCGACGAGGATTTTATGTTTTTAAGTTTTTAACTTAGTTGGCTATCTATATTACTTTATCTCTTTTTTTGGCATTACAAATGCCTTACTCATCGCTCTTTATCCTGCCCATCCTCGTTACAACCTCTTCCGATGTAAATCGGAAGAGCTCAGCGAAGCTAAACGAGGACGAGAGAGGTTAATTCCGATAGCGTTCACTAAGCACCAAGGGCCGTCATTCGAAATCAACCACTAAAACCCAGCACCAGTTAAGGTGATTATTAAAATATCCGGGCCCTGCAACAGATAACTCACTTCTCCACCAGCAGTTTCTATAATGCTTTTCACGCAGTAACCATTTGCAATGCGGGTTTCCGATATCTGGTTGCCCATTTTATCGAGCTTTAAGATGCGGGCATCAGTGGAAGTTTTGCTATGTAACAAAACCTGTTCAGAGCTCAGGGCTTTGAGACCACCAAGCTGCTCATCGGCAGGAAGATTCAAGGGCAGACTAATTTCCTTTTTCCCGGCTGTGGAATAGCGATAGAAATAACTTTGCACGCTATCGGAACTTACCAGGTAGGTTGCAGTGTTGGAGCTTGATTCTGCTATAAAATCCGATTGTGTGGTCAGGGTATCTTCCCACTTGATGTAGAGTTTATTGTCGCAATGGATGATCCATTTTTCGCCAGATAGCATCAAATCTCCTGAGGTCAGTGAGGAAATATTTTTAAAGGTCCCAGGGCGGGAATAATCGCGGTCTGCTACCTTTTTTCCATTCAGGTCGAAAAGGTTCAGATTATGAAACGCAACAGTGGTATCTGTGCGCTGTACCGACAACAACAACTTATTGTTTGCTCCCAAAACAACTGCAGGCACTTCTATCGGACCCAGGTTTTTGTTCCACTTTTTCTCCCCGTCGGGGCCCATCATAAACATCCAACCTGCATAATCGTTAAGCTCAGGACTAACCTGGGTTTTGCCAATCACAATCAAGGCATTGGAGTCTGTAACTACAAGATGCTGAACAGCATCGTGATAACCCTGATCGATGGTTTTATTCCACAACATTTTCCCTGCGGCATCGAGTTTAATGATCCACACATCGGTATATGCCGAATCGCTGCTGCGGGTTGTGCCAGCGAGCACATAACTGCCATCGGGCAACAGGGCAAACGCCTCTGCCCGATCGGGTTGGTTGTTGTTGTCAAAAGCCCGGGCCCATTTAAGTTTATCGGCCTGAAAGCCGGATGTTTGAAATAGTTTCTGGCCTAAATCACTGGCTTTCAGGTTAAATACATCGATGTAATAAGCTCCATCGGGGTACATGCTGATAAAACGGTTATAGGCCTCGAGGGTTTTAATTCGCTTCGCTTGTTCGTACATCAATTCGCGCTGGTATTGTTTGGCTTCCGGAATCTGAAGGGCATCGGGATAAAGGGCAATAAAATTATCATAAGCAGCCAGTGTATGCAGTTTGCGCGATTCGGCATAGGCAGCTTCGTTACGAAGTTTTATAGCCTGTTGCAAATAAGCAGATTGCGGATAAGCTTTGATATACTGATTGTATGCCTGAACGGTGTTGGCCGATTTTGTTTGGTCAAAAGCAAGCTGGTTTCGGTACCGCGTGGCTTTAGGAACTTGTGCTGCATCCGGAAATTTTTGGATAAATTCTTCGTATCCGGCTAGGGTATGCATCTTCTCATACTTTCTGAATTCGAATTGGTTACGAATATGAACCACGTTGCCATGGTACTTAAAATCGGGATATTTTTCCAATACCGAATACACGGCTTCTAAGTTGTTTTCTTCGCGAATGTATTTGATTAATCTACTTTCAACGGCCTCAATAGCCAACTCAATCTTTTTCTTTACCGGACGATTTGTTTTACGCTCTTCGGTAGCTAAAAAATATTCCGAAAGGTATTCCAATTCTTCCTGGCTAAGCACGTTGATGCGGTCTTTCATGTTGATTACATATTGCCAGGAATCGACAATATTGAAAGAGGGCGAACGCTCGTCGGCCAATACCATGGCCATTCCAAAATTCGAAGCTACATGGTCTTTGTTTTCAGCCAGATTCTTCTGAAAACTGTCATACGCTTTGTCGAACTCGAGTTTTTCCAGGCTATTAAAACCTTTTTTGGCATTCTGGGCTTCGAGCCTGATGGAAAAAACTAGCAGTATGCTTATCAGAATAAATAATTTCATGCGGAGGTACATTTCTGGTTACTTTTTTATGAGTGTAAATTCAACTCGACGGTTGCGGGCACGGCCTGCTTCGAGGGTGTTGGAGTCTATGGGCTTTGTTTTTCCATAACCCATGGCTTTCATCCGTGTAGCTTGTATTCCTTTACCCTGAAGATAAGCTACAACGGCTTTGGCTCTACCTTCGGAGAGTTTCTGATTGTAAGTGTCGGTACCTTCGCTGTCGGTATGCCCCGATATTTCGATCAGGTCTATCTGGTTTTCCTGCATAAAAGCAAAAACCCTGTCGAGCTCGGCAAAGGACTCAGGCAAAAGGGTTGTTTTGTTAAATTCGAAAAAGATATTCTTCAACACCAACGACTCACCTTCTTCAATATCTTCAAAGCCTTTTTCAAATTCATCGGGTTCTTCCACCGGTTTAACAAAAGTGATTTTTCCCTTGCTTTGGCAGTTATAGGCATCGTAGGCTATATAATCGTATACTCCTTCTGTTAAATTCCAGCGCTCTGCTCCCTGCATGCTATCTGCCCATTCAACACGGTAAGGCGGTGTACCGCCTGCCATGCCTATTTTAATATGCCCATCGTTGGTTTTTTTATCAATTTTGCGGGTAATTGGATTAAGGCCGCCATGGTAGGTTGAATCGAGGACCTGTGCTTCAAAATCGTGTTGTACACAGCCGCAATCGGTACAGTTTTCGAGTGGCCTTATAATGATATCGTCGAAGAAATAATAGGCATAGGATTTATTCCTCAGGTTGACCATATTTTTGTCGGTAGCCACATAATTGGTGTTTTCGTACGATTTAAAATTGCCGATAATGAAGAACTTTTCTCCACCAGTGGCGGTGTAGACAGTGCAAACCTCCTCCCACTCCGAGATATTGTCTAAAAACAAACCTGCTGAATTGTTGATTTGCGCATTGTAAGGAAGATTCACTGTAAGGCTATTCTTGATCTCAATATCGCTCAGGTAAACGCTTAGCTGATCAACCGCAAATTTCGAATACGAGGCCAGTTTATAATAATAGGTAATGCAGTATTTCTGGCCTTTAATCATGCTTTGCGAGAGCGAGCCCTGGATATATTCGCGGTAACCATCGTCGGTACCACTTAAAATGGCTCCTGCATAGGCATCGCCTGTACGGGGTTCACTTTCGCCTGCAAAATTTTTAGGAACACTTACCCCATCTGCCCTGCCCGGTGAGCAGCGATTAAAATAATCGGGGGTGGCAAGGCTAGGATAGCTCCATCCAGGAATGAATTTGTGCGAATGATCCTGCGGTGTATATTCCTGCGGGCACTTTTCATAATCTTCGAAACTGTAGTTATTGACCAGGTTGGCCGATTGCCCTAAAAGTGGCTGCGAAAGAAAAGAAACTCCGCAACACGTTAAAATTCCAAGAAATAGTTTAGCCTTTGTGTGCATTTTACAATTGTTAAAATGATAAAGCAATGTAGCGAAATTTGAGGTTTTTTGTGCTTAAATAGAAAGGGATTTTCACAATTGCTCTTGTCTCACCTCAAAAAATAATGATTCAGGTAATCCATTCTGAGGAATAACTGCACATAATGATGCTATTTATAAAACACTCAATAAGAAGATGTTAATCTACAAGAATAAAGATTATTAGCGATAAATTGTTTTCGAATTTTCTTTGCAAAATAGCCCGATTGATTCTTTTTACAAGCATAGGGCCTTCGTAAATAAAACCTGTATAAATCTGAACCAGGCTGGCACCTGCTTTCAGTTTTTCGATCGCATCCCCAGGCGACAGAATACCTCCCACACCAATTATGGGCAACTGGTGGTTCGTTTTATCTGCTACGTAACGGATTAATGCGGTAGAACGGTCGCGAATGGGTAAACCGCTTAACCCTCCATTGCCTTAAACCGTTTGTTAGACCCAATTGCTATTCTGACTAAGTAATGCTTCTATGCGATTAATGAATCCTTCAGCCTGCTTATGAAGTTTATAAAAGGTATCCTCATCAAACAATATAAAATCATCATAATCTCCAGTTTGTCTTCTATCATAAAGATCCGAAAAGAATCTTCCGTCTTCTTTAGATACTAATCCTGTCTGTACAAAGTGAAGTCCAAACATTTGTCGAATTCCTTTGTGAGAATTAGTCTCAATGAATTTCTTTAATAATAATCCACTTACTGCATAATAGCAAGAATAATAAATCCGATTTACAGATGCATTCCAATACCTGTTCTTAATCATCGTTTCAGCTTCTCTGAATGTTTCTAAAGAACGACTTATTCTATATTTTATTAAATCCTCTGAATTACCAATCATAATTTAACACCGTCTTTTTTTATACTTTTATATAAAGGTGTAATTGAGTGACGTGTTTCCCAATCCTTACGACTAAACACTAATGGGCTAATTATCTTGCCTGTTTCAAACTCTAAGTCATATAAAGGATATTTTATTCTCTGTTCATCAGAGTATGTAATCTTATCATTATCAACAAGTATAAGTATATCAATATCAGACTGTTTATTATTCTGTCCTCTAGCGTGTGAACCATATAAAATAATAGTAGCTGAAGGCTCTGTCAAATTAACCAACTGCTTAATTTTTACTAATATTTTTTTGTCCTTAATCATAATCAAATATACAAATATAAGTTCTTAAGCGCATATGGTCAATTGGGCCTAAAGATAAATATTAACTTGCTATAGCTCAGAGTCCTTGATTGAGAATGGCCCGATTGATCCTTTTTACAAGAAATGGCCCTTCGTAAATAAAACCTGTATAAATCTGAACCAGGCTGGCGCCAGCTTTCAGTTTTTCGATTGCATCCGCTGGTGATAGAATACCTCCCACACCAATTATGGGCAACTGGTGGTTCGTTTTTTCTGCTACATAGCGGATTAATGCGGTAGAACGGTCGCGAATGGGCAAACCACTTAAGCCTCCATTGCCAATTGAACGAATGGTGCCTTCAGGGGTGATTAATCCTTCACGCGATACGGTGGTATTGGATATCACCAAACCATCGATTGCGGTTTTTTGCACAATGGCAAGTGTTTCATCCACCTGATGAGAATTCAGGTCGGGAGAAATTTTAAGAAATACAGGTTTTTTAAAGACTTTTTGGGCACGACTTGCCATAATTTCGTTCAGAATTTGTTCGAGCATATCCTGGTCCTGCAATTTATGCAAATCGGAGATGTTGGGGCAGCTTACATTTACAACAAAATAGTCTACATGCGCATACAGTCCTTCAAAACAGGTCAAATAATCGCTATAGGCCTTCTCGTTAGGTGTGAGCGTGTTTTTTCCAATGTTACACCCAATAATAATGCTGCGCTTTTTCGACAATTGCTTTTTAGCAGCTTCTAATCCTAGGTTGTTAAAGCCCATGCGGTTAATGAGAGCCTTATCTGCAGGCAGACGAAACAAGCGGGGTTTGGCATTGCCAGGTTGACCCAGCGGTGTAACTGTGCCAATTTCCACAGAGCCAAAACCAAAGGCTGCAATTGCATTATAAAAACTTGCATTCTTATCAAAACCTGCGGCAAGCCCAACCGGGTTTGGAAAAACCAGTCCGGCAATCTCGCGCTGAAGGGCAGAATTCTGAACTGAAAATATTTTTTTTGCAATTATGCGCGCGAAAGGAAGATAAAAAGCAATTTTCAGAGTTAAAACCACCAGGTGATGCACCTTTTCAGGAGCCAGGAGAAACAGCAAAGGCCGGATAAGCAATTTATACATGAAATTTTTATGCAAAGTTAAGCAGATTGAAATTATCTGCCCGATAAAATCTTAAAACTATCGTCATGATAGACTAAAATAATAGATTTTACATTGTTTACATTTGTAATCTCGTTATTTATTGCTACATTCTTTGACTCAGAAATAGCTTCCTTTCTCCTTTCGCTGTCTATTTTATCAGGAGTTTTATTGAATATAACAGATTCTTTTACAGGGTTTTGACTAAATATATTAGGATCGCTCTTACTCACAGGTACAGTATTTGTTTCCATCGATCGTTTAAGCGATCCCTTGCCCGTAATGAGCCAATTGGCATCAATTTCTGGATATTTAAGCAACATTTTTTGTATAAAATCGAAACTAGGCAGGTTTCTGCCGCTAACAATATGCGAAATGCTCGAACGCTGAACGCCAATGTTATCGGCAAATTGAGCCGATGAAAGCTGGTAAAAAGTTAGGATTTGCTCGAAACGATCTTTCATATTTACATTTGTAACAAACGAGAGGTTTACTTTTGTATTGTTGTTTTAGGTATTCATACCGATTATTAAATATACATCTGTAACCCGGTAATTCCAAATAATGATTCATCTATTTCCCTTTTATATTATCTGTTTGTTTATATAAATAGTATAATTAATTGATATTGTTATATATAAAGAATAAATACAGATCATTTATACAGTCATAGGAGTTAAAAGCTTTAATTCATTTCAACTACAGGTTAATTTACTGATTATAAATCATTGATATTATGTGAGTTATAATTCAATATTCTATTATGAAATGTCAATGTATATTAAGCCTTTATTATTTACATTTGTTATTAAGCTTTTATATATTCTGAGTGTAGATATGTAAACTTATTACTTTATTGCCTTTGTTACATTTGTAACGTAGCGCTTAGAATGTAGTTTTTTACTGGATTTTGTCGAAAGCCCCTGAGAATGTCGTATAATTTTTTGATCTGGGTTAGGTGCTAAATATTCAATCCCTGCCGACTAACAAAAAATTATTTTACCTTTAAATCTATATACATAGCTTATGCTTAATCGAGTTGCACTTCATTGGCAAATTTTAATCGGTATCATTTTAGGTGCTTTCATAGGAGTTTTCCTTCCCTCTCTGGTGCCTGGCTTTTCCATTGCGGGAACTTTGTTTCTTCGTGCTCTAAAAATGATTGTGGTGCCACTTATTTTCAGCTCTATGATTTCTGGGGTTGCCAGTTTGGGAGGCGGAAAATCCCTGGGACGCATAGGTGGAAAGACTTTATTTTATTTTTTGATTACCAGCTTGTTGGCCCTTGTAACTGGTCTGGCTCTTGTCAATTGGTTACAACCAGGAGTTGGAAAAGAATTTAGTTTAGCCAGCGATCAAGCTCCAAATCTTGCTTCCACCAGTTTCCTCGATACATTGATTGGAATCATTCCCGATAACATAATAGGCGCCATGGTAAAGGGCGACATGCTTGCCATTATCTTTTTTTCCATTCTTGCAGGCATTTTTATAAGCAAACTCGAAACCTCGAATAAGGCTGTTCTTACTAATTTCTTCGATGCTTTTTTCGACCTTATGATGAAAATAACCCTCTTCGTCATTCGCTTTGCCCCCCTAGGAATCATGGGAATCATTGCCCAGGTAGTTTCTGAGCAGGACAATATCAGCGAATTAATGATACGACTTGGAAAGTTTTCCCTGGTAGTTATTTTAGGGATTTCAATACATTATATCGTTACGCTCCCGCTATTTCTGTTGCTTATTGCCCGTGTCAATCCAATAAAACACTTCAAAGCATTAATTTCAGTTATGCTAACGGCCTTTTCAACAGCCAGTTCCAATGCCACCTTGCCTCTCACCCTAAAAACTGTGGAAGAAGAATCTGGCGTCTCGAATAAAATTGCAAGTTTTGTGCTGCCTCTGGGAGCCACAATCAATATGAATGGAACAGCTCTATACGAACTTGTGGTGGCTGGTTTTGTGGCTCAACTCCTAGGTATCGATCTTAGCATCAGTCAGCAAATTATTCTAGTATCAACAGCTTTGCTGGCTTCCATTGGTACAGCTGGAATTCCTATGGCAAGTTTTGTTACCATGGCCATTGTTTTTACCGCTGTTGGTTTGCCGGTCGAATACATGCTTATTGTAATGCCGGTTGACAGGCCCCTGGATATGCTCCGAACTTCGCTGAATGTATTTGGCGATACAGTGGTTACTGTTCTTGTAGCAAAATCGGAAGGTGAAAAGTTAAATTATTGACTAGTCTACTCTAAATACTCTATTATCATTTCTGAATGATTTCTTGTAAGTCTTCCATTCAGAACACTTTCGAACAAAGAAAAAAAATCATGCAGATAATGCAAGCCAAGTGCTTACCCCTTTTGTATATGTGGAGTGATTTGGTTAAAAAAATCGCTTATATTATGTTAAGTATAAGGGTGATTAAGTTCGATTTTCTTTCAAGGCATTCCATAATATTTCAACAGGATGAAAAACTGTCTTTCCGGTGCCATCTTTTATATGGTGCCTGCATGAGGTACCCGAAGCTACCATTACTTCATCTGTGATTAGTGAGCGTACTTTTGGGAAGAGTATGAGCTCTCCTATTTTCATCGACAAATCATAATGTTCTTTTTCGTACCCAAAAGAGCCAGCCATTCCACAGCAACCCGATTTAATTTCTTCCACCTGGTAATTTTTCGGTATTGAAAGTGCTTGTTTTGCCGTTAAGGTTCCAGTCATTGCTTTTTGTTGGCAATGCCCATGATAGATTACTTTTGTCTCTTGAAGTGTGAATAGGTTAGCATCAATTCTTCCTGCTGCAAATTCACTGGCCATAAACTCTTCAATTGTAAAAGTTCTTTTTGCCAACTCTATAGCCTCTTGTTTATGCTCACCTCGCAATAAATCAGGATATTCGTCTCTGAAGCTTAAGATGGCCGAAGGTTCAATGCCTACTAAAGGGACTTGATTTGGCAATTTCTCAAAGAAAAGCCTTACATTTTTAAGGGCAAGCCTGCGGGCTGTTTCTAAAAATCCTTTCGAAATTCTTGCCCGGCCACTCTCGAAATGATTTAGGTAGATAAGCCTGTATCCGAGTTTTGATAAGAGCTGTGTAGCTTTAATACCTATGTCAGCTTCGTTGTAATTGGTAAATTCATCCACAAACAAAGCCACTTGCCGATCTGAACCTGAATTTGCCTGATTTAGGGTATCCACGTTCTTGTTTAACCAGCGCGACCAGGTTAAGCGTCGGACTTTTGGCAAGCTGCGCTGCTTTGCAAAACCTATTATCTTTTTAATCGCTCTGCTCGTTAGAGCATTACTAACCAGGTAATTATATATTCCTGGAATATAAGAGGCTAGTTTTTGACTATAACTAAAGGAGGCTACCAGGTACATTCGCAAAGGACGCCTGTTCGATTGGTAATATTGATAAAGAAATTCCGATTTGAGTTTGGCCATATCTACTCCCGACGGACACTCTGTTTTGCAGGCTTTGCACGACAGGCACATATCCAGTATTTCGTACAATTCTTTGTTGTCGAATCGATTAAGTTTTGTAGGATTGTTTAATACTTCGCGCAACAAATTGGCACGCGCCCGGGTGGTTTTGTTTTCATCAAAAGTAGCCTGGTAGCTGGGACACATGGTTCCTCCTATCAAGGCAGATTTTCGGCAATCGGCCGAACCATTGCATTTTTCGGCCATGCGAACCAGACCTAAGGTATCGGAGAAATCAAGTATGGTTTCAAAATCAGGAGTATCCTGGCCAGGCACGAAGCGCAAAGAGCTATCCATGGGTGGTGTGCGTGTAATTTTTCCCGGATTAAAAATACCCTCAGGGTCCCAGGTTTGTTTAATGTCCAATAAAAGCTGGAAATTTTCTTGTCCTATCATATATGGAATAAACTCACCACGGAGCCGGCCATCGCCATGTTCGCCACTTAACGACCCCCGATATTTTTTTACCAAACGGGCAATTTCGGTGGCTACCAGTCGAAAAAGCCTCACTCCCTCCGGATCCTTAAGATTCAGAACCGGCCGAAGATGCAACTCGCCAGTAGCAATGTGGGCATAGTACACACACGTTAAATTATGCTGCGCCAATACTTTATTAAACTCTGCAATGTATTCTGGCAAATGACGTGGATTCACAGCAGTATCTTCAATCACCGGTTGGGGTTTGGCATCACCGGGTATATTGGAGAGCAAACCTAATCCGGCCTTTCTTAAGGCCCAAACTCGTGAAATATCATTGCCGAACAAAAGCGGAAAGTGATATCCAAAACCTTCTTGTTTAAATGCAGAAATAAGCGCTTCCGATTTTGCTACGATGGCCCTTTGCGAATCTGCTACAAACTCAATGCATAGCAAAGCCTCCGGATCGCCCTCAAGAAAAAACCTATTCTTGCTATGTTCTGCACTGTTGCGGGTACAATCGAGCAAGAACTTATCGATTAACTCTATGGCCACAGGCTTGTGTGCCAGCGCTACCAGATTTGCTTTTAGGGCTTCTTCGATACTCTTATGATGCACCACCAACAAGCCTGTATGGGCCGGCGGAAGCGGAACAAGGTTCAATTTTACCTCTGTAATAAAAAGCAAGGTTCCCTCAGATCCACACAAAAGCGAACAAAAATTAAAATCAGTTCCCAAATCATTAAAAGGTTTCATGCGACTGAGCAAGTCGATGGCATAACCCGTGTTGCGCCTTTTTATTTCTGTATCAGGAAATTCATTTTCAATACGTTGCCTTACTTCTAAAGGAGACAGTATCTGTGCAATCTGTCGGTATACTTCTCCTTCTAATCCATCTATTTGTGTTTTTAACAAAAACTCTTCATGGCTCAATGCATTAAAAACAACTTCGGAGCCATCGCTTAAAAGTCCTTTAATTTCGAGGGTATGGTCGCGGGTGCTACCATAAACAACGGAATGCGCCCCACAAGAATTGTTTCCAACCATTCCGCCTACCATGCACCTGTTAGAGGTAGATGTTTCAGGTCCAAAGAATAAACCGAATTTTTTCAGATAAAGATTCAGCTCATCCAGCACTACTCCGGGTTGAATACGAACCCAATGTTCCTCTGTATTGAGTTCCAGAATTTGATTCATGTATTTCGAACAATCCACAACCAAACCCTTGCCAACCACCTGTCCGGCAAGCGAAGTACCCGCTGCACGGGGAATAATACTGAGCTTGTTTTCGCGGGCAAAAGCAATTGCCTCTTTCACATCGTTTACATCTTTTGCTACCAGTATTCCGACAGGTTCCTCGCGATAGGCAGAAGCATCGGTAGCATATATTAAACGGTGCAGCTGATCCGGATAAAACTCACCTTTTACTCTTTTCGAAAAGCTATTTAATGTATCTTTATTCATTGCAAAATCGCCTACAAATTAGATAAATTTCAATCTGTTACCATCAAATAGATAGTATTTAAAAGTTCTCTCAAAAGTAATGAAAGATGCGAATTAATACTTTGGTACTTCTTTTATTAACAGTGCTGGTTTGTGATAATTGTTCTCAATTCGATCAAAAACCACCCAAAATTCCTTTGGAAGATTTTTTTCGGAATCCGGAAATGATTTCCATAAAGATTTCTCCAAATGGCCGCTACATTTCATATCTGGCGCCATGGAATAACCGAATGAACTTGCATGTTCAAGAACTTGAAACCAATAAAACAACCCAAATTACATTCGAAACTACCCGCGACCTTGGTGGCTATTTCTGGGCCAACGATACGCGACTGATTTTTGTGAAAGATGAAGAAGGCAACGAAGAGTTTAAGCTCTACTCAGTAAACCTTGATGGTTCGGACTCGAAATGCCTTACTTGTTTTAAAGGAGTTAGCATGGTTTTAATTAATGAATTACCCTGTAAACCAGAAGAAGTTATCATTGGATTAAACCTACGCGACTCGACTGTTTTTGATCCATACCGCTTAAATATCGAAACAGGACAAATTAAGTTACTTGCCAAAAATCCAGGAAATATTATCGAATGGATTACGGATCATGAAGGAAATCTGCGCTTGGCAGTGGCCATAATTGGAGGTGTGAATCAGGTTATCCTTTACCGCGATTCAGAAAGCAAACCTTTTGTACCAATCCTCACCACAACCTGGCGCGATAGTTTTATCCCTCAGTTTTTCACTTTTGACAACCGCGGTATTTTTGCTCTCTCCAATATTGGTCGTGATAAATTAGAAGTGGTGGTGTTCGATCCAAAATCGAAAACTGAAACATCGGTGCTTTTTAAAAATGAACATGTCGATGTAACGGATCTTAAATTCAGCCGCAATCGCAAGGTACTCATATCCGCAGGATTCCATATTGCAAAGCAGCACGAGCACTTTTTCGACGAAACTCGTGAAAACCACTTTCGGTTGATTCAAAATAAACTTAAAGAATATAATATTAAAATTGAGTCGAGCAATACAGATGAAACCATATTCATCGTAAAGGCATACAACGACCGGGCAAAAGGCATTTATTTTCTGTACCGCACTCACGACGAATCACTTACTTTAATTACAAACACAAGTAGTTGGCTGGAAGAAGAACATCTGGCTACTACCAAACCAGTAAGCTTTTTAAGCCGCGATGGACTAACACTAAATGGGTACCTTACTCTTCCGCCAGGCATCAAAGCTAAAAATCTTCCATTGATCATTCATCCGCATGGCGGTCCGTGGATTCGCGATTATTGGGAATTTAATCCTGAAATACAGTTTTTAGCCAATCGTGGTTATGCTGTTTTGCAAATAAACTATCGTGGTTCTGCTGGATATGGAAAAGAGTTTTGGCTTAAATCGGTGAAACAATGGGGGCTCGCCATGCAAAATGACCTTACCGATGGGGCCAGATGGCTCATCGATAAAGGAATTGCTGACCAGGAGCGAATAGCTATTTATGGTTCGAGTTGGGGAGGTTACGCCGCCCTGGCTGGATTGACATTTACTCCTGAGTTGTATGCCTGTGGCATTGATAATGTAGGCCCATCGAACCTGTTTACTTTTATGCAATCTCTACCTCCCTATTGGCAACCATTAAGAGAAATGTTCTTCGAAATGGTAGGAGACCCTGAAAAAGATAGTCTATTATTAGCTAAAATATCCCCAGCTCTTCATACCGAAAACATTCGTGCCCCCGTTTTAATAGCGCAGGGTGCAAACGATCCTAGGGTCAATAAGGCTGAGGCAGACCAGATTGTAAACGCCCTTAGGGCGCAAGGCAAGGAAGTTGAATACCTTTTAATTGAAAACGAAGGGCATGGATTTAAAAATGAGGAAAATCGCTTCGCATTCTATCGAACCATGGAAATATTTCTCGAAAAGCATTTATTATCAAGTAAATAAGATTACAATCTCTTACTTCATGAAACCAAAATTTTTACTTTTAGCAATACTGTGCTCAGGTGTATTTTCTGCCTGCCAACAAAAAAACCTAGAAGAACTCAAAGCTGAAATTCAGCAAACAGAAGATGGTTTTATGTTAGAACTGCAAACCAAAGGTGCTGCTGAAGCCTTTTACAATTACGCCGCCGAAGATGCGGTAATTCTTCGAGGAAATGATTCTCTGATAAAGGGCAAAGAACCAATTAGAAATTATTATTCCCAAGCAATTTTTGAAAATGCTACGGCTGAATGGAAACCTGATTTTATCGAAGTTTCGGAAGATGGCTCAATAGCATACTCCTATGGGCGATATCAATGGCACTTTCGCGACTCAACCGGTAATGTAAAATCCTGGCAGGGAGTTTACCATACGATATGGAAAAAATTACCAGATGGAAACTGGAAATATGTATGGGATTAGCCACCTTACTTATAGTTTAACTAATAACAAAAAAACCTTCATCGAGGATGAAGGTTTTTTTGTTTTACCACTACCAATTCAATTAGTGACTGTCCAGCTCGCGTGTAACCGAAATTGCTGCAATAGTTCCATCGGCAATTGCAGTGGTAATTTGGCGGTATTTTTTACTGCTTACATCGCCCACTGCATAAACTCCTTCGATACTGGTAAGTTTATCTTCATTGGTCTTAATGAAACCCCAATCATCAAGCTCCAATTTATCGGTAAACATGGCTGTATTGGCCTTCCATCCAATAAAGATGAATGCGCCATCCGATTCGATTTCCTTGCGGGTTTTTGTTTTCAGGTCTTCTACTTCTACAATTATTTTATCACCAAGCCTTCTAAAACCGCGAGGTTCATGCTCCAGCATAAAATCAATCTTTTCGTTGGCAAAAGCCTTTTCCTGTGCTAATTTATTGGCCTGAAGCTTATCGAACTGGTGAACAATGGTAATTTTACTCGCAAATTTGGAGATAAAATCAGATTCTTCGATGGCCGAATTACCGCCGCCAATTACTACCGCATGCTTGCCTACGAAATACTTTGCATCGCAGGTGGCACAATACGAGATCCCGTTTCCTTTTAATTCTTGTTCACCTGGCACATTCAGCAGGTTAGGCGTTGTTCCGGTAGCAATAATTATTTTCTTTGCCTTGATGGTTTCATACTCGTCAATCACAATTTCTTTATTCACTAAATCTACCTTGGTCACATCTACGGCCACTTTGTATGAGGTACCACATTGTTTGGTTTGTTCGCTCATAAAGTGCGATAACATATAGCCAGGCTGAGGATCGATGAAACCCGGATAATTCGAAACCTGGTGGGTGGTAGAAACAGCACCGCCGGGCAATCCTACATCAATTAATACAGCATTCACACGAGCCTGGCACAAATACAAACCAGCAGTTAAGCCACCGGGGCCACCCCCTAGAATCGCGACATCGTATTCACTAATCTGTGGTTTAATGGCTGATTTTATTTTATCTACCTTTTCTTTGCCTACTAAAAACTTCATTCCTTCGAAGAGTTCATGTCGCTTGATACCTCCGGTAAGCCTGATTCCAACTTCCTTTCCATCTTCGAAAAACAAAACGGTTGGTGATCCTTTCACACCCAGTTTTTCAGCAAGGTCACGGTTCTTTTGCCTGAAAACCTTCACAAACTTTGCCTCATTCTTAAATAGTTCGCCCACAGTATCATACTTTGGTGCCAGAGCCTCACAAGGTGGACATTCATCGGAATAAAAATCAACGACTACTTTACCACCTTGTATTACTTCCTTTTCAAATTCAGCTGAAGATATTTCCTTCATTATTTTATATTATTAGTGTTTCCTAAATTTTAACATTTCGTTTACACTTATTGTGCCAGTTTGCATGATACTGACATAATTACATACTTATCTGCATATGTAGATATAATAGATATATTAAAGCGTAAGAACAATACGGCAAGTTAAGAAAAAGAATCGAACAGTTCTTTTAAGACAGTTTGAATTACTTTGTAAAATAATGAGCAATACCAAGTTCAAGCAATTCACGCACAGGCCTGCAATCGGGAGTATTCACCGAACCGTGATTGTTTTTAGCTACCGAAGCACAACCTCCACCACAAGCCAGTTGTAACTCACACGACCGGCATTTTTCAATCGACAGCACATCACGATCCGACCATTCGGCAACAGCATCCTCATTCAGTTTTACTTCCGGATAAAAGCTACCCAGCTCCTCGCCGGGCTTACCGACTGTGGCAGTGCAAGAATATATTTTACCTCTATAGTCAAAAGCCCATTCTGTCTTGGTTCCGGGGCAGGAATCGAATAAAGGATCTGGGAGTATTCCTTCCTGAAATAAAAATTTGGCGACAGAAAAAGCAGGTTTATGAAACTCAGCTACAAAAGGATATTCCTTTAGCATCTGGTAAATTGATTCGTACATCTCAAGTCTGCTAAACAAGCGCGATGCCTGGCTTTGACAATGATGAAGTTCGTAATTACGCCCTAGCTGAGTTTTGAAATAGGCCGATTTTGTCCATTCCTTTTCAATTGCAAAGCGCGCAAATTCAGGCAGATTGCTGATATTTTCTTTATCGAGTACCATACGCAGATTAACTGGTATTTTCTCCCGGATACAGCCATCAATTCCTTCTACAATCTTGGCAAAAGTAGATTGTCCGCTCTTGTGTTTCCGTCTGCTATCGTGTACACTTTCGGTTCCATCGAGGGTAACCTGAATTTCGCGAATATGTGCTTCTTTTAGTATTGGTATGTATTCGGTTAAGTGAAAACCATTTGTAACAATAGCTACGTCTAAACCCGCGTCTTTGGCTCTGTTTAGCAAGCTTGCAATCTGCTTTTTATGCTGCCCGGATGGTAAAAGTGGTTCGCCACCAAAAATGGTAATGTATTTTTTCCGACCCAAAAACTGAGCCTTCACATAGCCAAAGAAAGCACCAAGAACCTCTTCCGAAAAATTGCTCTGTGTATTGATGTATTCATCCTGGTAACAATATGAACAAGAGAAATTGCAAACATAACCTGGCACATAAAATATTTGAACCTCGTCTGTACTGCGCGTATCAATAAAATCGAGGTATTTCTTCTTATACATCTTTTCCTCTTCCACCAAATCAACCACATAGCCAGCCTCGATAAACTCCTGACGCATTAATCCATCTTCAGAGTTTAATAATTTCCATTCTTCTTTCGACAGAATATCGGCATTCTGAGACAATAAATTAACAACAAAGTATTTGTCAGAATCTTTTATGGCTGATATAATGTTAAACCTTGATAGCTTCATCAGGAATTTAAAAGTATTTTGGTTGATACCTGCTTCTTCACAAACAAGAAGCAAATTCACATCTCAATTTTACCGTGAACTGATAAAATTGCAAGTAAGAATAATCGTGTAACAGGGAATTTTACTTTGTTAGACTAATCCAACCAGAACAGAAAAAAAAAGAATGTGGGGAAAACCCCACTTTCTTTAATCGTGACAGCCAGCAACAATTTTAGATTGCTTGGCACAACATTGAGCAACTTGCTGTTTGTTGGTTACTTTTTTGTTTACAAGTGTTTTCATAAAATTTATTCTTAATTACAACAATTATTTGTTTTAAACCCCTTTATGGTAAAACTACACACCGAGATTGCACCTTTTTTATAGGGTGCACTTTCTTCCAGAATTTCAATTTTCTTAAAACCTGCCTTCGCGAGCTGGTCTAAATATTCCAGACGGGTTACAGAACCTGCCCAACATTCTGCAATAGCCTCCGGATCTGTTCTATATTGCTCTGGCACAGGCTGTAAAGAGTAAATGTCACTCACAACAAACCTTCCATTGGTGTTAAGTACCCGAAAAATCTCATTCCAAACTTTCTGCTTGTCGGTGGCATGATTAATGGTACAGTTGGAAATGACCAGGTCGATTGAATTATCTTCCAGGGGAATATGTTCAAGCTCCGACTTTATAAACTTTACATTCTCTATACCTAGCTTAACAGCAGTAGATTCCGCTTTTTGCAGCATCCCGTCGGAAATATCCAGTCCATACACAAAACCCTCTTTACCAACCTCTTCCGCCATGCGTAGAACATCATTTCCCCTGCCGCTGCCAAGATCAAGGCAGGTTTCACCTGTTTGGGGTTTAGAATAATCTAAGGCTCCCCCGCAAGATAAACAACAGTTTTCGGTAGCAAGTGTGCTGTACCGCGCATTAATTTCAATAAGTGCCATTCACTTGAAAATTTGATTGACAAATATAATAAATAATAACATATCTAAATATGTCTATTTGTCATGACGTTACTAATTCAAATTTAATAAAAGAAAACTAAAAGTTAATTTTTGTTTTGTTTTGTGCACAATCTATTTTTTATTGGTGCTTTCGAATATTTTATCGGCAGACTTTGCAATAAAGCCATTGAATATTTTACCGTTGGCATCTTTAAACCTTTCTGCAAATTCGTAATAACAACAAGGTATCTCATAGCTGCCATCTTCGAAATCAATTCTCAGCTTATCGGCAAGTGTGCTCGATTGCTTCAATAATTCCTCACGAGTACCTTTAATCTCCCCACCGGAAACATTAAGGTTGAATCCATTATTTTTTAAAAACTCATTCATTTCTTCGAGTGAAGAAATTGATTGAAGATGATTAACCGACACAGTAAAATGATTGGCCCTGAAACCATATACATAAAACCAGGCTGCATACTCCGATTCTTTTCTTAGAGCCTCATAACTGGCATAATTGATGGGGTTCCAGCAGCGTTTAGAAAACAGCAAATCGTTGGCCTCCAGTTGCTGTTTGCGCACCTGTTTGGCTATCCATAGAGCCGTTTCGCGCACAAGTGGACTAAAGTCTTCGGTAATCAATTCACTTATAAATACCTTAGGTGCCTTTTCATCACTTTCGTGCTCATAATGTGTGGCTTTAAGTCTCTTTTCTTCGAAAAAGTAATTACCCTTGGCTTTATAACCTAAAGCAAGAAAAGGTTTTGCTAATACTTCAATGTCGATTCCGGATAGATTACATGTACGAAATGCGATATGGTCGTTTAGTACCTGATTTCCCTGCAATTCAAGAAGTTGATGAATTCTGTCCACACTAGGGTTCACAGCACGGTAATCCTGCCAAAGCTGTTGAAAAATTGTTTGATACTCCATACCTGAAAATATTTATTATTTAAACTCAATATAAATAGCAAATTGTATTGATAATGAGGAACATGTGTAAATACGATCTAATTATTTGATTTAAAACAATTTACCCCACAATTGGCTTGATAAAAATGATCATTATCATTAAATTCTGGGGCAGTACAGAAACCTTTTTTGACTATTTTTACAAACCTCTGTCGAAAAAAGCTAAAAATCTGAAATACAATGAATTTACTAGATCAAATTAAACTGAATGCAAGAAAAAATCTTCAACGAATTGTGCTTCCGGAGAGTTTCGAAGAGCGTACACTTCGCGCAGCCGACCAGGTTATTGAGGAAGGAATTGCTTCTATTATCTTAATAGGCAGCGAATCAGAGTTATTAAAAAAAGCAAGTTCACTTGGATTAAAGAATATTGCAAAAGCCAAAATTGTCGATCCGGCCAACAACCCAAAAAAAGAAGAATATGCCAATTTAATGGTAGAGCTCAGAAAGAGTAAAGGTCTTACCAAAGAGCAGGCATATGCTCTTTTAAAAGATCCATTGTACCTAGCTACCATTATGATAAAAAGCAAAGATGCCGATGGTGAAGTAGCAGGTGCCGACAATGCTACCGGCGATGTACTCAGGCCTGCTTTTCAGTATGTAAAAACCTTGCCGGGCATCAGCGTAGTATCAGGTGCTTTTTTGATGTTTTTAAAGAACAAAGAATATGGCGAAAATGGCCTGATGGTATTTGCCGATTGTGCGGTACATCCGAACCCAACTGCCAAGGAACTGGCAGAAATTGCCATTAGTACTGGCAAAACAACCAGAGCCATTGCCGGATTTGAACCACGCATTGCCATGCTGAGCTTCTCGACCAAGGGAAGTGCAAGCCATGAGATGGTGGATAAAGTGCGTGAAGCCACAGAAATAGCCCGTAAACTCGACCCAAGCATGAAAATTGATGGCGAATTGCAGGCAGATGCAGCTATCGTAGAGGCTATCGGACAGAAAAAAGCACCGGGTAGCGAAATAGCAGGTAAAGCCAATGTGTTGGTATTTCCAACTCTCGAAGCTGGAAATATTGCGTATAAACTCGTGCAACGACTTGCCAATGCAGAGGCTGTAGGCCCTGTTTTACAAGGAATGGCTGCTCCGATTAACGATTTATCGAGAGGCTGCTCTGTGAGTGATATTGTGAACCTTGTTGCCATTACTGCCAATCAGGCTGCAGGGAATAAATAAGAAAAAACAACAAAAAGATTCGATAAAAAATGTCAGAAGTAATTATTGAGGCCATAGAGGAATATGGATTAAGTTCGAAAAACAGAACCAAACAACTTTTTTCGAAAGTAGGTATTGTAGGATGCGGCACAGTTGGGCAAAACATCGCCCTGATGATCAGCCAAAAGGAATTGGAAGTGGTTTTTATTGAGCTCTCGGAAGAAAAAATCAATTATGCCAAGTGTAAGATTGAACTCGAACTCGATGTCATGATTGACCATTGGGGGATGACCGCAAGCGAGAAAAGAGCCATCCTTTCGCGCATTAATGGATATGTCGGGTTCGAAAACCTGAAAGGTTGCGACCTGGTTATCGAATCTATACGATCTAAAACACGTGAGAGAAGAGTTTCAAGCCGCAAAGAAGTTTTTAAAAACATAGAAAAATATGTTTCTCCCGAGTGTATTATTGCTACCAACTCCACCACCATAGTCATTACCGAATTATCATCCGACCTCGATTATAAGGACCGCTGCGTAAGCCTGCATTTTCTTACCACTGCTCCAAAAGCAAAAATGATAGAAGTAGTAAGAGGCCTTTATACTTCAGACATCGTATTCGAAAAGGTGGTGAAATTTGCTAAAATGTTAGGCAAAGAACCTATTCTATGCGAAGAATCTCCAGGCTTGATTAGTGTGCGGATATTTGTAGCACAACTCAACGAGGCCTGCGAAGTGCTCATGGAAGGTGTTGGATCAATGGAGGATATCGATAAAACCATGCGCATTGGCCTGGGGCAAAGCCTGGGACCATTCGAATTGGCCGATAAAAATGGACTCGACAAGGTGATTCGCTGGATGGAAAATCTATATAACGAGTTTGGTGACAAAAAATACATGGCCTCTCCCATCATTAAAAAGCTTGTAAGAGCGCATCAGCTCGGACGCGTTTCGGGACAAGGGTTTTACAAATACGACGAAAACGGAAAAAAAATTGGTCCTAACATTTAAAGTAAAAGTATAATGAAGATTCTGGTTCTGAACTGTGGAAGTTCATCAATAAAATATCAGCTGTTCGATATGAGCAGCGTAAAATGCCTTGCCAGTGGTGTAGCCGAAAAGGTTGGATTGAAAGGCTCTTTTGTGAAACTTGAAAAAGAAAAAGGCGAAAAAGTGCGCTTCGAAGGAGAAATCCTCGATCACCAGACTGGTATTGAATACATACTGGGCATATTGACAAGTGAAAAACATGGTATGCTCAAATCGCTGGACGAAATTGATGCTGTTGGCCATCGGGTGGCCCATGGTGGTGAGAATTTCAAAGGCAGTGCTTTTATCGACGATTATGCACTGGAACAGATAGAAAAATGCTGCGAACTGGCTCCTTTGCATAACCCTGCTAACCTGAAAGGTATTATGGCCATGATGAGCCTAATACCCAATATTAAGCAAGTAGCTGTTTTCGATACTGCTTTTCATCAGACTATGCCGGAGCATAGCTACATGTATGCGATTCCATATTCGCTTTACAATAAATACAAAATCCGCCGTTATGGTTTCCATGGAACCAGCCATTCCTACATTGCAAAAAGAGCCTGCGAAATACTCGGTGTTGACATCAATACTCAAAAGATAATTACCTGTCACTTGGGTAACGGGGCTTCGATGTGCGCCATCGATGGCGGAAAATCGCTCGATACAAGTATGGGCTTTACACCCATCGAAGGTTTAATTATGGGTACCCGTTCTGGCGACCTCGACATTGGAGTAGTGAGTTACATTATGGACAAGGAAGAACTTGCTCTCAGCGCCCTCAATACCGTATTTAACAAGCAAAGCGGTATGCTTGGGGTTTCGGGAGTGTCTTCCGACATGCGCGATATCGAAGATGCTGCATGGAAACAAGACAATAAAAGAGCCCAACTAGCATTAAAAATGTACCATTACCGGATTAAAAAATACATCGGTGCTTATGCTGCCGCATTGGGCGGTCTCGACATTCTGATTTTCGCTGGTGGTATTGGTGAGAATGGTCCGGAAACCCGCATGGAAGTATGTTCAGACCTTGAATTTATGGGTGTACAAATTGATCACGCCCTTAATGACAAACTGAGAGGTAAAGAAAAAGTGATTTCGCCTGCCGATTCAAAAATCAAAGTTATGGTTGTACCAACCAACGAGGAACTGGTAATTGCTCAGGACACCTTGCATATTATCGAAAGTATGAAATAGACCTTTAGCATTAGTTTGCTATTATTGCCCGCAATTCCATGGATCAGAGTAATATCTTATCGCTTGGAATTGCGGGTTTTTCTTTTTGCATTTGAATTTACTGAGCTTTTCTCTTCATAATGATGCAAATCATCCTACTATCTTCTGAAAGATTGTATTTTTAAGTACTAAAGAGTCTTTTTAACATGAAAGCAAATCTGATTTGGAATAACATGAAACTATGCAAACATTAATCAAAAACCTCGATCAGCTGGTGGAAGCTGCCATCAAAGGCAAAACAAAAACCCTGGTTGTTGCTGCTGCTGAAGATAAATATGTACTCAATGCCATTGCAAAAGCCCGTGAGGCTGGTCTGATACACCCCATTTTTATTGGAGATAAGGAAAAAATTAAAGAAATCGCTCTGGAAACTGGGGTGGGCATTTCAGACCAGGATATTATACATGCAAACAGCGAAAGTGAAGCATGTATGCGGGCTGTGAAGATGATTGCCGAAGGCAAAGCCGATTTATTAATGAAAGGATTGGTTCCCACAGGTACTCTTTTAAAACATGTTGTTTCGAAAGAATACGGATTGTTGTCGGGGAAATTATTAAGTCATCTGGCACTTTTCGAATCGCCTTACTACCATAAAATATTGGGGCTTACAGATGCAGCCATGAACATAGCACCTACTCTCGAAGAAAAAGCTGCCATACTCGAAAACGCCATTTCTGCTTTTCATGCACTTGGTTATGAACAGCCAAAAGTAGCTATTCTTGCTGCCGTCGAAAAAGTAAATCCAAAGATGCCTGCAACCACCGAGGCTGCTATCCTTAAAACAATGGCCGAGCGAAACCAGTTGGGCAGTTGCCAGGCCGATGGACCCATGGCATTAGACAATGCCATTTCGAAAGAAGCTGCAGAGCATAAAGAAATTTTTAGCCCCGTAGCAGGTGATGCTGACTTGTTACTGGCACCAGACTTAAACAGTGGCAACATTCTCTATAAGGCTCTATCGTTTTTAGGCAATGCTCGTTGTGCAGCAATAATAGTTGGCAGTAAATCGCCTATTGTATTAACTTCGAGGGCAGACACCGAAGAAACCAAGTTCTTATCCATTGCATTGGCAGTACTCACTTCAAAATAGAACATCAAATGGACATAAAAATACTCGCCATTAACCCAGGCTCTACCTCCACCAAAATAGCTGTTTTTCATAATTCGCGTCCTGCTTTTCTGAAGTCGATTTCGCACCCGGCAGAAGAATTGGCAAAATTCAATAAAATTGCCGACCAGTATGAATTTCGGAAAGATCATATTTTGAGTGAATTAAAGGACTCTCACATCGATATTAGTAAAATAGTAGCCATTGTGGCCCGTGGTGGTTTAATCCGTCCTATCAAATCGGGAGTTTACCGCATCAACGAACAGATGAAAAAAGACCTGGTAGACGGAGTATTAGGCGAACATGCCAGTAACCTGGGCGGATTAATTGCCGATGACCTGGCCAAACAAATTCCCGGATGCGTTGCCTATATTGCCGACCCTGTGGTAGTGGACGAATTGGAAGATGTTGCCCGCTATACTGGTCATCCAGAGTTTAAACGCTATTCTATCTTTCATGCCCTTAATCAAAAAGCTGTAGGTCGTGCCTATGCCAGACTTATCAACCGCAAATACGAAGAACTTAATTTGATTATAGCACACATAGGAGGTGGCATTTCGGTTGGAGCACACCATTTAGGTCGTGTAATCGATGTCAATCAGGCACTCGATGGTGAAGGTCCATTTTCACCGGAGCGTTCCGGTACCCTGCCAGCGGGAGCTCTGGCCAAATTATGTTTCAAAGAAGGTATTACTCTCGACGAAATTAAAAAAATGATTACCGGCAAAGGCGGCCTTATGGCTTACCTGGGTACAAACAGCGCTTACGAAGTAGAACTCATGGCTCAGGACGGAAACGAGAATGCAAGAAAGATACAGGATGCAATGGCCTACCAGATTGGTAAAGAAATAGGTTCGCTCTCGGCAGTATTAAAAGGCCATATCGATGCAATAATTCTTACCGGAGGAGTTTCGCATAACACCATGATAGTAGAATACATTAAATCCATGGTAACTTTTATTGCACCGGTAATTATCTACCCGGGCGAGGATGAAATGCATGCCCTGGCATGGAACGGTTTACTGGTTATTAAGGGGCAAATTCAAGCAAAAGAATACGACGAAAGTAACATGGTTAGAAGCGATTAGCATTTTATCCGCACACTAATCGCACAAAAAAAATATTTTGTAAAAGTCGACAGACAAAACACCTATCTATTTTTATTATCACTAAAAAGTATTAGGTAACTTACAAGTGTAGCTATGGATTAGACAACCTTACAGGCAAAACCTGACCATTATATACCTCATGGCCCTGCTGCGCAAATTGTGCAATAAACTCACCCATTTTTTTCGAATCCAAAGGAGCATGGAAACCAGGAAAAGCTTTAGTAAGCATTTCGGTTTGAACCGCCCCTAATGCCAAACAATTCGTTTTTATTGAGTTATCGGCAAACTCCACTGCAAGGCATTCGGTAAGTGCTGCAAGCGCAGCTTTCGAAGCGCTATAATAGCTCAACCCGGGGTATTTGCTGCTGCCCTGAAAACCTCCCATGCTACCGATATTGACCACATGCGCACGAAGACTGGATTTCAACAATGGTAACATAAGCCGAACCAATTGAGCAGGTGCGTGAAAATTCACCTCAAAAATCTCTTTGGCTGTATTCAGATCAGTTTCCTCGAATGGACTGTTTACAAGAGTTCCGGCGTTATTGACTAAGATATCTAAGTGTCGAAAGGTAAGGTTTGCAAGCCATTCTGTATTTTGTATCAATAGCTTCAAATCAGATGCAATCACAATTACATTGGTAAGTGGTGATATCTTGTGGATATGCTCCCTGAGCTTTTCAAGTCCATCTTTGCTGCGCGAGATCAGCACCATATTTTCCGGGTTTGATTTTGCAAGCGCCAGCGCCACTTCAAATCCAATACCTTTACTAGCCCCTGTAATAAGTGCATTCATAATAAATTGGGTTAAATATCTATCTTTGCTTTACCATCAATAAAAGTATGAAACAAGCCAGACAGCAAAGATGTTTTTAAAAAAAATCTTTATTATTTTATTTATGAGAAATCAGCTTCCAACTAAGTGCATAAAACTTTTACGATTTGCAATTGCCATAAGCCTTTGTTTTCTTTTCGTTTCACTCAATGCCCAGGACGATGGTTTTTATGGACCTAACGAAACCGAAACAAAAGAACAGCAAAAGCAAAAGCGCCAGGAGAAATTACAACGCTGGTCTTTTGGTGGCAATTTCTGGTTATCGGCAGGCAGCGAAACCTATATTGAATTATCTCCCGTGGCTATGTACAGAGCCTCTCCCCGCTTTCTTATAGGCCCCGGATTCACCTATATTTTCAGAAAAAGCAACTATTACAACTATCAAACCTCATATTATGGACCTAGAGCCATTGCCTCTTATTCATTATTTAAGGACTTTGGAGAAGTAATAAACATCAATATCGGCGATATCATTCTGCATAGCGAATATGAATTACTTAGCGTTGAAAAGTTGTATCTGGATCCCAACAATACAGTGATAAAAGACGGACGTGCCTTAATTAATTCACTGCTTGTAGGTGGCGGTATTTTTCAACCCATTGGGCAACGTGGTGGACTATCCATAATGCTATTGTATAATTTAATCGAAAGCGATTTTAGCCCTTATACAAATCCGGTAATCCGCTTTGGATTCTATTTCTAAGATCAGAGGAGCTAAATACAAATTTGTGACCCATAAAAATCAAAAAGCGCAGTTTTCACTGCGCTTTTCTTATGTAAACAAAAAAAAGAAATCGAATAATTTCTATCTGAAAGAGAGGCCCATACCCACTGTAGCCATGCTATAATTGGCATAAGTATAATCGAAATGGAGCGTGAATACCGCGAATTTAAGACGCATACCTGCATTAAAACGAGGCTTGGTTATACTTCCATCGGTATTTTTAATCTCCATATTTATCGGATCCAACAAAGCGCTGTTATCAGTAACAACCGCAGAGGGAGCCTGACTGATTTCTATCGAAGGGTAATAACCTTTTAAGTCGAGGTTGGTTTTGGTAGTGGCAAAACCAACTCCTCCATAAAAACAAACCACCGGCAGGTTGGCCGATACCAATAAGTTACCAGTATGGCTTTGTGTTACAAAGGTCATTTTCTGGTCGTCCCAGCTTATGTCAGCGGTGGTGTTATCGGTTAGTCCAACCATATCAGGCGTCACATCCAAACCCACGTTGGCATTCATTTTTGTGTAACCATAGTGCACCGACAATTGCAAAACAGGAATGCGTTCAAGCACAGGTATCCATTGCTTGATACCATGTTTAAAGCCAATACCCCACATGCCAATTTCAGTTTCGCCTGTTCGAATAGGTGGCATATAGCGGCCAATGATATCGGTTTCTTTAATAAGACCTACACTCAATTGCAGCATGGGAGAAGGCACATAGGCTACTCCGGTTCCCTTTGGCATATCGAAGGCTTTTGTATCTGGTAGGCCTGCAATATTGTAGTTTAATTGACTTCCTGTTTCGTTTTTTCCGGCAATGGTTGGCGTTTCTTCCGATGTGCCAGGGGCCAGTTGCAAACTGTTTAATGTAAGCTGGCTCAAATCCATTTTCAGGTCTTCGTCAGGTACAAAGGAAGTATTAAAAGTGGCAGTAATATCGAAACCACCCAAGCTATGCGAACCGGCTGTATTATACCATCCACCAGTCATACTGGCGCCAAATGCATTAAAATATGGCCCAAGGTAGCCTTGCATCAGCACTTCGGCATCTTCCTGACCGGCTGCCAAAAATTTTCCAATATCAATTACCTGGCTATTCGAGCCAGTGAGTGCAAAACATATAAGGGCGATACCCAGAGTTAGTCTTTTCATCCGAACAAAACTAATTTTTAGAGGCCGGATGTAACTCGCATGACTATGTTCATACGTGTTTGTGTTTAGGTCAAGACATGCTCGTTTCATAATAGAGTTTTTTATTAGGTTTTTTATCATCTACACTTCATACGTATAGTAATATTAGTAAGTTTTATTTTGAAAAAAAACTTTTAAAATTCGAAGCTTTTAGCAGCATAAAAAAAAGAAGAAATTAAATATCGGATATTTTTGCAGGTAAAAATTAAGATACTATATTTGCATCGCTTTAAAAATAAGCTGAAGCCCTTAAAAATCAAGATTCAGTAGCTCAGCTGGTAGAGCACATCCCTTTTAAGGATGGGGTCCTGGGTTCGAATCCCAGCTGAATCACACTAAAAACCGGTTAGAAATTCTAACCGGTTTTTTTAATCGACACAGACATGGTGATGCAAATCATTTTTATTCAATAATTCATATCACCACTCCCTTCTTGACTAGATAGGTTCATTCTTAGTAGTTTAGCAGCAGAACCAAATCTCAGAAAAATGGAAACATTAGTAAAAGCATCCAGCCAGCAGCTAAGCCAAGGTATGTGCATGTCGAGAGAACAACTTAGCAACCAAGGTATTACCCCTACAAACTTACAATGTTTCTCGTATTACCACTATGTACTCTACGAAAAAGGAGATAAAAGAATTATCCTAAAACCTCTGCCCCACAATCTGTTTAAAATAATTCGCGAATACACTTTTCTACCTGCCTGAAGCCATTAATAAATTCATACCGATAACACAAAAAATAATCCTATCTTCAGGATTATTTTTTTTTGCACTTGTGCGATGAATTCAAAAAGTAAAAAATACATACGACTCTACGATCAGTTAAAAGGCTTACTCGATAAGAGTCCTGATTTAATTGCCCAGATGGCTACAATCAATGCCATTTTATACCATAAAAACCAAAATTTTTTTTGGGTGGGTTTTTACCTGTTAAAAAGCACCCGGCTTGTTGTTGGCCCCTATCAGGGCCCTGTTGCTTGCCAGGAGCTAGCCTATTCTAAAGGTGTATGCTGGGCTAGCATCCAATCAGCGAAGAGTATCGTAGTGGAAGATGTTGAAGAATTTCCGGATCATATTGCATGCGATGCACGCTCGAAATCGGAAATAGTTATACCTGTTTTTAATTCGAAAGGCCTTCCGGTAGGAGTGTTAGACATCGACAGCGATAAAAAGGCCAATTTCGACGATATTGACCGGGTAGGTCTGGAAAAAATTGTGTCCTTGTTAAACCTTAGTTGGGTTGATTGCCTGGAAAAGTAAAATTCTCAGGCACTTTCTTTTCTGTATCCTTCTAAAAGTTGCTTTATTTTTGCTACCGAATAGGGCTTAGTCAACAGATTCGAAAATCCTGCATCGCTGAAATTATCGAAAAACAAACTGGGATTATGGGCTGTAAGGGCAATTATCGGAATATGTCTTTTTCGTTCAGGCATTTGATCGCGCACATACCGTGTAGCCTCAACCCCATTCATTACAGGCATTTCAATATCCATTAAAACCAGGTCGAAATGACTCTGGGCCAATTCATCGACAGCCTCCCTACCATTTCTGGCCAGAAAGTATTCGCAACCAATATCTTCGAGTATCTCCGACAACAACAATCTGTTCGTAAAGATATCGTCCACCACTAAAATCCGCATTTTCGACATATCAGGTTTTTTATCCTAACTGACTCAGGGTTTTAATAATTTTTAAGCTGTTAATTTTTACTTTCGAACCATCCAAATCAATGATCTTATCGTTTTTAAACTCTGCCAGGGTGCGAATAAAGCTTTCTTTCGTAGTACCAGCCAATTCGGCTAATTCTCGGCGGGTAAAGGGAAATTCAAAGCAATCGCTTTTAAAAATTTGTTCTGAAAAATAAAGAATCACATCGGCAATACGGCCAGGCAATTGCTTGTGCGATTGACTCATCAATCGTTCGAAAATATAAAGCCCGTCGTTGGAGATTTTGTGAATGAATTTGCTGGCAAACTCGCCATTGGAATAAAGAATGGTATTAAAGGTATTAATGTCGATAAACCCAATTTCAGTTTCCTGAATAGATGCAGCAGAGTATTGATGGGTATCGCGGCCATAGATTGATAACAGCCCTAAAAAATCGTTTTTTACAGCTACCTTTAATACAATGAACTTGTTGTTGCGCCCTTCTTTAAAAACCTTCACCATTCCGGAGCGAACAAACATTATGTGCGAAGTGCGGGTGTTCTGACGAAATATTATCTCCTTCTTGTTGTATTTCACCACGTTACTATTTTGCAAAACAGCTTCGCGTTGCAAGGAAGAAAGACAATACTCAAATGGCACCAACACCTCGGTTTCGTTTGCTTCCATCAGAATTTAGGTTGAAGAATTATTCATTACTAAAGTTAAGAAAAAAATCAAGACACAAAAGCATTGATGGAAAAACTGATGATTTAAATCACATGGTTAAAGTAACATAAATCAGATTGAACCTAAACGAAGGTTTGTAAAAGTCCGACTATTTTCGCTATATTTACGATAAAGCCTTAAGCCGGCGAACCTAAATTAGCCCATTATTAAACCCTGATCGTTAATTTTTGCCAAAGATGACTGATAATAAAGATTTTACTATACTTGTAGTTGACGATTCGACAACCAATGTTGTGTTGCTTGAGGCAATTCTCGATGAAAAAGGATACCAGATCGAAACTGCCTTAAACGCAAAAGAAGCTTATTCGATTATCGAAAAGCAGACACCTGACCTTATTTTACTCGATTTGCTGATGCCGAAAATCAGCGGATTTGAGTTTCTCGAAGAAATACGACGCAATAAAAAAACATTAAACACCCCGGTTATTGTTGTTTCAGCCCTTACTGACGAAGATAACATTGAGAAGATAATGAGCATGGGTGCTGTCGATTTTGTAAAAAAGCCCATCGATTTACAATATCTTGTCGATAAAGTAGAGTCTGTTTTGCAAGAAACTCAATTCACAAAAGAATAAGATACTTAATTCATCATTCACTGTCGTTTATCACAATAAAAGGAGCCTTTGTCGAATTAATTTAACTACACACACTCCCAATCGTATTCACATTAAATGCAATACGTTATGAGGGTTTTAGTGGTAGATGACAATATTATCGACAGAAGGTTAGTGAAGTACACTTTACAAAGCCATCTGAATATTGTTGCAGAAACAGCGAAGGATGGCCTTGAGGCTTTAAACCGAATAAAATGTGAATCATTCGACTTGGTAATAACCGATATTGTCATGCCCAAAATCGAAGGCATTGAACTTATCAATCATATTCAATCCATTAGCCCAAATACCAAAATTATTGCCATTTCAGGAAATAATCCTTATTATTTATATATCGTAAAAAAGCTGGGAATCCACTCCGTGTTTACTAAACCACTCGACATCAACAGCTTCATCGAACGAATTGAATCCTTATTTACCCAGGCCGAGAAAAATGTGGTTGTTTAGCCGTTATTAAAAATGATCCATATCACCAATTTCTGGTGCTCATTCTCATTAATTATATTTTCGCATTCGCTTACTTCATTCTAAATTTATAAAATGCAATCTAAATTAGAATAAGTGTGAACAGCAGTAATGATCAGGATGTTGATATAATTCAATTGATTCAGCAAACCTTTACCAAGGTTAATGATAAAATTGATGGACTTATTTCATGCTCAGTAAAGGATTTTGTGCTTTTAAATACCGATTTTAAGCAGTACTATAGTTTACTTGAGAATGCATCTTCCTCGACCAACAGTTTCTTTAGTTTCATCCATCAGATGACTTCCGAACTTAGTCCGGTGGAAATTACCTGCCAGGCCATCGATGAAACCAATAATATTCAAATAATTAACAAGCAACAGCTGGTCGCATTCAAGGAATTAAAAAGCAACTTCCAGGTTGTTATTCTGCAAATTAACAATCTCAGACAAGATCTGAGCACACTGTTGTTGTTGTATACAAATTTACGTTTTGACCCTGAATTTACTGGCGAAAAACTATCCATAAACTATTGCATCGAAAAGGTAAATTCGTGTTTTAATTTATTCGAAACAAGCATAAAAGAAATTACCGGAAAGCTTGAATCTACGATTCACCATTCGGAACAAGGGTATAGCAAAGGGATCGATCTTTTCCTCGATATGATCGGTAAAAGAAGTAAGCAAAATGTGTATTTTGGCGATTTGAAGCAAAGCGCCAAAGGCTATTTCATTCAATTGGAAGAAATAGAAAAGCAACGAAAAACCAGTACTTCTGAGATTATTACCAATTTGCAATTTCAGGATATATTAAGGCAAAAAGTAGAGCATATACAGGAAGCACATTCTCGCATTACCCAAAACCTGTATGCCAATCACACTTCGGGGCAAACTCTTAATGTTACAGAGTTATATCAACTTCGCGATATCAGCTCCCTGCAATCGGCCCAACTGGTGCATGCCAACAAGGAATACCAGACAGCCATTGAAAGCATTCTTAATCGGATTAATACGCTTAAATCACTCACAAACAGTTACAACAACATTTGGCAAAACTATTGCCGAAGCGAAAAAGCGCGAATATTAAATCTACTTTCTAATCTTGAAGAAGATACTACTTTGTTGCAAACCCAGATTTTCTCTCTCAATCAACTTTCGATAAGCTATAACAATCTTTTGAATGAATTATCACTCCCACTAAAAGACCTGGAAAACCTGATGCAAAATACTCCTTGTTTATGTGAAACCTTGCAGGAATTCGATCAATTGATTGCTAACTATGAAAAATTAAACAAAGGCAAAGACCCTTTAAACCCACTTAAGCAAATAAAAAAGGAATCTGAGAAATTCCACACCGGACATCAGAAGCTTATTAAAAATCTACGCCATTTGCTGATCGACCAGGTAAAAAACATTCGCGAGGTGCAGCAAAATAGTCAGGTTAAGTTGCAAATGGTTAGTGATTTTACCGATAAAATCATTAATTTAATGCAGGAAATTCGACGCTTAAGCAACGAAAAACTGACTTTAATCGAATTTAAACCCATGCCGGTAGAATATGGCATTGAAAAGGTTGCCTATTTTCAAACATTTGAAAATGAAGTAAAAGCAATTATAGCTTTGTTGAACCAATTGATTGAAAAAGTAAAATTAAACAACAAAGATATAGACAGCAGCAATCTGGAGCATTTAAAAATGATGTATACCATGCAGAGTGAACGAGAAATACACAATCAAATGACTCAAGCCTCAGATGTTGTCGATGAAAAGAACAATGATGAAGTCGAATTTTTTTAATATAAACACCTCAAACCATGAGTAAAAAAATACTTTTCGTTGACGACTCAGAAAGTATTAGGGAAATAGTAAGCTTTACCCTTCAGAACGAAGGTTACAATGTACTGATAAGCGACAATGGAAAAAATGCATTGGACCATCTGAACGGACAAGAAATCAGTTTAATTATTACCGATTTGCATATGCCCGAGATGAATGGCATTGAATTGATTCGCGAGATTCGCAAAATGGAAGCTTACCAGCGCACCCCTATTCTTTTTCTTACCACCGAATCGCAAACAGAAAAAAAAATGGAAGCCAAGGATGCCGGAGCTACAGGTTGGATTATTAAACCTTTTGTACCAGCAAAACTTTTAGCTGCAATTAACAAGGTAATTCGATAAAATCACCAGATGATTGGATATTGACATGTCACATAAAACAAATTCATACCTCAGTTTTTCTATTGGGAACGAAATCTATGGCGCCCATGTAAACCATGTAATACACATCTCAGAGATGACAAGGATTACAAAAGTACCAAAAGCTCCTGAGTACATGAGAGGTGTGCTTAATCTACGTGGCAGTGTGCTTCCGGTGCTCGATGCCCGTATCAAATTTGGCAATAAAAACATACTCGATACCTCCAATACCTGTATTCTGGTTTTAGAAGTATCGGCCCGTAACGAATCCTTCAGACTTGGTGTTATTGTCGATTCAGTAAAGGAAGTAATTGAAATTGACCCCGAAGAAATAAAACCTGCGCCTGCAGTGGGCAATGAATATATGGCCGACATCATTACAGGAATAGTTTTTAAAAACGAACATTTTATTCTCATGTTAGATGTGCTTAAGCTGTTTGCTGATGAGTCGATGATTGAGAGGAGATATACCGAAGCCGAAGCTGAAAAAATATAGCCATTGTGCGATGGAACGCAAGAATAACCAAGCTGCAAATCTGAATAACATTTACAACACCGAGTTAACCGAGCAGGAATTTATAAAGCTCAGCCAGTACATCATGACAGAATACGGCATAAAAATGCCGCCTGAGAAAAAAATAATGCTCCAGAGTCGCCTGCAGAAAAGACTCAAATTGCTTCAAATCAATAATTTCAGCGACTACATTTCCTACCTGTTTTCACCACACGGCATGAGCGAAGAGGTAATTCACATGATGGATGTAGTGAGCACCAATAAAACAGATTTCTTCCGAGAATCGGCTCATTTCGACTTTATGTTGTCGAATGCCCTGCCTGAATTGGCTGAAAAAAAAACAGCACGCAAACTGAAAATTTGGAGTGCAGGATGCTCATCGGGCGAAGAGCCTTACACCATTGCCATTACCATGAGTGAATTTATCGAAACGCACCCTGGTTTTGATTATGAAATTTTAGCCACCGACATTTCTACAAAAATGCTGGAGAATGGGGTTTCGGGAATTTATAAAGCAGAACGCATTAATAATCTGCCTTTTACACTTAAAAAGAAATACTTTTTACGAAGCAAAAACCGCGAAGAAGATAAGGTACGTGTAATGCAGAACCTTCGTCAAAAAGTGAGTTTCTCCCGACTAAACCTATTGGAACTATATCCAGTGCGCGAGCCTTCCTATCATATTATCTTTTGCCGAAATGTTTTAATCTATTTCGACCGCCCTACTCAATACCAAATACTCACCGCACTTTGCAGCCATTTGGTTCAGGGTGGTTTTCTGTTCCTGGGACATTCCGAATCGATTGCCGGGCTGGAATTACCCGTCAACACCATCATTCCAACAGTATTTCAAAAAAAAGAATTATGAACTACCAGAATGCAAGCAAAGAAGAACTTATTGCTCATCTGAACGATATAAAAACTGCACACGACATTTGCAAACAAGAACTCCTTCAGCTCGAAGGGGAATTGGTACACGTGAATAAAAAACTTCAGGAATCTGAAGCCATTAAGAGTCATTTCATTTCGAACATTTGCAACGAAATTATTAACCCGTTTACCTCGGTAATAGCACTTTCGGAGAATATTTTAAAGGTGGACAAAGAAAGCTGGAAAAATGTGATTTCGATGGTAGCACTGATACATAGCGAAGTTTTTCACCTTGATTTTCAACTGAAAAATATATTTGCTGCCGCAAAACTAGAGGCAGGAGAAGTAAGCCCTGAAATATCGAAAGTGGACATAAACAGCCTCCTAAAAAATGTGATTGAAGTTTTCAAATTCGATGCAAGACATAAACACCTGCAAATAGTATTTGAATCGGAAATTGGTAACGATGAGCACAACAAATACTTTAACACCGACTCGGAAAAACTGCATCTGATTGTATCCAACCTTATAAGCAATGCTATTAAATTCAGTTTCGACAACAGCAAGGTTTGCATCAGAGTATCAAAATCTTTCGGTAAGCTAATCATAGAAATTCAGGACTACGGACAAGGTATCTCGCGCGAAAATGAAAACATAATTTTCGACCGTTTTAAACGCCTTGACAGTGGTATCAACTCAGTTAACCGGGGTCATGGCCTTGGCTTATCGGTAAACAAAGCCATGCTCGATATACTCGAAGGTACCATTGCTTTCACCAGTAAACCCAATGAAGGAGCTACTTTTATAATGCATATACCTGAATCTAAAGAAGTTACCCAAGGAATATCCTCCGATGCCGGAGAATTGTTTTTCAAAGACGAATCATTTTAATACATAGAGTGCATACTCAACCGGAAACCATATATTTATATCCTGCCAACCTGGTGGTTCCAATGCCCCAGGCTGAAGTGCATACCATTTTAGGTTCCTGTGTAGCCGTTTGCCTGTTTGATGAAAAAAATAAAATTGGCGGCATTAACCACTACATGTTGCCATTGTGGAATGGAGAAGGATTACCCTCCCCAAAATATGGAAATATAGCCATTGAGAAACTCTATGAAAAATTAATACATCATGGTGCTCAACCTTCATTTATAGTTGCAAAAGTTTTTGGAGGTGGAGAAGTAATACAAACCGCATCGCTGACATTTAACATTGGTGAAAGAAATATACTAATAGCTGAACAAATGCTCGCCGAAATGAGAATACCTATAAAAGCCCAAAGCACAGGAGGAAAACAGGGACGTAAGATAATTTTTAATTCTGCTACGGGTGCGGTAACACAGCGTTACGTGCAAGCATCATCCACAACTTTACAGAAGGTTTAGGTCATGAATAAAATAAAGGTACTAATAGTTGACGATTCGGCAGTAGTAAGACAAACCCTTTCTACTATTCTAAGCAGTGATCCGAAAATTGAAGTGATCGGAACTGCATCCGATCCTATTTTTGCCGCCAAGAAAATACTGCAGGAAGTACCGGATGTGATTACTCTCGATGTGGAAATGCCACGAATGGATGGACTAACCTTTTTGCGCAAAATCATGAGCCAGCATCCTATTCCGGTGGTAATTATATCAAGCCTTACTGCGCAAGGAACCGAAACAGGCATGAAAGCCCTGGAATATGGGGCAGTGGATATTATTACAAAACCGCAGATGAATACTCGTGAATTTATCGAGGAGTCGAAAATGCGGATTTGCGATGCAATAAAAGCTGCAGCGCAAGCTAAGGTGAATAGAAAAAAAACATCTCCCACACCTGCAATGCCGGTGCAACCCAAATATACCGCCGATGCCATCCTTTCATCCAGGCAAAATTACAGTATGCTAAAAACCACCGAACTGGTTGTAGCAGTTGGAGCTTCTACTGGCGGTACTGAGGCCTTAAAGGTTTTTCTCGAATCCTTGCCTGTTGATTCGCACGGTATTGTGATCGTGCAGCACATGCCCGAGCATTTTACACGTTCATTTGCCGAAAGGCTTAACGGTATTTGCCAAATTGAGGTAAAAGAAGCCCAAAACGGAGACCAGGTTTTACGTGGCAGGGCATTGATTGCTCCAGGCAATCACCACATGCTGTTAAAGCGCTCGGGGGCAAGGTATTATGTAGAAATTCAGGATGGAGCACTTGTAAACCGCCACAGACCGAGTGTGGATGTATTGTTCCGTTCGACTGCGCTGTATGCTGGCAAAAATGCTATTGGTATAATCATGACTGGGATGGGCGCTGATGGAGCCAGAGGCCTTTTGGAAATGAAAGAGGCAGGAGCCTTAACTATTGCCCAGGACGAACAAAGCTGTGTGGTTTTTGGCATGCCCAAAGAAGCCATTGCCCTCGATGCAGCAAACAAGATACTTCCCCTGGAAAAAATTGCCAATGCGGTAACCAGCTATAATCACTAAGCTATTCAACCAATTTCTTTTTTATTAGTCCAAAATTCTACCTCTCAAGTGATACTCTTTCACCCCGGAAAATGGAGAATGCTTGAGAATTATTCTCATTGATGATTCAATTTTCCGATGAAGAATAATAGACTGCCATTGTTGAATAATATTACAACAAGAGGTCTTATAAAGCTTTTCCGGCAAGCCTAAAATCCACTGGCACTAATTCTTTCGGCTCCTATATGTTCAAAATATTTTTAGCCGTGTTTGCGAATTATTGATTATATTTAATTTATATTGTCAATAAACAATTTTGCAAATGGATTTTGAATATAAAAGAGATGTATATTGGCCTGTAATATTTTCAATTATAGTTTCGAGTATACTTTTTTTGGTAGGGATTATTATCTCCGTGATTGGTAACAAAGACCTTGTCATTAGCTTCAACTCCATTGTAAAACTTATTTTTTCTGATAACATCCTGTGGATTCTTGCTTTACAACTTGTTGTATTTCCCCTTGCTGTTTATTTTTTCACGCAGCATACCAGTAAAAAAATGTTCGAATTGAAGCATAACTTCGAACAATTAAGCACCAAAGAAAAACTTGTTACAGGATATATCGATCACCTGACACACGACAGGTACGAAATGGAACTGGAAGAGCTTAGCAGCAAAGATGCAGTTACGCAAAGTCTGAACAACCTTCGCGAAACCCTGAAACGAAATAAAGACCTGGTCGATAGGCAACGCAAAGAAGATGAGAACCGTAACTGGCATGCCGAAGGCCATGCGAAATTTGGTGAAATTCTTCGAAATAATAACGATTTTGAGACCCTGTCTTTCAACGTAATTTCTGAATTAACCAACTATGTAGGAGCAATTCAGGGAGGTTTCTATCACCTCGAAGAAAGTAGTCTTCAGAAATACTTTGAGCTTTCGGCATTTTATGCCTATGGCCGTAAGAAATATGCCGACAACCGAATTCCTTTTGGAAAAGGGCTTATCTCAACCGCTGTAGTAGAAGGCAAAACCATTCATCTAAAAATGATTCCGGAAGGATATATCAGGGTTACAAGTGGGTTGGGACAGGCTAATCCGAAAGAATTAATTGTAACCCCGCTAATTTCCGAAGGTAAGGCCTTTGGCGTGCTGGAAATAGCCACTCTAGGCACTTTTTCAAAAGATCATATTGAATTTATTGAGAAGGTATGTGAAAGTACGGCTTCAACCTTATCAACGGTAAGGATGAACATGCAAACAGCCAAGTTGCTCGAAGAATCGAAAGAACAAGCTCAAGCACTGTCTTCGCAGGAAGAAGAAATGCGCCAAAACATGGAAGAGCTCACTGCTACCCAAGAAGAAGCTGCCCGTCAGGCCGAACAGTTTATGAAGCTCGAGAACACGGTGAACCACACAATGATCCGGGCAGAATACAACATTCGCGGGACTCTCATCTATGCCAACACCAATTTTCTTCGTAAACTCGAATATACATCCAACTCACAAGTCGAGGGTAAACATATTTCAATGTTTATTAGTAGCAAGGACAAGGAATGGTTCGATAATCTTTGGAAAAACCTCGCCAAAGGCGGACGACACTTCGAAGGATATATGAAACACGTAACCCGAACCGGCAAAGATTTATGGACCATGGCTACCTATACTTGCATAAGAAACGAAGAGGGCGAAGCCGAAAAAATCCTTTTCCTGGCACTCGACACTACCGAACAGAAAAAGATGATGCTAAGTCTCGAAGGAGTGATGCAAGCAGTAAACCAGTCGAGTATTAAAATTGAATTCGATATCAGCGGAAACATAAAATCGTTTAGCGAAAACTTTCTATACCAATTTCAATACAAAGAAAAAGAAGCAACCAGCCTAAATATATCCGACCTGATAGACCCGCTCGAATTGGAAGGTTTCAACAAAAAATGGGAAAACATTGTCAATGGCATCAACTTCGAAGGCCAGTTTAAAGTTCAAACCAAAACCCACGAAGTGAACTGGATTCAAGGTGCATTCAGTGCCGCCATCAACATGTACAACGAAGTAGACAAAATTATCTTCATTGGACACGATATTACAAAACAGAAAAAAATGGAGATTGAGTTTATCAATCAAAATGATATTCTGAAAAAGCAGGAAAAATTACTTCGCGAATCGGAAAAAGAACTTAACCGTAAGCTTCGTGAAGCACGTTTAGAAATGCAGGAGCAATTTAAAGAAACTGAAAACATAAAAATCAGAAACGAGCGCACACTCGAAGGTGCTTTGGATGCTATCATACAAACAACACATGACAATAAAATTATTTTTTATAACAAGGCCGCTGAGTCTTTACTTGGGTTCAGCAAAGAAGAAACTATTGGGCAGCAAATAAGTATGTTGTTTGCTGAAAACAGTGTGGCTGAAAATGACTTTATTGTGAAATACACAGGAAACGAGGAAAAAATAGTAGGTGTTCGAACCGAAATAAAAATGAAGAAAAAAGACAATGAAGAAATCTCTGTTTTAATCTTATTGTCCAAAGCTCAGGTTGATAAGGAAACAACCTATACAGCATTTATTCAAAATATTGAAATAGAGCTTTTTTAAAGGCTAAACAAATCGTAATTCACCTTAAATATGTTTACCAGAAAAGCTAATTCGAGTAAAAATCTTGAAAAGAATTTCAAAATTCTTGAAGCGGAAAACGAACAACTCAGAAAAAGCTTATTGGACAATTCCAATCATTACTCAATTGAATACTTCTTCAAATACTTGCAAACTGAAAATGTTGACTTATTGATTGTAAATACTGAAAACCTGACCACGAAATTACTGTTTCAGGGTCAAAATATGAATGTTTTGCTTTTGTTTCCTAATTCGATTCTGGACCTTAAAAACCTTTTGCCCGATGAAGATCAGGAATCATTTTTACAAACAATAAAACGATCTGAATCGAAAGGTACTTTAAAGTTTCGCTCGAAACTAAACGTCCAAAGAAACGATTTTAAAGAAACAAAACCTATTGAATTTGTTTTCTCGCCCCTGCAACAAGGCAGCATTTTACTCGCTATTAAAGATATTACAGAACTCACGAAACAGCAGAAAGAGTTATCAAAAACCAGGGAGAAAATGGAAGAGTCGGACAAGTTAAAAACCATTCTTTTATCTAATATTTCCCACCAGATACGTACTCCCCTTAACTCAATTACCGGTTTTTCAGAGTTACTTGCCACCGAAGAACCAGATATAATTAAACGTAAAGAATACATCGAAATTATTAAAAGGCAGAGTAAACGAATTTTAAATCTGATTGACAACATTTCGGAGGTCAGCAAACTGGAATCGGGAAAAATAAATATCTCGAAAACCGTATGCAATTTAGACCTGATGTTGAATGAATTGCTTCTGGGATTGAACCAGCAACGCACCGAAACACGCAAGGAGGCTGTGAGTCTGGAGTTGTTGCTGCCGGAGAAAAAGAGTCCGGAAGTATTATGCGATACAGGCCGGCTTCAACAAGTTCTACTGAACCTTGTCTATTATTCCCTGCGCTATACTCAACAAGGCAAGATTCAATTTGGCTACCAGATAGACGAAATCAGCCAAAAATTGGAGTTCTTTTTACACGATACCAGCGATGGACTTACCAAAGAAGAGCAAAAAACAGTGTTTGACCGCTTTATGGTAATCGACAAATCCGAAGCTGGTAAACTTGAAGATCCTGGATTGGGGCTTACCATTGCCCGCGAAATTGTGAAAGCACTTGGCGGACGCATTTGGGTTGAATCGGAAAAAGAAAAAGGCACATCCTTCTTTTTTCAGATACCTTTTGAAGTGGCCGATGAAACCCACCACGATGGCATGCCGGAAGAACTTCTCCTAACAAAACCTTTTAATTTTGCCAATAAAGTTATTCTAATCGTAGACGACGAAGACGTCAATGCCATGTTTCTTGAAGCTGTTTTTCAGGAGACCGGAGCACAAACCATCTTTGCTAAAAATGGAATTCAGGCAGTTGACCTCTTGAAATCCATTAACAAAATCGATTTGGTGTTAATGGATCTGAAAATGCCCTTAATGAATGGCATCGCTGCAACAAAAGAGATCAGAAAATTCAATAAAACTGTGCCTATAATTGCCCAAACTGCACTTGCAAGTGAAGAAGATAAAAACGAATGTCTCTCGGCAGGTTGTAACAATGTAATTTTAAAACCCATTGAAGTGTTAGAGCTTATGCAAATGGTATCGGAAAACCTAAACATATAGTATTAGCATTAATTTCCTTTTCGAAAGAAAATATGGAAATCAAGCACGTGAATATTGTGGTATCAGGGATAGTTCAGGGTGTAGGGTTCCGGTATAGTTGTCAAAAGATTGCCAGAAGTTTAGGGGTAAAAGGTTTTGTGAAGAATATGTACAATGGCGATGTATATATCGAGGTCGAAGGAGATGAAGCCCAGCTAAACAACATGGTAAAATGGTGCTGGCAAGGGCCCTTAAACGCGCGAGTTACCGAAGTAAGCATAGACAATGGATCGGTGAAAAATTTTAAGCATTTCGAAATTAAATCCTAAAACATTTCATCTAACCCGAAAAGCTGGTCCAATGATAAATAGTTGAAGAAGGCATTGCATAAAATCAAAAAATAAGATTATATTAGGCTTATTGATTGAATATTATCTGATTCGCAATAGAAACCTCAAAAAGCTATACCTTATTAAACCGAATTGAGATGACAAACCCAAAACGCAAAATACTAGTTCCCTACGATTATACTGAACGTTCAGATTTTGCGATTAAGCATGCCGTGCAGTTCGCAAAGATTATTGAAGCAGACATAGTTCTCCTTCATGTAATTACCGATATTCAGAACGAAGCCCAGGAATTACACCGACTCGAAAAAGTAGCCACCGAATTCATTGAAAAATATGCCGTGCATATCGAATGCAAAATCAGACCCGGAGTTATTTATAAAGTTATAAAAGCGGTAGCAGAATCGATTGAAGCATTTATGGTGGTTATGAAAACTCACCCCTTACGCGGGAGAGAGAAATTTATTCGTAGCCGGTCAATTGGTGTGATGATGGGTTCAAAAATACCCTTTATTATAATTCAGGATGCTCCAAAGCGGCTTGCCATTCGCGACATTGTATTCCCAATAGATTTCCGCCGGGAGAATAAGGAAAAATTGGTATGGATAAGCACCTTGTCGAAATATTACACTTCGAAAATACATTTACTGAAACCCTCTGCCAACGATTACAGGGTGCGAAATAACCTAGAATTTGCCAAGCGCTTTCTGGAAGGTAAAAAACTTTCTTATGAAATAGTAACTGGTAAAAGGAGTTACTCCAATGCCAATGAAACTATTGAATTTGCGCACGAAGTCGATGCCCAACTGATTATGATTATGCTTAATAAGAATATTGGGCTTTTCAGTTCTTTATTTGGATTAAGTGCGCAAAAAATCATTACAAACAAATACAATATCCCCGTAATGGTGCTTAATCCGCGCACTGAATTACACAAATACGAAGGTTTTAATTAAGCTGGGGCCTGAAGGTATATTTGTCTGGATTATATTGTTTCAAAACTCGATTGCCGAACCCATCCTTGTTTACCATCGGATAACTTTATCTCAACCCACTCGTCGATTGAGCGCACAAGGCTTATTTTAGTGCCTTCGTGTATAATAAACACCGTTACTCCATTCAAATCCGGCGATCCTTTCACGGTTACTGTTGGCTCCATCACAATAGCCCTGTCCGATTTTTCGACATAAGACCTGGTTTTGTGCGAAAAGCTGTAAGCACTAATGCTAAGAATTAAAAATACTACGCCGATTGAGAAGAATGTGACTTTTCGATTTTGCACCTTAGATATCAGGTAGAAGTATAAAACAATAAGCGTGAGGAACAATAGAACCACAGAAGCTAGTGCCCATTGATTAGAGGTAAAGGACGAGATGACTCTCCTTGCCTGACTCATTAGAAAGAATTCAGGGATGATTTCGATACGGTCGATGGTATAGGCCTGAGCTTTTGATAAATTAAAAATTATATCCTGATTGGAAGGGTCCAGCAGTAAAGCTTTTTCGTAATACAAAATTGCCCGGGCATAATCGTTCGTTTTAAAGTAGCTATTGCCAATATTCATAAGCAGTTCGGGCGAAGTATAACCGCTATCAGCAATTTCTAAGTATAAATTGAGCGCAGTTCGAAAATCATTTTGCGAGTAAAGCCGGTTTGCTTGATCGAATAATGAATTGGCAAGAGATTCCTGACTATTCAATGGTAGAATTCCGATTAGGAATAAACTAGCAATTAAAACTATTCTTTTCATTAATTTCAAAATTAAAACAAATCGCATTTACACCTGTTTTTTTGATAATTCCGGCAAGTAATAAAATCTATATTTAAATAAACTGCTCGATACGCGATAAAATCGAACCTGCCTTATTGATAAGTTCTTCAGGTTGGTTGCCTTGCGCTCCTGGTGCATATCGGGCATATTCGCAAATTTCTATAAGAGCCATTAACTCTTCAACTAAAGCCGAGTCGACATGAAGGCTCTTCAATTTTTCGGAAGCAATTTTGGTTGACAATTCTGAGCGAGGCAAACTTAACTTATCGCCAATGTAATCCCATAAAGCCTTCGATAGTTCGGAGTAAAATGCTTCGTTATTGTGTTGAAGCAGTATTTTACGTGCTATTCTTAATCGGCGGGTAGCTAATCTACTGGCATTCTTATGCTTAGTATGTGCGGTGTTTAAATTTCTTTTAATTTGTTCGCGCCGCCAAAGCAAAACAAGGGCAAATAACACGAAACCGGAAATAATAATCAGGTAAAAACGGGTAGAAGCAATCCAATAAGCCTTACTCTTCAATACCAGGTTAGTTTGGATATTAATAAACCGGATATCGCTTTCGAGCAATTCTACTTCCTTGCGCGATAGATTCGAAGCAAGCATTGTACTACTATCACCTTCTGCTTTGTCAACCTTAAGAATAAATGAATTTGTTTTTTTACTGATATAGGTACCCGACTGCGGGTTAAAATATACCAACTCAAAGGGATTAATGACAAAATCGCCTGCATGTCGCGGAATGGCAGTGATTTCAAAAGTTTTGCTGCCTGCAAGACCGTTTTCTTCTAGCCTGGTTTTCACCACAGGTTCAAAAACTTCGAGTGTGGCGGGCAACGTATAGTCAATGTTATCGAGCAATTTGATGTTGCCCTTTCCGGTAACCTCTATGCTGAAAACCACAGCCTCGTTGGCCTTCACATGCGTAGTGCTCATATCTGCTTTGATGGTAAAATCACCTATGGCACCATTAAAACCTGCAGGTTTATTTGCAGGAAGTGCTTTTATATTCAGCTTTACAGGCTTTGAATTGACAGTAACATTTTGAGGCTGATAGGTAGTGAAATAACCCACACGCACTTTTTTGTCGTATTGCACCATTAATTCAAAAGGATCGATCACAATTTCGCCAGAACGCTGCGGAATTAGTATGGCCTTTCGGATTACTCCGCTGTAATATGTTTCATTTCCGACTTTTTCCGGATCCAGGGAGCGTAAGGGAGGGATCTGAAGGTTCTGTACGTAAAAACCAGTAAAATCGGGGCCTTTGAAATTATTGTCAATGCCCGAAAGTTGCAATTTTGTATATACTTTTATGGTGGCTATAATCTGCTCACCTACAAACGATGATGTTTTATCCACTATCAGGCGCACAAATACATCACTTCCGGGGTCTGAAGGAGGAGGTGTGGCTGATTCATCATTAGCAACAGTTGCTTGAGTACTTTTCTGTTCGGAAGTAACCTCGATAGTCAAACTGTTTGATTCGATGGTTGTGTTTTTATATTTAGCCTGCGCAGGAGCAATCTGATAAATACCAGGTTCCGTGGCTTTAAAAATATACACAAATTGTTGCGTGGTATTCCAGTTAATAGTGCTTATGCCCTGTCTGCTACTTAAAAAAATAAATGCATCGAAAGTGGGGGGTGTAAACTCCTTAACGCGGTCGTTTATTTCGTATACTACTTGAAATTGCTCACCTGCCTGAACCTTCTCCGGTGCTTTGGCAGTAAAACTAATATCCTGTGCCCTGCCTTGCCAGCACAGAAACAGCATAAAACCGGTTATCAGAATAATTCTAAACGCTCGTATCATGCTCACCATTCTTTTTCTACTTTAACTTTCTGGCTCTGCGCCTTTTGCTTTTGCAGTTTCTCTTGTACTTTTTTCTCCTCCTCCTCCATAGCTTTTAGAAGCCGCTCAGCATCTTCACGACTGATTTCTCCTTCTTTGGGCTCACTTTCCGAGGGGTTGTCCTGCTTGTTTTGATCTTCTTGTTTGTCTTGTTGCTGATCTTGTTGATCTTTATTTTGCTGGTCTTCTTTATTCTGGGAATTCTGATCTTGCTGTTGCTGTTGTTGCTGCTGTTGTTGTTGTAATTGCTGCTGTGCAAGCTGAAGGTTATGCCGGGCATCGCTGTGTTGAGGATTCTCTCGGAGTGCCTGTTTATAGGCCTCAACGCTCTGCTGGTAGTGTTGTAATTGAAACAAACTGTTTCCTTTGTTGTAATAATAATTCGAACGCTTAAGCCTATCATCAGTAGCCTTAATGGCATCGTCGTATTTCGTTTCGGCAGCCTGATATTGTTCTTGTTTATAGAGTGTATTCCCCAGATTGTAAGTAGCCTGACGCATTCCAGGCTTTTTACTCAAGGCTTTGCGATAAAGCATCTCCGAGTTCTGATAATTTTCTTTTTTGTAATTATAATTTCCCAATCTAACACTGTTGCTCGACGACTGGCCACTCACAGAAAAACCGGAGACTATACAAAAAACAACCAAAATTGTAATCAATGTTCTCATTTTTCGGCAAAAAGTTTCAAATTACTTAACCATTTATTTTTCCGTTCACGAATTAACATCTCCACTAAAAGGATTAAAAGAGCCAAAGCTACAAAGTAAGTGTACTGATCGTCGTATTCAGAATAAACCTGGCTTTCTATTTCCGTCTTATTAAGTTTATCCAGCTCTTTGTATAAATTCAGGAGTTCAAGGGAACTAGAACCTGAAGTAAAGAATTTTCCACCACCAGCCTGAGCAATGCTAGCCAGCATCTCTGGATTCATGCGACTGGTAACTGGATTGCCATTGTTATCTTTTACAAAACCCGAAGCATTACTAAGTGGAATAAGCGATCCACGGGGTGATCCCATGCCAATTGTATAAACCAGAATGCCTTTTTCGCGCGCAGCTTTGGCAGTTTCAATGGCATCGCCTTCGTGGTTTTCACCATCCGAAACTACAATTATGACTTTCGACGACTCTTCGCTTTGGGTGAAGGAGCGCATCCCCAGGTCAATAGCTTTGCCAATGGCCGTTCCCTGTCGCGTAACAATGTCAGGACCAATGGTAGAAAGAAACATGCGGGCCGATGCATAATCCGCGGTAACCGGCAGCTGGGTGTAGGCATCGCCAGCAAAAATAATGAGCCCTATTTTGTCATTCTTCATCTTAGCCACCAGGCTATGGATAGCTTGCTTGGCTTGTTCGAGCCGATTGGGCTCCATATCGTTGGCCATCATGCTCTTCGAAACATCCAGGGCTATAATAATTTCAATCCCTTCGCGCTTCACTTCTTTTAGCTTCGACCCAAACTGTGGCCTGGCCAATGAGACTATTAAAAGCGAAAGCACAAAAAGAAGTAATATGAATTTGATGGCAGGCCGTTTAGCAGAATACCAGGGAGCCAGATAAACCATCAGATCGGGATTCATAAAGCTGATAAAACGCTTACGAAAATTGCGCATGTACCAATAATACCCTAACAGCAAGACCGGGATAATGGCAAGTAAAAGCAAGACAGATTTATTTGCAAATTGAAACATAAAAATAACATTTTATGGGATAGACCTTAAATAGGTTCTCCGCAGTATTATCTCAGTAAGTAATAAAAGTAAGGATATCCATACAAGTGGCATAAAGCGTTCCTGTTTGCGTTTAAATTCTTTTACATTAATTTTTGACTTTTCGAGCATATCTATTTCGGCATAAATCTCACGGAGTTTTTCGTTATTGGTAGCTCTGAAATATTTACCCCCTGTATAATCAGCAATTTTTTGAAGCGTGGGTTCATCAATTTCTACCGGCATGTTCTGGTAAACCGTACGGCCCCAGAAATCGACTGCCGGATAGGGTGCCATTCCATGTGTGCCCACTCCAACGGTATAAACCCTTATTCCAAATGCCTTTGCCAACTCTGCGGAGGTGAGCGGGTCAATTACCCCAGTATTATTTACCCCATCGGTTAACAGAATAATCACCTTACTTATGGCATCAGAATCTTTTATTCGCTGCACGGCATTCGCCAGGCCAACTCCAATGGCCGTGCCATCTTCGATCATGCCGCTTTGAACATTCTGAAACAAATTGATCAACACAGCATGGTCTGCGGTAAGGGGACATTGCGTAAAACTTTCGCCGCTGAAAATAACCAGGCCTATCCGGTCATTTTTTCTTCCGGCAATAAACTCCACTGCTACCTGTTTGGCTGCTTCGAGTCTGTCGGGTTTAAAATCGCGTGCCAACATACTTCCCGACACATCTAGAGCCAGCATAATATCAATACCCATTGTATCGACATTCTCCCAGCTATCGGAAGCTTGAGGCCTGGCTAATGCAAAAATCAATAACGAAATCACTACCAGTCTTAAGGCAAAAAGGAGGTGACGAAGGTAAATCTTCAGGCTCATGGGCAAACTGGACAAAGAGGCCAGACTGCTTACCTGAATACTTGCCTGCTGTTTCTTATGGTATCGAATATACCATATTAAAACCGGCACATTCACTAAAAGTAAATACAATAACCAGGGTCTTGCGAATTCAATGTTTCCCATCACACTGTACCATCAATTTTGTTCGACGCTTCATGATCTCCAACAACCTCTATTGTTTGCTTTACCAGCTTATAAGCATTTTCCAGATGTTCCATGTTTTCCTCGGCTTTCGCATCGCCACGGGCAAACTTTATCAGGTCTGCTAAATTCAGTAATGCTTCAAATGCTTTCATATCCAATAACCGATCAACCCCTGCCTTGCGCACTTCCTGGAGCACTTCAGAGGAGGGCTTTTCCATAGCAAGTATACCGAACCTTGCCTCAATATAACTTCGGATAATGTTGGTAAGTCTTGAATAGTATTCCTTTACCTGTTTTTGCTGCCATAAATTTTGCGCTTTCAGCTTGTCTAATTCGCGCAATGCAATAACATGAGCAGCCTCTTTGGGCTTCTCTGGCATAAACCATAGCCCTTCTTTTTTCTTGAATTTCTTTATAAAATAAACAATAGCAAGGGCAAGCAATACCAGAAAGAGTATTACAAACAAGGGTAGAAAATCGCGAAAGCTCAAAGGAGCGCGCTCCAAAGCGGCTATATCACGAATTGTTCCGGTGGTGTCAAGGGCTACACCTACTACTTCAAAATACAGTGCTTTGGAATAAATGGTATCGACAATTGCCCCGGAGCGAAAGGAAAATGCCTGGGGAGCAATAAAATGTTTCCCTATTTCGAATGATGTAAGTTCAAGTTTCTGATACTGTCTGATCCGGTTATTCTTGAGCTCTACTGTATCGACCCCAGTTTTATGAAGAACTTCTACAGCCACTACAAGAGTATCCTGAAACTCGGGGAAACCAACCTGGTAATTTTCAGGATTTTCTACCTCATATAAAAGATTAACACGACCACCCAGTTCAATAAGGTTGGTATCGAGGGTAGCCTTTATGGTTATTTCCTGCGCATGAATTATCAACAAGTTTGTTGGCCATAAAAGAAAAAAAAGTATAGTGCGGACAATAAGCTTCATAAGATTAAATCCTGCTTTTAAAAAGGTTCATGAGGGGTTTAATGTAATCCTTTCCTGTAATTAGATTGGCGCTATCGACGCCGTATCGTTTAAAAATGTCATTTGCATCGGACTGCCTAGTCACGAATTGCTTTTTATATAATTCGCGGATATGCTTGTCAGAAGTATCCACCCAAAGCATCTGCCCTGTTTCGGCATCTTTCAGTTGAACTAAACCCACACGAGGAATTTCCGACTCGCGGATATCAAACACATTCAAGGCAATCAAGTCGTGTTTTTTAGCACTTATCTTCACAGCATCTTCATAATTATTGTCAATAAAATCGGATATCAGAAATGCCGTGGAACGCTTCTTAATTACGTTGGTAAAATAGCGAAGGGCTTGAGATATATTGGTGCCGCTTCTTTGTGGTTCATAGTCAATCAGCTCGCGAATAATGCGTAATATGTGCTGTCGTCCCTTTTTTGGTGGAATAAATTTCTCTATCCTATCGCTAAAAAAAAGTACCCCGATTTTATCGTTGTTTTGTATTGCCGAAAAGGCAATTACAGCGGCCAATTCTGTAATAAGTTGCCTTTTTAACATGGTACCTGAACCAAAAATACCGGAAGCACTTACATCAATAAGCAACATCACTGTAAGCTCGCGTTCTTCTTCGAAAATTTTTACATATGGATGATTAAAACGTGCGGTGACGTTCCAGTCAATGGTTCGTATATCGTCGCCGTATTGGTACTCACGCACTTCGCTAAAGGCCATTCCTTTTCCTTTAAAGGCACTGTGGTACTCTCCTGCAAAAATTTGTTGAGACAAACCGCGGGTTTTAATTTCAATTCTTCTAACCCGTTTGAGTAATTCTGCGGTATCCATATTAGCACTTAATTCTTTTATTTAATAGTGACTGTAAAATACCAGTCGCCCTCCTCCATGGTTACGATATACTCCTTTTCGTTTTGCACATACTTCCAGCTATTTGCAGTTTGCTTGCTGTAGTGGGTATTTAATTCTGCTTTAAAATCGTTAAGATTACTGTAATCTGCCATGATTCGCACCAAACTGCACACATCCTGTTCATTTAGAAAAAACAACACTGTAATCTCGCTTATTTTATCCTCGTATTTAAGGTAATTGTAGGTATTGTTAATAAAGCCTGTATTTAGTTTCAGCGATTTAAAATTTGCAGAAACTGACTCTGAGATATTGGTTTTCGATTGTCCAATAAACTGTTCAGAGAACAACGACTTACTGCCCGTATCAGCAGCCAAATAAACCCACAGGAAAATAAGCATAATTTTCATAACTCGAGGTTTTATGGTACCTCAACAGTGTCGAGTATACCAGTAATAATATCTACCGAATTGATATTTTCTGCTTCGGCTTCGTATGTAAGACCAATTCTATGGCGAAGCACATCGTAACATACAGCCCGTACATCCTCGGGTATCACATATCCTCTTCTTTTAATAAATGCATATGCCTTAGCAGCCTTGGCAAGGTTGATACTTGCACGGGGCGATCCGCCATATTGAATGAGGTTTTCGAACTTTGCCAATTTGTATTTTGCCGGATAACGTGTGGCAAAAACTATATCAAGAATGTAATTTTCAATTTTTTCGTCCATGTATACTTCCTTTACCACATTGCGGGCTTTTTCGATATCAGAAGTTTTAAGAATGGAGTTTGCGGATGGAAATTTTTTCGACAGGTTCTCACGCACAATCAACAATTCCTCTTCTTTTTCGGATAATCGATAACAAGCTTGAGCATAAACCTATCGGTTTGGGCCTCAGGCAAAGGATAGGTTCCTTCCTGTTCAATCGGGTTTTGTGTGGCCATTACCAGAAAGGGGTCGGGAAGTTTAAACGACTCACTTCCGATAGTAACCTGCTTTTCCTGCATGGCCTCAAGCAAGGCACTTTGTACTTTGGCTGGCGAACGGTTAATTTCATCGGCCAGCACGAAATTTGTGAATACAGGTCCTTGTTTCACTACAAATTCTTCTTTCTTCTGACTGTAAATCATGGTACCAATAAGGTCGGCGGGCAATAAGTCAGGTGTAAACTGAATTCGGTTGTAACGGGCATCTATGATACCAGCCAAAGTGTTAATCGCAAGTGTTTTGGCCAAACCGGGTACTCCTTCCAGTAATATGTGGCCATCGGATAACAGACCAATTAGTAATCCGTCAACAAGGTGTTGCTGCCCAACAATAACCTTGCGCATTTCAATGTTAATCAGATCGACAAAGGAGCTCTCCTGCTGAATTTTTTCGTTAATTTCTTTGATATTCACACTGTCCTGAATCATACTGCTGTTTATTTTTTTGAAATTTGAATCCGAAAGTAATAATTTTAGTTTATCGTTAACACAACTTTAAACACCAATTGTGCCAAGGTGTTGTTTTTCAAATAGTTTTTGACAGTTAAAAAATGTTAAGTGTTTTAATAGTAACTTCAACGCCTCGATGATTGTCAATTTTCGAAAGAATGAGCAGGTATTTTGTGCATCTGGGATATAAAGGAACCCATTATCATGGTTGGCAATTTCAACCCAATTCTATAAGTGTGCAAGAAGTGCTGAATAAGGCATTTAGTCTTATACTTGGGCACGAAGTGAATTTGACAGGTGCCGGGCGCACCGACACAGGGGTGCACGCACGTAATTTTTATGCTCATTTCGACAGCGAAAAGCAAGCCTTGGCACATAACAAAGAATTGATCTATAAACTAAATGGATATATCCCGGCAGATATTGTAATCTACAACATTTACTGGGTGCACGCCGATGCCCATGCCCGCTTCGATGCAACCGAAAGAACCTATAAATTCTACCTCTCACCGCATAAGGAACTATTTGCAGCTGAGACCTGCTGGCAATATTACCGAAAGCTCGATTTAGCGGCAATGAATCAGGCTGCCGCCCTACTTCTTCATTATTCTGACTTTACTAGTTTTAGCAAACTACATACCCAGGTAAAAACGAACCTTTGCCATGTAAAGGTGGCTGAATGGAGTATTGATTCTGAGTTTTATGTATTTACTATAACTGCGAATCGATTTTTACGTAACATGGTGCGATCTGTAGTTGGCACACTTATTGAAGTTGGCAACGGCAAAAGAAGTATTCACGAGTTTAAAACTCTCATAGAGAAAAAAGACAGAAATTTAGCAGGCCCTTCAGTTCCGGCAAAAGGCCTTTTTCTTGAACAGATCCTTTATCCCTACCTAATCCAATAAGCATCAAGCTATTGTTTATATGTTTTCGTAAAAAAAAAGAAACATTTATTTATCTTAACCGTTCTAAAGAGCAAAATGGGGATTATGAAAAAGATTATCAGTATTATTTCGGTGTGGTTTTTGCTTACATCGATGAATTCGCAAAGTGAGATACCGCGCGCACAGGCAATGTTTATTTATAATTTTTCCAGGCTTATCGAATGGCCTGCAAGCTATAAAACAGGACCTTTTGTAATCGGTGTGATGGGTGCCTCACCTGCCCTTACCGAACTTGAAGCCTATACGCTCAACAAAACTGTAGGTGCACAGGCTATTATGGTGAAAAAGTTTAATACCCCTGCTGAAATTGCCAATTGCCATATACTTTTTGTTCCTTTTGCCAAAGCAAAATCGTTACCGGAAATTGTGACCACATTAGGCAGCAAAAGCACTCTGTTAATTTCCGAAAAAAGTGGCGCCATTAACGAAGGTGCAGCAATAAACTTTTTAATCGTAGGAGATAAACTCAAATTTGAAATAAAACCTTCTACGGCATCAGCAAAAGGTATTAATCTTAGCTCGAAACTTAATGAAATGGCACACAAGGTTTACTAAATAGGTTTTTGGTTCCAGATCTCCCAGGCTTTCTCAGCTTGTAGGTAAAGCATAGGCAATCCGTTTATCAGGGTTGCCTTTTTTTCTTTCCCTTTTTTCAAAAACCTGGTTTGTTCGGGATTGTAAATTAAATCATACAATATATGTTCTGCTGTGATGGAACAATATGGGAGGTCAGGTGCTTCTTTCTCGTGCGGATGCATCCCTACAGGTGAGGTATTTATAATAAGTTTGTGACTTTTTACAATATCGGCAGGAATACTACCATAGCAAAAATCGGAGGCAGATTGCGGATTACGCGACACAAATGAAAACTCTATACTCATTTGTTTTAACACCCAGGCCACAGCTTTGGATGCTCCCCCGGTTCCCAAAATCAGGGCATGTGAGTGCTCTGGTTTTATACATCTTTCCAGAGGCAATCTGAAACCATATGCATCGGTATTAAATCCCTTCAGAAATATTTTACCCTCTTCGCGTTTTATTAAAACTGTATTTACTGCACCAATTTCTTTTGCTTCGGAATCGATCGAATCAAGAAACTTTATTACTTGCTCTTTGTAAGGTATAGTAACATTAAAGCCTTGCAAATCAGGATGTGAATGAATCAGCTCAGGTAAAATATCAATGGACTCGATAGGAAAAATCCGATAGACACAATCGTGTATTCCTTCTTTCGAGAATTTATCCGTAAAATATTTCTGCGAAAAAGAATGACCCAACGGGTAACCTATTAGTCCATATTCTTTCATATCAGTTACTTAACTTGCTACGATTAATTAGTAAGTTCGATGTATCGAAACTGGAGTAGCGCTTTTTTAAACGAAGATATGATTACTTATTAGCTTCTGTGTTACCGGCAAACTTTTCCATGAACCAAATGGTAATGATACCTGCTATTATTAACAGAAGGGCTACCAAAAAAGTAGCATTAATCTCGCCGGGAGACGATAATTGATAACTATATACTTTTGTATCCAGAACTACGTTTCCTGCATGGTCGATAAATGCCCCTACCTTGTTTACAGGCATCAAAGCAGAAGCACTGTCGTAGGAATTTTTCCAGGGCCAGATGATTGCCAATGAACCAAAAATGAAGCCCGTAAGGGAACTAATGGTGGCATCGCGGTATTTTTTAAAAACCCAGGACAACAAGTGAGAGAATGCAATAAGTCCAAAAACAGCCCCAATTGCAACCGGAAACAAAATATCTAAACGCATATTATTAATCGATTCAATGACAATCAGCTGGTAGTTTCCCATCAATATCAGCACAAAAGAACCTGAAATTCCGGGGAGAATCATACTGCAAACTGCCACTGCGCCACAAACAATCAAATAAATAAAATTGTCGTTTTCGGTTGCAGGGTTTAAAAAGGATATACTTAGTGCTATGCCTGCCCCTAAAAGAAAGGCAATTATTACTTTAAGGTTCCAATGACTGATTGTTCTTCCAACAAAATAGATCGAGGCCAATATCAGTCCAAAGAAATAAGCCCAAATATATACTGGGTAAAAAGTAAAAAGGTATTCAAAAATCCGTGCTAAACTAAGTATACTGATTGACACACCAAAAAAAACAGCTGCCAGAAAAGCAAGGTTGATATGGTTGGCAAAAGCCTTAAACTTTCCTGTAAAAAGTAGCTTTACTGCCGCCAGGTCGAGAGATTTTAAGGAATCTATAAGTTCCTCGAAAATGCCTGTAATAAGCGCCACAGTACCACCTGAAACTCCGGGTATTACATTGGCAGCACCCATTCCGGTTCCTTTTAAAACTAAAGAAAGATAATGTTTAAACATAATAATTGAAATTAAAGTCGTCCAAAAATACAACTTCCTTTGCAGGATTCAATAAACAATAAATAATTGATATCTATCAATGTAAAAGCTGAAAACAAGGTATAAACCACCAGGTTGCCTGATTTAGAACCAACCGAAAACGATTATGATTTTTTACTTTTATTAAAGCTGCATAAATTGATGCAGCTCTTTCGGAAGGGAATCAAAAAAGGTGTCGCCTCGAAGTCCCACCCGCAAACATTCCAGCGGAACAACTATTTCCGGTGCGATGTTTCCGAGATTTACATTGGGCCCAAATATTTTAATAAACCAGATTTGTTGTTTCCCGTTAGGTGCTTCCCAGATTATATCGCTACTCTTAAGACCGGTAGTGATAGCATTAATAAGAGATTCGTTTACCGACCCGTCGGCATTGTATATGCCAATAGTACCACTCTCGCGCGATTCGGCTATCACTTTTACAGAGCCTGCCTGTAATTCACTCTTCATCATACTTACCCAATCGGCTGGCTCAATGTTCACTCCTTTTACTTTCGAACCTACTTCGGAGACCACGGTATAGGAGGTTGCCAGTTTTTGAATATACTCAAGTTTCTTATCGTGATCGATGTGCATCGAACCATCGGAAACTTCCACCATCTTTACATTGAATTTATCGATGTATTTTCGGTATTCGTCGAACATTCCACGGATAATGAAGGCCTCGAACAAAGTACCTCCAAAATATACTTGTAAACCAGCCTTCTGGTAAAGACTAACCTTCTCTGCTAATTTTGTTGTAATGACCGAAGTGCCAAACCCCAGCTTAACATAATCGGTAAACTCGCCCGACGATTCGATAAAGTCTTCTGCCTGCCTTAAACTCAAGCCCTTATCCATCATCATAGTCAAACCTTCGCTCCGCGGCTTTGCAGGCCTTTGGGGCATATAAGGCAAAGAAATATTTGTCATAAAATTAATTTTTGTACTTGATAATCAGTTCTGAAGCAAGCTTTGAAGCATATTTACCTGCAATGTTGTCCAGAAATTCTGTATGTTCTGAAAAGTTAATCTCAAGGCCTTTTTCGAAGAAAGAAAAGCCTAATTTCGATTGATTGTTTTGAAAATAATAGGTAGCCAACTGATAATTAATGGTCGAATTATCGCGATTATAAAGAATAGCTTTGTTTAAAATGCTAATGGCTCCTTTTAAGTCATTGTTATCCTTGTAACTAAGTTCAGCCCTGCAAATCCAGGCTTCGTAGTCGTTCGGATCGAGTTCCACAGCTCTGTTAAAGGCCTCGGCAGATTTTTCTAGTTCCTGGAGTTTACGATACACCTCGCCCATCATAAACCAATAATCAGAGTTTTCAGGGTCAATTTGCAATGCCCGGTTGAAGTAGGGAACACTCTCTAAAATTTGATCCTGTTGGTATGTGGCTACTCCCAGGCCATACCAGGCATCGGAAAATTGCTCGTCGAGACTGATGGCTTTTTTAAAGTAATAGACTGAGCGCTTGTAAAACTCTTGTTTCTCGTAACATTCTCCTATGTAGGTTAGGGCTTGCACATTGACAGGATCGAGTTCAAGAATTTCGAGGTAAGATTGGATAGCCTCACTGTAATCGCCAGTGTTGATGCATAAGTTGGCCCTGGATAAAAGTGCTGCCAGATTCGAAGGACTTACGCAGATTGAATAATCAAAAGCTTCGAGCGCCTTTTCGTGATTCTCTAAACTGGAATAAATTAGACCAAGGTTTAACCAGATGGTATCGTTAAACGGATCGATGTCGAGGTATTTCTTATAATACAATACGCACTTATGCAATTCATCGATTCGTTCATAAACCAAAGCCAGCTCTTGAAGCACATCGAGGTTAGCCGGATTGATTTCATAAGCCAACAACAAATACCGTATCGCTTGTTTGTAATGCCGGTTGTGAATGTAAGAAAGAGAAATATTATGCAGCACCTCATCGCGCGAATCGCTGGAAAGGGTAATTGCTTCTTTGAAGGCCTGATCAGCTTCCTGCTTTTTACCTAAAAGATTGAGTGCTGTACCTTTCACTATAAAAAATTCCGGGTTGTTGGCTTCGAGATGCTCAATATCCCTTATAATTCTGATGCCCTTGGCAGGTTTTCCACTGTTAATGAGCAACTGCGACAAACGAAACTTCAATTCAACTGCCTCGGGATGCTGACTTAGCGCAATTCCCAATGCATCTTCGGCCATGCTAAAATGATTCTGATCGAGGTAATAATCGACAATTACTTCAAACTCATACACATCAAAATACGTAGTGGCATTGGCGCGCACCATGTCTTCGTATCGGCTTATAGCCTGGTAGATGCTATCTTCTTCGAAATAATGTTCCTGACTTTCTTGCATGTGCACTATATAACGAAAACTAAATTAATCAAACTAATGATTGGAGCAAGTAGGTGTTTTCAACAAAGCGAATGATGTTTGAGCAAAATACCTGATCCATAAATGGTTCTAATGGTTAATAATTATTTAGAAGAAAAATACTATTTTATAATGATTGCCTAAATGTTTGTCCTTTAATTATTTGCTATCTTGTTGCGAGCAGCTTTTAGTGTGTTAAGCAATAGAGACACAATGGTCATGGGGCCTACCCCACCCGGCACTGGAGTAATGTAACTACATCGTGGAGCCACTGTATCAAAATCAACGTCGCCTTTCAGTTTCCAACCACTTTTTGTTTCGGGTGCAGCCACACGGGTAGTGCCTACATCAATCACCACAGCACCTTCTTTCACCATTTCAGCGGTTAAAAAACCCGGACTGCCCAAGGCTGCTATTATAATATCAGCCTGAAGGCATATTTCTTTAATGTTATTTGTGCGACTGTGCACTACTGTCACAGTCGCATCGCCCAATTCGGCCTTTTGCGACAACAATATACTTACCGGGCGCCCCACAATGTTGCTTCTGCCAATCACCACGCAATGTTTTCCGGAGGTAGCAATCTGGTAGCGTTTTAATAACTCCATAATTCCTGCCGGTGTAGCTGAAACGAATGAAGGTAAGCCGATCGACATTTTGCCAACATTCACAGGATGAAAGCCATCGACATCTTTCGAAGGATCAATTGCTTCGATGACCTTTTGTTCTGAGATGTGTTTGGGAAGAGGCAGCTGAACGATAAAACCATCGATATCTGGAGTTTCATTCAATTCATTCACCTTATCAAGCAATTCCTTTTCACTAACTGTGTCTTCGAAACGAACCAGGGTAGACCGAAAACCAACCTGTTCGCAGGCTTTTACCTTATGTGCCACATAAGTTTCACTACCTCCATCGTGCCCCACCAGGATGGCTGCCAAATGAGGTGTTTTCCCGCCTGTGGCCCTCAGGTTTTCTACCGATTGTGCAATTTCTTCTTTTATTTCCTGAGCAACCTTTTTACCGTCAATTATTTGCATAAAATATGTATTCGTGTGTATTCAGAAAATACTATCGGCCCATTTTACCCATGGCACCCATCATACGTCCCATATTTTTATTTCCCTGCATCATTTTCATGAGTTTACGGGTTTCGTCAAATTGCTTTAACAAGCGGTTCACATCCTGTATTGAGGTTCCGCTGCCTTCGGCAATACGTTTGCGCCGTCCACCATTCATAACTGCAGGTTCTTCTCTTTCTAATGGGGTCATGGAAGAAATAATGGCTTCAATGCCCTTGAATGCATCGTCGTCTATGTCGAGGTTTTTGAGTGCTTTGCCAACCCCTGGTATCATAGAAGCCAGTTCTTTCATGTTACCCATTTTTTTAATCTGCTGAATCTGGGCTATAAAATCATTGAAGTTAAACTGGTTCTTGGCTATTTTCTTCTGAAGCTTGCGGGCTTCGTCTGCATCAAATTGTTCCTGTGCCCTTTCTACCAACGATACAATATCGCCCATGCCGAGTATGCGGTCGGCCATTCGTTCGGGATGGAAGAGTTCAATGGCCTCCATCTTTTCGCCTGTACTGATAAACTTAATGGGTTTCTCCACCACCGTGCGTATCGACAAGGCAGCACCACCGCGGGTATCGCCATCGAGCTTGGTTAATACTACTCCATCGAAATCGAGGGTATCGTTAAACTCCTTGGCTGTATTCACTGCATCCTGGCCGGTCATGGAGTCGACCACAAACAATATTTCGTTGGGTGTAACTGCTTTTTTAATGGCTGCAATTTCTTTCATCATAGCCTCATCGATAGCCAAACGACCAGCGGTATCAATTACCACCAGATCGAGACCCATCTTTTTAGCCTCTTTGATACCAGCTTTAGCAATTTCGACAGGATTCTGGTTACCAAGTTCTGTATAGACCGGCACACCAATCTGTTGCCCAAGAACCTGCAGCTGATTAATCGCAGCAGGACGATACACATCGCAAGCGACCAACAATGGCGACTTTCCTCTCTTTTCCTTTAAATATTTCGAGAGCTTTCCTGCAAAGGTTGTTTTTCCCGAACCTTGTAAACCGGAGAGCAATATTACTGCCGGGTTTCCTTTGATATTCACATCGACATGACTACCACCCATGAGCACAGCTAACTCGTCGTGTACCACCTTCACCATCATTTGGCCCGGTTTCACGGCTGTTAATATCTTAGCTCCCAACGCCTTTTCTTTTACGGTGTCGGTAAAGTTTTTGGCTACTTTAAAGTTCACATCGGCATCAAGCAGAGCCTTGCGAACTTCTTTCAGAGTTTCAGCCACATTAATCTCAGTAATACGACCCTGACCTTTTAGTATTTTAAACGAACGTTCTAATTTTTCCGATAAACTATCAAACATATCTTTTTTCTTTTCGATGCAAAAATAACAATATTTCTCATGGCTGGTTTCACTACATACGCTCCGGCACCTCGATACCTAGTAATTCCATTGCATTGTGCACGGTATGGGCCACCATATTGGAAAGAACCAGGCGCAGGTTTCTGATTTCTTCCGAAGTTTCTTTTAATATGGGGTGATCGTGATAAAACTGGTTATACTCTTTTACAAGCTCGTACACATAATTGGCAATGATTGCCGGACTATAGCTGTAGGCAGCTTCAGAGAGGATTACAGGAAAATCGTGCAAAGATTTGATTACCGTTTTTTCCTTGTCGCTGAGCACTATGCCGGTGTTTATTGGTGAAAAGGGAAATAATCCATCGGCCTCTGCTTTGCGCAATACCGATTGAATACGGGCATAGGTATATTGAATAAAAGGCCCTGTGTGCCCATTAAAGTCAATCGATTCTTTTGGATTAAAGGTCATGTTCTTGGTGGGATCGACCTTGAGAATATAATATTTTAGTGCCCCTAAGCCCACAATACGGCATACTTCATTTTTATCAACCTCAGACAGACCATCGAGTTTGCCAAGCTCTCTGGACATTTCGGTGGCGGTTTCAATCATCTCATCCATCAGATCGTCGGCGTCGACTACAGTACCTTCGCGCGATTTCATTTTTCCTTCGGGCAATTCCACCATGCCATAAGAAAGATGAAACAGACCGCGAGCCCAATTAAATCCGAGTTTATCGAGTATGAGTGCTAACACTTTAAAATGGTAGTTTTGCTCGTTGCCCACCACATACACCATTTTGTCGGGCTTATAGTCGTTTTGGCGCAATTGTGCGGTGCCAATATCCTGGGTCATGTATACCGAAGTACCATCGCTCCGAAGCAAGACTTTTTTATCCAGACCATCGTCAGTTAAGTCAGCCCAAACCGAGTTATCGGCCTCCTGCACCAAAACACCTTTTTTCAAGCCTTCGAGCACTGTATCGCGACCTACCAGGTAGGTGTCTGACTCGTAATAGATTTTATCGAAACTGATTCCCAAGCGTTTATAGGTCACGTCGAAACCATCATAAACCCATCCGTTCATGGTCGACCAAAGTTCTAGCACATCGGGTTTACGGGCTTCCCATGCTCGTAGCATTTCCTGCGCCTCCTTCATCAGTGGTGCTTCTTTAGCGGCTTCTTCTTCCGACATACCGGCACCTACAAGGTCTTTTATCTGCTTTTTATACTCTTGATCAAATTTTACATAATAATTTCCAACCAGCTTATCGCCCTTAATACTGGCCGATGGTTGCTCGCCATTACCCCACTTTTGCCAGGCAAGCATGGATTTACAAATATGAATACCCCGGTCGTTCACGATGTTGGTGCTTATGACTTTCTTTCCGCTGGCAGCCAGAATGCGACATACAGAATTACCTAAGAGGTTATTCCGGACATGACCCAAATGAAGTGGCTTATTTGTATTGGGTGATGAATACTCCACCATCACCGTTTCGGAAGTGTCTGTGGGCTGTGCAATTCCAAACTCAGGATTGTTTTTTATGCTATCGAGATAGCTTAGGTAAAACGAATCGTTTACAACCAGGTTTAAAAATCCTTTAACTGTATTAAATCCGCTTATTAATCCTGAATGTTGCTGAAGGTATTCGCCTATTTGCCGGCAAGTTTCTTCCGGTGATTTTTTGGAGAGTTTTAATAAAGGAAACACAACCAGAGTTAAATCGCCAGTGAACTCTTTTCGTGTTTTTTGAATCTGAATAAGCTGATTGCTGACTTGTGCATCATAAATTTGAGCCAGGGCAAGTGAAACGGATTGCTGAATTTTTTCGGTTAAGTTCATGAAAACTAATCTATTGCAAATTTAAGGCGAAAAATGGCTACAAAGATAATAGTTCCGATGAGAAAACGGTCTCGAATTGCAATTCGCAGGCAGGAATCTGTGCAATTAAAAATGGAATTATTGTATGCTGAACTTAAACCCTTTGACCTACTTATGGTGGTGTGCCCTTATAGAACACAGGTAACCAAGCTTATAGAAATCGAGCACCAGCAAGTTGGGATTACTACCAAGAAGATTTTTCCTAAGTTTATGCTCATAGCGGTTATAGACATACTCAATCAGTCCAGATAACCCAATACGGTCAATGGTGCTGTAAAAAGACAAAATGGCAACATCTTTTATGAGCTTCTTTTCGCTGCCATTCATACTAAGAATGCGAATCAGGTTCTTTATACCTTCTCTGGTTTTCATAAGAAATATTTCGTTCGATTCGAGACCCTCGTGTACAACCGGGTTGTCGATGTGCAATATTCTTATATTGTGTTTCTGAAGCTCGTAACCAAACAGAGTATCTTCATGCCCATATCCTGTAATATCTTCATTAAAGCCAATGCTGAGAAATAGTTCCTTGTTAATGAGGAAGTTGTTGGAATGGAAAGATTTGTTGGGTTCGATGTTCCGATACTTTGCAGGGCATTGTTCTCTTTTATGCCCATATTTCCAATGCAATATAAAATTCTCTGACGGTGATAATCTGGGTTGATATTCTGTTCCTCCATGAACCATTTTATGGTAAGGTATCTGCTCGAGGTAAAAATGAATATAGTTGGTGCCAGGTATCTGCGAATCGCAATCGATAAAAAGCAAATAATCAAATTTCGCCAATCGGGCTAGTTTGTTTCGTATTTTCGAGCGCCCCAAATTACTTTCTTCTTCGGAATAGAAAACTCCATTTAATAGGGCCAGCTCGCGGTTAATTTCTTTAAAACTCAATTCCGAGGCATCGTCAACCAAAATAATCTCATAAGACACCCCAGCTTTTAACAGCTGCTGTTGCAGGCTTTTAGTTAACCTACGGACATCGTAATTGTATACCGGAATCAATACAGAAAGCATAGAGTATTATGTGTTTTTCAATTAACGTTTGATACTGACTATTATTATTGAGGAATAAAAAAGTATTTTAGCATCTTATACCTGTTTGGCCATGAAAAGGTTTTTTCGATTTGTTTTTATACTGATATTTTTGTTTGCCGCCATCGGTAAAAACAATGCTGGCACCATAGTGTTGACGGACTCTAGCTTGCAATTTAAACAAGTTAGTCTGGCCGGAACTTTTGCCGATGACCTTATCCATTATAAAAACCTTAGCGCCGACGAGAGTGGCCGGGTAGTATTTATTACCGATAGCCTTGTTTCCGGTATATATTACCTGATCTATCCCGACTCGTCGAGTATTGAATTTTTATTTGACCAAACTTTTGAAGAAAAAATTCATTTTAAAAACTCCAAAGAACAAGGAATTCAATTAATCACTAGTCCATCTCCGGTGATGGAATACCATCAGTATAATACACAGATGGTCGTATTGTCAATAAGACTCGATTCAATAAGAATACTACTAAAACAAGTTGATTTGAAAAGCAGGGAACAACAAAACTTGCTGGAAGAGCGCGATAGGATTTATGATTGGATCGATGTCTTATTAAAAGAAATGGCTAAAGAGGGCTCCAGTGAGTTTCTGCGCGCCTTTTTTAAAACAAAACTCGTAGTGGAAATCCCTGATTTTGATTTGCATGATTACAAAGGCGATAAAGATTCGCTATTGTGGGTCATGCAAAGAGAATATTATACCAAACATTTTCTGGATCGACTTGACCTTGCCGATTACCGTTTGCTGCATACTCCCGCCTACACCTCCATGGTAAATGAATACCTCGATAAAGTTTTGCCACAACAAATAGAAATATTGACACAAACTGTAAACAGAATGATTGAATCTGCCAGTAGGTCTGAAAATACCTATGCCTTTCTTTCCCAATATCTGCTAAAAAAATATAGCCTATTAAAGAATACCGAACCCTACGAATCTGTTTACCTCTATTTGATTGAACAATATTTTTTGCAGAAGACACATCCTTCTGCAACCAACAACGATGTGCTTTTACTCACAAAAGAACACAACAGCAGAAAACCTCTGCTAATTGGTCAGCCTGCTCCCACACTGAAACTTTCGGACGAAAATGGAAAAGTTATAGACACCGACTCAATCCAATCAAAATACCTGCTACTCTACTTTTACCAGACTGATTGTGAACTTTGCCAGCAAACAACTCCTCAGATGAAGAAACTCTCGTGGTTGAATAAAAATGACTCCCTCACTGTGGTTTCTGTTTGCATGGGAACCAACAACGAAAGCTGCAAAAACTATATTCAAAAAAATGGATTAACAAATTGGGTTAACCTGATGGACGAAAATCAAATTCACCTTATTGCCAATAGCTACAATCTTCGTTATACGCCATGCCTGTACCTGCTCGATAGCGAAAAGAAAATAAGAGCGAAAAACATCACGGTACAACAATTGGAAGATATTCTCGAAGAATCGGAAAGGTAGTTATTTGAAGCTACTGCTCTTTCGTTTTCAGGTCTTCCTTAATAAGCACCGTGGTAATAAATAAAATCACAGCGGCAGCTACAAAAACAATCAGCATTGAAGATAACACTTTCGAAAGCACTTCCTGCAGGTCAATAATTTCCCAAATTCCGAGTATAGCTACACTGGTAAAAATAAGAATCAGTGCTACCAGCACTATTCCTGTAATTTTGCGAACATTATTCATGCGAATATTATTTAAATTGATTAGCCTCTATTATGCCAGTTACAAGCTTATTTAATATTATGCCCACGCTTACCCCTCTTTCCCCTAAAGGGGCTGACCCCGCGCTGTTTCCACTAGGGAAGTAAAAAGAGTCTGTTAGCAAAAAGGAACAAATGCTTGAACATTAATATTAATACAAGCTTTATCTATCTTTCTGGTATAATAATGCATATTCAATTATTTAATTAGTTAGGACGAATAAGCAGTAAAAAAAGTTACAGAACTCAATCGATCCGAAAAGAAGAAAAACCATAAACCCCAAAAGGCCTATTTTTTAATTTCTGTAAAACTCTCTCCTTCACGTGGTTTAACCTGCGAGTTAAAATACATGTCGTTAATGGCTTTTCCATTGAAGGTATACTCTGCCCCTCCCCATTTAAAGCGCACCTCGACAAACTCTTTCACTTCGCCTGATCGAATAATAACATATCGGGTAGTGCTGCTGGTGTTATCGGAATAGGTTTCTTTTGTTACGCCTTCGCTATACTTTTGTTTGAGTTGCTCGAGGTACTTATCGCGTTCGCTGTCGCTACTGAATTTAGTTTGAGCTTTATCGCCTGAAGAAGAGGTAGAAGAATTTGATTGTGCATTCGCACTAGCAACTGGAGCCACCGCTACTGGTGCCACATTTGTTTTGCTTCCCTCCGACTTTGCCATGGATGCACGCACAGCTTCATCAATTTTACGTATTTGATTGCGGGGATATTCCTGTCCGGGAATAAGTTCTAAAGCACTGTAATAGCTTTGTCTGGCTTTGCTCAGTTCTCCGGCCGAATAAAATTTGTCACCGCTACCTATCAGGGCATTGTACTGTTCTTGCTTGGATTTTTGTTTATTGCCTTCCTCTGCTTCCTGATTGGCAATCTGGTCGATTCTTTGTATTTGCGAAAGGGCTATAGCATCACCTGGTTTGTAATTGAGTGCATCCTGGTAACCAATTTTAGCGTTGGCATAATCGCGTGCTTTAAAGTAGGAGTCGGCTTTTGACATGCTTTCTTTGTACTTTGTTTCTGCCTCGCGCATGCGGGCATCTGCCAACTGCTGCTCTGCAACAAGCTGATTTATTTTTTCTATTTGCTGCGCAGGATATACTTCTGAAGGTTTTATTTGTCGTGCTTTGTTGTATTCGGTAGTAGCAAAAGAATACGATTTTTCGTTAAAATACCTGTCGGCCAGGCTGATAGTCATGTTGTATTGGTTTTCGATTTCCTGCTGCTCTGTTTTCTGGCGCGAACGTTCGGTTTGCAATGCACTAATCTCGTTCAGCTTTTGCTGCGGATAGGTTTGCTCCGGCATTAAAGCCAATGCCCTGTTGTAGTTTTGCACAGCCATTTCGTAGTTCTGACTGGCAAATTGCTGGTCTGCCTCTGCTACCAATTTATTGTAGTTCTCGACTAATTGCTCGCGCGAAGCATCTGAAATCATTTTATTGATTTCGTTAATCCTTTGCTGAGGGTATGTTTTTTCTGGCATTACTTGCTGGGCTTGTCCAAAAAGGTTTTTGGCCAGATCATAATTTTTATTGGTGGTTTCTTTCTCAGCTTGGGCTACCAACTCGTTGTAACGGGTTTCTATTGCATTTTTCGATTCATTCGAAATCATTTGATTGATCTCGTTGATGCGCTTTTGCGGATAAGGATTTTCTGGCATAACCAGCATGGCTTGGTTATAAAGTGTTTTTGCCTGTTCGTAGTTTTTTTGATCAACCTGTTGCTCGGCTTGTTGCGCCAGTTCGCTGTATTTCGCCTGCTGGGAAAGCTTAGCCTGCTCGTTGATTTTCTGATTTATTTCGTTTAGTTTTTGAGCTGGATAAGTTTTCTCTGGCATCACCGTTTGTGCCTGGGAGTATTTCGATCTGGCTCCTTCCCAGTTTTGCTGGCCGAAAAGCTGATCGCCTTCTGTGACTATTTTAATATACTCTGCCTCTTTGGAAAGTCCGGCGAGAAGATTCTCAATGGTTGCAAGCTGGTTGCGTGGGTAAGTCTCTGCAGGATAGAGCTGCGATGCCTCCTGGTATTTTACTTTGCTGCTTTCGTAATTTTTAGCTTGAAACATTCCGTCACCTTCTTGTACAAGTTGATTATAGCGGGCACGTACTTCCTGGTCTTCTTTTTCACGTTTCTTTTGTTCCGCTAAAAGCTTTTCACTTTCAGCCAGCTTACTTAAGGCCTGAGTATCGTTTGGCTTCGAAAGCAAGGCTTGCTGAAATGCTGTAATGGCTCCGGGATAATCTTTCTGCAATTTCTTCGACTCGCCCAAAGCCATATCCTGGGTGTATTGCTTCTCGACAGCAGCTTTTTGTGCCTGTTGTGCCTCAACAATCAGGTTTTTTATTTTGCCAATCTGCTGCTGGGCATAGGGATCGGCAGGTTTGAAGGAAAGCGCCTGCTCATAAGCTGCGCTTGCTTCGTTGTATTTCGATTGAGCGAACAATGCATTGCCGCTGGCAATAGCTTCGTTGTATTTACGCTCAATTTCAGCTTTCTGATCTGCCTGAATTTTTTGTTGTTTCTGAACTTCGAGTTTCTGGGCTTCGGCAAGTTTTTGACGTGGTAAGGTTTCGTTTGGCTTTAAGGCCATCGCGGCCTTATAATGCTCCTGGGCTTTAAGGTAATCGGTTTGTGCCATCGAGGCATTGGCGTTGGCTAGAGCATCGTCATAGGCCTTATTAATACGCTCCTGCTCTGCCAGATCTTGCTGCTGCTTTTTAAGTGCCTGCTGCGATTCGGCAACTTTCTGACTGGCCAGCAGGTCACCCGGTTTGGCAGCAGAGGCCTTCTCAAACATTTGCTGTGCAAGCGGGTAATTCTTCGCCGCCAACGCAGCATTGCCCTGCTTCATAAAATCGTTGTAGGCTTCATTTGTAGCTTGCTGCTTCTGAAGCTCAGCCTGCTGTTGAGCGGCCTGATTGTTAATTTCGTTGATTTTCTGCTGAGGATAGCCTGCGGCAGGGTTAATTTTTTGAGCCTCGACATAACGCTGTTTGGCTGCAACAGGATTATTTTGTGCCAAAAACTGATCGCCTTCTTTAATAAGCTGATCGTACCGTGCACTTGTCGATTGCTGGGTGGTGATATTTTTCTGTGCCTGAGCTATCTGGCGCTTCACACCCGCATCGTTCGGATAAACTTTTAAGGCTTCCTGGTAGAGTTTAATGGATTCTTCGAAATTACCCTCGTTAAACGCTTTGTCGGCAGCAAGTTTTTCTTCCTGAAATTTATCTTGCTTACACTTTTCTATACCCTGATAAGCCGATGCAAAGCGCGATTGCATTTTATCGGCATAGGCCTTGTCGGAAACAAAATTCCCAAAACCGGCATCGTATTGAATAAAATCGACCGGCTCAGAAAAAACCGATACATCGGCTCCATCACAATTTTCAACCAGCGACATGGCAAATTCCTTGCGAAGGTTTCTTTGAAACTCCGGCGATACCTCTGTTTTAAAATCGATTCGCTTCTGAATCATTCCCTGTTTGGTCACCACAATTTTATAGTCCTTGCCGAAATCGAGGTTAAAACTGATTATACCTTTAGCATCGGAAGTGGCTGTTTTTACTTTGGTTCCATTCTCAAACAATTCGGCCCTTGCCGCATCGATCGGACTGCCTGTGGCGCTTTCAACAAAACAGACGACTTCGAGAGAATTTGTCTGGGCAAAACTATGGATAGAGTAAAAAATCAAAAATAGAAGGGGTAAAAATATCTTATTCATTGCAAAAGCTTGTCGATTTATGCGATAAGTTACGAAAAAGTAAAAAATATGTTGTTACATTTTTATTGAACTAATAATTTCTGCACAGCCAGCTGCTTATTGTCTTGTATTACAGACAATACATACACTCCTGCCGGCAGATTGTGTTCGACAGGTATATTGGGTTCCGGATTATACCAATCCTGGTGGTAAACTGGTCTGCCACCGATGTCATGAATTCTCACGCTCACTTTACCGCTTACTTCGGTTTTAAAAAGAATTTGTAATTGCTGTGAGGATGGATTGGGGTACAAGAGAATGGGACTCGTAAAGGAGGTATCAGGCAATACACCTTTCACAGGTAAAAAATCGAATGCCAACATTTCAATGGCTAGTTTGGCCGGATAAGCTTGACCATCGCGTTGAAGCATTTGCCAATTACCATCGAAATATGTAAATGCAGAATTATTTTCGTTGAGGGCAGGTACTACTTTTACCGCAAAAGTGTCTGCCTCATAAGCTATACGGTAACCAAAATAAAAGGTGTTCTTCACTAAAATAGTGGAATCAAAATCGAGGAATAGGGTATCTAAAGCCTCCAGATCAGCAATAAGAATTGCTTTTTCATACAAGATACTGCCAGGGTTTAAATTGTCTTGCCACAGAGTAAACATTACTTTCTGAGTTGTATCCGAAGAATACACCTTAGCAAGCTGAATATTTGCCCCGTAAAGGTATTTACTGCCATTAATTGCAAAACGTTCTGCAAAAATTGAGTCTAGCAAATAATTATGTCCGGAAACATAACCCCAGCCCAGTTCCTGAAGCACCAGCTCAGTTGAATCGTGCGGCAAAATATTCGTAATTATTTCTGCTGTTTCTCTAAATTTCGACGATGGATCGTATCCAACACAGGTTAACACATTCAAATTCTTTGGGTCGAGCCAGGCCTTTAGCTGCGCATGGGCCGGGGCGTAATCGTTATATGCCCTGGAGAATTTCTGGTAATAATCCGTAATCGGATCTGAACAGGTTTCGCCTCCGCCCGTTAAGGTTCCAATCAGTAAAAGTTCGGACGAAATAAGGCCTGCACCTGAACTCCCATTTTCCGAACTTCCTTTTTCGTAATCATTCACCAGCCAGTGTGCGGCCGGGTTAAACCCGGTAAAAGTTGATGTGACGATGGCATCCTCGTCTATTGAAACCTTCTTAATGTCACCCTGTGGATGATGCAGGACAAAATTGCCGGTTGAAGCCACACCCCTTGCATCCCAACCCGAATAATAAACCTTGTAATCAGGCGGAAGCTTTTCACTTAAGCGCAGTAACAAAAAATCGAGGCTATCGGGAAATACACCATAAAAACCTGCACTTACAATACTTGCACCAGAAACCGATTGCAAGGGCACATCTTCGTTTTCGCAGGTAGGACTTTCGTAATTGAAATCGAATACCGCATTGTTGGCTGTATATTCACTACTGAAGCAATGGGCAGCAGTAAGCACATAGGGTGTTTCGTCGCGGTCGAGATTATTCAGCAAGGTGCCTGTGCAGCGGCGCGATCCCTGGTAAATAATGCGGCAAACCGCTCTTTTCTGCAATTGAATAGCAAACCCAGTTTCGCAATTAACATTAAGGTGACAATCGGCCGACCGGCCAAACCACTGATCGGAAGTACTCTTGGGCACAATGTCAGTTTGTGGTTCAACTCCTATTCTGCCTAGTTCAAACAAGCCAAATTTGTTTGCATAGAGAGGAACCTGCAATTCGAGGTAAACTTCAGAAGCTTCGATAAGCGTGGTAGAGAGGCTCTTCCATGGTTTATTGTTCAGGTGTGTAAACGCGCCCAGTATTTTCGATTGCGATGCATTGTAAATAAAAAGTCTGCACCCGGGTATTAACTCGTACTGACTGAATAGAAAGTTATAGGAGCGTGCATTTTCGGCCTTTATCTTCAATAACCAAACTCTTTTATTCTGTTCTGCAAAATCAATCCACACACCGAAATCCTCTGTATTCACCGATACATCCACGGTTGCAGCAAATTGGTCGGTCTTAAAATCGACTTCAAGTGCCTTTTTCTTTTCGGAAATAGGAAGGGCTTGCACAGAAATCTCAAGAACCGGAACAAACAAGGTATCGGCAATCGGTTTGTAGAACGGGTGACCTCCATGACTTACCTGACCCAGAAGTTGGTTCTGGGTAGTGATGCACAAAATACTTAAAAAGCTGATAATAACTGCGAAATGTTTCATGAACAGAATTCGATAATTGAAGTGGCGACTAAATTAGTAATGATTTAGGTATTATATTCGCTTGGTATAAAATATAAAGTTTGTAAATGAAGTACTGCTATGCATTAATTCTGGCAACAATGTGCTTATTTCAAGTCCTTGCGCAGCAAACTGAACTTGATAATAAAAGCATTGGTTACCTTGGCTTCGATTACGCATCGAATACCAATACCTTTGGGGTAACGGTGAATGAAGTAAAGCAACCCAGCTTTCTTTTCTCAGGTAGTTATTTATCGAAATACAATTTCGATTTGAATTATTCCTATTTTCTTACCGACAATGCAGACTCAAACTACTCCAAACCAGCTGAAGAACATAACCTGGGATTAGGATACAACCTTCAGCTTACGGAGCGAATAAGTATTTATCCGAGCTACACCCACTTAATTCATAGTAAAAACTCCTATGCGCTCAAATCTATTTTTAACGACATTGCTCAAACCGACCTTTTTTACAACACAAACTATTACTCCTCTGCATTAACATTGAGCTATTTATGGGGCCAGAACAACATGTTTTATGGCTCGTGGTACAATGCTGCGGAAATTACCTTCGAAAAGTTTTTACACCCCAAAGCCATGCTTAATCTTCAGCTTGGCATGGGGATCAATTACAGCGATAACAACTATTATAATAAGGTGCTTTACGACAATTGGGGCTATGAGGATTTTACCAGCTGGATCAGGCAAAATTATCCGAGAAGAGCCGAGATATTAATAGAACGTATTGGCATAGAGGGTTTTGATATTATAAAAAATTATATATATACACAAAACGAATCGCTGTTTACTCCTGATTATACTTTTACAACCCTCGATTTCATGCTTCCTGCATATTATTATCTCAACGATATAAGTTTTTCATTTACAGTGTATTTACATATGCCAATTAGCGAGAATGCCCTCTATGAACAATATACCTCGCTTATGTTTATGGCGGGTATTGGTTATATAATCCAGTAAACCCATTCTGGTGAACCTCGAAAGCTGTTTACAATTCTATCGAAATTCTGAATAAAAAGTTTATATTTAGGATAATAATGTCTGGAAATGATGTTTATTGCCGATTATACATGATATGCAAACTAAAGTGCGACAATCGATTTTTGTTTTCTGGATGTTCATTTTCTGTTTCTTATTTCAGAATGAACAAATCACTTTTGCCCAATCTGATTTTCAACCACCCAAACCTATTTTTTACCATTACACCATTAACCAGGGGCTTTCGCAACAGATTATCCGGTCGATAAGCCAGGATGCAACAGGTTTTTTATGGATAGCCACCGAAGATGGCCTTAACCGTTTTGATGGCTATGAATTTGTAAATTACTACAACGACATAGACAACCCCAATTCATTACCCGACAATTTTATTTATTCGCTGGTGGCATCCTCCGATGGTGGTTTGTGGATTGGCACCAATACCAGAGGAGTTGCAAAATACAATACTTCCTCCAATACCTTCAGTACAATTCAACCGAAAGAGGCGCCTGATTCATTTCTGTTTCAATCCAGAATTTATGCCTTGCTCGAAACACCCGACAAAAAATTATGGATTGGCACCTACAATCATGGTTTGTATCGATACGATATGGTAACTAGCAAATTGATAGTATTCAGACACGAGCCAGGCAGTATTGGTTCTCTTCCCTCAAATACCATCTTTGCTCTTAGCTACGATCCTTTCGAAAATCTTTGGATACGCACCGACAAGCATTTGTGTGGATATGATTCGAAAAACAATTCGTTTAAAATTTTCGATCTTCCGGGTGAACTCATCAATGCCGATTTCACAGGGTCGATGATAAGCGATGAGAATGGCCTGCTCTGGACCTCTTGCGAAAAAGGGCTTGTGAAGTTTAATACAAAGACTAATCAATTCGAGATAATTCCTATTGAAAACGACAGGGGGAAATCGATAGAGATTATTGAAATCATTGAACAAAACTCCGAATATCTTTGGTTAGGAACCTATTCCGGAATATACCTTTATCATAAAAATACAGGCAGTTTATTGAACTTCTGCCATGTTCCGCTCAAAGAAAAAACCCTCTCGCAAGATGTGGTAATCTCTCTCTACCTCGATAAAACCGGATCGCTTTGGGCGGGTACCGGTAGTGCAGGATTGAACAAACTCAACATCAATTCGAAACAATTTACGCTCTATCAGCAGATTCCTGGTAATTCCCAATCTATTTCGGACAACCTGATACGTTCCCTTCTGGTCGACAACCAAAACAAAATCTGGGTTGGAGGGGTATCAGGAACTATTGATGTAATTAATCGCAATACACAGCAAATCAAACAAATTAAAGGTCCGGCAGGAGATAAATCCGAAGGTGTCGTTGGTTTTAGCAATTGTTTTATGGAGCGTAGCAATGGAGAAATCTGGGTTGCAACCTGGGGCCAGGGAATTTCCATTTACAATCTTCAGGGTTCGTTGCTGAAAAAATTCGACGACCAACTGTTAGATAATGGGCAAGGTGACCTGGATAGAATCATCCATCAGCTTACCGAAGATAGTTTTGGTAACATTTGGATAGGAACCGAAACCGGACTCATACTTTACAATCCTGAGTTGAATGAAGTTCGAAAATTTGTTCATAACCCACAAGATAATAAGTCCATTACGCCATATGGGGTTCAGTCGAATTGCATAATTGTCGATGCATACAACAATGTATGGGTTGGCACCTGGGGAGGTTTGAACCGCTTAACTCCCGGGAACGCGAAAGAAAATAGTTTCAATGCGGAATATACTATTTCAAGGTATACACGCCAATCAGGAATGAAAAATACTATAGGCGATAACCGCATTATTTCAATGGCCTATCATGCCCAAAACAACCCAAACGAAATACTGGCTGGTACTTACGGGGCAGGACTGAACCGAGTAAGTTTCAATCCGGAATTGCCTGATAAAATAAACGTTGAAATCTATGGCAGAAACGAAGGCCTTGCAAACAGTGTGATTTACACCATCGAATACGATGCTGAAGTGAATGCCTGGCTGGGAACCAACCGGGGTCTCTCGCGCATAAACCTCCAAACAGGACAAATCAATAATTTTTACGAAAACGATGGTCTCCAATCCGATCAATTCTACTGGGGTGCTTCATGCACTGGCAACAACAATGAATTATTATTCGGAGGAGTCAACGGATTCAATGTGTTTCAGCCTGCTGAAATTATTAGCGACTCCACCTTACCACGAATCGTATTTACAAAGCTTAAAATATTCAACAAACCAATCGAAATTGGTGAGGTCTTAAACAACCGTATTGTACTACCAACCAATTTAAACCAAACAAGCAAAATTATTCTGAAGCACAGCGAAAAAGTGATTAGTATTGAATTCGCCGGATTACACTTTGTTCACCCCGATGACAACAGATACCAATACAAACTGGCAGGTTTTGATACCGGGTGGGTATCGACAAACGGCAACCAGAGAACGGCCACCTATACCAATCTTGCACCAGGCAAATATGTATTTAGTGTAAGGGCATCTAATTTCGATGGAGCCTGGTCTGAGCAACCTAAAAGCCTTATTATACAAATAGTACCACCCTTCTGGATTCGAACCTGGTTTCGTGTTGTTTTAATTGCACTGGTTCTAAGTGCAATATTTTTCATAGTAAGACTTCGCACGATACGCATTCTCGAATTAAATAAAATACTGGAGAAAAAAGTTTTGGAACGCACGAGCGAATTGTCGGAGAAAAACTACCAACTTACCGAACAAGCCCACGAAATAAAGACTACCAACGATGATTTGAAATCGAAACAGCAACAACTGTTAGACCAGGCCAAACAGCTTGCCGAGCAAAAAGAAGCGCTGACAAAAGCAAATCAAACGAAAGACAAGCTTTTTTCGATTATTGCACACGATTTAAAAGATCCGATTAACAATGCAAAAGGTTATGCCGATTTACTCATTTATCGCTACGACCATTATAACGATGAAAAGAAGAAGAACCTCCTGGCAAGTTTGGGAAATTCAATCGAATCGATCTATAATTTGCTGATTACCCTTTTAAACTGGTCGGGTACTGAATATGGCAGAATTATTTTCGAACCTCATCCGCATATGCTCAACCAGGTGTTGGCCGAAAGTATCCACCAGGTGCAAAAAGCAGCTAAGAAGAAGGGTGTGAGCATAATCAGCCATACCGAATTATGCCAAATTCAGATTGAAATTGACAGAAACCTGATTGACACAGCCCTGCACCATTTATTGCACAATGCCATTAAATATTCACCTAAAAACAGTCAGGTTATCGTTAGCTGCGAATGCACCGAAGAACTAGCCCATATTCGCATCAGTGATACTGGATCTAGCTTGTCGCCCGCCATGATCGACCAACTTTTAAAGGACGAACAACCTCTGCCAACTCTTGGAACCACGAACGAAACAGGGCTTGGGCTAGGATTTGCCATCAGTAAAAAATACATCGAAAAACATAATGGCAGGATTTGGATCGAAAACAATAATGAGGCAGGCAGTACAGTAATTTTTGAAATTCCACTTCGCCATCCTGTCGGTTCTTAAAAATCATTCGCAATGCTTATTTTTTATCGAAGGAAAAAAGCACAATCTAATAAGTTTAACATTTTAAGACTGCGTAGATACATAGTTATGTGCTATTTTTAGCAAAAAAAATGTTAGCCTGGATAAGCAATTTATAAATACAAGAAGGCTAATTCTTATTCTGGAAAAAGATTACAAAGTTTTATACATTTAATAAACACTATTTTTTATGAAAAAAATCTTTTATATAAGCATTCTTGCAGCATTTGCTTGCAAAAACCCCAGCCCTGAAGCAAAAACTTCCGAAGTGGAGGCTAAAACTGCACAAGTTGAAATAAGCATCGAGGGAATGACCTGTACAGGATGTGAAAACACCATTAATGCCAGCCTTAAAAGTATTCCGGGAGTTTCTTCAGTAGAATCGTCGCATTCAAAAGGAATAGCCAAGGTTGCATTCGAGCCTGAAAAAACCGATACTTCTGCTTTCAGGCATTTAATTACAGAAGCAGGTTACGATGTTGTGGCTATTCAAAACATCGAATAGAAATTTTACAATTACGCCAAATAATCAGCAATGCAAGAAAAACATATTCCGGAAGAAACTAATCCGGCCCAATCGAACGAACCGATCGATTCGAGAAGGGAATTTCTGAAACGTTTTGGACTAGTGGGTGCAGCTGCAGCAGCTGGCACGGCGGCAATTTACACAGGCTATGTCTTTGAAAAGAAAAAAGGCAAAGACGAATACATTACCGTGCTTACAGCCGACAATAAGCTGGTAAAAGTTCCCAAAGCACAGATCGAAGAAGTAACCATCGACAAAGCTTCATTGCAATCGCGCGGAAGAGTTGGTTTAGAAGGCCGACGCTTTGTAATGGTGATAGACCTTGCAAAATGCCGTAATGCCCGGAAATGTATTGAATCGTGCCAGGAGGCTCATCACCTGCGGCCACATGAATACCATATCAATACACTCAAAATGCAGGACTCGCCAACTACGGCGCCCTATTTTATGCCCAAACCCTGCCAACATTGCGACAATCCGCCATGCGTATCGGTGTGCCCGGTAGACGCCACCTTTAAACGCCAGGATGGAATTGTGTTAATAGATAACCAACGTTGCATTGGTTGTCGTTTCTGCATGGCTGCCTGCCCCTACTCGGCCCGGATGTTCCATTGGGAAGAACCCCTGTTTACCGAAGAGGTCAACAAAAAATCGCTCGAATACGAAGAATTGGTAAAGAAAGGAGCGGGTAACACCGACCTGGCGCAACTTCTGAAAAAAGAAATTACTTATGATGTAGAGCTTAATACCCCTCAGAAAAAGGGAACCATATCCAAATGTCTCTTTAGTGCCGACAGGTTGCGCGAAAATAAATTACCCTATTGCGTATCGGCCTGCCCCAATGGAGTATTTTACTTTGGCGACGAGAACGAAGATGCTGTAACCAATGGTACCACCAAAGAAACTTTTGTACTTAGCAGCCTACTGAAAGACAATGCCGGATATCGCCTGATGGAAGAACTGGGCACCAAACCCAGAATATATTACCTGCCTCCAAAAAACAGGTTGTTTGACGTGCCCGAAGAAGACGTAAATGCAATTATACCAGATCCTCACGCTTAAAGATAAACACCTATGACGAAACATAATCCTGCTTTCGATCCCAGGAACCCACGTATCGACCAGATTGCCAATGATGTACTCAAACCTGTGGGACTAAACTCGAAATTTCATGCCTGGATGGGTTTTTTAAGCATTATACTCATTGCCTGTATTTATGCCTACATCATTCAGATCGACAAAGGTTTAATTGTTACCGGCCTGCGCGATTATGTCAGCTGGGGCATGTACATCTCGAACTTTGTATTTTTTGTAGCTACCAGCTTGGTAGGAATGTTGATTACCGCAGTGCTTGGACTTATGGGTTATGAATGGCAAAAACCTATTGCCCGCATTGCTGAGATTATTGCTGTAGCCTTTGCTGCCGTAGCCGGACTGGTTATTGTAAGCGATATGGGACGCCCCGAAAGATTGGCCTATGTCTTTATTCATGCAAGGGTTCAGTCGCCCATTCTGTGGGATGTTACTGTGGTAACAACTTATCTGGTAATCAGCTTTCTTCTGTACCTTCTGCCCATGATTCCCGATCTGGCTATCAGCAAAGGTCGTTTGGGCAACCAACCCAAATGGATGGTAAAATTGTACGAGATATTGTCCTTTAACTGGACGCATCATCCGGAACAATACAAGATTCTTTTTAAATCCTTGCGAATATTAATGATTCTGGTAATTCCGACTGCATTTGCCATTCACACCGTCACTTCCTGGCTATTTGCAGTAACACCCCGAAGTGGCTGGGACAGCACCATCTTTGGACCCTACTTCCTTACAGGTGCCTTTGTTGCAGGATCTGCAGCCCTGGTTATTGCCATGTTTTTCTTCCGTAACAATTACAAGCTTCATCAATACATCGAAGAGATTCATTTTGATAAAATGGGTAAACTTCTGGTGCTAACCTCAATTGTATATCTCTATTTTAATATCAACGAATTTCTCGTGCCTGCCTACAAAATGAAAGCTGCAGATAGCATACACCTTCATGAACTGTTTTCAGGCCATTATGCTTTTCTATTTTGGATGGTTCAGCTGGGTGGCTTAATTATCCCCATTATCTTGTTGCTGTTCAAAAAATTTCGTAAACCATTCCCGATTACAATTATTGCTGTGATTGTGTTACTAGCTGCCTGGTTTAAACGTTTTCTGATTGTAGTGCCCACCATGGCCCATCCTTACCTTCCAAAGCAATATGTTCCGCAGGAATGGATGGTTTACAAACCAACCCTGATAGAAACGGCCGTAACGGTTGGTGCCATCGTGTTGGTGGTGATGATAATTACTGTGTTGGCCAAAGTTTTTCCGGTAGTTTCAATTTGGGAGCTGGCAGAGGAGAAACACAAGAAAAGTGACGAATAAAACCTTACAAAAATGCAAATAAAGTATACTATAATCTTTTCATTCGCAGCATTGGCTTTCTGCCAACTAAATGCACAGGAAATCTGGGAAGTTCCTGCCGATCAGGCTACCAAACTAAGTCCTTTTGAGTTTAGTGCCGAATCGCAAAAAGCAGGTTCAGAAATTTATACCATCAATTGTGCATCCTGCCATGGTATACCGGGTAAGGCAAATGCAGTAGCTCTCGTCCCCCCTCCCGGCGATCCTGCTGCAAAGAAATTTCAGGCTAACACCGATGGAGCGATGTACTACAAAATACGCGAAGGCAGAGGCGCTATGCCATCATTCAAAAACACACTCACTCCAGACCAGATCTGGAATGTGATTTCGTACCTGCGCACCTATAATAAAAGCTATGTGCAACAGGTTGCAAAAGAAATTCAAAGGGGTGCTTACGAGGGCGATATCGAACTGACGCTTTCCCACCTGGCAGAAAAAGGCCTTATTGAAGCCCGTCTGGTTGGAATTAAAGATAGCATTCGCGAATCCATTGGAGGCGCGGCTATTCAAATGATTGCAGTTCGGATGTTTGGCAACCTTCCGCTCGAAGAAGAAAAAATAACCAACGAAATGGGACTGGCATATTTTAAAGTGCCTGAAAAAATGCCTGCTGATACACAGGGTAATTTGAATCTGATAGCCCGCTTGAGCGACCAGGAAGCCTTTGGTCAAATAGAAAGCAAGATTGCTATTCAAACCGGAAAACCAACCACAGCACCAAGCCTCAGGGCCGAAAGAGCCATGTGGAATACCATGGCCATGGCCCCGCTTTGGCTCCTGTTCACCTATGCCATTGGAGTGCTCGCTGCCTGGGGAACCATTTTTTACATCCTGCTTCAACTTAAAAAGATATTCTTTTTGGGTAAGTAATTTGAACAAAAAAACATGAAAACACTTCTTACTGGTATGAATCGACAAAAGCTCTTGTTACTTCTATTTTTATTCACTTTTACCACGCATTGCTTTACGCAGACAATGCCTAACCAGGATGAAACAATAGGTATTGACGAAAAATTGGGAGATACTTTGCCCTTGGATTTAACCTTTGTCAATGAGCAAAATGACACCGTAAGTTTAAGGCAACTGATCGATAAACCTACCATACTTTCGTTTGTTTATTTCGACTGTCCCGGATTATGCAGCCCTTTGTTAAACGGTGTATCCGAACTGGTTACTCACCTCGACCTGGTGCTGGGAAAAGATTATGAAATTATTACCATCAGCTTCAACACCAAAGACAATCCGGAAAAAGCACAGATTAAAAAGAAAAACTTTGTACAGAAAATAGGTGCCGAAAACCAGCTTCATTGGCACTATCTTACCGGTTCCGATGAGAATATACAAGCCATCACCAAGGCTGTTGGATATAAATTTAAACCACAAGGGTTAGACTTTTCGCATCCTTCGGCTATAATTATGGTGAGCCCCCAGGGGAAAATTACAAGGTACCTTTATGGATTGAACTACCTGCCTTTCGATGTTAAAATGGCCACAATTGAGGCTCAGAAAGGCTTACCACAGGCTTCTATCAATAAATTTTTAGAAGTTTGCTTTGCTTACGACCCACAAGGCCGTACCTATACCTTGCAGGTAACCAGAATTGTGGGCATACTTTCTATCGCCATAGCCCTCATTCTGATTACTACTTTGTTAATTAAAGGAAGAAGAAAAACTATAAAAACTGAATAAACATGGGGAATGAAAACAAATATACACATGTAAGCTACCTCGAACATCAGGGACGTTTTAAGGGTATTATGTCGTGGCTTACCTCCACCGACCATAAAAAAATTGGCCTGATGTACCTTTATGCCATTGTGGTATTTTTTCTGGCAGCTGCTGTATTAGGATTACTCATGCGCATCGAAAAAATGAACCCGGGTGCGGACATTATGGATGCTCAAACCTACAATGGAATTTTTACCCTGCACGGGGTGATTATGATATTTATTGTGGTAATACCGGGAATAGCGGCCGTGTTTGGTAATTTTTTCCTGCCCATAATGATTGGGGCCAAAGACGTGGCTTTTCCGAAACTAAATCTATTTTCATGGTATGTCTACATTACAGGTGCCATTTTAGGTGTGTTATCGCAATTTGCAGGAGATGGACCTCCCGATACCGGCTGGACCTTTTATGTTCCCTACAGTGCCGATTCGAACACCAATGTGATATTTGCGCTCACCGCGGCATTTGTGCTTGGGTTTTCGTCGATATTAACCGGACTTAACTTTATTGTCACCATTCACCGGCTCAGGGCACCCGGCATGAGCTGGTTCAAGATGCCTCTTTTTCCATGGTCGCTCTATGCTACGGCCTGGATTCAACTTTTGGCAACACCCATTGTAGGCATTACTTTGTTAATGGTCATTGCCGAAAGGGTATTGCACATTGGTTTTTTCGACCCGGCATTGGGTGGCGACCCTTTGTTGTTTCAGCATTTGTTCTGGATTTATTCGCACCCGGCGGTATATGTAATGATTTTACCTGCCATGGGAGTTGTCACTGAGATATTTCCAACTTTCAGCCAAAAGCCTGTTTTTGGATATGGAGCCATTGCCATTTCAAGTCTGGCCATTGCCTTTGTGGGATATTTCGTTTGGGGACATCATATGTTTACCACTGGAATCAGCTACTGGTCGCGATGGTTCTTTTCTTTCTTAACCTTTATTGTGGCCGTGCCCAGTGCCATAAAAGTATTCAATTGGATTTCGACTATGTATGGCGGATCAATCGATTTAAAACCTCCTCTCTTGTATGCTATCTCATTTATTTTCCTTTTCCTTATCGGAGGTTTTACAGGACTTACACTCGGAGCGTTGGCTACCAACGTGCACCTGCACGATACAGATTTTGTGGTAGCTCACTTTCATTATATTATTTTTGGCGGAATGGGATTTGCCTTTTTTGCTGCCATGCACTATTGGTACCCTAAAATATATGGACGCATGTATAGCGATAAACTGGCCTATATTGCCTGGGGAATTTTATTCGTTGGATTCAACCTACTTTATTTCCCCTTGTTTATCATTGGCATTCAAGGTATGCCGCGCAGGTATTTCGATTATCTGCCCGAATTTCACACCGGACAAATGATTTCGAGCATTGGCGCCTATATTCTGTTTACTGGTCTGATACTTATGATAGGAAACCTGATTTATCATCGTCGCCGCGGAGCTGTAGCCCCTTCCAATCCATGGAACGGAGTAACATTGGAATGGCAGATCGAATCGCCACCCACCCACGAAAACTTCGACGAAATTCCGGTGATCAAACACCCGCCTTATCTGTTCAAAAAAAACGATACTAATTAATCCCCGTTGGGTATGACAAATCATTCTGGACACCCTCACCAAATCGACAGCGAAACCGGTAAAATGGGAATGTGGTTATTCCTTTTTACAGAGTTGTTTCTATTTGGTGGCTTATTTCTGGCCTATGCTGTTTTGCGTATTCAGCATGCCGAAGGTTTTCATCGTGCAGCGCAAGAACTGGATATTTTTATTGGAACCCTCAACACGGTAGTGCTTCTTGTAAGCAGTATGACTGTAGCCATGTCGATTACTGCATTGCAAAAAGGAAATAAGAATTTGTCCATTGGACTTATTCTAATTACTGTTTTGCTGGCAGGTGTGTTTATGGTAAATAAGTACTTCGAATGGTCGCATAAATTCGAACATCACCTGTGGCCAGGCTCAGAAGTTTACCTAAATCTCGACCGTACAGAAATAACCTTTTATGGGCTTTATTATATGATGACAGGTTTACATGCCTTGCACGTGTTTATTGGTGCCATTTTGCTAATTGTTACAGTATTCAGAATTAAAGCCGGTGTGCAACATGCGGGACATTATGTGCTGCTCGAGAACAGTGCTTTGTACTGGCACCTTGTGGATTTAATCTGGATTTTCCTGTTCCCTTTATTGTACCTGATAACCTAAGATAACTATGGAAAACAACGAAAAACATCATATTTCGAGCTATACTTCACATGCACTAGTTTTAATAGCATTGTTGGTTTTAACATTCATTACCGTGTATATTTCCAAATTTCATTTTGGTGTCTTTTCGGTAGGAGTAGCTTTATTGGTGGCCAGTGTGAAGGCCACAACTGTTTTAACCTGGTTTATGCACCTCAAATTCGAAAGCAAATTTACTAAATGGATGGTTGGAGGGGTTTTTATCCTCTTTGCATTGGTTGTTATAATTACCTTTATTGATTATTTGCTGCGATAAAGCCTTATTTTGACACCAAACTTTGGTAAATAAAATATTTCAATCTGAAAAATTAAAACCGATACAAACTTATGTTTAACGGAGCATCAAACTTAGCAGAAGGAGTCGATAAGGCCTTTGTATTTATTTTTGCTACTGCCTTTGTATTTATTGTTGGCATTACCGCCTTTATGATTTGGACAGTGATTAAATATCGCCGGTCGAAAGGTAAAGAAGCTGCTCAATTTACAGGCAGCGTGAAGCTTGAGATTATCTGGACTGTTGTTCCATCTATTCTGGTGCTCATCATGTTCTGGTATGGCTGGATGGGATTTAGGGAGATGCGCAGGGTACCCAAAGATGCATTGAAAATAACTGCCATCGGCCGCATGTGGGAATGGGAATTCGATTACGGCGATGGAAAAATCTCGAAAAAACTGGTGATACCCGTTAACCAGCCTATCAGGCTCGATTTGGTATCGAAAGATGTTAACCATAGCTTGTTTATTCCTGCTTTTCGGGTAAAAGAAGATGTGGTGCCCGGGTACAACAATTTTCTTTGGTTTACCCCCACCTACATGGGAACCTATGACGTTTTCTGCACCGAATATTGCGGGTTGCTACACTCTGCCATGATATCGACCACCGAAGTAGTATCGAAAGAAGAATTCGATACCTGGCTGGCCAATCTCGAAGCCACTGGCGATAAACCCGATCATCCGGGGCTCGCTGTTTTAAAAGCCAATGCCTGTCTCGCCTGCCATTCTATCGAAGGAGCCAAGCTGGTTGGGCCAGCCTTTAATGGCACATTTGGAACCATAAGAACAGTAACCGATGCACAAGGTAAAACAAGAAATCTGCTGATTGATGCGGCTTATATAAAACGATCGATTTATGAACCTAATACCGAAGTTGTCGATGGTTATGCCAAAGGACTGATGCAGGCTTATGATCAAACTATTTCGGAAGAACAAGTGCAACAAATTGTAGAATACCTCGAAACGATTAAGCAAAATTAGGTCTTTATTTACATTGCATTGCCTGCACTTACTAAGAAGAAGAAAACAGGATTAAAACCTTGAATACGAAAATAAATTCCATTTTTAGTATCTATAAAAAACTTGCAAAGCATCGTTTGTCGCTACTCGTAAGTTTTTCTGCCATGGTGGGTTACCTGGTAGCACCGGGCCGATCGATTGGGGAATTGTTCTGTCTATTCTGGGGAGTTTATTTTCTTTCGGCAGGAGCCTCGGCACTCAACCAATACCAGGAGCGCAATTACGATGCCCGAATGGAACGTACCCGAACACGTCCAATTCCTTCGGGTGAATTATCGGCAAACAAAGCGCTTTTTATTGCCCTTGTTCTGATGGTTTTAGGGGCAACTCTTTTAGGATTTAACTCGCCACTTGCCAGCATGCTTGGCCTTTTGAATGTGGTAATTTACAATTTTATCTATACACCCCTAAAAGTAAAAACCCTCTTTTCTATTTTTCCGGGAGCATTGGTAGGAGCTATTCCTCCAATGATAGGCTGGGTATCGGCTGGCGCAGCTCTTTCAAACCCTGGCTTGCTTTTTATTGCTTTGTTTATGTTTTTCTGGCAATTGCCCCATTTTTGGCTGTTGCTCATTAAATTCGGTAAAGAATATGAAAAGGCCGGATTTTCAAGTATTTCCGTTTTTTTCACTAACAGACAGATCAGACATATTGTATTTTTCTGGGCGGGTGTTACAAGCATGTTTTTGTTTTTCTTTCCTTTATTTGGAATTCAACTCCCCTATTTCCTGGCTATCTTACTTATTCTGCTCAACATTTATTTTATATTCCGGTTTTTCAAACTTGTGTATGCCAAAGATGAACAGCATGCCTTGCGCAGTGCCTTTATCCTGATCAATTCCTATCTTATGATTGCCTTGATTATATTGGTAATAAACAGCTTTCTCTAGCGAGATTTCACCAATTTGTTTTTAGTACTGATCGCGGCAAAATTCATCGAAATAAGCTTTCGCTTCGTTATCTCCTAGCTGGCTGGCCTTTTGCAAATCCTGGCAACCTTCCTGGTAAAGATCGATGTAGAAATGGGACAAAGCCCTGTTGAAATAATAATTCGCATTGCTCTTTTCCTGTTCAATTGCAAGCGAAAAATACTTAATGGCCGAAACAAAATCGGTAAGCATGAAATAGGCATTGCCTAAATCATAAAGCAGCCCGGGATTGTTGTTATCAATTTTTAATGCCTCGTTGTAATCGTTGATGGCGCTCTCGTAATTGGCCAGATTAAAATAAGCACTTCCCCTAGCTTGGAAAGCTTCTGTAAAGCTACGATCAAGACTAATAACTTTGGTAAAATCGACTATAGCTTTTTCGTACTCGCCTGTTTCGTAATATGCATTTGCCCTATTAAACAAAGCATCGAAATGGTTCGATTTACTTTTAATTCTACTTTAACAGATTAAACAAAACCCTTGTAAACATTGATATTTCAAGGAAATTCAGTATCTTCAATGCACAGAAAAACAGGCTTATCGTTCCGAAAAATGTTTAATACAACGTAAAAATAATAATCGATATGGAAAAACACTGACCTCTGTAATAGAGCGAGTTAGTGTTCACCTTAATGATTATCAGCATGTATTTTGTAATTCAACAAAGAAGTTCTTTGACAAAGCACAGCAATATTCATTAGGAATAATACAAAGTCAGATGCGCAATATTGAAAGAATAAGCGAAGATTTGGGAGCTAACTACCATCAAATGCAGCACTTTATAACTGAGTCTAACTGGGATCATCGAGTTTTGATAAATCAAGTAGCCCAGGAAGTAAGCCAGGTTTTACCCAAAAGAAAACTTACAGGATTGATTATTGATGAAAGTGGTTGGGTAAAAAAAGGCGACCATAGCGTAGGCGTTGGACATCAATATTGTGGGAATGTAGGGAAACTATCAAATAGTCAGGTTGCGGTATTTGCTTGTTTAAGTAATGGGGATTTTGCATCAATGGTTGATGCCCGACTATACCTTCCCAAGGCTTGGTGTGACGACAAGACAAGATGCGAAAAAGCAGGCGTTCCTGTAAAGCACCGAACATTTAAAACTAAGCTCGAACTGGCATTAGAAATTATTCGCCAGCAAGTAACCAATGGCATCATCTTCGATTTTATTGGAGGCGATGGTTATTATGGTAACGATGTGGATTTTGCCAGCAGCATAGATTTGCTTGGTTATCTGTACATGCTGGATATCCATAAAGACCAAAAAATATATTTGGAACGTCCTGACTTGGCTATTCCCGAGCGAAAAAGCAATAAGGGTCGTGAACCCAAGAAATTAAAAGCAACTACAGACGAATTAAGTGTATCAAAATATTTACAGACTTTAAATGACGAAAATTGGCAGCGTATTAGTGTTCGTAATACAGCCAAAGGAGTTCTTGTAGCTGACTATCATTTTATAAAGCTTTGGATAATCAATAACAGTAAAATGCAAGTAGAGCAAAGGTTACTGGTTATCCGTAAAACGAAAACCAAAGAAGGCAAGGACGAAATAAAATATTCTTTTACCAATGCTAATCTTGAACAATACACTAAGAAAGCTATAGCCTATATGCAAGCACAACGGTACTTTGTAGAACATTGCATAAAAGAATCAAAACAGATACTCGGGCTAGACCAGTTTCAGACACGAAAATGGCTTGCATGGCAACACCAGGTTGCATTAAACTTTTTGGTCTCGTCATTTATTTTAAAAGAAAAATTGCATTGCTTTGATGATTTACCTTTACTATCGGCTCGTGATATTAAAGAATTTATCACTTTTAAACTTTATAAACAGATGACCGAAGAACAAATGATTGATAGAATTTATGACCGGCATTTAAAACGACAGCGTGATATAAATTACTCATATTCAAAATTGTAAATCTGTTAAAGTAGAATTAATAAGATTTTTTAATGCGCCAGGATCATCATGGGAATATAATTTCTCCTTTCCGTTTACACCAAATTGCAAGAGGCTATTTACTAACCTATCTTTTGTAAGGTGTTCCTCTGGATAATTTTTAAGGATTGCAAAAAGCCTTTCATCTGAGATACCATATTCCAGTTGAATATTTCGAATCTGATTGTAATCTATTTTTTCTTCCCTGCCGGCATTTAAAAACATGAACATATCGTGTAAGACCCTATCCTTATTTTCGCCATTAAGTATCTTAAAATCCTGGGTAGGTATATTTTTGATAAAGTCTTTGAGGGCACTCTCATCTGCATTAATACGGGCGTACTGCTTTATTGAATCATAATACTTTGAAAAATCTATATTATGGTACTCTTTTATGTTTTCAGCAATAAAACATACTCTTTCGTTTGCATCCTGGGTGGTATCAATAAACTCCAATGGATGGTTTTCCCCTACAACAAATTTTCCATCTTCATCCAGGCTGTTCTTATAACATATCAATGCATTGTAGATTTGATCACCAATAAGCTCGTTTCTATATAAACCTTCAACCGTATTATTCAATAAGCACTTTTCATAATTCAAGTTGATGTATTGGGTCAATTCCTTAAGCTTATCGGCTTTCTGCAATTCATCCAATTCTTTAAACTCTGAAAATCCATATTTTGAAAAACCTATTGTATAATCAATTAATCGTGTGGTGGAATCTTTAGGATTAAAACCACTGTAGATATCTGCCATCAAGAACCTTGTTGCTTTATGCAACCTCTGCTGAATTGTTTTGAAATATTCCTTTTCGTTGTCATTTAATAAAGCCAGCTTCTCTTTATCGTTTTCCTTGCTGTAGCTTACAAAGGCGGCAACCTTTTCTTCATCTATTTTATGGTCATAGAATTCATTGTATTTAGTTATAAAACCCCTGAATTGATCATAATAATCATCCGATTTCATATTGACAATCTCAGTGGGCGTATTTAAAAGAAATTGATCATTTAGGTATTTCTTAGATTCCTCAGTTAAAAACGAACCAACATTTTTAATTGTGTGCCCATCATCCAATTTTTTCTTTAAGTTTATCAACCCCTGGAAAGCATCGTACTTAGTGGAGTTCTTATATTCACATTTTACTTTCTCAGTAATATTGTACTTCTCTTGGATATATTCAAGGGCCCTATCAAACTCAGAACCACCTATAGAGTGCTTTATCTTTCCTCCAAAGTTTAACCCCAACAGATGATTTTCAAGGTAATTATTGAAGTTCTTTACGCTGAAATTGTTCCTTTGAAACTTACTTACAGTTTGCAGTCCGGTAAACAGTGTATTGATATTATCCTTTTCAAATCCCCCCAAACTCTCAACCATATTCATATCAATCCTTTGACTTGATTCAAAGCACTTATTGAGTACATCAAGATAATTATTTGTCATATCCAGTTTAAGCGCTTCGTCATATTTTGAAAACTGACTAAAATTTACCTTATCCAGGAACATTTTTAGACTTTGGGGTTGAACATACATCTGGGAAAAATCCTTAACCCCATTATAACAAAACTCGTTTCGATTAAAGGTGGTAATCTTACAACCAATTGGATTAAGGGTGTATTTCATTTCCCTATCCCGGTTACTGACAATAATATGCCAATGCATATTCTCACCTTTCTTTATATCCCCTTCCTTTACCCTACCTTCAATTACATCTTTATCATCGGATTTATACACCCTTTCATTGTGCCGTATTGCAAACCATACTAGGCTATCTTTAGTAAATTCAAGGGCTTCACCACTGCGCCTTTTCATGTTATAATTTTTAGCGTAATCATCCATCACCTGGCTTACATATTCCAGTTCCATTTCTGGATTATCTTTAAAAAGCTGTATTTCCTCTGCGCTGGGTGATATATTTAAAGAGGTAAACTTTTGATATTCTCTTAAAGAAGGGTTTTCCCCATTTTCTAATTTCTCAATATAATCCTCGAAGCTTCTAAGTCCTTTTACATTGTTGTCAATGGCCATTGTAACTTCTTCCCTTGTAAAGACTCCATCATCGTTGAAATAGTGGTAGTCTTTCTCCGGAAAGTGCTTTTCGCTGGTAAGGTAATTGGAGCATCGTGATACCGAACCTACATTTTGATAGTTGGTATTACTGTTTTTGGGGTTTATAATTTTTATATACATCCCTTCTTTATTTTTCTATTTCGCCTAATGTGTGGGTAAAATCCTCCATCACTTTGTCAAAAACATCCTCCTGTTCCTCCCCTAAAATAAACTGTATTGATTGCAAATCCAATTTAAATCCAAGCCTGATTAACCCATATAATTGCTTTAATACCTCTGAAATATTATTCAATTCGCGGTTAACATCTGCATTACCACCCCCCGAAAATGTCCTTTGACTGCCCAATGTGTTCATCGAGGAATCGATTTTTGAATAGATATTTTTCTCTGCATTGCGAAAAAATGCGATGTACCTACTGGTTTGTTTTTGCATTTGTTCACCAATTGGACCATATTCTGCGGGTAACATTTTGACTTTGGTGAAGAAATTTAGTGCCTCATCGTAGTTCTCCCGATAGGTAGTTTTTTGTCCTTGCGCCTTTTTAAAATCAACCAATTCATTGAATTGCTCCAGGGCTTCCTTGGAAACACGTATCTTTACAAATCCATCATTTGCCCCCATCTTTATACTATTTATTAATTTCATTTAAAGATAGTTAATTATTTTTAATTTGCAACTTTGCCCCCATTACAAACTTTGTTTGTAATTATTAAACATTATATATCAATACTAACGTATTGATATGTATGTTTATCCTCTTGCTAAATAAAACATTAAACCTTTTCTCTTAGTCAAACATCTCTCACGAGTAATCTTCATAATATTCAGTACACGCTTCGCGCAAAGGGACCAGAACCATAAATAAAAGTCAAAAAATTAAAGAATTAATAAATAGTGGTATTGTAGTATTAATAAATAGTGATGTTGTGTAGTTGTGATGTTGTATTATTGTTATGTTGTAATGTTGTTAAATTAATTTTACTACATCACAATTATTTGTTTTTACAATATATTACTTTATTACTTTCTTAATTAGTTAATAAATTGTTTATGTAATATTTTAATTTATTGTATTTTTGATAATGTAATAATTTAATAAAATAATGTTTTATATTATTAACGAATTAATTTATTAAAACATTAAAATGTTAACCTTAGACTAAGGGGTAAATATGTTGAGTTCTCCGATACTAATTTTCAAACTAATACTAATTCCAAAATGGCCGTAATTATTTCTTTCGCTAATCAAAAAGGTGGTGCTGGAAAAAGTTTTATGACTGAGCTTTTTGCCAAAGCACTAAACCACTCTTACAAAAAAAAGGTTCTTGTAATTGATTGCGACCCTCAATGGACAATTACTGAACTTCGTAAGGACCACGCCAGAAATTTTCCTGAACTACCCTTTCGCTATGACTGCAAAGCTGCAAGCTTAAAGCAGATTGAAAAAATCGCCAAGGAAAACAATGAAAAGTATAATTATATACTGGTGGATATTCCTGGCTTTATGCATACTCCCGATGGTGAGAAAAACTATCTTATTGACCTTTTAAGAATATGTGATGTCATATTTATGCCTTTAAAGGCCAGTGAAGCTGTTCTTAAAAGTAGTGCGGAGTTATACCATACAATTGATGAACTCATTGAGGATAAGAAAAAAATGGGCTTTGATATGGATGTGTGGGCCTATCTGAACCTTTATAAAAACAATTCAGAGAATATTGAGTGTTCCGCGGACGATTTTGCCTTACTTAAAAACAGGGGCTTTAAAAATATGCTTAAGACGCATCTTTCTGAAATTGCCGGATACCAAAGAACATTCGAACACACTCCGGAGTCTGTTATGGAATCACCCTTTGTCAATAAGGACCATAAAAAGCAATTTCAACAACTTGTAAAAGAAATGCATTCAATCACATCATCTTACGAATAACGCCATGGCAACAAATACCAATGTTCAGAAAAAGAAAAAGCGCAGCTTCATTTCTGGTTCCCCTGACCCTGCGGGAACTCCCCCTGACAAGGAACAATTTCTAAATGAAACTAATATCCTTGTCAAAAACCAGAAAAAAGAGGAAAGTAAAGTTGCTGACCAGGAAAAACAAATTCAGGCACTGCAGCAAGAACTTCAGCGCAAGGCGATAAGCGGCGAGCTTAAGGAAAAACGACAAAAGCGCTATCAAAGTCGCAAAACACTCACCACCATTGAGGAAACCCAGATACCCGAAAAGTATCTTGATGAAGGTGAGACCAGGGCTTCTATTCTACATGCTCTCAACGAGGAGTTTAATATTTATTGCCGTAAAAATAAGATTAGGGCTAATGCCCAACTCTCGCTTTTAGTTTACAATTTCCTAAAAGAAAAAGGACATTTAGACTAAGGGGAAAAAATATAAAAGAAATTAATTAGATACTTTTATTAGGATGCTTCCTGTATAACAGCTGAAGCACCAGGATAATTTCTTGAAAACATCTTTTGAGCTTCCCGAAGGTTTTCAGCAAAAAAATACTTTTTAGAATTGGTCCATAAAACCTCAAATTTTTTCACTTTAATAATTGGTTGTCTGTTTCTCAGCTCCTTGCTTGGAAAAGGGAAAGAAATACTCGGTTTCCCAGTAGTATTTAGTTTGCTTAACGGAAAAGCTAAACGAGCGATTACCAGATGACCGAAAAGGTTCTCTCCAGAAGCTCAAAAAACAATATAAAATTTAATCTTCCCAAATATATTTTCGGGACCAAGAGTACTTGTACTGACATCCTTAATATTGCCAAAGCCTGTTCAAAAGTAGAGTCATGTTCGCTATGAAATAATTTGGGTTGTGCAGTAAATTTATCAATCTCTTGTTTGGCAAGATGAACAAGTTTTTCTATTTCATGCTATGTAGTGGCAGAACCTAAATTTTAATGTAACATATTTCTTTCTTGAATCTTTGGAAACACATGAACTGAGTTGCTCCCAGAAGGATTGAGTTTCTTCCTAACAAACATCTAAAAATACTAATTAGGGGAAGCGTTCAGAGCCAATTAGCCTGATATGCCTATAAATACCAAATGAAAGTTATATTTGTCTGATATATTGCTAATTAATTCAGGGGAAAGTGTAAAATGTATGGCCAGAAACTAGCAGAAATGATAAAAAATGGTGGGAAAATTTACTCCTTCCCTTCGTATGGTCCCCAGTGGGACTTTATATCTTGTTTATATTTATTTAATTATGAAATTGTTGACCCGAAATTGACCCCGTAAGGATCCTGAAAGAAAATCAAATACGAAAATTATATATCTTATAAAAAATAAGTTAAGAATTAAATACTAAGAACGAACAAAAAATCCAATATATTAAAACAGAAAATTATTAGTCTGATACAATATCTAAAGAATTATTATAAACAACTGAAGATGAAAGGAGATAGACTACTTTATCAATAAACTTCTTTTCTTCATCTACGTTTAAATCTTTATTATTCGATAAAAGCTGCTCAACCAAATCATAACCAGTAAAGTCATCATTATGATGATATAAGTCAATAAAAATTTTTGACCATCCCTCAAGATATATCTCATCTACAATTCCATCAAAAATTGATGGTGATATTAAATAATAATGCTCACCTTGAGTTGTGAAAATCTCTTTCTTGTATGTAAGGTAATAGGGAAGTAGGTTCCAATTATAGGAAGTCTTAACTATTATTACATCATTGCAGAAAACGAAATTCTGATTTAGAAAAGAATCTATTCCTTTTTCTAATAAACTCTGGGTTTTATAAAGTTTATTTTTCTTTCTTTCAATTATTGTAGATAATTCAGGTAAATTCTTACAAAAGAATTGCGTTTGACCTTCTAAAAACAAAATATCTTTTAACATCTCCACTTTTTGTTCATCACCCTCATTTAAACAATTATTGTAATTAATTAAGATGTTTTGATAATTGATATTTTTAAAGTGCATATCTAAGAATAGATTTGATCTGCTAGGGATTTTATAATAATTTACCATTCTTTATAAATGCTATTTATAATAGTTATTAATCTTTTAAATGGCTTGCTATTCATTCATAAATCGGAGATAAACGTTTTTATTAGCACCAACATTAAGCTTATATTTGCTAATGGTATACATAGCTTTTAAATGAGGCCATCGGTAGCCCTTTAACGTTAAAAAAGTCATTACTAATACTTTCATATAGTCATCCTATTTTTAGTTAAGATTTTAATGTAATGCAATAAAAAAGGCTTTATACTAGAAATGATTGAACCACTCTAGGTCAATTTTCACTAAATCCTTTTAGTTTAGTTCTATTAGTTTAAAGGCATCTTCTGCAAATTTCTCAAATAAATTAATACTATTTCCTCAAATAATTCAAGCAATTACGCAACTATGATCACCAACTCGCTTAAAATTCATAAGATACTCCTTCTAGTAATCTGGAATGTAATGAAGATTTTCTAGAACTTGTTTGCTTAGTTCTTCATAGGGTTAGTCTGCTCCCTCAATTGTTTATACAAATAAATCCATTTCAAGTAGATATTTTTCAAAAAATTCCTACATATAGACATCACTATCTACTTGAAGAAAAGGTTCATTTTGCAAACTATTGGCATACATTTTACCTAAGGCCCAAAATTATTCACTATAATGAAATAATCTATCTAGTTCAACAATTGTTTCAGCAAAAGGAATTTCAAATTCATTAATTAAATACTTCTTATAATAGAATCAATAACTAAAATACATCACCGTAAAATTCTCTAAGCTATAAGCAGCACTCATAAAAAAATGCTTTTCTTTAAGCCGGCCACCACTAGTTCGATCACTTGTAGTAAGTTTATGACGTTTATAAAATGATTTTTACCAGAAACCTTTAACGATTTTTATCATATGGGATATTGTAATTTATTTTTTAAAGTGATTATAAATTCTTTTAAAAACAGTTGGATATTCATTCATTAATCGGAGATAAATGTTTTCATTAATACCTACATGATTCTTCATCGTTGCTATTGCATGTACATAGCTTTTATATGGAACCATCGATAATCCTTTAATTTCAATATAATCATCACTAACATTTTGATATAGTCGTCCTATTTTTTGTTTAGATTTTAATGCGAGGCAATAAAAAAGGCTTTGCTCATAGAATAAATTGAACCACCCTAGGTCTATTTTTCTTAAATCTTTATAATTTTGATCAATAATTTTAAAAGCTTTTCCCGTGAAGTCTTTAAAAAACTGAATATTATTTCCACCAAGAATACCTGCATTTATTGCACTATATTCTCCAATACGACCGTAATTATGAACATATTCTTTCATTTCATCCGGGAAATAGCTCAAATATTCAATTGCTTGTTTGCTTAATTCTTGATAGGGGTATTTCGTCGCTTCAAAATTTTGCACAATTAAATCCTTTTTGAGTAAAGATTTTTTAAAAGGTTCCCATATGTAGACATCACTATCTACATGAAGAAAAGGCTCATTTTGCAAACTATAGGCATAAATCTTCCCTAGTGCCCACAATTCGTCACTATAATGATTTAATCTATCAAGCTCAACAATTGTTTCAGTAAAAGGAATTTCAAATTCATCTATAAGAAGTTTTTTACCAATAGAATCTGTAACTAAAACCACATCCGCATAAAATTCTTTAAGCTTTAAACAACTATATGCAGCACTTAAAAAATAATTCATTTCAGTTAACCAACCACCCTTTGCTCTATCATTTAGGTTGAGGTTATGTTTTTTATAAAATGGTTTTGACCAAAAACTTTGAACAATCTTAATCATAACTGCACTCAAAAATATCTTGTAAACGATAGTTAAATATGTAAATTATTTTTGAATTTATGTCTATATATATTGCAATTATAATATGTGAACTTTGGACACATATAAAATCCTAGCAATGAAGACATAATTAGACCTTGTTATTGTAGGAAACCATTTTAACCTATTTGTTTTGAAAGATATTGAATGGAGAAGTTATAGTGGAAGAGTTAAGGTCAATACAAAAAACATATGGCTTCCCGTTTTGTAATATAGTTTTATAAAAACAGATTACACTATATAAAACAATTTACATGCATTAAAAATTCAATAAACATTAATTATTTATTCATGGATTTATATATTTAATAATAATCTCTACTCTCCTATTTCTGCTCCTGCCATAATCAGATGAATTATTATCAATTGGGTATTTACTTCCTTTACCATAAAATTGTATTTTACTACCAGTTACTACATTAAGAGAAGAAATATATTCTGATACTGACTGTGCTCTTTTTTTGGAGAGTACATCATTATATAAATCGGTACCTATGTCATCAGTATGACCAATAACAGTGATAGAATCAATAGGAGTATTTATTTGATCTAAAACCGAATCAATTTTCTGGTAAAGCATTAAAGTTGGTTCGTAGCTATCAAAGGCAAACAATAGATCATTAAACAATAATATGGTATCTGTGGGATATGCCGGAAGAGTATTAGCATTTTTATTTTTATCAATACTACAATTGTCATAGATGTTAAATAATGAACAATTTACAGGATGTCTGTTGTTTTGATGATATATTTCACTTTTTGTTTTTAATATTATTGAAGTGTCATGTGTTGTGTTTAGAGGTATTAGTTCAATATTATCAACAAAGTAATAATAATCATGATATTCTTGAATTTCGCCCTTTTTAGGTTGCATACGCATATCTTGATCGTTTATGAAGTTTCCTATAATAATATAATTTGCTTCAGATTTCGCAATAAATTCATAGCTTACTTTTAACCATTCTTTACCCTTCTTATATTGTAAGAGGGATTTATTATTCTTAATCTCAATTTGCGGTGTGATATCCAGAATATTATATGGCTGGCTCAAAACTAAAGTGTCTGAGAATAAAATTCCAAGACTATTAATAAAAAGATTTTCAGGTAAAATTTCAAGTGTGATTCTATATTTTTTTCCATATTGTAAATTATCTCCTAATCTTGATTGTAGATATGATCTAACATTATTTACGGATAAATTATATACAACAAACCCAGAATAGTTAAAACTATAACGGGCAACATTCGTTGCTAAAATTGAACAGGTTTGTCTCCATGCTTCTGGAGAGCAAGGAGCATTCATTTCGGTACAGATGTTAACATCTTCAAAATTACCATTTAGTATGAGATTTTGTGCGAAACTTATCTTTGCTACAAACAGTGCAATAAATAGATAATATATTCTTCGTGTCATTTTAAGCTGTAGATAAATACTAGTTGACCAATAATTAATAAATTCAGTCTAAATGTCAGATTTGTAAATTATTATGTGACAAAATTGTTTTCTAATGCCGTAAATATAATAATACTTCTAACACGAACTTTGAAATGTTCTTTCTTAAGAATCATTAATAATATGAAGATGTAGACTCTAATCAATTTGTCGGTTATTAATTTCAATATGGCCAATAGTATTGAACCTTCATTATAAAACTTATATTTGTTTTATAATTTTTCAGAGAGTGCGACATAGATATTACTAGTTATAAAACGTGGAATTCTAAGAAAGTATTGTAGTAATTACATTTAAAATTGCACGTTTTATTGACAGTTGGTACTAAAGTCAAGGAATTAAAAATAAATAATTAAAGTTATATACAAAGTTAAAAATATGGCAAATATAATTTTCACGAATAAGTGTAATATAAGTTGTCCTTTTTGTTTTGCTACTGAGAATAATGAGGCAAATAAACAGTCGAATGATAAATTCAATATTTCAAAAGCATGGAGTATCAGTACCTTTATTAATAGTAAAAACTTTCGGTTCTGTGGTGGTGAACCTACCCTAAATCCAGAGATTAAAGAAACTATGGATTCTTTGTTAAATGGAGGGTATAAGCTGTTTTTCATGACCAACGGTATTTGGCCATCCGAATTTAAATCTTACTATGCGTCTTTGCATGATTCCCAGAAATTAAACATTAGTTTTTTGTTTAACGTATTGCCTCCTGAATTATATAGCCAAAATCAATTAAGTATACTTAATTCTACTTTAACAGATTAAACAAAACCCTTGTAAACATTGATATTTCAAGGAAATTCAGTATCTTCAATGCACAGAAAAACAGGCTTATCGTTCCGAAAAATGTTTAATACAACGTAAAAATAATAATCGATATGGAAAAACACTGACCTCTGTAATAGAGCGAGTTAGTGTTCACCTTAATGATTATCAGCATGTATTTTGTAATTCAACAAAGAAGTTCTTTGACAAAGCACAGCAATATTCATTAGGAATAATACAAAGTCAGATGCGCAATATTGAAAGAATAAGCGAAGATTTGGGAGCTAACTACCATCAAATGCAGCACTTTATAACTGAGTCTAACTGGGATCATCGAGTTTTGATAAATCAAGTAGCCCAGGAAGTAAGCCAGGTTTTACCCAAAAGAAAACTTACAGGATTGATTATTGATGAAAGTGGTTGGGTAAAAAAAGGCGACCATAGCGTAGGCGTTGGACATCAATATTGTGGGAATGTAGGGAAACTATCAAATAGTCAGGTTGCGGTATTTGCTTGTTTAAGTAATGGGGATTTTGCATCAATGGTTGATGCCCGACTATACCTTCCCAAGGCTTGGTGTGACGACAAGACAAGATGCGAAAAAGCAGGCGTTCCTGTAAAGCACCGAACATTTAAAACTAAGCTCGAACTGGCATTAGAAATTATTCGCCAGCAAGTAACCAATGGCATCATCTTCGATTTTATTGGAGGCGATGGTTATTATGGTAACGATGTGGATTTTGCCAGCAGCATAGATTTGCTTGGTTATCTGTACATGCTGGATATCCATAAAGACCAAAAAATATATTTGGAACGTCCTGACTTGGCTATTCCCGAGCGAAAAAGCAATAAGGGTCGTGAACCCAAGAAATTAAAAGCAACTACAGACGAATTAAGTGTATCAAAATATTTACAGACTTTAAATGACGAAAATTGGCAGCGTATTAGTGTTCGTAATACAGCCAAAGGAGTTCTTGTAGCTGACTATCATTTTATAAAGCTTTGGATAATCAATAACAGTAAAATGCAAGTAGAGCAAAGGTTACTGGTTATCCGTAAAACGAAAACCAAAGAAGGCAAGGACGAAATAAAATATTCTTTTACCAATGCTAATCTTGAACAATACACTAAGAAAGCTATAGCCTATATGCAAGCACAACGGTACTTTGTAGAACATTGCATAAAAGAATCAAAACAGATACTCGGGCTAGACCAGTTTCAGACACGAAAATGGCTTGCATGGCAACACCAGGTTGCATTAAACTTTTTGGTCTCGTCATTTATTTTAAAAGAAAAATTGCATTGCTTTGATGATTTACCTTTACTATCGGCTCGTGATATTAAAGAATTTATCACTTTTAAACTTTATAAACAGATGACCGAAGAACAAATGATTGATAGAATTTATGACCGGCATTTAAAACGACAGCGTGATATAAATTACTCATATTCAAAATTGTAAATCTGTTAAAGTAGAATTAATTACGGTGCTATAATCGGCAATGGCTTTTTTATATTCCTCCATGGCCAGAAAGGTATTCGCACGGTAATAATAAATTTCAATGTCAGAAGGATTACTTTTAATGGCGTTATTAAATTCTTTTAAAGCTTCTGCATAATTCTTCTTCTCGTAAAAATCGAGACCTTTCTTGGTTGATGAGTCCTGAGCATAAATAGCAACAAGACTAAATAATGTAATAATGATTGTATAAAGAGGTTTTCTGTACATATGTGGCTACCTCCTCTGCATTTGTTGCCTTCGAGCTGCTTGTTGCCTTAGGTGCTGTTTTTGAAGGGCACGGTTGTGCATGACTTTATGTTGCTGAAACTGTCTTGTCCTCTTCAGAATAAGTGTGCGTTGTTTATTGATCGCTAGCTGGCTTCGTTTTTGTTTGACCGACTGATAATTGTTATCGCGCAATACCAGAACCTGGTCGCGGGTAGTACCACGTAATGTTATGTCCGATCGAGCATCCTTCAACGCCGGAGACTTCGTTACCTGCGGTTCTTGGCAAAACCCAAGGGCTGACAACGCAAGAAAAAACAGAAGAATTGTGAATGGTTTCATGAGGATAAAAATAAGTCAGTACATTTTCATTTACAAATGCTTTGACAACATCCAATAAAAAAGGTTTAATACAAAAAAAATAAAATTCTGCATTCGATGGCAAAATCGACGAAATACCTTAAATATCCATAAAACTACCCAAAAGGAATTATTGACCCTCTTTAAATGGAATAGTAAGTGTTACTGTGGTACCATTTTGCATTTCACTGGCGACCTTTATTTCTCCATGGTTGAGCTGAAAGCTTCCCCTAATTAGTAGCATTTAAAATTAAACTTTTTAAATTAATGTTTATGTCCTGTTGAAATGTGGGAAACTTTGTTGGGCCTTGTGGGCGGTGAAGTTTTCCATATTTCAATAGGAATGATACCGGAGTGTGGTACATCAGCGAACTATGGGGTCGCTCATTATTGTAAGACCATAGCCATGCATTTGAGATTAGTTGTGCCTGTCGGATGTTTTCAAATAGGTAACTATCCAGAACTTCTTCACGATAGCTTCTGTTGAATCGCTCTACATAACCATTTCTATGCGGTTTTCCTTTGGGAATAAACTTGAGTTTTATATTCTTATCGTTTGCCCAGTCTTCCATAGCCTGGGCGATAAATTCCGGCCCATTATCAACCCTTATGTGTTCGGGTTTGCCTCTCCAGTCGATTAATCGTTCCAGTTCCCTGATTACCCGCAGACTTGTAATACTTGTACCTAAGGTGATAGTCAAAGCTTCCCGGTTAAAATCATCGATTACATTAAATGTCCTGAATTTAACTCCGTTATTAAGCACATCATGCATAAAATCCATGCTCCAGGTTAAGTTAGGTAATAGCGGCTGTAACAAGGACTCCTGCGGGCGCAATGGCAGCCTTCTTTTACATTTTCTTCTCAAGTTAAGCTTCATCTCGGTATAAACCCGATAAACTCTTTTATGGTTCCAGAAATGATTTAATTGCCGCAGGTGATAGTGCATCATCCAAAATCCCCACCGGCGATGAACCTCTGCTAGTTCTGCCAGCTTGTCCTTAATTTCCTGATCATTCCCCGCAATGGGTTGATAATAATATACACTCTGGTATATATTAAATAGCACACAGGCCTGCCGAATGCTCAACGTGTGCCTTTGTTGAGCATAGGTTACCAATTCCCGTTTCTCTGCAGGCCTTAGAGCTTTTTTTTCAATTACATCTTTTAAAACCGTGATATGCAACGCCTGTTCAGCTACAATCTTCTTGTATTGCGAAAGTTCTCGTTCCAGTTCCTTAAGTCTTTTCAACTGGGTTACCTCCATCCCTGAATACTTTGATTTCCACTGATAAAAAGTTGGTTGGCTTATACCATGCTCCCGGCAGATATCCGAAACACTCTTGCCTTGGTCCTGCTCTTTCAGAATCTTGATGATTTGACTCTCTGTAAATTTTGTTGTTTTCATTCTACCAAAGTTAACGATTAAACTATATTTTTAATCGCTACTGTTTTGGGGGAAGCTTTCAGAGCAACATAAATTCGCGACAAAGAATAAGTCCCAAGCCTGTACCAACTTCACCATGGGTACCTTTGGTTGTTTCGGCTTTATCAATTTGAAAAAGTGATTTTAACCTGGCTTCGCTCATACCAATTCCAGAATCAGTGATCATTAATTCAAAAGCATCGCCGGCAGGCTTGCCATGTATTTGAATTATACCCTCGATTGAGGTAAACTTTATTGCATTTGAAATAAGGTTGCGAATTACCGTATTGATTGTAGGCATATCAAAATAGACCCTTACCTGAGTATCGAGTAAATTCTGAACTTGAATCTGTTTTTTTTCCATTGCCTCGCGATGAAGCAGCAGATTTTCGTCTATAACTGAATGCAATAAATGGTAACCTGGATCTATTGTTATTCGTTTCGATTGGGTACGTGCCCATTGAAGTAAGTTGGCAAGCAATTCGTGCAGACTGCTCGCTGCATCGAAAATTCCATGCAGAAATTTTAATTGTTTCTCCCTTTCAAAATCATCAAACCGATCGAGTAGCAACTCTGCAAGACCCAATATACTGTTTAATGGGTTCATCAGATCGTGGGCAATTATATTGAAAAACTTATCTTTAGTGGCATTTATCTGTTTCAGCTCTTCATTCTTCTGTGCAAGAGAATCTGCCTGAACCTGCAATTCGTGGGCTTGATCCTCAATTTTAAGGCTCCGCTGATTCAACTCGATATTTATATTCGTCAAATCGTTTGTAAATTTTAGTAACTGGTGATTTGATTCATCAAGTTGTTGTTTCTGCTTTTCGAGCAATTCATAATTTGATTTCAACTCTGTAGTTTTGGCAGCAACCTTGCGTTCAAGTATAATCTTTTGCATTTTGATGTTCGAAATGCGGTAACGGATAAAGAGCAGTATGCCTACAAACAATAAAAAAACCATGATGCCTCTAAACCACCAGGTTTGCCAATAGGGTGGATTAATGACTATTTCGAGCGAAATAGCTTGCGGATTCCAGACACCTTCGTGATTGGATCCCATCACCATAAATGTATACTTACCTGGACGTAAATGGGTATATGTTACCAATCGGTGCATTGCATCTGTTAGAATAAAATCTTGATCTACACCAATAAGTTTATATTTAAATAGATTGTACTCCGGAAATGCAAAACTGAGTGAGGAAAATTCGATTGCAATTACATCCTCACTATGATTGAGTATAATTTTATCTGTATATAAAATAGACTTCTGTAAAACTCCTTTTTTGTCAGAATCAATTGCTACCGGAACGAGAATGTTGTTTACCATAAGGCTGGTAAAGACCACAGGGGGTATCTCCGACCCTTTCCGGATACTGTCAGGGTAAAAGCTTGTATATCCCTTTAGTCCGCCAAAATATAACTCGCCAGAAGGTGCCTGGTAAGCACTTCCCCAGAAAAACTGATTCCCCTGTAATCCATCGTGTTCAAAATAATTTTCAATTTTTTTGTCCGGCACATTGTATTTACAGAGGCCCATGTTGGTGCCCATCCATAGATTCTGCAGGCTATCGCCCAGAATGGTATACACCACATCGTTTGAAAGCCCTTCGTTTAACGACACTTGTTCAAAACTGTTTAGGGACAAATTTTTATCGGAAAGATGAGCGATATGCAAGCCCTGGCTGTAAGTGCCTACAAACAAAAAATCAGGAAATAGTGCCTTATCGTAATAAAGTGAAATCACCCGGGGATCCTGCAGGCTATCTTGCTTTCCGCTGTGACTGGTAAAAAAACTGTGGCGAAAGGATTGATAAAAATTTGAACTATCCGAAGAGTTGAAGACAAAACGATGAAGCCCCCCATAAGTTCCCAGCCACAAGTTGTGGTATGCATCTTCTACAATGCAATTGCTTTGCACTGAGTAATTAGGATCGTAGCTTTGTTTGTTTTTGTTTTCATGAAAACGCTTTAACTCGTTCTGATGGGGTAGATACACATCAAGACCCTTTTCGGTACCAATCCATATATTGCCCCTGTGATCTTCGTAAAAACACATTACTATGTTATCCACCAGGGCTTTATGGTTTTTCTCCAGTTCAACCAGATTCTGAAATTTAGTACTCCCATCCTTAAGTAAAAAAGCCCCTGTACCCCAGGTTCCAATCCATATATTGTTTTTCGAATCCATAAAAAGGGTGGTAATAGAGCGGCTTGAGAAACTCAGACCTTTGTAGTTACCGGTACTAAGGTTATGTATTACTCCAGTTTGCTTATCAATAATTTCTATTCCATTGCTTAAAGTAGCAACCCAGGTATTTCCGTCTTTATCAATGGTGAAAGAACGTACAATTCCATCTTGTCGCTTAGCTTCCTCGTCTTCTTCACTTTTATAAGTGTTAAATGCTTTGGAATAGGGAAAAAAAGTATTCACGCCGCCATTGCTGGTACCCAACCAAACACTACCCGAATTATCCTGAAAAATGCATCTTATATCGCTACTCGACAAAGAAGTTGGAATTTTGCTGTTTCTACGGTATACCTTTAATGTATTATTTGCAACCCATTCAAACAATCCTTCACGAGTGGCAAAATAGCTTTTTCCATTCTCAAGCGTTTTGATTGCAAAAGCCTGATAGGTTAATATTTTTAAAAACTTTTGTTGAAGTGGATTGTATAGAAAAACTCCTTTGTCTGTACTCACCCACATTTTTCCATCGATATCAGCTTCCAAACTCTCAACATAAACCCCCTCCAAACCAGATTGATCGTCATCGGTACCAGAAAAGTATAAGACATTGCTGCTCTTAGGATCAATTACCTGGATTCCTCGATCGGTTGTGCCAATCCATATTTGATTTTGATTATCGAAAGTCAATTCAGTAACATTGTTGCTCACTAGTCTGCCTTTGGAGCTATTGGCATGACAATGCTGAATAACCTTAAAATTATAAGGATCGATGCAAAGAATACCTTTTTCTTCGCAGACAAGCCAAAGATTATTTTCAGCATCCTGTGCCATCCGAAAAATACGCTTTAGATTGCCAATAAGAGTATCGGATGTTTTATCCATTAACCGCACAAAAGATTCGGAATACTGATCATAATAAGCCAAGCCGTTCTCATTAGTCGCTACCCATAACCGGCCTGTATTGTCGACAAACAAATCGTTGATATAATTATTTGGTAGCGATGAAGAAGATGCGTTGTTTTTAAAAACTTTAAAACTATAGCCATCGAAACGATTGAGTCCATCGCTGGTGGCAATCCACAAAAAACCATTCGTATCTTGCTCGAAATCTACAATTACATAATTCGACAGCCCATCGTCGATGGAATAAGACCTGAATGCAATGTCTGCACCTTCAGTTTGTGCCCAAAGATTTAGGCTCAGAGCAATATCCACTGCCGCTAACAAGAACATTCGATAAAAACTCATCCCTTATTCCTCCCAAGCCTTAAAATACTAAAAAAATCGACAACTAATCATTGCCTGAGAAAAGTCATGAATACAACAAAGGCGCTCCCTTATTTTTTAAGTAGATTCCCAACAAGACGGAATCTACATTAAAAAGCTTTTTCAATTATCTTTATCGGGCCGAAAAATCTGTTGAATGAACAAAATTGAAATTGCCGGACGCATTGCCCATTTGCGCCATACCATCAACGAGCACAATTACCGCTACTATGTATTGGCTCAGCCAGAAGTGAGTGATTTTGAATACGATAGTTTGTTACACGAACTTATATTACTGGAAAAAGACAACCCGGAGTTTTTCGATCCGGCATCGCCCAGCCAGCGGGTTGGCAATGACAGTAACCAGGAATTTGAACAAGCCCAGCATGGTTTTCCTATGCTTTCGCTCGATAACACCTATTCAATCGAGGAAATAAGTGAATTTGAACAACGAAACAAGCGTTTACTTGACGAGGACTTCATCTATTGTTGCGAACTAAAATACGACGGGGCCTCCATTAGTCTTCGCTACGAAAACGGATTGCTTATGCGGGCCCTTACCCGGGGCGATGGTGAAAAAGGCGACGATGTTACTGCCAACATTAAAACTATTAAAAGTATACCGCTCCGACTTAAAACGAAAAATTATCCGAACAGTTTTGAAATAAGAGGCGAAGTTTTTATTCCACATGCAGGGTTTATTCGCATGAACGAGGAAAAGCGTGCTGCCGGAGAAGCAGAATATGCCAACCCGCGTAACACAGCCGCCGGAAGTTTAAAAATACAGAATCCGGCTATTGTTGCCACCCGCCCACTCGATTGCTTTTTGTATTACCTGATGGGAAGCCAACTCCCCACAAACAGTCACTTCCAGAATATGCAACTGGCTCACGAATGGGGCTTTAAGGTGCCTATGGAAATGAAGCTTTGCCACAACATGGCTGAGGTATTAGAATTTATTCAATATTGGGATGAGGCCCGAAAGCAGTTGCCCTATGATATCGACGGCATTGTTATCAAAATTAACGACCTGCAACAGCAAAAAGCCTTGGGTATGACTGCCAAGTCGCCCCGATGGGCCACTGCCTATAAATTTAAAGCCGAGCAAGCCGAGACAAAGCTTATAAGCATTGATTATCAAGTGGGCCGAACAGGTGCCATTACACCGGTAGCTAACCTTTCGCCCGTATTACTGGCAGGCACTACTGTGAAAAGGGCTTCTCTGCACAATGCTGATCAGATTGAATTATTAGACATACGGCTGAATGATTATGTGTATGTCGAAAAAGGAGGAGAAATAATACCTAAAGTAGTAGGCGTAAATAAAAACAGGCGCCTAGAGGGCTCCCCCTCGCTTCAATACATTAGCCATTGTCCCGAATGCCAGAGTCAGTTGGTGCGCAAAGAGGGCGAAGCCAAACATTATTGCCCCAACGAAAGAGGGTGCCCGCCGCAAATAAAAGGTAAGCTGGAACATTTTGTTTCCCGCAAAGCCATGGATATCGGAACAGCCGAAGCCACAATCGACCAGCTATTTAAAGCCGGTTATCTTAAGAGCATAGCCGATTTTTATACCCTCACCCGCGAACAATTGCTTGGGCTCGATCGATTTGCACAAAAATCAGCCGAAAAGCTTTTAGAAAGCATAGAGGCTTCTAAAAAAGTACCCTTCGAAAGAGTATTGTTTGCACTAGGCATACGCTATGTGGGAGAAACCGTGGCCAAAACTCTGGCCAGGCAGCTCAAATCAATGGATAACCTTATAGAAGCATCTTATGATGAATTGCTTGAAATTGAAGAAATAGGAGATAAAATAGCCCTTGAACTTAAGCGGCATTTAGCTGATCCATACGAAATAAGTGTAATTGAGCGGCTAAAAGCTAGTGGCCTGCAGTTTTCCATCACCGAATCGCTACCCTCCCTGGGTAAGCAGCTCGATGGTAAAAGCCTTATCATTTCAGGAATTTTCGAAAAATACAGCCGCGATGAATTGAAAATACTGATTGAGCAGCATGGAGGTAAAAACGTTAGCAGTATTTCGGCAAAAACCGATTACCTGGTTGCTGGGGACAAAATTGGTCCCAGCAAACTTGAAAAAGCTCAGAAACTAGGAATTCAAATTATTTCGGAAGAAGAGTTCTTATCCTTAATAATGGAATAATTCTTCGCCGCTAAAACAATTTAAAATTTCAACAGCTTAAAAATATAGTAGGCTTTTCGGTTGAATTTTGCTAAAATTGCACATTCAATGCTGAAAACTATATCCTTATAAGGTATTGAAGTATATTTGATGTGAATATAGATAGCAATAAAAGCAACCTGTGCAAAGGACAGGTACTATAATAATAGACTAAACAGAATAACAAGGGTGAAATTTGCAGGCAGATTGAGAACCAGGTATGGCGAAAATGTTTTAATCAAGAAAATAAAGCAGCAGAAACGTACCATACAATCATGTAACATCGATAATGCCCAATCCATTGGTATTCTTTTTAATGCTACTCATTCTGTTAGTTTTGAGATTATCAAAAACCTGGTAAAAGATCTTTCGGAGAAAAAAAGAACTATAATGGTACTGGGTTTTGTGGATAGCAAACAACTAATTGACCATTACCTTTACCGCAAAGGTTTTGAGTTCTTCACACGCAAAGAATTAAACTGGTACGAAAAACCAGAAAGCGAAGCGGTAACAGAATTCATGAAAAAGGATTTCGATCTACTTATCAGTCTGAGTCTTCAGGAAAACTACCCTCTTAAATACATTCTTTCATTGTCGAAAGCAAAGTTTAAGGTAGGTCGGCTTACTTCAGCACACGACTCTTTGGATTTAATGATTGATATCGACAAGGAAATTCAGGCCATGAACGACCTGCAAAAGGAGTTACAATCAGAAAACGAAAAAACCAAACCCCATTTGACCAGCTTCGATAGTATTGCCGACATTAAAACTTCCGTAGAACTGCAAACAAATTTTTTAATTAACCAGCTTCTGCACTACTTATCGAAGTTAAAATAACTGACCTTTTATGAACACAATTTTTGAAGGCACCGGCGTTGCCCTTGTTACACCATTTCAGTCCGATTTAAGCATCGATTTTTCTTCTCTCGAGAAGATTATCAACCATACCATTGCCGGGGGTGTAGACTTTTTAGTGGTGCTTGGTACAACTGGCGAACCAGCCACACTGAGCAAAGAAGAAAAGAAGGAATTAATTCGCTTTTGTATAGATAAAATAGATGGTCGTGTGCCACTGGCAGTAGGTGCAGGAGGAAACGATACTGCATCTGTTATAAAAGACATTGAGGCATTTTCAGGCCATGGAGTTTCAGGATGGTTGTCGGTGTCTCCCTATTACAATAAACCTAATCAGCGGGGAATTTTTGAGCACTTTAATGCCATTGCACTATCGACCAAACATCCAATAATCTTGTATAATGTTCCTGCTCGCACGGGCAGCAACATAATGCCCGAAACGGTTATTAGTCTCGCCGAAAAACATTCCAATATTGTAGCCCTCAAAGAAGCATCAGGCGATTTTTCGCAACTCATGCACCTTATTAAGTATAAACCTAAGAGTTTTCATGTCATTTCGGGCGATGATGCCCTTACCCTGCCTATGATTAGTTTAGGAGCGAAAGGTGTAATTTCTGTTGTAGCAAATTCACATCCCTATGAATTTAGCAGTCTCGTAAAGGCTGCATTGGCAAATGATTACCAAAAAGCAAGGGAATATCAATACCGTTTAGTAGACTATATAAACGCCCTTTTTACCGAAGGTAGTCCGGCAGGTATTAAAGCTTCGCTGGAAATATTAGGCGTTTGTAAGAAGCATGTTCGCCTGCCCCTGGTAGCGGTTTCTGACGAGCATTACCTGCGTCTTCAAAGTCTTATCAGCAGCATTTAAACCACGCACACTATTAAATTTTACAAACGAAAGAATTACAATTCATTCTTTCCGTGGCATTGCTTGTATTTTTTGCCACTTCCGCAAGGACAGGCTTCATTTCGGCCTACCTTTTTTTCAACTCTTACAGGCTGAACCCTTGATTCTGGTGCATTAGAGGGTTTGCGTTCATCCGATCCGCTGCCTCCTTCGAACGAAGACCCAAATTCGCTCTTGCTGGCCCTTAAATTATTCAGGTTGGTTCGGCGTGGAACTTCGCCCCTTTGAATCTGATTTGGATTTTCGATGGGAATATGTCCTTTCATTAGCACGCCTACAACTTCCTTGTTCACCTTGTCAATCATGGTTTTAAAGAGCTGAAACGACTCGAATTTGTAGATCAGCAGAGGATCTTTCTGCTCATAGGTGGCGTTCTGAACCGATTGTTTCAAGTCGTCCAGTTCACGAAGGTGTTCCTTCCAGTTGTCGTCGATGGTTGCAAGGCTTACCGTTTTTTCATAGCTGCGCAAAAGTTCTTCGCATTGGTTGTTTACGTTACGCTCGAGGTGTGTAATTACATTATAGGTTTTAAAACCATCGGTAACAGGGACAAGAATGTTTTCATAAGTTTTTCCCTGCTGCTCATACACATTTTTAATAATGGGCATTGCCTGGCTGCGCATTGTTTCCAACCGGCGGTTATAAGCCGCTCGTGCCGAGTGGTATAGTTTTTCTGCAATTTCCTGTTTCGAAAGTTTTAGGTATTCGTCATGATTGATCGGACAGGATATAGTAAGAAACCGTAATACCTCGAGGGTGAAATCATCGTAATCTACATTGCCATGATATTCCTCTACAATGCTCTCCGAAACGTCGTACATCATATTGGCTATGTCCACCTGAATGCGCTCACCGTGTAGCGAATGGCGCCTTTTGGTATAAATCACTTCGCGCTGGCTATTCATTACGTCGTCGTATTCCAGCAAGCGTTTACGAATTCCGAAGTTATTCTCTTCAACTTTTTTCTGTGCTCTTTCGATGGATTTGGTTATCATACTGTGCTGAATCACCTCTCCTTCTTTAAGCCCCATACGATCCATCAGGCCAGCTATACGATCAGACCCAAACAGACGCATCAGGTTATCTTCGAGCGATACATAAAACTGCGATGAACCCGGGTCGCCCTGACGTCCCGAACGGCCTCGCAACTGTCTATCAACACGCCGAGACTCATGTCGTTCGGTACCAATAATGGCCAAACCTCCAGCCTTCTTCACTTCTTCGGGAAGTTTGATGTCAGTACCCCTACCAGCCATGTTGGTAGCAATGGTTACCGAACCCGGCTTGCCTGCTTCGGCCACTACATCTGCTTCGCGCTGGTGAAGTTTGGCATTCAGTACCTGGTGCTTAATGCCACGCATTTTAAGCATGCGACTCAGGAGTTCCGATATCTCCACGGAGGTTGTACCGACCAATACAGGTCGGCCATCTTTTACAAGACCTACGCAATCATCTATTACTGCATTGTATTTTTCGCGTGTAGTTTTGTAAATAAAGTCCTGCCTGTCGTCGCGCGAAATGGGCCTGTTGGTAGGAATTACCACTACGTCGAGCTTATAAATATCCCAGAATTCACCTGCCTCTGTCTCTGCAGTACCAGTCATTCCAGAGAGTTTGTGGTACATCCTGAAATAGTTCTGAAGCGTAATGGTAGCATAAGTCTGGGTAGCTGCTTCGACCTTCACATTCTCCTTCGCTTCGATAGCCTGGTGGAGTCCGTCGCTGTATCGGCGACCTTCCATAATACGACCAGTTTGCTCGTCGACAATTTTTACTTTATTGTCTATTACCACATATTCCACATCCTTCTCAAACATGGCATAGGCCTTCAGCAATTGGTTTACAGTGTGTATTCGCTCCGATTTAATAGAATAGTCCTGCACCAGTTTATCTTTGGCTGAAAGCATCTGAATTTCAGAAAGACCTGAGCGCTCCAACTCGGCAATTTCGGTTCCGATATCAGGTAATATAAAAAAATTAGAGTCTTCGGTACTATTTGTAATGGTATCAACACCTTTATCGGTCAAGTCTACCGAGTTAAGTTTTTCGTCGATTACAAAATACAGTTCATCTGTTACCTTATGCATATTCTTGTTCGAATCCTGCATGTAGAAGTTTTCGGTTTTAAGCAGAAGGGCTTTGTTTCCTTCTTCACTTAAAAACTTTATAAGTGCCTTGTTCTTAGGCAGACCTTTAAATGCCTGAAGAAGTTTGAAACCGCCTTTTTCCTTGTTGCCATCTTTTAAAAGTTGCTTAGCTTCTGCCAGAAATTCGGTTACCAACTTACGTTGTGCATTGATAAGCTTTTCTACACGAGGCTTATAATCCTCAAATTCCTGGTTATCGCCTCTGGGGATAGGACCTGAAATGATTAAGGGAGTACGGGCGTCATCTATCAATACAGAGTCGACCTCATCGACAATGGCATAATGGTGCTTGCGCTGAACCAAATCGGACGGACTGGTGGCCATATTGTCGCGTAAATAGTCGAAACCAAACTCGTTGTTGGTACCAAAGGTTATATCGGCCTGGTAAGCAGCCCTGCGAGCAGCTGAGTTTGGCTGGTGTTTGTCGATACAATCAACCGAAAGGCCATGAAATTCATAGAGAGGCCCCATCCATTCCGAGTCACGCTTAGCCAGGTAGTCGTTGACGGTTACAATGTGCACGCCGCGGCCTGCAAGAGCATTTAAAAATACAGGCAAAGTGGCCACCAGGGTTTTACCTTCACCGGTAGCCATTTCAGAAATCTTACCCTGATGCAGCACAACCCCTCCAATGAGCTGCACATCGTAGTGCACCATATCCCAGGTTATTTCATTACCTCCAGCAATCCACCGGTTTTTGTAACGCGCCTTGTTACTAACAATTTCTACATGTGGATGTCGGGCTGCCAGATTACGGTCGTTTTCGTTGGCGGTAACCTCGACATATTCGTTTTCTTTGAATCTTCTGGCCGTTTCGCGCATAACAGCATAAGCCTCAGGAAGTACCTGGTTTAATACCTCTTCTAATTTTTGGTTTATATCCTTTTCAAGTTTATCAACCTGATCGTAAATGCTTTGTTTGGTCAGAATGTCTTCTTCCTTTTCAGCCTGGGCCCTAAGTTCTTGTACTTGTTGGTTTTCGCTGGCAATAAAATCAGAAATAGTCTTGCGAATCTGACCTGTTTTTTCGCGTAGCTCATCATTGGATATTGTTGCAAGAGGTGCATATGCCGCTTTGATTGTGTCGACAATGGGAGAAATCTCTTTTAAGTCGCGCAGGGATTTATTGCCAAAAAATACACTTAGTATGTTATTGATAAAGCTCATTATGGGTTTTTTAATTTTGTAATAGGGGCAGCAAATTTAATTTTTTTATCCTGAAAAGCCGAATTATGTGCCATAAATCTCCTTTGCAAAGTCAGTCTTATTTTGGAGCAATGAATAATTGACAATATGCTTGTCTAAAAATAATTTGAGTTTGCGTTAAGGCTTAATACAAAAGATTTACGTGTAGGCACTGTGCTTTTTTCAGGATTGAAAAAAAGAAAAATAAAATACCGCTCCGAATTTCTTCAGAGCGGTATATTTCTGTTACTGAGAATGCCAAATTATTTAGCCGGAGTGGCACTTTGAGTGCGCATACTAAGAATATCGCGGTCGAACATATACATATTCTCGCCGTTGAGCATATGCAGTTTGTCAAGTATTTCCTTTACACTGGCTTCTTCCTCGATTTGTTCGGTTACAAACCATTGCACCCAGTTTTGAGTAGTAAAATCTTTCTGTTCGATAGTTGCTGCAACAATGTCGTTAATCCACTCTGTGACTTTGTTCTCATGCTCCAACACAGACTCGAACATTTCTTTAACCGTACCGTGTTTTACGGGTGGCTGCTCCACCGCAGGAATAATGGCATGCCCTCCACGATCGTTGATGTAATTGACAAATTTGAGCATGTGTAATTTTTCTTCCTCGGCCTGTGCATAGAGCCATTTAGCAATTCCGGCATAACCCGTATGCTCAGCCCATGAGGCCATTGACAAATAAAGAAGTGAAGAGTACAACTCTTTTCCAATTTGCGAATTAAGTATAGATTCAATTTTAGGTTTCAGCATAGTATATAGTTTTTTTTCAGTGTATAAAAGTAACAAAAATATATGGCCTCTGGTTCAATAGTGCCGATTAAAGCAGCATTTCTTAAATCATCGGGTTTAAAATCCGGTTGAAGGTTTCGCTGGGCCGCATATGTTGGTTCGCAAGAGTTTCATCGGGTTGATAATATCCTCCTATATCCACTGATTTGCCTTGGGCAGTATTTAATTCGTTAATAATTTTAGCCTCATCAGCAGCCAATTTCTGGGCAAGAGGTGCAAAGGCACTTTTTAAATGTAAATCCGAATCCTGGGCAGCCAATTCGGTGGCCCAATAAAGGGCAAGGTAGAAGTGACTACCCCTGTTGTCTATTTCATGCACTTTTCTCGAAGGACTTTTGCCTGCGTTAAGTAAAGAAGCAGTTGCCCTGTCGAGGGTTTCGGAAAGAATGAGCGCCTTTTTATTTCCTGTTGTTTTGCCTAGATGTTCAAAGGAAACAGCCAGCGCCAGAAACTCTCCCAGAGAATCCCAACGCAAATGGCCCTCCTGCAAGAATTGTTGCACATGTTTGGGAGCCGAACCACCAGCCCCTGTTTCAAACAATCCACCTCCATTCATTAAGGGTACAATGGATAACATTTTCGCACTGGTTCCGAGTTCGAGTATGGGGAAAAGATCAGTGAGGTAATCGCGCAGTACATTTCCGGTTACCGAAATTACATCTTTCCCTTCCAGAATGGCTTTGAGCGTATAGCGTGTAGCTTCTTCAGGCGACATTATGTGTATGTCCAATCCCTGGGTGTTAAAATCGCTCAAGTATTGGTTTACTTTCCGGATGATATTGGCATCGTGCGCCCTTTTGTTGTCCAGCCAAAAGATGGTTGGCAGGCCTGTATCGCGTGCACGCGCCACCGCAAGTTTTACCCAGTCCTTTACGGCAGCATCTTTTGTGCTGCACATGCGCCAGATATCGCCTTTTTCCACTTCGTGTTCAATAAGTATGGTTCCATCTTCGTCTATTACCTGCACTTTCCCGGCTCCGGACATTTCAAATGTTTTGTCATGCGAACCATATTCCTCCGCTTTCTGAGCCATAAGGCCTACATTGGAAACACTGCCCATGGTGCGAGGATCGAAGGCACCATTGTTTTTACAAAATTCGATTACCTCTTTGTAAACTCCCGAATAGCAACGATCCGGTATCACTGCCTTCATATCCTGGGGTTTTCCATCAGGACCCCACATTTGTCCGGAAGTGCGAATGGCAGCAGGCATAGACGCATCGATAATAACATCGCTGGGCACATGCAGGTTGGTAATGCCCTTGTCGGAATTCACCATGGCCAAGGCTGGTTTTAGCTCGTACAAAGCCATAATATCAGACTCAATCGCACTCCTCACTGGCTGATCGAGTGTTTGAATTTTTTGGTAAACCTCTGCCAGACCATTTTTTGCATCTATTCCCAACTGAGAAAATGTAGTACTGTGTTTATCAAAAATCTCTTTATAAAATACCTTTACCACATGTCCAAAAATGATAGGATCAGAAACCTTCATCATGGTAGCTTTTAGATGAACTGAAAAGAGTACATTCTTTTCTTTGGCATCAGTAATTTGCTTTTCAAAAAAACTTATCAATTCACGTACCGACATGACAGAAGCATCAATTACCTCTCCTTCCTGCAAAGTCAAATTTTCTTTCAGTACTTTAATTGAACCATCGGCCACCACAAAGTTAACACGCATGTTTCCTTCTTTTTCGGCAATAAATGATTTTTCACTGCCATAAAAATCTCCTTTATCCATGCTGGCCACATGGGTATGCGAATCTTTGCTCCATGCACCCATTGAATGCGGATGTTTTCGTGCAAATTCCTTTACCGAGCGCGGCGCCCTTCGGTCGGAATTTCCTTCGCGTAATACCGGATTCACTGCACTTCCCTTAATGGCATCGTAACGCTCTTTGATGCTTTTTTCAACTTCGCCGGAAGACTTATCGGGATATTCCGGAACCATAAAACCATGTTCTTGCAACTCCCTGATAGCTGATTTCAGCTGCGGCATCGAAGCACTTATATTGGGCAGTTTAATAATGTTAGCTCCGGCTTGCCTGGTTAAATCTCCGAGGAAAGAAAGTGCATCTTCAACGCGCTGGTTTTCTTTTAGGTATTCAGGAAATGCAGCTAAAATGCGACCGGCTAATGAAATATCGCTTAACACTACTTCGATCTCAGCTTGAGTTGCAAAGGTTTTCACAATAGGTAAAAGTGAATAAGTAGCCAGAGCCGGCGCTTCGTCTGTTTTTGTGTAATGGATTACTGGACGGATAGTGGGCATTTTTGTAGTTATTTAAGTATTTTTTTGATTTTATTTTGAATCGATCAATTTATAAAACACTGTTTTCGGGCTTATGTTTAATCGAAATCGAGTTTGAATTTGGTTTTTAGCTCTTGAAGTGCTGGATTTTTTTCAATCATTTTCAGCAGTTTCTCCCCTTCGCTCAGGAAATTGGGTTTTTCCATCTTTTCAGCTTCCACCACAAATTCACCAATGGTAATGAACTCGTTTTGCAAGTTTTCTTTGAAATAGCGCAGAAGAGCGGGCTTGAGTCTTGTCTGAAACTCAGAAAGTAGGGCGTTGTTCTGAAATTTAAGGACGATTCTTTCTGGCTCCTCCCACTCGGGAACAATGGATTTTAGGGCCGCGTGCATCCTTTGATCCTTATTTCGGATTGAATCGACAAATAAACCCCAGCGCTCATCGATATTCTCTTTACTAATTGCATTGCGGGGCAACCCGGTATCCGAATTATGCAAGTCAACTTTAGAATTAGCTTGTGATTCCTCTTTACCGATCTGGCTAATTTTCGAAAGAGTATCTTTAAGAGACGGTGTGCGCGTTGTAATGGACTTTACAAAGGATTCTGGCGTTTTTGCTTTTGGTACAACCTCAGAATGAACCGGCGCTGCAATATTCTTTGAAATACTCAGGCCTTCGTTGCCGGTAAGAAAAAGTGTTTTACCACTTAGCTTATTTTTTTTTTTCGCTGCCCCGGTTGCAGATCCGAACCAGGCAAAGTTCAATGTGAAGCCGTTGATTTTTACTGGCCTTGTAATTGATGTCGGCATCGGAACAATATTCCAGCACATCAAACAAGAAGGCCTGATCGCATCGGGCTGCCTGGGCAAGGTATTTTTCCCTTATCGAATCGCCTACCTCGAGCAGTTGCACCGTAGTTTCGGCTTTGCAAACCAGAAGATCGCGCAAATGACTACTCAATCCATTAATGAAATTATGTGAATCGAAACCATTACGCAAAATCTCGTCAAATACTACGAGACTTTTTGATACATCACCTGCTAAAAAAGCATCGGTTAACGTAAAATAATACTCATAATCGAGAATATTCAGGTTATCAATAACGCCCTGGTAGGTTACTTTACCGTTTGAAAAACTGACTACCTGGTCGAACACCGATAAGGCATCGCGCATGGCGCCATCCGATTTTTGCGCAATAATATTAAACGCTTCCAGCTCGTATTCGATCTTTTCTTTTTGTGCAATAGCCGACAAAAAATCGACCGTATCCTTTATCTGAATTCGATTGAAATCGTAAATCTGGCATCGCGACAGAATTGTAGGAAGAATTTTATGTTTTTCGGTAGTAGCTAAAATAAATATCGCATGCTTAGGAGGCTCTTCGAGTGTTTTCAGAAAAGCATTGAATGCCGACTGCGACAACATATGAACCTCGTCGATGATGTAAACACTATAACGGCTTATCTGCGGCGGTATTCTAACTTTCTCGATCAGGCTCCTTATATCGTCGACTGAGTTATTCGAAGCGGCATCGAGCTCATGGATATTGTAAGAACGGTTTTCGTTAAAACTAAGGCACGATTCGCACTGGTTACAAGGTTCGGCTTCTGGCGTAAGATTCTGACAATTGATGGTTTTTGCAAGAATGCGGGCGCAGGTAGTCTTTCCTACTCCACGCGGACCGCAAAATAAATAAGCCTGAGCCAGGTGTCCCTTGCTAATAGCATTCTTCAGGGTAGAAGTAATGCTCCGCTGACCTACCACCGATGCAAAGGTAGTAGGACGGTATTTACGCGCGGAAACAATAAAATCGGACATCGGCTTGTTTTATTCAATCGCAAATATACTTATTCTTATTTTGAGTCAAAGCCTTAAGAAAAATGAAGTCCAATATTTGACAGATATCTGACTGATTTACAGAGAGTAAATATTTTATCATGCATTATCAACAAGGCTAAAATGAATTACAATTTTTATTATTGAATCAGATTTCCTTAATTTTGTTCTTTGTATATACCACCACCGTTAGATGGGATAGATACAAACCATAAACAACCAAACCAACCAAACCAACATGATGAACATTGATTGCTATGAAAAGGTAATCAAATGGTCATATAAACTTGCTGCAATATGGGCAAAAGACCATTTGGTTCCACAAGGCATAAACTCTTCCCGTAAGTTCGATGCCTACAAAAGGGCTGGCAAATACCTTCCTAAAAACTTTCCGCGTAAACCCGACGAGTTCTTTAAAAAGACCGGGGTATGGAAAGGCTGGAACGATTTTTTTGGAAAAACCGGCCAGTATTCAAACAATTATTACTTGAGCTACCAGAAAGCTTCAGAATTTTGCAAGTTGAGCGGAATTCGAAACTCTATCGATTACCGAACATGGAAAAACAGGCCTGAAAAATTACCCGCCCGCCCCGATCAATATTATAGAACTGAGTGGATAGGCTGGCAGGAATTTTTAGGGCAACAATACAGCCTGCCCAAGAGACAGGTTTATTCGAAACTCAGCGAAAGTGATGTACGCATCATTAAACATCAACTGGGACTGGGCATATCAGGAGTATTGCTGGCTAAGAATTTCGGAGTTTCGGAGATGCAGATAAGCCGCATTAAGAAAGGAGCAAACTGGGCTGAAGTTTAACCTTCAGTTGATCTGAAAAATAACGATAGATTCTGCTTACTAATTATTACTTTTAGTAACATTTTTTTCTAAATCATTTACTATGGGATCAAAAATTCACGAATCAGCTCCGGCAAACGCAGTGTATGGAATAGGCCTGATTGGCGCTGCTATTTGGTATATTTCCAATGCCACCACATTTTGGTTGGGCGTTTTAGGCTTTTTGAAAGCACTTGTCTGGCCAGCCTTTCTGGTATACGAAGCCTTTAAGTTTTTACAGATAAATTAGCCAGCCTGATCCTGATTAAGGACTATTTGAATGAAATATTTTTATTCAAATAGCATTTTATTTGCAACATTAAGCTTGGCAAAAACGAAATATAATGATCTGTTTGTTTGGTATAAAGCGGATTTAAATTATCTTTGCGGCTCGAAAAAATAAACTTATTTATTAATTAAATTTTTTTAGTAATGACGAACCGATACGAAACCGTTTTCATTGCAACTCCCGTTTTGTCTGAGGCACAGATGAAGGAAGCGGTTGACAAGTTCAAGAAACTGATCACCGACCATAGCGGTGAAATAGTTCACGAAGAGAATTGGGGACTGCGTAAGCTTGCCTACCCCATTCAAAAAAAATCAACTGGCTTCTACTACCTCTTAGAGTTTGCTGCTCCGGGCGAATTTATTGCTACCCTCGAAACAGAATACCGTCGCGACGAAAGAATCATCAGATTTCTGACATTCAAAATGGAAAAATATTCTGTTCAATATGCTGAGAAAAAACGTGCTAAAAACCAACAAAAAGTAGAGGCTTAATTATGAGTGCAACAAATAACGGACAAGGAGAGATCAGGTATCTTACTCCTCCCACCATCGAAAATAAAAAGAAAAAGTTTTGCCGTTTTAAGAAAAACCGCATCAAATATGTCGATTACAAGGATGCAGAATTCCTTAAACGCTTTCTGAACGAGCAGGGGAAAATTCTTCCCCGTCGTATTACCGGTACTTCGCTTAAATTTCAACGCAAAGTGGCTACTGCCGTAAAACGTGCCCGTCACCTGGCCTTATTGCCCTATGTAACCGATTTAATGAAATAATTCAATCTTCACGAAATGGAAATTATATTAAAACAAGATATGGGCAACCTGGGTTACAAAGACGATATTGTAACAGTGAAAGATGGTTATGCCCGCAATTACCTGATTCCAAAAGGTTTTGCAGTGAATGCTACTGAATCAGCAAAGAAACAGCACACCGAAATTTTAAAGCAACGCTCGCACAAAGAACAAAAAGTGCGTGAAGAAGCACTTGAGCTGGCGAAAAAACTTGAAGGAGTAAGCCTTACACTTGGTGCAAAAACCAGCTCAAAAGGTAAAATTTTTGGCTCGGTCAATACCATTCAAATTGCTGAATCGCTCAGCGAAAAAGGATTCGACATCGATCGCAGACACATCAGTATCAAAGAAGAGCTTATAAAAGAAGTTGGAAGCTATACCGCTACCATTCGCTTGCACAAAGAAGTGAAGGTGGAAATTGCTTTCGAAATTGTTGCTGAATAACACACAAAGCATAAAATTATAAAGCCTCCGGAAACCCGGGGGCTTTTTATTTGCTTCAATTTCTTAATTCCCTGCCCCTTTTACTCCAATTAGCTCAATTTCGATTTGTACATCCTTTGGCAGACGGGCCACTTCCACCGCAGCCCTCGCTGGCTGGTTTTCGACAAAAAACCTGGCATATACCTGGTTCATGGCTGCAAAATCATTCATATCCTTCAGAAAACAAGTTGTCTTCACCACATCTGAATAATCAAGACCTGCAGCCTTAAGTACGGCACCAATGTTTTTAAGCACCTGTTCGGTTTGCGGCTGAATACCTCCCGGTACAATTTCACCTGTTTTGGGGTCAATCGGAATTTGGCCACTGAGAAACACCATTCCATTTATCTCCACAGCCTGGCTATAAGGACCAATGGCAGAAGGAGCTTCGGTAGTAGATACAATTTTCTTCATGTGGGTATATTTTAGAACTATGATTGGTTTAAAATGGCTTTTCAATAAGTAAAAGAAGGTAGTTAAAAATTGTCGTACCAATTTTGTCGTTTATCCCATTTCAGGTCGCGCAGAATGCTGGCCTTGGCATTGATTGTAAAGTTATAGTTTCGTCTGGTGCCAAAAGGAACCATGGAGAATTGCATCATCCAGCAATGCAAGTCACGGTTGATATTGAAATTCGTGAGCGTCATCTCCTTCTCTTCGAAATCGTAGCCAGTATTAAAGCCTATCTTCCATTTTTGGGTAAGACTAAAATCTCCCGAAAGGTTCACCGTGTTGGTTATCTTCTGGTCCTGCTTTGTATAGGTTCGCGCAATGGAATAGGTGTGGTTGACATTGAGCGACCACGGGATGTTAAAATCGACATAAGAACCTGCAATGGACCCCGGTATATTATCATAGTCGTTACTAAACGGATCCTGATAAGGATTCAGATCAGCTGATTCCTCGCCTGGTTCCGAAGCCTGCGCGCTCTTCCCTTGCTTCGAGCGTAATCGAAAGGATGTAGTTAAATTCATACTAACAAAACGAGCCAACCCCTTGCCATTGTTGTAATAAAACTCGTCAACCCGTTTGTAACTATTATTTCCTTTAGCAGTATCGAGTATATAGTCATATGGATCGAAACGGGCAGTAAGGTTCAAACTTAAAATATCTTTGAACAGCGATGTACCTCCATTAAGGCTAATGGCACTCCACTTAAACTCATCGGCAAAGGGATTATAGGAAGTGGTAAGATTCAGGTTACGTAAAAGTGTCACCTTTTCCATTTCTTTGGTTTGTGCGGTATCGTTTTTTGGTTTAAGTTTCATCTCGAGGTTGTTGCTTAAACCTAAGCTTAACGACCCGCTTTCCTTGGCAAAACTGGGCGATTTGTAGAGATTATCCTCATAATAGGAGTATGTTTCGTATTGGAGCTCTCCATTGCTGGTATAATAGACTGTATCGAAATAATTCGGGTTGATAGACGACATGTCGGGTACATAAGAGAAACTTGCCCGGGGTTGCATGACATGCCTCACGGCAACAAGCCGTGAATCAGAGCGGGTATTCGTAAACATACCAGTAATCTTGGGTGTTAAGCCCACAGAGATGGATGGATTAACGGCATGGGCGTAGGTAACCTCGCGAATGGTATCTGTTACTACCACTTGTTCATCCCCTACCATTTCGGTCCGCTTTTTTGTGTACCAGCTATTCATGGCACCCGAATAGCTTAAGCCTGGCGATACGGTGAGCATTTTAACCTTATCTGTTTTAAGGTTTAAAACAAAGGGAATATCGTGTTTAAAACCATAATTCAGCTCATCCCAGGTTTGCGACTCAAAAAGCATGGTGTCGCGAATATCAATTATATTCTTGAACTCCGAACGATAACTAAACCCCACATTTTCGTACCACTTTAACTTACCAGTTCCTGATTTTTGCCGGAAGAGATAAATGGTTGTGGCATTGAACGAAGCAATTGGCAAATCCATTACCAGGGTGCTATCGGCTGTATTCTGCCTGGCATTGGCCGAAACGGAAAGATTAAGCGGGGTGCCCGGAAAGCTTTTGGTGTAACTAATACTCGAAGACTTCTGGGTAGTCACCACATCGTTGTAGTTGTATGAGTTGTTTTTATCAAAACCGGAACTGGAAAAGTTCACATTGGCCGAAAACGATTGAGTGGGATTCGCTTTGGGATCCTGCCGGTGGTTCCAAACCCATCTGAAATCCTGTGATTCTTCAAAACTATTGTTACTATTATCCTTGTTTACATTGTAATCGATTTTCATGGTGCCATTAAAGCGGTATCTGACCTTGTAGCTCGAACCCCATTTCAGGGCATAGGAACCTTTCGAATAAATGTCGCCCAGGAGCTGCATGTCGAGGTATTGCCCCATAGGCTGGTACCAACCACCATTTTGCAAATAGAACCCGCGGTTTTGCTCCTCGCCATAGCGGGGAATAATGATACCAGCAGCACGTTTGCTGCTGCTCGGAAAAAAGCCAAAGGGTAATCCTAGCAAAGGAATGGGAACATCTTCGAGCACCAGGTAAGCTGGCCCGCTGATAATTTTATCGTTGGGAATGGCAATGGCTTTGGTAAGTTCCATATAAAAATGGGGGTGGTCCAGGTCGCAGGTAGTGTACTTGCCGCCTTTCATATGAATATGTCCCTGGTTGTCGCGTTTAGTAAGGTCGCTATGCAAATAACCCTCGTCCTGCTTCGATTTTACATTGTAGATAATGCCTTTGCCTGTTTTAATGTTGTAATAAATCGAATCGGCATCGAACTCTTCCTTGCCCTTCTTAAATTTAGGCTTACCAAAATACACACCGGCCGTATCGATGCCTCCCACTGCATTGATTTCCTGGCTCGAAAGGTCAGAAACAATAAATTCAGAAGTAAGCTCAATATCCTGGTATTTTATCTCTCCCTCTCCCCATAAAAGCACATTCTGTCGCTTAACCAGAATACTCATGGAGTCGTTGGCTGAATAAAAAACAGGTTCTTCGATAACCTGCTTTTTTGCTTTTTTTTGAACTGGAGCGATGCTATCGGATTGTGAAATGGTGTCGTATTGTGAGGATTTTGGATTGGTACGATCGAAACGCCCTGCGCCAACTTGTGCATAGCTGCTATGAAAGCTTATGACAAGCAGTGTTAATATCGAAACAAGGGTAGCTGGACGTGATAACAATTTTAGTACTATTTTTGCAGGACGATTGATTACAAACAACGGCAACAAAACTAATAAAATAAACTTTTTCTTATGCAGATATTTTTGAGTGGTCGCGCGAGACATAAGATTATTTTTTATTTTTTACTGACAGTGCCCCTCTCCTTCCCTTATTTTTCGATTTATGCACAGATCGACGAGCAGCATAACAAAATTCGTACCGTAGTAATTGATGCAGGTCACGGTGGTAAGGACCCCGGAGCACTAGGCAGTTATGCCAAAGAAAAAGACGTGGTACTAGCCATAGCCTTAAAAACAGGTAAATATATCGAGGAAAAGTTTCCAGATGTAAAAGTAATCTATACCCGCGACAGCGATGTTTTTATCGGTTTACACGAACGAACCCAGATTGCCAACAAGGCCAATGCCGATCTGTTTATTTCAATTCATGCCAACTCAAACCCGAACACCGCCGCCCTTGGTGCTGAAACTTATGTAATGGGCTTGCACAAATCGCAAGAAAACCTGGAAGTAGCTAAAAAAGAAAACTCGGCCATCGTACTGGAAGACAATTATAAAACCCGATATGAAGGATTCGACCCGAATAACGTTGAATCGTACATTATACTTTCCCTTATGCAAAACACCTACCTCGATCAGAGCCTCAATGCAGCCTCACTGATACAGACCCAGTTCAGGGATCGGGCAAACCGAAAAGACAGGGGTGTGAAGCAAGCTGGTTTTCTTGTTCTATGGGAAACTACCATGCCAAGCGTGCTGGTTGAAGTTGGATTTTTGAGTAACATAGAAGAAGAAAAATATTTAGCAAGCGAATCGGGGCAGGATTATTTGGCATCGGCCATATTCAGGGCTTTTCGAGACTATAAAGAATATATTGAAGGGACCAGCTTTACACCGGAACCTCTCATTACTGCGCAAACATCCCCGGTAGAAGCCAAAAAGACCCCAGATTCTTTAAGGGCATTGCCTGACACCAACCAATATTTATACCGACCTAAAAGTACCCTTGGAACACCTGAAAGCACATCGACGGAGGTAATTTTCAAGGTGCAGGTACTTGTGTCTGAAAAACAAATAGCCACAAACGATAAAACATTCGAAGGTCTTGCATCGGTCCAGGAAATTCAAATGGAAAAAAAGTACAAATACCTGGCTGGAGGAAGTTCAACCTATGAAGAAGCCATGGATTACAGCAAAGAGATAAAAAAGAAATATCCTGATGCATTTATTGTTGCGGTGAGCAACGGAAAGATTATACCTTTGTCGCAAGCACTCGAAATGGTCAAAACAAATTAAAAGGTCGGCCAATAGGTCAACCAGCAAATAAGTTCAATATGAAAATATCACGCGAAATAAAAACAGGAACCATAGCCCTGGCCATTATTGCTCTGGCAATATGGGGATATAACTATTTAAAAGGAAAAAATCTGCTCAATCCTACCAATGCTTACTATGTCTCGTACGAAAATGTTGATGGGATTATCGAATCGGGCTATGTGTATTATCGTGGCTACAGAGTAGGAAATATTACCAACATTTACTTCGATGCCAATAAACCCAATATGTTTACGCTTCGGCTTGTGATGGAGAAAACACTGCGTATTCCAATAGGGAGCACGGTGATGGCCAAATCGTCGAGTATGATTGCTTCAGCAAAAGACTTGCACTTGGTTTTTACCGATACCACTGCATTTCACCATCCAGGCGATACCCTTAGTCCTGCATATGACCCTGGTCTGATGGGAATGTTGGAACCTTTGCAGAACAGCCTCGAATCGGCTATGGCAAACCTGAACATTACCCTCGAAAGTTTTAACAATACGCTCAACGAACAAATGCAGAAAGACCTTCAGGCTTCCATTGCTGCTTTAAGCAAATCGCTCGAAAGCTTCTCGAATCAAATCTCTCCCAATGGAGACCTGGGTAAATCCCTGGCACATGTAGAGTCGGTTATGGGTAATCTGGCAAAAAAAAACGAATCGATGGGTGCTGCCCTCGACAACATTGCCAATATTACTTCGGCAATCGACAGTGCCAACCTGCAGCAAACACTTCTGCACCTCGATAGCACACTGGCAGCGACCAATGCCATTATGACGAAAATAAACAACAGCGAAGGTACAGCCGGATTATTAATAAACGACAGCAGCCTCTATCAGAATCTGGCAGCTTCGACGGCCAGCCTCGATGCATTGCTTACCGATTTAAAAGAACACCCCAAAAGGTATGTTCATTTTTCGCTTTTTGGTGGAAACAAAAAGAACGAATAAATAGTGATCGCTGGCACTCAAGCAAGACCTTTGTTCAACTGTTGAATAGTGTAAGCGTTTACCTGAAAAGCTTTTTATACCATGAACCTCGAATTAGGCGAACAGAACCTCGATAAGTTTATTATGGTTGGTGACAGGGTGTTAATTAAGCCCAAATCGCCTCTCGATAAAACCCAGTCAGGGCTATTCCTGCCTCCAGGCATACAAGCTAAAGAAAAAATTCAAGCTGGCTATGTGCTTAAGGTAGGTCCGGGCTATCCGATTCCTGCCATTAACGATTCCGATGAACCCTGGAAAGAAAAACACAACGAGGTGAAATATTTGCCTTTGCAACTAAAGGTAGGCGACATGGCCATCTTTTTGCAAAACAGCGGATATGAATTCGAATTCAAAAAAGAAGCCTATATCATTGTGCCTCATTCGGCCATATTAATGATTATTCGCGACGAAAATCTGTTCGAATAAATGAATGAGTTTTTAAGGACTTAAAATGTATAGAAGGGTTCTATGAAAGTCCCTGCATTCCTTGTCTCTTAAAGTATTCGAACCATTTTTGTTCTGGTTTGTGGATTGTTTTCAGTTCCTGCAGCGAGTCTTCCTCATTCACACCCATCTCCAGCACTTTGTACATGTGTATCAGGCTCGACGATTTAATGTTTCCGCCACAATGCACAAATACTTTTTTGTCGGCAATACCTTCGAGTATTTTGCTAAATACTTTATAGTGAGAGTCTATAAGGTTCGAACAATCTACCGGATAATGCACAAATTCCATCCCTAAGCTTTCGGCAATAGTTGCTTCTGTTTGAAGGTAATTGCGGGTTGAAGCAGGTGAAATGCTAAACACCACCTGAAAACCTTCTTTTTTCAATGCTTCCAACTGCTCAGGTGTGGGTTGTCCCCCGGCAGCTAAAGTATCGCTGTATTGATAATAGTTATAGATATTTTGTACCATTTTCCTCTTTTTGCCGCGAAGATAATAATTTTATATCTATTTATCTATATATGTTATTTTATTCCTTCCAGCCAATTGATAATCTTGGCGCCATAAGGTTCGTCCTTCGGAAAAGCTACATCCACAAGAACTCCGTTTTCGTCGATCATATATTTTTGAAAGTTCCATTTCACTTCGCTGTCCATCACCCCGTTTTTATCCTTGGAGGTAAGCCATGCATAAAGTGGATGAATCTCTTTACCTTTTACGCTAATTTTCTCCATCATCGGAAAAGTAACTCCATAATTCACCGAACAAAAGGTTTGAATCTCTTCGTTGGTTCCGGGTTCCTGGCTCAAAAAATCATTGGCAGGAAAACCAATTACTACCAATCCTTTTTCAGCATATTCCTTGTAAAGCTTTTCCAGATCGGCATATTGCGGTGTTAAACCACATTTCGAAGCGGTGTTGACCACCAGTACTTTTTTTCCTTTCAGGGTCGACAAATCAAAAGGACTACCATCGATGGCATTTACCTTAAAATCGTAAAAAGAACTTTGTGAGAATGCTGTTAGGCTCATAAACAGTGAAAGAGCGATAGAAGAAAAAAACTGTGCTTTCATGTGTTGTTGATATTGATGTTGTGAAGTAAACAGTCTCTAACCTCAATTGTTCGGCAACCCGGATCTTAAAAACTTCCACGAAATAAAACCGATAACTAAACTCGAATTTTATTACTTTTAGGCCTATGGCGAAATTAAAAATTATCAGAGCCTCTGCTGGATCAGGAAAAACTTACACACTTACCAGCGACATTTTAAATCTTCTGCTAAGCCATCCGGGTAACGACTACTACCGCCGTATTTTGGCTGTTACTTTTACCAACAAGGCCACTGCCGAAATGAAGGAGCGCATTCTGAAAGAATTGAACACACTGGCCACCGGAAAACCCTCGAATCACCTCGAAGTAATTTGTAAAACCAGCAAACTTGACGAACCTGCTGTGCGAAAAAAAGCCGGGCAAATTCTTAGCTCTATTTTGCATGGCTACTCGTGGCTGAGGGTCGAAACAATCGACTCCTTTTTTCAAACTGTCATTCGTTCTTTTGTGCGCGAATTAAACCTTTCGGGCTATTACAACATCGAACTGAACCAGGATAAAATATTGAACCTGGCTGTTGAGGGTCTGCTCGACAGGCTAGGCAATGAACCAGAATTACTCTCATGGATTATTGCTTATGTCGAAGAAAAATTAGAGAAAGATGGAAGTTGGGATTTCACCAGAGAATTGCAACGGCTGGGAAGAAGCCTTTTTCGCGAAAATCTGCAAGAAAAGCTACCAGAGATAAAACAAACCATCAAAAACAAAGCAACACTTGAATTGTACGCAAACGCATTAAAAGAAATTAAAAAAGCGTTTGAAAACGATACCGCCGGCATCGCCCAAAGGGTTATGGAAAATATGACTTTGCAGGGGTTGACTATCGAAGATTTCTTTCAAACAACAAAAGGCCCAATAAATGTGTTTAGAAAGGTCTTAAATCAGAATTTTGACTTTAAAAAAAATTACGTCGAAACAATTCTGAATAATCCGGACAAATGGCCTTCAGGCAAAACCAAACAACCACAGGAAGCAATAAGGTTTGGCACCGAAATAGCTGCCCCAGCCCTGGTAAACCTAAAAAATCTTATAGCCGAAAAAGCCGAAAACTATTCCACAAGCCTGATAGTGCTTAAAAATTTAGCTGTACTTGGCCTACTTACCGAATTGCAGGAAGAAGTGGAACTTGTACGTAAAGAAAGGGATGCTTTTCTGATCAGCGATGCTGCACCTTTTATTCAGAAGCTTATCAACCATAACAATGTACCTTTTATTTACGAAAAAGCTGGCAACCAATTTAATCACCTACTAATCGACGAATTTCAGGATACCTCGTTGATGCAATGGTCTAATTTCAGACCACTATTAGAGAACAGCCTGTCTGTGGGGCATTCCTGTTTGGTTGTAGGGGATGTTAAACAATCAATTTATCGTTTTCGAAACAGCAACTGGAAAATTCTTGAATCGCAGGTACTAAACGACCTTGGTTCTGGAAACACCACAACAGTTAACCTGGATACCAACTGGAGAAGCGATGCCAACATAGTGAGGTTTAACAACCATTTCTTTCGGCTGGCCACGGAATTGCTCGATAGCCAGAACCAAGACCTGACAGAAAATTCAATTCAAAAAAGTAAGCTTTATGCCGATGTAGCGCAAAAGTCTCCTGCCGGGAAAGATCAACAGCGTGGATTTGTTTCTTTTCAGATTATTTCCGGAAATGCTGAATCGCAGCAAAATGTTGGTGATGAAACGGAGGAAGACTCAATCGATTTTCCAGCAATTCGCGGACACCTCATTGGTAGCATTAACGAATTGCTTGAAAGTGGTTTCGAACCATCGGACATAGCAATTCTGGTAAGGCATAAAAAGAACGGTAAACAAATAGCCGAAATCATTGTAGAGGCCAACCAAAAACAATTGTTTGCAAAACCTGTGGGTGTGATTTCAAACGAATCACTCTTTTTGCATAGTTCTCCGGCAGTGCTGGCGGTTGTGAATGCCCTGGCTTATGCACACAACTCGTCCAACCTATTGGCAGCTGCCACCATGCTGGCCAATTTTTTATTCCTCAAGTCTGACAGCGATGCCGATAAAATTCCTTTCCCTGAAGGCCGATTTGATTCCTATGTATGTGATTCAATTTTCAATACCAACTTTGCAGCATTCTGTAGCGAAATAAGACAAGATTCGCTTTACCTCGCCTCAGAAAAGATTTGCAATCTGTTTGGCTTTTTCGAATTAGAAAGCGAGTTGGTTTACATTCATTCCTTCCTGGATGTAGTTTTTGAATTTGCCAACAAACAGCATTCCGACATGGGGTCATTTCTTAAATTTTGGGAAGAAGAAGGAGATAACACCACCATTTCTGCCAGCGAAAGCGAGGGAGCAATAAGGATTCTTACCATACACAAAGCGAAAGGTCTTGAATTTCCGGTGGTGATTATACCCGATATGCTCAGTAGCTTTAAGCCAAACCATGATGATCTTCTTTGGGTAGAGCCAAAATGGGAACCCTATAGTCAATTGCCATTGTTACCCATAAAACCCACTAACCTCGTCCAAAACAGCTTTTTCAAAGACGATTTTTTCCTTGAAAAAGACCTGAATACCATCGATAACCTTAACTTACTTTATGTAGCTTACACAAGGGCGGTAAATGCATTGTATGTTTTTATAAAAGAGCCCAAGAAAGTGAAAGAAAAAAAGGAGACCGAAGCATCTGAAGGTGGCATCCAAGCCATAGAAGATATAAATTCACTTATACATCTCACTCTTGACAAGCTAAAATTGAATTCCAATAAGGAATTTGAGCTCAATTACGACCTCCAGGCAGGAAGAATAAGCTATGGTAAACTCGCAAAGCAAAACTTGCAGGCAAATCCAATCAAGGGTATCGCTATGCCCGCCATTCAACAAACCCTCGTAATGCCTTGCATAAAAAGCAAGCAACTTTCAGAACAATTGTTGACCTTTTCTGCAGAAGGCCGTTTTCATCAACTGGTGCAAGGGCGAATTATTCATTCGGTGATGGAAAAGGTTCAAACAACCAACGACCTGGAAAAAGCAGTGAAAGAGAAAGTGCAATCAGGTATTCTCTCTGAAACAGAGGGCCGGCAATTGCATCAGCTACTTTCGGATGCCATTCGTGAAACCGAAAAACATGAATGGTTCAGCGGAAAATACAAAATACTAACCGAAGCCGACATTGTGGTGCCAAATGGAAGTCTGAAAAGACCCGACCGCATAATGCTGAAAGACGATGAAACCCTGGTGGTAGATTATAAAACGGGTACAAAGGCTGACAGACAAAGTCACCAGAAACAGGTGAAAGAATATATGCAGCTGCTTACTGCTGCCGGAAAACCAGGTGTGAAAGGCTATATCTGGTACCTGACCCAACACGAAATAATAGAAGTAAGCAATAGCAATTAATAAATGGGGAAGAAAGAAACCAAAGCGCAACAAGAAGGATTACCTGTTTTTTCATGGGGGCATAGCAGGCGTATCAACCTGGCATCGAACCATACCCGCATGAATTTTGGCAGCCGCCTGCAGAAGCTCACCCTCGATGCAGGTTTTACTTGTCCAAACCGCGATGGTAAAGTGTCGGTGGGCGGTTGCAGCTTTTGCAACAACAATGCCTTTAACCCCTCGTATTGCCGCGATCAGGAGTCGATAAGCCTGCAACTGGAGCGTGGCATCAGGTTTCATCGGAAGCGCTACCGGAAAGCCAGCCTGTTTCTGGCCTATTTTCAGGCTTACAGCAACACCTATGCACCGGTGGATGTGCTAAGGAAAAAATATATGGAGGCGCTTGCCTACCCCGATGTAATGGGCCTGGTAATTGGAACCCGCCCCGATTGTGTAGACGAAGATATTTTCGATTTGCTGGCTGAGATCAAAGAAAATTATTACCTGATGGTGGAGTTTGGCATCGAATCGGTATACAACCAGAGTCTCGAAAAAATTAACCGGGGGCATAGTTTCGAAAAATCGGTGTGGGCTGTGCACGAAGCAGCCAGGAGAGGCATTCAAACCGGTGGTCACCTCATTTTTGGCTTGCCAGGCGAATCGCGCAGCATGATGCTCGATTCGGCCGAAATTATCTCCAAACTACCTTTGAATACAGTAAAATTTCATCAATTGCAGATTGTAAAAGGTACCCGTATGGCACAGGATTTCGAAGAGAATCCGGAAGCGTTTACGCTGTTTACATTGGACGAATATGTCGATTTTATTTGCGAATACCTTGGCCGGTTAAGACCCACACTGGTGATCGAAAGACTTGCCGGAGAAGCCAATCCCGATTATAACCTTACCAATCGATGGAACCTCCGCTACGACAAAGTACTTAGCCTTATCGAAAAGCGTCTGGAAGAAACTGATAGTTGGCAGGGTAAGTTTTTTATCAATACATAACCCAATCGTATCGCATTAATTATATAGTTTATAAGCTGTACCATGATTCCATTTTTAGAAAGCGTTACCAGCTATCTTTTTGAGCATTACCGCAATAATCTGGAGAATATGTCGGTTGTATTCCCCAACAAGAGGGCCCGATTGTTCTTCAACCAATATCTTGCCAGCCATACGGAACAGCCACTTCTGGCTCCGAAATACTTTACCATTAACGAATACATGCACCAGGTGAGTGGTACTACCCTTGCAGACCCAATAACCCTGCTCTTTCTGATATATGAAGTATATATCCAAAAAACAGGCTCCAAAGAAAGCTTTGATGACTTTCTGTTTTATGGCGAAATGATGCTGGCCGATTTCGACGACATCGACAAATACCGCATCGATGCTAACGCACTTTTTAAAAACATCTCGCAGTTCAAAGAGATTGATTCCTTTGCCGATTTTCTGGATGAAGCGCAAATAGAAGCCATTCGCAAGTTTTGGGAGAACTTCAAAGCAGGAGAGCTATCAGAACAGAAACAAATTTTTTCGCAAATATGGAATCAATTAAATGGGATTTATGTGGCTTTTACTCAGAAATTGAGTGCCGTAGGACTTAGTTATGAAGGAATGGCGTGCAGGCAAGCTATTGAAAGGATTGAAAATAACACTTATTCGTTTGCCGAAGAAAAAATTGTGTTTCTGGGCTTTAATGCACTCAACAATTGCGAAAAAGAACTTTTCAGGCATGCGCAAAAACAAAACAAAGCATTGTTCTTCTGGGATTACGATAAATATTACCTGGACTTAAAAAACCACGAAGCCGGATTTTACCTGCGCGATTTAATTGAAACCTTTCCGGCACCCCAGGATTTTGTATTTGAAAGTGGGCTGACACTGCCGAAAAAAAGCTTTAAAGTATTGAATATTCCAACCCTTGTCGGGCAGGCCAAAACAATTCCCCTGGCATTGGCACAATTGCCACTTGGATGGAAAGAAAATCCCGTTGAAACAGCATTGGTTCTGGCAGACGAAAGCATGCTTTTGCCTGCACTGAGTTCATTGCCTGCCGACATACCAAATGTCAATATTTCAATGGGATATCCGGTGAAGGAAACAAAAGTTTTCAGCTTTGTGGCAAGCCTGATTGATTTGCACAAGAATAAAAATGACAAACGGGATAATCCTGGCAGAATATTCTACCATGCCGATGTAATACAATTGCTTCAAAATGAACTTTTAGACAGATTTAACCAACAAACGGAGGGTTTTATACAAAAGGTCATAAAGCAAAATCAGGTGTATATCGATACCAACCCTTTGGAAAACACCAACGAATTTTTCGCCCTTCTTTTTCAAAAAGAAATTGATTCCCGTGAGTTTATAGTATACCTAAAAACAATGCTCAATAAAATTGCGGAGTTTTTTTACGATGAAGATACCAATCCGGCCCGAATCGAACGAGAAGCTTGTGTTCGTTTACTTATTCAACTAAACAGGCTGGGCGATTTGTTGACACACACTCCAGTGATTTTTAACTTTTCGAGTTTAAACCGTTTGCTCACAAAAATTTTCGAGAAAGCCAGCATCCCCTTTTCGGGCGAACCCATTGAGGGCCTGCAAATAATGGGGGTACTGGAAACACGTAACCTCGATTTCGAAAACCTGATAATTCTCTCGCTCAACGAAGGCGTATTTCCCAAAACAGGCCATGCGCCTTCCTACATACCCTATTCGCTTCGAAAAGCTTATGGATTGCCTACCCTCGAACACCAGGATGCCATCTTTGCCTATTATTTCTACAGACTCATTCAGCGGGCAGAAAACATTACCCTGGTATATTCTTCGTCTGAAACAGGAAGTAAAGGTGCCGAACCCAGCAGATTTATTCACCAACTTCTTTACGAGAATGCCTTTTCAGTTTCGAGCCAAAACCTGAATTACAAACTGGTCCCAAATACTATCCATAAGGTTAGCTTTCAGTCCGATAACAATACACTTGAATTGCTGAAAAAGAAATATACTGGCGATGAGAAACAAACTTTATCACCTAGTGCTATCAATGCGTATTTAAACTGCAAAACCCAGTTTTACCTACGCTATGTTTCTGGTTTAAAAGAGTCCGAATCCATTCAGGAAAAAATTGAATCAAGCACCATTGGGCTCATTCTGCATAAAAGTATGCAGCTGCTCTACGAGCCATATATAAACACACTTGTTACAAGCGAATTGCATAAGGCAATCTGTGCCGATAAAGAAAAAATCAGCAAGGCGGTAATCCAGGCGTTTACAAATGAATACCTAGGGGAAGAGAACCTTTCAGAGATCACGAATGAGATGGCATTGCAGGGTAAAAATATTCTTTATAAGGAAATAATTCAGCGACTGGCTATATCGATTCTTCGTTACGATCAGCAACAGGTTCCTTTCACCCTCAGAGAATTGGAATACAAAGTTCAGATGCCTTTTCGCACTTCATCGGGGTTTGAACTCAGCATAGGTGGCACCATTGACCGGGTTGACCTTTGCGAAGGAAATATCAGGATAATCGATTATAAAACCGGAAAAATAAAAAACAGTTTCCAAACCATCGAAAGTCTGTTCACAGAAAAACCATCCACACGAAATGCGAATGCCTTTCAAACCCTTTTATACTCAATGGCATTTAAGTCAAACAACAAGGACTATCCTGTGGTGCCTTTTCTCTATTACCTGAAAGGCCTTAACCAAAAAAACTATGATGGAAGGCTTGCACATGGCGAACAAAGGAAGAAGCAAACAATAGATTCCTTCTCGAGTGTGGAGGAAGAGTTTAAAACACGCTTAAAGCAAACTCTCGATGAGATTTTTAGCGAAAAGAGTAGCTTTTATCAAACAGACGACATAAAATTCTGCACGTATTGCATGTACAAAAACATCTGTCACAGATAAAGCTTAATATTAAAGTTGATTAGTCGCATCCATTCTTTCGCCCATCTGTTTTCACAGCTTCCTCCGAAAGAAAAGGTGAACCCTCAAGGGCAGCCCATTCGCCTTTCAGCAGGCACCAATTTTCATGGCTATTTTCGCTCCAGATTTTTACCAAAGCTGTAGTGTCGAGTCTTTGCTGGGTGTTTCGTTCAACAACCGAACGCAAAAGCACCTCGGGGTTATTGGAATAAAAAACATCCTGATTTTCGCGGCGAACAAGTACTAATTTGCCTTGCTTCCATTGATAGGTTTCGTGCGTATAAAATGCTCCTCCCATTCCACCAGCCTGATGTGAGGTAATTATCTGGCTGACGCTATCGGCTTCGAGCGATACCAGGGCACTAAGCTCAGGGTGCTCCTCAAATTGCCTTTTCGAAGCATTAAACAAATACACCGCATACCAGGTGCCACCAGTGCCCGTAGCAATAGGAATTCTGAGGTCTGTATGGCCATCGAAATTCAAGTCAGCTGGGTTAAAAATGCGTGTTGGGTCATCCAGGTAATAGTTCTCGTTGTACACCACATCCGACTGAAGAGGTCCAATGGATTGGATTGACTTATTCAGGTCATTGTCGGGAAAAACATTAATTATTAACTCCATAGGGTTAAGTTCAATCAAAAAAACACCCTGCCCTTTTTGCATCAAATAGATGGAACTAAGTTCAATTTCACGTTCGTTGGAAATATTTTCACTTACTGTAACCTGATCGGAAATATCAGTTTCAACCTCGGTTTTATCAGAAGAATTTCCCTTTCTGCACGATTGAAAAGTTAAACCCAGCCATAATAGGGCAAATATTAAGAGAAGATTTGATTTCATTTATCTTTTTATTGATTTGAGTTTTGCACAAATTACTTAACTGAATACAAATAGCGAACAATAACTTCGAACCTCGTTATTTTAAACAATAAACTGCTAATTTATAATAGATTAACATACCATTCTTTACATTTCATTGCACACCGGCAGTTCAATTAATTCAGTTTAAAATCCTGTAATTATTTAGGCTTTAAAAGTAATTAAATAAAAAAAACTTCATTCATATCTCATTCATTTCGTTATTTTTGAAAAAATATTCAGCTGATACTGATTGATTTTCCTAACTTTAAGTTAACAGCTGCTGAAACCCAGCTTTAAAAATGAATAATCTGGAAGTAAAACTCTTTAAAAATTGGTGGCTTCTTGCCATAAAAGGCCTGTTAACACTAGCGTTTGGGCTTTTAGCACTTACTTTAAAAGATATCAATCAGATAAAAATAATTAAATTCTTCTGCATCATTATTCTGGTGTCGGGTGCCTTGTTAATTTACGGTTCCTTTTACAATAGGAAACGCAAAGATCCATGGATATGGTGGCTTTTCGAAGGTTTGTTTGATTTTATTATCGGAGCACTTATTTTTTACATCATTGTATGGCACCGCCTTGCTGCCATTGCCATGTTTACTGAAATTATTGCGATTTGGGCTTTGGTTTTTGGTATTATTCAAATAATTACTTCTTTCCGGTTTATTATTTTTAGCCTGGGGTGGTTTGCTATGTTGCTCAGCGGATTGCTGGCCATTGTATATACCATAATTATTTCTCTAAGCCTGCTACCCGGCACTCATGCAAAAACAGCAGTGATTGGTATTTTTGCAATGTTTCTGGGCATCGTTATTTTAATTAACTCCATTTCGCTGTTACAAAGCATCCGAAAACATAAGAATTAAGTCTACTTTTTAATGTTTTCCAGTAAATCAGGGCGCAAACGTTGTGTTCGGTCAACTGACTGTTCGTGTCGCCAATTTTCAATCAAAGCTTCATTTCCAGACAACAATATTTCCGGTACTTTCCAACCTTTGTAGTCTGCGGGTCGGGTATACACCGGGGGAGCCAACAGGTTATCCTGAAATGAATCGGTGAGTGCAGAGGTTTCATCCGACAAAACGCCCGGCAACAAACGCACCACCGCATCGGTTACAATAGCTGCCGCCAATTCACCGCCCGTGAGCACATAATCGCCTACCGATATCTCCGATGTAATGTAATGGTCGCGAATGCGCTGATCGACTCCTTTGTAATGTCCGCAAAGAATGAGCAGATTTTCCTGCATCGATAATCGGTTCGCTTCGCGCTGATCAAATCGTTTTCCATCGGGTGACATATAAATAATTTCGCTGTATTCACGTTCTGCCTTCAGAGACAACATAGCTTTTTCAATAGGTTCAATCATCATTACCATGCCAGCCCCGCCACCAAAAGCGTAATCATCAACCTGTCGGTGTTTTCCGCTGGCAAATTCTCGGATATTGTGTACAACAATCTCTACAAGTCCTTTAGAAACAGCCCTTTTTAAAATTGAATGACTAAATGGACTTTCCAGCAACTCCGGCAACACGGTGAGAATATCTATACGCATTTTTCCTTTTTTTGTGCAAATATAGAAAGAATAAGAAAGCTTATGAGAAGCAATGCTATGGTTAAAAGTACTGACATAATTTCTAAGACATCTTAATCAATTGGCATAGCTTTTCGAATTTTGATCTCAAAACATTGTTAGGTTATCAGTTAATAGTTATTTTCGTACCTTTCAAAGCAGGCTACCACTTAAATCAGTACATTATGACTGAAAATGATTTAAAAAACTCTGTTCAGGACGAACAAACCGAAAAATCCGGTAATACCGAATCAGCAGAATCAGCAATCAACGATCTGAAAATGAACACTTCAGAAAGTACGGCCATACCAGCCGAACCCGAGAATATGAATACTACCGAAGACCCCGCTCCCACCGAGTCATCGGAGAAGGAACCGAAAAAACAAGCCGTAAAGAAGGTAAAAAAAGAAAAAGTACCGATAGAAGAGCCACCCGAAAAGGAACCTGCTGCTGCAATGGAAACCCAAGCAGAAAATCGTGAATCAACCTCAGAGTCAAGCATAGCTGATGTTTCCATTGTTGAAGAGCAGAAACCTTCAGCAGAAAATGAGGTGATCTTAAAAGACGAGGAAGATTTCACACAAAAAACCAAAGAGCAACTATTAGACCTGCTGAAAGGGTATTTAAACAACCATCCTGTGGAGCAAATCAGGAAGCAGGTAGAAGCCATAAAATCAAACTTTTACAGGCTCCACAATGCCGAAATAGAAGAACTAAGAACAAAATTCGTTGCAGACGGTGGAACTCTTGAAGATATTAAAACCGAAGAATCGCCAATAGAAATCACCCTAAAGGAACTTCTGGACGATTATCGCAAGAAGCGAATGGATTTATCGAAGAAGGCGGAAGATGAAAAAGTAGGAAACCTAAAAACCAAATACGACATAATTGAAGCCATTAAAGAGCTTGTAAACAGTCAGGAGTCGCTCAATAAAACCTTTCATGAGTTTAGAGTGTTGCAGGATAGATGGCGAGAAACAGGCCCTGTGCCCCAAGCCAATGTCAAAGACCTTTGGGAGCAATACCATTATCATGTAGAGGCCTTTTACGATTATATTAAAATAAACAAAGAACTTCGCGACCTCGATTTTAAGAAAAATCTCGATGCAAAACTCATACTCTGCGAAAAAGCAGAAGAATTACTGCTCGAACCATCCGTTGTAGAAGCCTTTAAACAACTTCAGTTTTTACACGACCAGTGGCGCGAGGTTGGCCCGGTGCCCGCTGAAAAACGAAACGAGTTATGGGAACGCTTTAAGGAGGCAACTTCTAAAATCAACCACAAACACCAGGAATATTTTGTTTCGCTGAAAGACGACCAAAAGAAAAACTTGCAGGAAAAAACCCACTTATGCGAAAAGGCTGAAGAAATTGCTAACGCTACACCGCAGGACGCCAAAGAATGGGAAGAAAAATCGAAGGCACTGATAGAGTTGCAAAAAATATGGAAAACCATAGGCTTTGCACCAAAAAAGTATAACGCAGATGTCTATGAGCGGTTCCGAAAGGCTTGCGATTCATTTTTTACGAAAAAACGTGATTTCTTCGCCGGAAATCGTGAAGAACAGGAGAATAACCTGCAACTGAAAACCGAACTCTGCATGCAGGCAGAGGCAATGACCCAAAGCACCGATTGGAAAAAAACTTCCGACGATCTGATCAGGCTTCAGAAACGATGGAAAACCATCGGCAGTGTTCCTGTGAAGCATTCCGATAAAATTTGGAAGAGATTCCGCACAGCCTGCGATACTTTCTTTAACAGAAAGAATGAATACTTTTCGAATATCGATAGTATTTACCTCGAAAACCTTAAACAAAAAGAAGAACTATTAAAGGAAATTGAAAGCTTTCAACCTACCAAGGAGGTGAACCAGAACCTTGAAAAACTGAAAGAATTCCAACGCCGATGGTCGGAAATAGGCTTTGTTCCTATAAAAGAAAAAGACAACATACAGGAAAAATACCGGGCTGCCATTAATGCCAAATTCGACGACCTGAAACTCGACGACGAAAGTAAAGCTATTCTCAAATTCCGCAGTAAAATAGATAGTATTGCCAACAAACCCAACTCCGACAAGCGTTTGGATATGGAAAGGGAAAAATGCTATACCCGCCTCAAACAAATGGAAAGCGACATTGCTCTTTGGGAAAATAACATAGGGTTCTTTTCGCAAAGCAAAAATGCCGCATCGATGATTGCCGATATCGAAAATAAAATTCAACAGGCAAAAGAACGCATGCAAGGCCTACGCGAACGCCTTAACATGCTGGATGATTTAGAGGTTTAGTGATTATTCTGTAAGAAATAGAAGCGCGTATTGGCAATGGAAATCGTTGTAAAAATATGCGCTTCTTTATTTTTATTCTTGGTTTCGACAAGAATTTGTAATTACTTTGCCAACTCGAATTTTAAAAATTATTAAAACAGAAAAATAAGATGAATCAATTAATCAGTTTTGTAGGCATGATGCAGCCCCAGGGCGAAAGTGCCAATCCATTATCAACATTTCTACCTTTAGTGTTAATCATTGTAGTATTTTACTTTTTTATGATCCGTCCACAGGTAAAGCGTCAGAAAGAACTCAGAAACTTTCGCAATTCGCTGGCCAAAGGCGACAAGGTAATTACTACCGGAGGCATCTATGGTAAAATCACTGCCATGAACGAAGATACCATCAGCCTTGAAATCAGTGACAATGTGATAATTAAAATTGACAAAAATGCCGTTCTGAAAGATCCTGCGGATTTACAGAACCAACAAAAGTAATTGCATAATTTACAGTTTAGGGTATATTTGCATTACCCTAAACTGTAAATATTTTCTAAATGACATCCCCCAACAAGTACAACCAGCGATTTGATTTGGTTATACTTAGTTTCTTTAAGACTACTGCCAGGTATTACAAGACTGTTCAGAAAAGGGTTTTGGTATTTTCTGTTTTCGTCCTGCTTTCGTCCATTCTTTGGTTGTTTCGAGTGCTCGAAGATAGCTATGTTTCAACCATCAACTACCCCGTACGTTACCTCGATTTTCCAGCCAACAAAATACTTTCCGGAGATACCCCTAACAAACTCAAATTATCGGTTCGGGGCAGCGGCTACAGCTTATTGAGCAACAAACTACGGTATAAAACTCCTCTCAATTTCAGTATCAATAACTTTTCGCTCTATTCGCAATCGAAAGATTCGATGAGTGTTTATATACTAACACGATATGCCCAGGAGGCACTCTCGCAAGAATTAACCAGAAAAAGAACCAATCTTGAAATTGTAAGTATTTCGCCTGACACCATCTTCTTTAGCTTTACGCGCACTCTTGTAAAAAAAGTGCCAGTAGTTGCTGTTCTGGGCAATCAGAAAAATATTTATTCCAGACAACATAAACTAAACGGTAAAGTATATACTATACCCGACAGTCTTGAGATTACTGGTCCAGCTAACCTTATCGATACAATTAATCAACTCTATACGCAAAGCATAAACCCAACAGAACTGGATGATACTTTCAGGCAAAAGGCAAACATTTTAGGCTGGAACAATATTGCAATTGAAAAGGAAAAGGTAAACGTTGTGATTCCAGTTGACCGGTATACGGAATTGAGCTACAGAGTGGTAATAAGACCCAGAAACGTTCCGGATAGCTTATCGATCAAGCTGTTTCCCAGAGAAGCTACACTCTATTTTAATGTTACCCACAGCCAGATACCCTTTACTTCGGAGAGCGATTTTAAACCATTTGTCGATTACAGTGAGCTAAAAGATAATCTTAAAACGACTTCCTACCTTACCGTAAAAATAGATTCCCTACCTGAATACGCCAGTGCAACCAGAATATACCCTACCCGGGTTGAATACATCAATGAAAGGAAACATGTTACGAATTGGAATAACGGGGGGAATCGGTAGCGGTAAAAGCTATATCTGCGAAATTTTCCGGAAAATTGGCGTGCCTGTGTATGAATCGGATATTGCTGCCAGGCAAATTACCGACAAGCAAGCTGATGTAAAAAAAGCAATTGAAAAAATTCTGGGTGCAGAGGCCTATCAAAACGGCTACCTCAACCGTCCTTACGTTGCATCGATGGTGTTTCAAAATTCCGCGCTGCTTCAAGAAATAAACTCAATAATCCACCCGGCTGTGGAAAAAGACTTTCAACATTGGTGCCTTCAACAGAATCAACATCAATATGTAATCAACGAAGCGGCCATTTTATTTGAATCGGGAGCATACAAAATGCTCGATAAAACGATTGTAGTCTCAGCGCCTATTGAACTCCGCATAGAAAGGACAATGAACCGGAATGGTTTTTCAAGAGAAGAAATTGAACGACGAATGCAATTCCAATGGCCTGCCGAAAAAATTGAAACATTGGCCGATTTTATTATCGTGAACGACAACAAAAAATTACTTTTGCCTCAAATTATTAAAATAGATAAAACAATACAGGCCTTATGGCAAAATTTGGTAAATGGATAGGTGCCGGCCTTGGCTGGGCTTTTGGTGGTCCAATTGGTGGTATTATTGGTCTTGGCTTAGGATGGATGTTTGACAGTGCCAGTCAACAGGATGTGGATCGTGGATATACTAGCACTACTACCGGCGATTTTGCAGTAAGCCTGCTGGTATTGCTTGCCGCAGTAATGAAAGCAGATGGCAAAGTGATGCAATCTGAATTGAACTATGTTAAGTCTTTTCTAAACCAGAAATTTGGAACGGCTTCCGCCAACGAAGCCCTCAGAATGTTACGTCACCTTCTGAAACAAAACATCCCTCTCAAAGATATATGCTACCAGATTAAATCTCAACTCGATTACCCTTCGAGGTTAGAACTGGTGCATTTGTTATACGGACTTGCCAGCGCCGATGCCTTAATCAGTGAAGCCGAACGAAGAGTTATCGATGAAATATCGTGGTACCTTGGCATTACATCTGCCGATCAGCAGTCGATTAAGAGCATGTTTGTAAAAAGTTCTGAAAGTGCCTACAAAATATTAGGCCTCGATCCAAAAGCAAGTGATGAAGAAGTGAAAAAAGCCTATCGCACACTGGCTAAAGAATATCACCCCGACAAGGTAAGCTATCTGGGCGATGATATTAAAAAGTCTGCCGAGGAAAAATTCAAAAAAATAAACGATGCCTACGAATCGATTAAAAACCAAAGAGGTATAAAATAGTTGCCAGCAGAGTAGTGCCAGAATTAAATGCTTTTCTGTTTTAATCTTTTAAACCAACCCCCTCATTTTAGATAAGTTGCGCTCTGATGATAAATACCTTTATACTATAATAGCTGAACTATTTTGAGAACAAATCTTTCATGCTTTTCAATTTATTATTATACTTTTGCGCTTTAGCCTGCTTTAGGTTTATTGTTTATAAACCGGCAGGTGTTTATTTTTTAACCTGTTAAAAATTGATTCTTAGTGCCATTAACCAAATACATATTTGTAACAGGAGGTGTAACCTCTTCACTTGGTAAAGGAATTATTTCGGCATCGTTAGCCAAACTCCTTCAAGCCAGAGGCTACTCTGTGACTATTCAGAAACTCGACCCTTACATCAATGTCGACCCGGGCACTTTAAACCCCTATGAACATGGCGAATGTTATGTTACTGAAGATGGAGCAGAAACGGACCTTGATCTGGGGCACTACGAGCGTTTCTTAAATGTTCCCACATCGCAAGCGAACAATGTAACTACCGGTCGTATTTATCAATCGGTTATCAACAAAGAACGTCGTGGCGATTACCTGGGAAAAACAGTACAGGTTATACCTCACATAACCGACGAAATTAAGCGATGTGTTCTTCTGCTTGGCAATAAGCACAAGTTTGATGTAGTGATTACTGAGATAGGAGGCACCGTAGGCGATATAGAATCTCTTCCTTATATTGAAGCGGTTCGCCAGCTTAAATGGGAATTAGGGCCGAATAATACCCTGGTAATTCATTTAACATTGGTGCCCTATTTATCAGCTTCTGGTGAGTTAAAAACCAAACCCACACAGCACTCGGTAAAAGAACTACTTGAAAATGGTATTCAGCCCGATATACTTGTACTGCGCACCGAACGCGAACTCTCCGATGAACTTCGTAAAAAGGTAGCTCTGTTTTGCAACGTCGACCGCGATGCAGTAGTGCAATCCATTGACGTTTCTACAATCTATGAAGTGCCCATGCGCATGCAAGAAGAAAACCTCGATGAAACAGTGCTTCGCAAGCTACGTCTGGAGAAAAAAACAGAACCTGAACTCGGAACCTGGATCGATTTTCTGAACAAGCATAAAAATCCCAAACATACCGTTACCATTGGTCTTGTTGGTAAGTATGTAGAATTGCCCGACGCCTATAAGTCCATCAACGAAGCATTTATTCATGCAGGTGCTGTAAACGAATGCCGTGTCGATGTCAAATACATTCACTCCGAAACTATTGAGGCTGATAACGTAAATGAACTTTTAAAAGACTTAAAAGGTATCTTAATAGCTCCTGGTTTTGGCGATAGGGGAATAGAAGGTAAAATACTGGCATCGAAGTATACACGCGAAAATAATATTCCTTTTTTTGGCATATGCCTGGGCTTGCAGTGCGCAGTAATTGAATTTGCCCGCAACGTGCTGAATCTCGAAAAGGCCCATTCCACCGAGATGTTCATGAAAACACCGCATCCGGTAATTGACTTAATGGAAGAACAAAAAGGAATTACCGAAAAAGGTGGCACCATGCGACTGGGATCTTATGCCTGTCGTGTAAAAAAAGGTACCAATGCATTCAAAGCCTATAAATCCGTTGAATTGATGGAGCGCCATCGGCATCGATACGAATTCAACAACCAATACCTCGACAGTTTTACAAAAGCCGGTATGATACCCGTTGGAATAAATCCCGACAATAACCTGGTAGAAATTATGGAAATTCCAGACCATAAATGGTTTGTCGGTGTGCAATTTCACCCCGAGTACAGAAGCACCGTGGTTTCTCCCCATCCGCTTTTTGTCGATTTTATTAAAGCAACCATTTCATAAACAGAGAAACTTTTACTAATGGATAGAAATTCGATTATTGGAATACTCCTTATTGTAGCCATTTTCATACTTTGGGGGGTACTCAACAAACCCGATCAGGAACAGCTTGAAAGAACCCGTCGCTACAACGATTCGATTGCCCTGGTGCAACAACTGGCGCTGGAACAAAAACAGGCTGAAATAAAAGCTCAAATTGACACAACCAGTAACACTCAGGTTGGTGACAGTGCAGTAAATACAAAAAAAGAATTTTACACACTCGAAAACGAACTCATTTCGGCCAAAATAGCCAGTCTGGGGGGCCGCCCTTACAGTGTGCAATTAAAGGAATATCAAACTTGGGATTCGCTTCCACTCATTCTATTTAATGGCGACTCCACTGTATTTGAACTTAATTATTATTACAACGGCCGTTCAGAGAAAACCAGCTTATTGAATTTCACCGCCATGGACAGTGCGAAGCTTCTGACTGCTTCAGAAACTCCCCGTTCACTTACATTGCGCTACACTTATGGTGCAGGTGAATACCTCGATTTTATTTATACACTCGCTCCAAACAGCTACCAGCTGGACATGGAAATAAAAATGACAGGTCTGCAAAACCTTTCGCCAGTAAACGGTAGCGAAATCGATTTACGCTGGGAGATTTATTCGCCCAAACAAGAAAGAAGCTTTAAGAATGAAGTGCTTTATTCCACTGTATACTACAAACCTTTGAGCGATGATGTGGATTTTATGCCTATGCGTCAGAAGAAAGGTGTGCAGGAGGAATCGATCCTTACTCAGGTCGATTGGATAGCATACAAAGATCAGTTCTTTAGTTCGGTACTGATGCCCGGAAAAGCTTTTTCGAGTGCCACCATGCAATCAATACCCATGGATGAAAACAGTGGGTATATCAAACAATTTAAATCCGTGGCTGGAATTAGCATTGCCAATGCCAACAACGAAAGCATTCCTTTTTCGTTTTATTTTGGCCCCAACAAGTATAAATACCTAAAAAAGAATTATGCCGACAAGCGACTACATGACCTTGTTTCGGTTGGCCGCGGTATCATCAAATGGATTAACCAGGGAGTAATCATCAACATATTTAACTTTCTGGAAAAGAGCATTGGAAATTATGGCATTATCATTTTATTGTTAACCATTATCATTAAATTGTTGTTGTTGCCTCTTACTTTCCGTTCTTACATTTCGACAGCGAAGATGCGGGTTGTAAAACCCATGGTCGATGAGGCTACCAGTAAAATTCCGAAAGAAAAGGCTATGGAAAGGCAGCAAGCTACCATGGCAATCTACCGTAAAGTAGGCGTGAGCCCATTTGGAGGCTGTCTGCCTATGGTTCTTCAAATGCCTATTCTGTTTGCCATGTTCCGCTTTTTCCCAGGTTCGATTGAACTACGCCAGGAGGCCTTTTTATGGGCCACTGACCTATCGACTTACGATGATTTAATCCGGTGGGGAACCTCTATTCCCCTTTTGGGAAATCACCTGAGCATTTTTACTGTGCTCATGACCATTACCACCATTATGACCATGAAAACGAGTGGTGCGCAAATGCAGGAATCGTCTATGCCCGGCATGAAAACCATGATGTACATTATGCCCGTAACATTTCTGTTCTTCCTAAACGATTTTTCGTCGGGTTTAACTTATTACTATTTTCTGGCCAATGTCATTACTTTCGGGCAGAATTTCCTTTTCAAAGCCTTTGTGAACGAAGAAGAAGTGCTTAAGAAATTGCAAGCCAAGAAGGCCAATCCACGAAAGAAATCGAGGTGGCAGTTAAAACTCGAAGAGATGCAAAAAATGCAGCAACAGCAGGCAAAAAAACGTAAATAGAAGCAGAAATGCTTATCGATATTCCGAAATCCCCTGTTGGTAACTGTTAAAAGCATCCACCGGGGATTTTTCTTTATATTTGCAGCCAATCACTTTGCATGCTTCTGAAGTAAAAAAGCAAAGAACATAAACAAAAGTTCAAATTAATACAAACAGAAACTAAGCCTATCCTGTAAAAATGGAACTCGTAAACAACCAGTATCAAATCGATGGCATTTCGGTAGACGAATTGATTCGCAAATACGATTCGCCACTTTATGTGTACAACACAGCCAAAATGAAAGCCCAATATAAAAAACTGGCCCAGGCTTTCAAGGGTATCGATATGCGCATTAATTTCGCGTGCAAAGCCCTTACCAACATTTCAGTGCTGAAGTTCTTTAAGAACCAGGGTTCAGGACTCGATGCTGTTTCAATTCAGGAAGTAATGCTGGGATTAAAAGCGGGGTTCAATCCAAAGGACATCATTTTTACCCCAAATTGTGTTTCGCTCGAAGAGCTTGAACAAGGCGTTAAATTAGGGGTGCACATTAACATCGACAACCTGAGTATCTTGGAACAATTCGGCGATAAATACGGCGACAAAGTACCGGTAGGAATTCGAATTAACCCACACATCATGGGTGGTGGCAACGCCAAAATATCGACCGGACATATTGATTCGAAATTTGGGATCTCGATTTACCAAATGCCCCACCTGCTGAGGGTAATTCAGACCAACAACATGGTTATCGATGGAATTCACATGCACACCGGAAGCGACATTCTGGATGTCGAAGTATTCCTTCGCGCAGCGAACATTTTGCTCGATACTGCCAAAAATTTTAAAGACCTGCGCTACATTGATTTTGGTAGTGGTTTTAAAGTACCCTATAAGCACGACGACATATCGACCAATATCAGCGATTTTGGAAAACAATTGAGCAGTCGCATTCACGATTTTTATACCGAATACGGAAGGAAGGTTACCATTATGTTTGAGCCGGGGAAATACCTGGTGAGCGAAGCCGGAAATTTCTTTGTACGTGTGAATGTACTCAAACAAACCCTGGCCACAGTATTTGCTGGTGTAGACAGCGGGTTGAATCACCTGATCAGGCCTATGTTTTATGATTCGTACCACCACATTGTCAATGTTTCCAACCCAGGGGCCAAACAACGGATTTATACTGTAGTGGGCTATATCTGCGAAACCGATACTTTTGGATGGAACCGAAAAATAAACGAAATACGTGAAGGGGATATACTCGCTTTTGCCAATGCAGGAGCCTATTGCTTTGCCATGGCTTCGAATTACAACTCGCGCTACAGACCGGCCGAAGTGATGATACACGAAGGAAAAGATTACCTAATTCGCAAGCGCGAAACCATAGAGGATCTTTTACATAACCAGGTGGAAATCAATTTTTAATCACTATTGTAAGGTAAATTGTCAAAAATGATGAAATGTTTTATGATGTTGAATCTTACTGACTGAAGATAAATAAGTTATAATTAAGATAAAAATAATTTTTTTTTGTTTTATTCTAATGCCCCTGGGTTACTCACTCCGTTCGTGAAGACGCTGCGCTAAGTTAAGCCAGGGGTAATTGATGTCGCCCTGATTAAGGGCTTTAGCCCAACTGTCGAAATTTTTACAGCACAACAGTAATTTTTAATACTGAATTTCGTGAATCTTGTTTAATCATACGCCAATGAATACACCGCTCAATATTGTTTTTCTCGATGCCTCCACACTAGGGTATGTTAAATCGATTGAAAAAATAGCCAAATTAGGGCTTTATACTTCATACGAACTCACGGCACCACACGAAAGAATTGAGCGCATAAAAGGCCATCAAATTGCGATTACAAACAAGGTAATCATCGACAAAGAAGTAATGGATGCCTGTCCGGAACTAAAACTTGTTTGCATTTCGGCCACCGGTATGAATAATGTAGATTTGGAATATGCACGGTTAAAGGGAATTGAAGTAAGAAATGTAGCTGGCTATTCGACAGAAAGTGTAGCTCAAATGACCTTTTCCATGTTGTTTTACCTGCTCACAAAACCAGCCTATTTCGATACTTATGTAAAATCGGGCAGTTATTCAAAAAGCCCTATTTTTACCCACCATGGCCGCTCTTTCTGGGAGCTGAAAGGAAAACAATTTGGAATTATTGGTATGGGTAACATTGGGAAACGAGTGGCAGAAATAGCCTCTGCCTTTGGTGCCAGGGTAGTCTACTTCAGCACCAGTGGAAAAAATACCAATAGCCCCTACCCTCAGCTTGCATTCGAAGATATATTGAAAAGCTCTGATATCATTTCTATTCATTGCCCCTTGAACGAAAATACCCTTAACTTATTTGGGTATGCCCAGTTTCAGAAAATGAAGCCGAACGCAATACTATTAAATGCCGGCCGTGGTAAAATCGTACACGAAGCCGATCTGGCCAGGGCACTTAACGAAAACCTGATTGCCGGTGCTGGTCTCGATGTGCTGGAGTTCGAACCTATCAAAGCCAATAATCCCCTATTACACCTGAATAATCCGGAAAAGATTTTTATTGCTCCTCACATTGCCTGGATAAGCGAAGAATCGAGAAATGAACTGGTCGATGGAATTGTAATCAACATCCAAAATTGGCTGACAAAAAATTAGGAAACTGCTAAATTTTGATCAAATGATCGCTTTAAACTATTCCCGCTCCAAGAAACAGGGCAAAAACTAACAGCATAATAGCCACAATCATTTGAAGGCTGGCAATAGTGATCTTTTTAAGCAAACGCGTTCCAATAAACACACCTGAAAAGGCTGCCAGCACAGCCACAGCCAACAAAAGTATTTTCGATTGATCAATGTGGCTTAAAATGTTCTTTGAATATATCGATAAACGTGCAAAATCTACCAAACAGGCTATCACTACACTGGTGCCAATGAAGAATTCTTTATTCATTCCTGCCCGTATCAGAAATGCTGCACGCAAAGCTCCCTGGTTACCTGAAATTCCTCCAAAAAAACCGCTGAGCAATCCGCCGAGTGGCATGTACTTTTTATCAAACTCCAATCGGGTAAACCTGGGAATAAGCTCCAACAATGAAAACACCAATAAAAGTAAGGCAATGGTAATGTTAACAGGGCTTATAGAAAAAGTATGATCAAACATCGAATAAGCAAAAAAAGCTTCCTGGTTACTGATAAAACCAAGGAGAAATGCGCCTAAGAAAGCTGCAGCAATAGAGGGAATACCAAATCGAAGAACAATGGCCCAGTTGATGGTTTTATGAAAAAAACCAAATTTAATCAGGTTATTGGCAAGGTGCACTATGGCGGTTAAAGCGATGGCCAGATCGATTGGAAAAAACAGACCAAAAACAGGCATCAGAAGGGTACCCAAACCAAAACCAGAAAACAAGGTCAATCCTGCACCAATAAAGCTTACAATTGCAATCAATAAAATATCCATGCCGAATTATTTGAGTAAAGTATGCTGGTTCTTTCCTTCATTATAACCCTTATACTTTAAGGAAAGTACTACCTTGAAGGGTTAGAATAAGGATTGTAAGGAAACTCTTTTGACAAGCGCTTATGCAATTCATTCATTTTTGATTTGTTGCCCAGTTGCTGGTAGCAATAGATCGAATTCATTGTAGCCATTTCGCAATAGGAATAGCCAGACATACTTAATAATAAGAAGGCTCTGTATTTATCGAGCCATTCATGCTTCTTAAAATATTGGTAGCTCTTTTCAAAGGCAAATGCTGCCCCTTCCATTTCACCTTTTCTTAAATAATAAAGTGCTTTGCGATGCCATCGGGGAATAGTAATTTTTAAATACCCTGCAAGCAATAAATAAATCGACAGGCCCAATAAAAAACTATTGTCGACTCTGAGCCACCTAAATACGAAGGTAATAAGTAAAATAACTGAAATCTGCGGGATAAGAAAACTCCAATTCCGACGTGTAATATTTCGTGGTTTCTTCATAGGTTCGTTTGTTGGGCAAATATAAAATAAGTAGTCTTTACTTTTTCAAGAACACAAAAAAAGCCTCCTGAAATTGGAGGCTTTTATGCTCAAAACTTTATGCTTTTAGTAAGAATTCAGCCATTTATAACGGCGGGCAGCATCGCCAAACCTTGCAATTACTGTTAATTCGTGCGTAGCAAAGGTTAATTTGGCAAAGGCATTAAAATTGTATTCAAAGGCATAACCAAAATAATAATTCAGGTAGTTCATACCACCAAATAATGCAAAAGCCTTTCCTGTTCTTAGATTAATACCTCCCCAGTAGGTTTTATCGAAAATAAACTTGGCAGATAAATCCATTTGGGCAGTCATGTTTTCCTGCAACTTAACGAGCATGGAAGGCTCCACATCCATGCGGTTATTCAGAAAAAACCTGTATCCACCAATCAGGTTGTGCTGACGGTTCAGTCTATATTCTCCTGCTCCATCGATTCCAAACCTTACACTTGAATTGAATAATTGAACCGTAGAATACCCTGCATAGTAGTCGCGACCTGTAAGGTAGGCTCCAAAATTTGCATCCACAATCCAATACGACTGGGCGACAAGCAATGGATCGTTTGCACTTGCATTGTCAGACAACACAAATTGTTCAGCCTTTAAGCGATTCTGAAAGAGCAACATTGATAAACCAAAGGATAACTGTTTCTCTCCTAAATCGAGGTGATAGGCATAGGTTCCGTTAATGTATGTCTTACTGATAGGGCCATTGATATCATTAATCAGAAAAGCACCCCATGCAGTGTTACCTGAACGAGTTTTCGGCTTTTCATTTTTGCGAATGGGTATTTTACGCAAAATATAACTATCGCCTAAAATTCGGGAATCCATAATAAGGGCGTGGGTTTTGGGTGTGCCACCATGGCCCACCCATTGTTCGCGGGCTATAAAATTTAAAGTAGTATAGCCATCAATACCCGCAGCTGCCGGATTCGAAACAAACTTATTGAGGGTATACTGCGTGAAATATGGATACTGCTGAGCACCTGCAAACTGAAGAACAGTAAGCAGGATCATTGTAGGCAGGGTTATTCTTTTCATCGTCATTCTTAGATTTCCGGTTTTCGTTTAGGCTATTTTACAATGGTTAAGTTGCCTTTGAGTACAACTTTTCCATCGTTATAAAGGTCAATTACATAGAAATAGTTATCATAGGGCAGTTTCTTTCCATTGAAGGTTCCATCCCAACCATCTGCATTCGAATAGCCACCTTGTTTATGGAAAACTCTTCTACCCCATCTGTCAAACACTTGGATCTGCGCATTGGGGAAAAGTTCAATGTTATTGATTTCCCATGTTTCGTTCTGGCCATCGTTGTTGGGTGTGAACACATTGGTAATCATTCCAATGTACTCTTCGGCACACTCCTCTGGCAAACGCATTGTGATATCTAAATCAGGAGAAATGGTGCCATTTCCGCATGAATTTACAGCGTATACCGTAAGAGCACCACTCTGTGCATTCAGGTCAAAATCGATAAGAACAGATGCGGAATCACTCTCAAAAGTAGCACCAGTTCTGCTGTATTCCCATACATAGGTGTCGGCACCTTCTACTGGCGCTGTAAGGTAAAGGACTCCTACTTCGCCCTGGCATACTTCTTCAGGGCCTACTATTAATGTGACATCTGCTGGCAAATCAGATACGGTAATTGCATGAGGTGCAGAAGGAATGCCGTCGCCACAATGGTTTACTGCCCAAGCGATAAGACTTCCGGAGGTTGCCCCGGCAGCAAAATCAAGGGTAACAGAATTTGATGTGCCTTGAATAGTTTCTCCATCTCCATCATAGTTCCAAATGTATGAAGTTGCACCTGCTACTGCCGGAATGGAATAGATATTATTTGAACTTCCGGCACAAACCAAAGTGTCGCCGCTAATTAGTCCAGAAGCAGCTGGAACGTTATCAACACTAATACTAAAACCTGCAGAAGGTGTTCCATTACCACAATCGTTGGTACCAAATACGGTTAGAATGCCTGAAGTAGCATTGGAAGCAAAATCAATACTGATTGTATTTCCAGTTCCCTGGATAATGGCCCCGGTTCCGGTATAGTTCCAAGTATACGTGTTTGCTCCATTGATTGGAATTACGCTATAAACCACTCCATTAGTAGACAAACACACGAGTGTATCCCCGCTAATGGTTCCTGCAGCTTCCGGCGTAACACCAGATAAACTTACAGTAAAGCTTTCTTCTGAACTGCAACTTCCGTTGTAGTCGTATATATACAATAAACTGTTCGAACTAATAAAATCTCCTGCAGCATATTGCGTACCAGTTCCTCCGGTAGCACTGTAATAGGCTTCGTTGCCGGTTAAATTGGTTCCTGTTATCACAGGTAATGTAAAACCAGAACAAACTACTTGATCAGCAATGTCGTTCACTACCGGACCACTGCCTACGATGGTGATCGTAAACTGCTCTTCCGAACTACAGCTGCCGTTGTTGTCATAAATGTACAGCGTAGTTGTAGCGCTGATGATATCACCGGCATTGTACTGGGTACCTAAGCCACCCGAAAGGGTGAAGTAAGCTTCGCTGCCGGTAAGGTTAGTTCCTGTAATAGCAGGTAAAACGTATTGTACACAGGCTGTCTGGTTGGCAATGTCGTTCACTACCGGACCACTGCCCACGATGGTGATCGTAAACTGCTCTTCCGAACTACAGCTGCCATTGTTGTCATAAATGTACAGCGTAGTTGTAGCGCTGATGACATCACCGGCATTGTACTGGGTACCTAAGCCACCCGAAAGGGTGAAGTAGGCTTCGTTGCCGGTTAAATTGGTTCCTGTTATCACAGGTAATGTAAAACCAGAACAAACTACTTGATCAGCAATGTCGTTCACTACCGGACCACTGCCTACGATGGTGATCGTAAACTGCTCTTCCGAACTACAGCTGCCGTTGTTGTCATAAATGTACAGCGTAGTTGTAGCGCTGATGATATCACCGGCATTGTACTGGGTACCTAAGCCACCCGAAAGGGTGAAGTAAGCTTCGCTGCCGGTAAGGCTGCTGCCTGTAATGGCTGGCAAGGTGTATTGTACGCAGGCTGTCTGGTTGGCAATGTCGCTTACTACCGGGCCACTGCCTACGATGGTGATCGTAAACTGCTCTTCCGAACTACAGCTGCCGTTGTTGTCATAAATGTACAGCGCAGTTGTAGCGCTGATGACATCACCGGCATTGTACTGGGTACCTAAGCCACCAGAAAGGGTGAAGTACGCTTCGCTGCCGGTAAGGTTAGTTCCTGTAATAGCAGGTAAAACGTATTGTACACAGGCTGTCTGGTCGGCTATGTCGTTCACTACCGGGCCACTGCCTATAATGGTAATCGTAAACTGCTCTTCCGAACTACAGCTTCCGTTGTTGTCATAAATGTACAGCGTAGTTGTGGCGCTGATGACATCACCTGCATTGTATTGCGTTCCTAAGCCACCGGATAAAGTGAAGTAAGCTTCGTTGCCAGTAAGGCTGCTGCCTGTAATGGCTGGCAAGGTATATTGTACGCAAGCTGTCTGGTCGGCTATGTCGTTCACTACCGGGCCACTGCCTATAATGGTAATCGTAAACTGCTCTTCAGAACTACAACTTCCGTTGTTATCATATATGTACAGCGTAGTTGTGGCGCTGATGACATCACCTGCATTGTATTGCGTTCCTAAGCCACCGGATAAAGTGAAGTAAGCTTCGTTGCCGGTAAGGCTGCTGCCTGTAATGGCTGGCAAGGTGTATTGTACGCAGGCTGTCTGGTTGGCAATGTCGCTTACTACCGGACCACTGCCCACGATGGTGATGGTAAACTGCTCTTCCGAACTACAGCTTCCGTTGTTATCATATATGTACAGCGTAGTTGTGGCGCTGATGACATCACCAGCATTGTACTGGGTACCTAAGCCACCCGAAAGGGTAAAGTAGGCTTCGTTGCCGGTAAGGCTGCTGCCTGTAATGGCTGGCAAGGTGTATTGTACGCAAGCTGTCTGGTCAGCGATGTCGTTCACTACCGGGCCACTGCCTACGATGGTGATCGTAAACTGCTCTTCCGAACTACAGCTGCCGTTGTTGTCATAAATGTACAGCGTAGTTGTAGCGCTGATGATATCACCGGCATTGTACTGGGTACCTAAGCCACCCGAAAGGGTGAAGTAAGCTTCGCTGCCGGTAAGGCTGCTGCCTGTAATGGCTGGCAAGGTGTATTGTACGCAAGCTGTCTGGTTGGCAATGTCGCTTACAACCGGGCCACTGCCTACGATGGTGATCGTAAACTGCTCTTCCGAACTACAGCTGCCGTTGTTGTCATAAATGTACAGCGTAGTTGTGGCGCTGATGACATCACCAGCATTGTACTGGGTACCTAAGCCACCCGAAAGGGTGAAGTAAGCTTCGCTGCCGGTAAGGCTGCTGCCTGTAATGGCTGGCAAGGTGTATTGTACGCATGCTGTCTGGTCGGCTATGTCGTTCACTACCGGGCCACTGCCTATAATGGTAATCGTAAACTGCTCTTCAGAACTACAACTTCCGTTGTTATCATATATGTACAGCGTAGTGCTGGCACTGATGACATCACCGGCATTGTACTGGGTACCTAAGCCACCCGAAAGGGTGAAGTAGGCTTCGTTGCCGGTAAGGCTGCTGCCTGTAATGGCTGGCAAGGTGTATTGTACGCAAGCTGTCTGGTTGGCAATGTCGCTTACAACCGGGCCACTGCCTACGATGGTGATCGTAAACTGCTCTTCCGAACTACAGCTGCCGTTGTTGTCATAAATGTACAGCGTAGTTGTGGCGCTGATGACATCACCGGCATTGTACTGGTACCTAAGCCACCCGAAAGGGTGAAGTAGGCTTCGCTGCCGGTAAGGCTGCTGCCTGTAATGGCTGGCAAGGTATATTGTACGCAAGCTGTCTGGTTGGCAATGTCGTTCACTACCGGGCCACTGCCTAGGATGGTGATCGTAAACTGCTCTTCCGAACTACAGCTGCCATTGTTGTCATAAATGTACAGCGTAGTTGTAGCGCTGATGACATCACCGGCATTGTACTCTGTGCCTAAGCCACCCGAAAGGGTGAAGTAGGCTTCGTTGCCGGTAAGGCTGCTGCCTGTAATGGCTGGCAAGGTATATTGTACGCAGGCTGTCTGGTTGGCAATGTCGTTCACTACCGGGCCACTGCCTACGATGGTGATCGTAAACTGCTCTTCCGAACTACAGCTGCCATTGTTGTCATAAATGTACAGCGTAGTTGTGGCGCTGATGACATCACCGGCATTGTACTGGGTACCTAAGCCACCCGAAAGGGTGAAGTAGGCTTCGCTGCCGGTAAGGCTGCTGCCTGTAATGGCTGGCAAGGTATATTGTACGCAAGCTGTCTGGTTGGCAATGTCGTTCACTACCGGGCCACTGCCTAGGATGGTGATCGTAAACTGCTCTTCCGAACTACAGCTGCCATTGTTGTCATAAATGTACAGCGTAGTTGTAGCGCTGATGACATCACCGGCATTGTACTGGGTACCTAAGCCACCCGAAAGGGTGAAGTAGGCTTCGTTGCCGGTAAGGCTGCTGCCTGTAATGGCTGGCAAGGTATATTGTACGCAGGCTGTCTGGTTGGCAATGTCGTTCACTACCGGGCCACTGCCTACGATGGTGATCGTAAACTGCTCTTCCGAACTACAGCTGCCATTGTTGTCATAAATGTACAGCGTAGTTGTGGCGCTGATGACATCACCGGCATTGTACTGGGTACCTAAGCCACCCGAAAGGGTGAAGTAGGCTTCGTTGCCGGTAAGGCTGCTGCCTGTAATGGCTGGCAAGGTATATTGTACGCAAGCTGTCTGGTTGGCAATGTCGTTCACTACCGGGCCACTGCCTACGATGGTGATCGTAAACTGCTCTTCCGAACTACAGCTGCCATTGTTGTCATAAATGTACAGCGTAGTTGTGGCGCTGATGACATCACCAGTATTGTACTCTGTGCCTAAGGCACCAGAAAGGGTGAAGTAAGCTTCGCTGCCGGTAAGGCTGCTGCCTGTAATGGCTGGCAAGGTGTATTGTACGCATGCTGTCTGGTTGGCAATGTCGCTTACTACCGGTGAAATTACTATTCCAATCGCAAAGCTTTCTTCACTCGAACAACTTGGTATTGTTGCGGTTGAATCAAAAATATATAAATTAGTTGCCACTGTAATTACATCACCTGGATTAAACCGTGTGCCATTTCCACCGGAAAGAGTATAATATGCTTCATCTCCGGTGAGATTTAGTCCGGTAATTGCAGGAAGTGTGTATGAATCGCAGGCATTGGTATCGGCTAAATCGTTTACCTGCGGTGTGGTGTTGATTGTCAGAACAAAGCTTTCTTCGCTGATACAGGCTGGTGCAGTCGTTGTCGAATCGTAAATGTAAATTGTACCACTGGCACTCAGCACATCGGCAGCATTATAGCGTGTACCTTTCCCTCCACTTAATGTGTAGTATCCTTCATTGCCGGTGAGGTTTGTACCTGTAATGGCTGGAAGTACAAAGTTCTCGCATCCGCTGGTATCAGCAAGGTCGTTTACCTGCGGTGTGGTGTTGATTGTCAGAACAAAGCTTTCTTCGCTGATACAGGCTGGTGCGGTCGTTGTCGAATCGTAAATGTAAATTGTACCACTGGCACTCAGCACATCGGCAGCATTATAGCGTGTACCTTTCCCTCCACTTAAGGTGTAGTATCCTTCATTGCCGGTGAGGTTTGTACCTGTAATGGCTGGAAGTACAAAACTTTCGCATCCGCTGGTATCAGCAAGGTCGTTTACCTGGGGTGTTGTATTGATTGTCAGCACAAAGCTTTCTTCGCTGATACAGGCTGGTGCGGTCGTTGTCGAATCGTAAATGTAAATTGTACCACCGGCACTCAGCACATCGGCAGCATTATAGCGTGTACCTTTCCCTCCACTTAAGGTGTAGTATCCTTCATTGCCGGTGAGGTTTGTACCTGTAATGGCAGGAAGTACAAAGCTCTCGCATCCACTGGTATCAGCAAGGTCGTTAACCTGGGGTGTTGTATTGATTGTCAGCACAAAGCTTTCTTCGCTGATACAGGCTGGTGCGGTCGTTGTCGAATCGTAAATGTAAATTGTACTACTGGCACTCAGCACATCGGCAGCATTATAGCGTGTACCTTTCCCTCCACTTAAGATGTAAAATCCTTCATTTCCAGTGAGGTTTGTACCTGTAATGGCTGGAAGCACAAAACTTTCGCATCCGCTGGTATCAGCCAGATCATTTATTTGGGGTGTAAGATTTATTGTCAATGCAAAGAATTCTTCGCTAATACAGGCGGGTGTCGTGGAGGTTATATCGTAGATGTAAATTGTATCACTGGCATTAATTACATCACCTGCATTGTATTGCGTTCCTAATCCACCCGTTGCGTTATAGTAAGCTTCATTGCCCGTAAGGTTTGTACCTGTAATGGCCGGAAGTATAAAACTATCACAACCGCTGGTATCAGCCAGATCATCGATGTCAGGAGTAGCGTTAACAATAACCTGTACCTCCAATTCATCGGTGCATCCAAACGGACTGGTCGCCAAAATATAATAATTGGTTGTAGCCATAGGCGAAACAACGGTACCGGCCAGTTGATTGGCAGGTATTGCTGGTGAGGCAGAATGATAGGTATAAGTCGATGCAGTATTGTTGGCATCGGCAATGATTACATTGGTAAGATTATAAGAGGTACCACTGCAAATTTCTGGAGAAGTAAGGGTACTCAAATCCGGGTATCGTGGAAAGCTAATGGCCACTGTATCACGCGAAACGCAAGTTCCGTTGGTAATTACCCATTGTAATTGATAGCTAAAACTACTTGTTCCATTGAGTGTGCTTGTATTGGAAAGTGGATTAGTTAGACTTGCACCTGTTCCACTTACAAAATACCAACGACCTGTACCAATTGCAGGAGCATTGGCTGCCATGGTAGTCTGATTAGCCCCACACAAAACCTGGTCAGGTCCTGCAATCGAAGGGGTAGGTTCAGCAAATACATTCACTGTAACCGACGAAACAATTCCTGTTCCTCCACCATTGTTGTATGTAAACCCAGTGAGTTGGTAGGTACCTGCTACAGGAGTTGGCAATACATAAGGTAGGGCCGATACAGTAACCGCAGGTTGTGGAACACCATTGATTGTGTATTCCAATTCGTAATCAAAGTTGATGGCAAATGAGCTTGTAAATAATACCGGTATGCCAGCATTGCCACAAACAGGACCAGTAGGAGCAAAACGTGCCAATGGCACAGTAGTGTTAATACAAGAAGTTGTAAAATCGTCGGTTCCGGTAGCAAATGTATGTCGGCCAAATGTTTGTACTCTGCCATTATCGTTTGTGCCGGCAGAAATTGAAAAAATTTCGTTCCAGTCAGCTCCATCGTAAACTGCCACTCGCATATCCGATGGTCCGTTGGTAGTGATAGCAGGGGTTAATCCGCTTGTGGGGGTCCAGCTAATCCGCACTACCGCTTCGCTTCCTGGAGTGGATGCTACAGTCCAATACTCATCAGGGTTTACCAGTGTGAGGTCAGGTTGAAATGAAACATCAGGATTTGGCCTGAAGTATTCAGCTGTCCAAAGCAATGTGCCGGTTTGAGTAGAACGAACGCTCAGGTTGTTACCAAGATAATTGTCAATTCCTATCGGAAAAATAAACTGGTCTCCCTGATTAATGCGTTTCACAAGCGGTCCGCTTATGTAGCTTGCTGAACTTCCACCATCGGGTATTACAGCATTCACTGCAGTGTTGGTAATGGTGAGCACATCCGTTGCTGCAGTTTCGATAATACCATCGGTAAGTAAAAGATTTCCTTCTACCTCTATTGCTGCACCTGTATTTAATGTGAGTCGTGATCCATTATTGATCTCAAGGTTATTAAAAGCATTAGCACCGGTAAAATCTCCCCATGCACCACCAAGACTTTGAGGGGCATATCCGGTAAAGCGAACCGTCGCATTGCTGCCTGTTCCTGCAGTAAAGGTACCGGCATTATACCGTTCCATGCTTCCCATAATATTCAAACCACGATTGTTCACACTGTTATCGAGGTTGGGTCCATCGATAACCAGTTGATTACAGATGGTAAGATCTTTGTCGGGCAAGATACGGGTTCCAGTACCAGTGAATGACAAACCAGAGATAGTATCGTATAAATCGGCTATCAGGGTATAGCTTCCTGTGCCACCATATTCAAGGGTTCCATTGCTTCCGCAACTTAAAAACTCCGAATAGCGACCGGCAGGAATCAAGGCACTTTCGAGGTAAAGAGTTCCGGTACCTGAAACAGTGCCCAAATTATGACCATAGAAACCACCTGTATTTTCTAACCTGCCATTGATAATGGTGCGATAGGCTGTGTTGTAATTTGCACTGGTGGCAACAGTATCGTTGATGGTAAGAATAAATCCATTGGGGCCACCGGCAGGACAGGTAATAGGTGTACCACCTGTTTGTGTCCAGATGCTGCAATCTGTCCAGTTTCCACTGGATATTGTAGTAAACTCAGGTATATTAGGTGGAAAAGCTCCGGAAACACCTGCTGTGTATTCGCCACTGACATTGTTTACACCCGCATAATTGAATGTGGCGGTATTGGCTGCAGGATTCACAGTTAAGGATTCGCTCCAGCTTGAGCCAGGTATCAAAAGCCTTGCTGCTACATAATTTATTTCATCGGGCCCAGTAACATCTTCTTCGAGGTAACTAAAAACAAGGTTACCATCAAAGCTTGCAATACCTCCGCTAGTCACCTCCCAATAATAATTAAGTGCATTGGCAGGATCGATCGATGTGGGGTGCGTACTGTTAATGTTGTTAACCCGAATATAGCCACTGTTGCTATTGGCTGTAATTGTAAGTATGGCAGGAGTATACTTACCTTCTGTTCCAATAGGATATGTAAATGTTGTAGCTCCGGGTGCAAATTGTTTCTGCAACCCTACGTTACTATACACACCATCGGTAGTAATCATTTTGGTACTGCTGAAGGGTGCACCAAGAATATCACTGGTATCGCTGAGTGTAATAATATAGCGGTTGGCATCGAATATACCTTGTGTGAGCGCAAGATCCTGTAGCATGCTTGCATTGTTCAACAACCTGGCACCTTGTCCATTGTTTAATTCAAGTCTTCCATATGTTCCGGTACCCGAAATAAATTGTTGATTTGAACCTGACAGAATTACTCCACCCGTTCCGTTGGCCAGGTAAGCAGAATTGTTAATCAAATCGCCAGATAGATTCAAGGTGTTGGTGTTGCAAAATAAATTTCCACTCTGAATGCGCAAATCGTTGCTCACTAAAGCCGAATTATTAAGACTTAAACTGGCCGATGGGTTTATTGTAAGATCATAAAAAGTAGTGACAGATGTTCCGGAAATAGTTTGAGTACCTCCGTTAAAGGTAGTTAGGTTGTTGCGGGCATTGTATGTTCCATTATTCACAAGATTACCTTCAAGCGTTACATCGATGTTGTAAGTTGCATTGGCATCGAAAATACTATTGGCATTCGAAAGCGTGAGGTTACCGTTTAATTGAAGGGGGCTAATGAGCAATTGAACTGTTGCATTCTGAGTGTTTGTGGCATTGACAGTGATGTTATTTAACATAATATCAGCATCAAGCAGGTAATTCTGAACAGCAGACAAAGTACCTTGTGAAAAAACTATTTCTCCACCGGTTACGTTGGAGGTGGCCGGGCGCAAATACAAGTCGCCATAGGCATTTCCGCCTCCGCCGCGTACTATTGTAAGTGTACCACCAGACATGGTAAAATCGCTTCCGGCATTTAAAACCTCGAGTTTGGCACGTGAGCTAACTGCTGCATTACCGTTGATCGTTACTGTACCTCCGCTTTGGCTATAGTTCAAAATACCTGTGGTAGTAGAAACATTGCGACGAATTTGTCCATTGACAATCAGGTTTCCAGCCCAGATATCGAGTTCAGAGGAACCACTTCCTGAATATTCAATATCGTTATTGAAGGCTGTTCCAGCTGCAGGACCCACATACACGGTTCCGTTGATAAGTGTAAAATTACCCTGCAAATACAAATCGTTACTATTCACACCACCGTTGGCAATGTAAACGGTAGAAGGGGTGTTGATAGTTAGGCTGGAAGAGGCGGGTATGGTCAATGGAGTTACCGTGGAAATATTCAGGTTTCCTGTGCGGGCATAATTTAGCATGCCATTCTTTAAGGTGAGCCAATTATCTGCGGGAGTTGTTAAAGTACCTCCAATATTCACAGTAAGAGTTGTAACCTGAGAGTTTCCTTTGTCAATGGTAACCCGGTTAAAATAAGTGCCCGGAGTACCGGCGGTGTTGGTTACAAATGCATCGTTTGGCCCGAAGAAAGTAACCGGTATAATGCTTGTTCCATTGTTAAAATTCACTCTAGCAGGTGTCTGAGTAGCTCCACCTCCAATGGCATTGTTAGTATTATTTATCAGGCTGCCTCCAATAGCCAGGCTCTGGTTAGTAGCTCCGCCCCAACCAGTCCACCCAGAAATAGCAGCCCATGGAGCTACAATTACATCACCATGTACCACAATATCCTGGCGAAGATTGCCATTACCAATCCAAATCAATCCACCGCCCTTAATATTCATGTTTCCAAGAATAGTAATTGTTTTTGCTACCGGTACAGTTGGAGCAGTAGGATAAGGAGTAAGGTTTACCCATGTTGGACAGAACCATGAATCGGCATTTTGTCCGCGGGTTTCGAGGTTTCCATAGATGGTCAGGTCGTTATTTCCAAAAATAATGTTGGAGCCGCCAAGTGGCGAAAGAATCAGATGTCCATATTCAAAAACCCCGTTTGGAAGATAAAATGTTGTTCCCGCCACCGGGTTGGTTGTATATAATTCTGTAGTACCAAGGTTAAAATTAAAATCAGAGAAGTCGCCTGATGGAAACACAAATGTTCTAACTGTAGATCCAGCAAGAGGACCCCGATCACAGGTAAATCGAAAATTTCCATTTCCATTCGGGTGGCTTATTACCATCCCAAAATTGGAGGCTGGGTTGTAGGTTATATCTAAAGCTGCACCCACTTCAATCTGAAGACTGGCACAACTTCGTGGATCTTCATTAGCAACCACCGGATTTGTATTTGCTAAATAAATTGAATCATTGCCTCCAATAACTACAGCATCGCGCACTCCCGGTATTGTTCCGGCTACAGGGCCTGCATGACCTACTGTCGACCAATTATTTACATCGCTCCAAAGACCGCTCCCCCTACTATAATAGGTTGTAACAGCTCCAAAAGCTGCATCGCCTACTGTATAATCGCCAAAAATGTTGCTGGTGTTGGTTAGCCACGGATCGCCAATGGTATTGTTTGTTTCGTCAACACTGGCAGCAGTACCCGATGTCCATGTATAATTGGTCCAATCGTATCGGGCAGGAATGTAGTTGGCTTCTGTGCCCATTACATTGGCCTCATTGTAATTGTAAACATGCGTTACAGAGTTGGCAGGGAGGCCGGTAAAACCAGATTCCTTCACCCTCCAGAAATAAGTTAAGCTCTGTCCGGTGGTGCTTACCGCAGGATGTTCGAATGCCCCGATAGCAACCGTGATGTTGCCATATGTTGCAGGGGTATTGGTTAAACTAATGCTTGCAGGAGTATAGGCACTCACACCCAAAGGAAAGGTAAACGCGGGAAAAGCTGCAGAATAGGTCTTGGTTATGCTGCCACCACCAGCTTGTCCATTGGTTACCACATACCGGTTGGCATCGGTGCCAACCACTGTGGAATTCGCAGCAAGCGAAAGATTAAAGCGCTGAATGTTTAGTAACTTGTAACCTGTGGCCGGACCAGAAAAAATCAGATTTCCAATTAACCTGACATGGCTTCCAGCAGTTACAGTAGAAGTTCCATTCGTAGTGCGGGTTAATTCAATGTTGCCAAACAAGAGCGTATCGGCACCACCTAAGGCATGATTTCCATCTCCGTTAAAAACCAAACGACCGGTACCTTCGTGGGTGCCAGTTGTATATACATTGCCTGCCAGGTTAATGGTTTGTCCGCCATCGTTGAAAATACCTTCAAGTATAATTAAAGAGTCAGCTACATTGAGGGTTGTTTGTGTACCTCCCATTTGCACCACATCGTCTTCGGCATTTTTATCAATACGCAATTTGTGAATGGATAAGGGAGCAGCCAGGTTTACATTAAACAGCTGATCGCCATCGCCCATGAAAATGGTTCTATTGGTTCCGGTTGTATAAGTAGTTCCAGTATTGATGGTATAATTTCCTCCTATACTAAGGTCGAAATTATTAGCATTCAGCACGCCGCTGTTCAGAAGCAAATCGTTATACACATACAATGCCCTGGTAAGCCTTACCTCAGTGGCGCTGCTTGCTCGGTTAATTATGAGGTTCCCAAGTGGAGCTGTTGAAGTAACAGCATGGAATGCAGCATCGGGTAAAATATTTCCGGTAGTGGGGATCAGAATAAACATCCCTCCTGTAACATTATAATTAGCCTGGGAGGAATTAATCCGAATTACCTCTCCACTTGCTCCACCTGCAACATCATAGATACGCACTTCACCACCAGACATATTAAAAACATTGTCGGCACTATTGATATTGAAAGGAGCAATTCCTGGGTTAATACCATTTTCTGCTCTGTTAACGTTTATAGGAGCATTAATCAAATCATTTACGCTGGTGTAGGTCGAAGGAGTGCGTTGAAAACGACCACGAAGTACAAACAAACCACCGGTTTGAATGTAGGATGCCAATCCGGTAGCACCTGTTGAGGCACGGTATTGTTTCGCATCCACAATACCACCGTTCAGTTCAAACTCGCCTGAAACAAAATCGAACACGACAATACCTGATGATTCTTTGGTAGAAAAGTATCCATCGTTCATGATAACTTTACCATAAACCGATACAGCACTGTAAAGTCCACCAGTAATTCCGATAGTAGCATTATTAGGAGCAGCCAAACCATAAGCGGCATTAATCTCACGATAATCGTCGGCAGATCCAAAAACAGCCACATTGGGTCCGTCGATTTGCAAGGCGGCATTAGACGGAATTACAAAATTTGAGGTTTCATTGGCAGGTACAGGTCCGGCTTCGGCAAGTGAAGGGATTACGGTTAATCCATCCAATACCAGGGTACCGGTACGAATCCACAATGCTTTACGGATATCGGGATTGCTCCCGGGGTTTTCGAAATAATGATTGTTCGCACCAAAGAGTCTGAAATTTTGATATGCTGAAGAATAGATCGTAAACTTGAAAGACTGATCAATTCCTTTGTCGATTATAAGGTTGTAAAAATCAGTGATACCATTACAGGTAAGATTATTGTCTGAAGCACCTAAAAAATAAACCGAGGCTGCTCCTGAGGTTGCTCCTGATGCGGAAGGTGGGAAAGAGTTGTACAATGGGTAAGTTAAATTCGTAAACCTCACGTTGCCGTCGTTCACAAAATTACCATGGACATTTACTGTATGGAATTTCAGATAATAGTTCAAATAGGGAGCCGTGCCACCATTGTTACTCCAGTGTAAAGGATCGGTAGTTGTTGTGTTTGTAGAGCCTTCACCTACACGAATGGAGCCCGTGGCAGAAACACTCACATTGCCGTTGATAGTAAGAATTAATCGGGTTGGACTTACATTATCGTTTATACGAAAAGTACCATTTACGATGCTCAGGTTTCCATTAATTGTAAGATTACTAAGTTGTGTAGCAACAAAACCCGCAGCATTAATTCTCAAATTATTATACACAGCCTGAGTAGCTGGTAAAGTAAAATCACTTCCATTGTAGTATTCAGTAGTACCTCTGTCGGCATTCACAAAATAATTGGTAGTAGCTACAGGAAAATTAACCGTTGCCAGCCTAAGTGTTCCTTGTCCATCGAGATAATCGAGTGCATTCGTAAACCGGAAAGTAGCCATATCCAGAAATGCACCATTGCGTATGATAATCCGAAGATTTACATTCGTCACATCAGCCGGTAGTGTTACCGTACGCGAAGTGAGAATTACAACCGTATCGTTATCGGCCGGTATACCTGTTGCCGTATGAGTTGAACCGCCCGGGTCATGAGTCCAGGTTCCTACCTGATCCCAGTTTCCGGACTGATAGGAATAAAATACCTGCGAGAATAAATTCGATGATAGAAATAAAATACCCGTTACGAATACAATTTTCTTCAACATACCCTTGCTGGCTATAGATGAAGTAATTAGATGGGTAAAAGCTTTCATATAAAAGTTGGGGTTAATTTGATTTGCGTTCATAGAGTTAGAAGGAAAAATAGGAGACCGGTTTCCGAATAACAAGCGGAATGGGTTGAATTGAAAGAATACTCAATGCAATTGTATACAAAGAGAACTTCTTGCTGAGGCAAGAGTCATTATAATAATACCATTTTGCTTTGCAAAACTGGCTGTTTGACTGGCCAAAGTTAATTCTCATCAATTGGTTAGGGTTTGTGGCTTTCAGGCCAACTATTGCATCATACAGTATCTCTGCAATATAGAGCGTGAATATAAACAATATTAATAATCTGTGAACTAATAATTTATTAACTGTTAATAAACAATTCTTTTCGTAACATAAAGTAAATATACAGACAGGAAAAAGCTGATTTTTGAAAAACGGGGTTACTTGGGTCATTTAGTGTAGGTAGTTGTATAATCTTAAACGTATACATGCCTTGGTAGGGTGAAAGTTTCAAGCCTTTGACCGATGCGGATATTCTTTGGATTAAAGTTTTATTAAATGGCATTAAAGCAAGTATGTTCAATGAGCTACTCTTTACTTTGCTCTTAGAATTTGGTAACTTACCTATACATTCAATACTCTGCAACCATGGAAAAACAATATCGTTGTCCGCATTGCTCAGGCCATGTGAAGGTGGGTGATAATATCGTGCTTTTAGGGAGTAATCAACACAAACAACGTGGCCTGATATTGCTGCATCCCGAAGTGGGTAATTACACCAGCATTAAACATCCTTCGTTTGCGCTTGCGATTGACGAAGAGGTAGATTTTTTCTGCCCTCTGTGTCATGCCAGCTTAGCCTCCGATTTCGATAATCGACTTTCTCACCTGATTCTCCTCGAAAACGAAAAAACTTTTGATATTTACTTCTCGCGGATTCATGGGGAGCAAAGCACCTACCTGGTCGATGGGGATTCGGTAACAGCCATGGGCGAGCATGCCGACAGGTATACCTATTTTAAAATGAGTGATAAATTTAAACAATACCTGAAAAAGTAATCCGGCATTTCTGGAATTAGCTGTCGTTCAAATTAAATTTAAATTAGGACTTTGATGCTTTTTTTGTAGTGGCCAGAAACAAGCCCAGCACAATGGACAGCAAGGCTGCAATGAGTATTCGATATTGCTCGGGCAATAAAAAAGTGATTGTATGGATTGGAATCCAGAATAAAGGAATGGTTTTCTTTATTACAAAACCCCATAATTTTTCCCAGTCGATTTGCTGAAGAAGCGGCAAAAGTCTGAATTTAGAAAGAGGGAATTTTCCACCATTATTTGCAATAAAACGGTCGCTGATATGATGGGCAGTCATTAAAACTGGTGCATAGAAAATGTTCATGAAGAATGAAATTGAGAAGGAATGCACAAGCTTCATGAAATTGCTCCCTGGCTCACCCCCTTTAAACAACAACCAGCTTACTCCACCATAGAATATTGTAAATGCCAAGTAAAGCGAAATGCCTAACACACCCCATACCATGGCTTTTGGAAACAAACCGAACCCTGGTTGATTGTATCTGCCCCTAAAAAGACGCAAAATTAACATCTCGCCAAAGGTTGCTAAAACAGCAAATTTTACAAAGGACAATATCACAGGCATTGCTGCATAAGCCTGGTTATATGCCAAACGGCTCGATGGTATAATAAAAATTATCAGCACAGCTGCTACAAAAAGAAGAGCAAAATAATCGCTTCGTTTCATTATGTATATAGATTTAACTCTGATGAACCAACAAACTCTTTAAACCTGTCAATATTGACTTAAAAATGAGTATTCTTCTGCGATAAGAATATGACAAACTTTAGTTTTAAAGCTAGAAAAAAACTAAATTTCGATTCCTATTACACTTACATCATCAATTTGCTCGTAGCTACCCTTCCATTTGTTGAAACGATCGAGTACAATTAACCCTTGTTCCTCTATACCCATTTGGCGGGTTTCGAGCAATAGCTCGCGGAAATTCTTTTGCAGGAATTTTCGATTCTCCTCGCCCCCAAACTGATCAATGTAACCATCAGAAAAAATGTACAAGCGATCACCGGGTCGTAATTGAATTTGGTGGTTGGTATAAGATATTTCCTGCCAGTTACCCTCTATGCTATTTCTATCTCCTTTAAACATAATTAATTCTTCACCACGTAAAAGGTACAATGGATGCCTGGCTCCGGCAAAACTAAGCAACGAGCTTTTTTTATCGAACGAACAAAGAGCAATATCCATTCCGTCCTTCACATCGGTTTCGGACTGTTTAAATGCATCGGCCAACAAATAACCCAATTTCGTAAGAATATCAGAAGGCGTATCAAGATTAAATTCATGCAGAGCCCTGTCGAGGCTTATCTTACTTATTAAACTCATAAAGGCACCTGGCACACCATGCCCAGTGCAATCGGCGTTGGCAAAAAATAATTTATCAGATTTGCTGTTAATCCAATAAAAATCGCCACTTACAATATCTTTTGGCAGAAATACAATAAAGCTTTTGGGTAATGCCGATTTAATTAGACTATCCGGTGGAAAAACTGCAGCCTGAATGCGCCGGGCATAGTTAATGCTATCGGTAATTTGTCTGTTCTTTTCTTCGACTATATCAATGGCGTTCTTAAGCTCTACGTTGCGAAGTTGATAAATTTCAGCCTTTTGTCGTGTCTCTTCCACCGAAAAAGCAATTTGCTGATTGCGGATTCGGTTTGCCGACTCGTTGTTCAATATTTCTTCCTTAAGTTGGCTGTATAGTTTCAGGTGCGGATAGGCTTTCGAAAAATTTCCTCTTATCTCGTATAAGCCGGCAAGTAATTTATTTAAATCGGCTTGTAATGGCTTTATCTTTATTTGTTCTGCTTTTTCCAATGCCGAAAGCAATTCCGCTTCTGACTTTTCTGTTTCCTTTGTTTGTTGGTAAATCTCGCCCAGACCTTTCCGGCACAACACTTCGTAGCGCAGGTCAGAGATGGATAAGTTTAGTTCAAGTCCCTTTAAATAATAATTTTTAGCAAGTTCAAAATCACCTTGCTGAAAGGCTACATCGGCAAGTCCAAGATATGTCCATGGCAATCCAAATCTGTCTCCATCTTTTTCACGCACTTCCAGGGCTTGATGATAATATTCCAGCGCAGATAAAAAATCCTTTCTAAGAGCCTGGCATCTGGCCAAAAGGTTTAGGGATGAGGCTTGTGCTTTGCGATCGTTTAACTCACGGCGCAAATCCAGTGCTTGCTGAAAAGATAAGGTAGCCTGAACATGATCCTCAAGGCGTAAAAAAACCTGACCCTGCATAGTGATTGCATCCGACAATTCACTTTTTGCATCCATTTCGCGCGCAAAACAAATAGCCTTATTGGCTAAATCCAAGGCCTTTTCATAGTCGCCAAATTGGTCATAAACTCCGGCCAAAATCGAATTTAAGCGCGATAATAGCACTTTATTTGAGGAATTATTCAAAAGATCGTTGGCAAACAACAGATCGGAAAGGTAATTGGCGTCTTCATCAAACCAGTATCGTAACAACCCGGTATAGACGAGGGCTTCGGCTTTGCCTTCAATATAGCCCAGTGCTTCGGCTTGCCGCAACACTTCCTGCCCCTCAACCAAAGCTTCACGTCCATGGCTGTAGCGTCTTTCCCAAATCGCCTTGTTGCGTCTGTCAATTTGTTGATATTGTTTTTCTTTTTCCTGGTTCATTTTTATCGGGGTAAAACACCAAGAGTAGCGTTAACTGCCTGGCTGTATATGCCTTCAGTATCCAACTGAATGATGTAACCGGCCTGTTTTCGGGCCTCGTCGAAATGGCCCAAGGCAGTGCTTGAATTAAATATGCCGTATCGCTGTAAAACAATTTCCTGGGGAGATAATTCAAATTGGCGCAAAAGCTGGTTGCGCAGCTTAATCTCAAGAAGATATTGCTTATTATCGCGACAAATATCGGCCTCGCTTGCCACTATTTTTTGTTGCAAAGGGTAATTCAGTAAGCGTTCAATATACAATCGTTGAGCAGATTTTAAGGATCGAAGGTTTTTCTGATAATCTTTCTTTATCTCCTCGAACTCGGTAGAATTATCGAAAAGCTTTGGTCCTTGCTTCTCAAAATCGTCAAGGAGTTTTTCGTATCTGCCAACTTCACCAGTTTCCTCATAAACCGAGAATAGGTTATCCATTGCCTTTGCCTTGGTTATTGCTACCTGCTCAGAACTGCGCTGATCATTAGCAGATAAGTATCGGAGCGAGATCTCTTCCACTAACGCATATGCTTCGCATCTGAGCATAGCATAGGCTTTCGTAACAAAACTGTATAATTCGTTCGGATTGGACGCGGAATATTCAGCCTGAAAGCTTTCCTGAGTAGCACGTTTATCATCCTCTTCTTCATAGAATTCGTCAAGACTTTCCTGCATTTCGAAGATGAGTTCATCGTTTTCGATTGATTGATTCAATTCATTGGCTAATGAAATCAATGCCTCTGCCTGATCAGGCATTTTAAGTTCCAAACAAATCTCGAATAAATCTTCCAAATCATCGGCTTCAAAATCAGCGAAATACTGGTGGTAAGAATTAAAATAGGCAATAACCTGCGATGCAATGATGTCACTAAACTGATCCTTATCTGCATTACTTAAAAATTTCGTGTCCCATTCAAACCGATCGAGATATTCCACATGCTGAAGCATTCTGTTCTGAGCCAGTGCCATCTCTATTTGCTGAGCTCCCCGCTCCCTCTCTTCCAACTCCGAAAGCGACATGTTTAAATAAGAACGTATGCTGATAAAATAATTGCTGGTAGGATACTCTTGCATAAAAACCTGCGACCGGTCAATTACCTGGCGATGCTCTTTCAGCATGGTATAAGCTAATATAGTATACATATCCATCATTTCGCCAAGAGTGAGAGGTATGGTTTCGCCGAACAGAAGAGCATTTCTATCGACACCTTTTTGAATTAAGCGTTTATTAAATTCCAGCAAAGCTTGGTATGAAAAGGATGCTACCAGTGCAGACCAGCTATTATTAACAGTTGTTCCATAATTTGGCACTGTAACATCGATGTTGGCAAGAATGCTTTCGATTTGCTGGTTCAGTATTGCTTCGCGTTGTTTATCGATTACTATCAGGTTTTGCCGGACAATGCCAAGTTTATCCGATGCCTGCAAAAACCCGGGATTTTCTTTTAATGCATATTCCAAAGAATTGGCTGCCTCTGTATCCAGACCTTGGTCAGAATAGTCTATTGCATTGGAATATTGAACGACGGCAGATAAACTTACGGGCTGATATCTGATGTCTGCCTGGTTTATTTGTTCCTTACTAAGTTTAAGCGATTCACTTAAAAGCAATACAAGACCACGATGCACCTCGAAGAAATTTGAAACAGAACCTGTTACTTGTTCAGCCACAAGAATTTCAGACGATTCAACATCCACCAGCCTGGCATCGATACGCAACTGGTTGCCTAAAACCATAAATGCACCAGTAAGCACAGCATCTGCACCCAGCCCCTTCCCTAATTGCTGGGCAGTTTGCGGATTTATATACTTGGTTTCTCCAAGCTTGATCTCTGCAAGAAGGGCTTCAAGCCTTTCCCTTTCGACAATAGTAATACCTTTAACCCTCCACAAATCGGTAATTAGCATGTCTGCTATACCTTTCGAAAGTGCCTGGTAGCGGACATCGTTGCTGGTATTGTCAAAATAGGATACAGCAATAGTTTTTGCCTGGCTGGTAATTGCTGCAATACCAATTATGATGCTTAAAAAAATCCGCTTGGGGCTCATATCTCAATTTGTTTCAGGGCAGTTTGTGCAGCTTCAAACTGAGGAGCTTCCTCTACGATTAATTTTAAAAGTGAACGAGCCTCATTGACATTACCCTTATCTAGCATATCGAGTGCTTGTGAATAGCGAAGACCTGTCTGAAGTCCGTATTCATTAGCAGGAGTTGTGCGAAGATATTGATCTTCACCTTCTTTTAATTCTACCGATAAACCTGAAAGAATCTTTTTTGCCAATGCTTTTTCAAGTTCGAAAAATGTTTCCGATTTTCCGGTAACTCCCTCCGATTTAACAACAGCACTGGTTTCCACATCTATGATGCGGGCATCGATTCTAAGGTTACCGGCCATCTCAAAATAAGAACCTGTTAGTAAAACCTCAGCACCTAATATTTTTCCGATTTTTACTGCAGTAGCTGCATCAAATCTGCTTGTATTCGATATATCCTGTTCATTTAAAATACTCTCCAATCGATCGCGCTCTACAACCTGCAGCATATAAAACTTCGAAAGGTCTGTAATCAACATATCTGCAAGTCCTTTCGACAATCCTGATAAAGAGACGTCGTTCGAACTGTTTTGGAAATACAACACCATTAACCTGATGGCATCCGGAGATTTGGTAAGTAATTTTTCTTCAGATTCCAAACCGGCCTGAGTCAGAACGGGCAATTGCTCATTCATCATTTCGTTCGTACTATTTTGTGCTTCGGTATTTTCCTGTGCCGGATATTGAACAGTCTTTATTACGAAAACAATTGCAATAAGGAACATCAGCACAAGACCTGCCAACAAAAGTTTTTTTATTTTTCCCTTCTTGCTGCGAAGCACTTCTGTTTTTTTATCGGTAATATTCCTTAACGAATTGGTCAATTCACCTGGAATTTCTCCTTTGAGGTATTCAAGAAAAAACCAGTTCGAAAGGTTAGCCAAGGCAGTTTGGCAGGGAGCAATCCATTCGCGCGGAGTTTCGGTTAAGTCATCCTGGGCATGAGCACCATAATTACCGTAGGTTTGAATGGTCCCAATAAGTATCCCGATTCTTTCAGGAATGATGCGTTTCGAAACCAAGGCCCTGCCAAAGTCGTTCAACATCATTTTTCGCCCGTCTTCTTCGCCAATTTCTTTGTTGTATATAAACTTGCAAATGGTTTCAGTAGTTTTTCTGGCGTTTAACAAAAAGGTATCAGGATCGGCATCTGCATAACCAAAAGACTTAATGAGCATTTTACTAAGCATCGAGAGTTTTTCATGCAAATCGCTGTTGATATCGATATTGTTTTTCTTTGTACTCATACTAAATATGCTTCGCAATAATCATGTTTGAATATAGGAATATTTTTACAGAATCTTTATGCATTTCTTTATGCATTGCAGAACCACAGCGAAAAAAAAAGAACTTTGCCAGAATTTTTGCAGACTATACCAAATATCCGACTACGTTTTAAATTTATTATCTTCACCCTTTCAAAAACATGTCCCATGGATTTTTGGTACTTCACACCGGTAGCAATCGTTTACTTTCTGGCATCAGGAATTTCGATCTTTGTAAGCATCGCCGCCTGGCGCATGCATCCTGTGCGGGGAGCCCGTTTGTTCAGTGTTATGATGATGCTAGTGACTATCTGGGTATTGTCCTACTCCCTGGGCACATTTTCTACAAATTTCGAGTTTAAAATTCTTATGTTGAAGCTCGAATACCTTGGCATGGCAGGAGCCGTTTACCTCTGGCTGGTATTTGTAGCCATCTATACTCAGTACGATTTTCTTCTTAAACCCTGGGTACTGATCAGTATTGGCATTATTCCGTTGTTCACTATTTATAATATTCTTCAGGCACCAAACGATACTTTAATTCACGAAGCATACATTATTGAAGAAGTAAAAGGAATACTCACTTTTAAAAAAAACTTCACCGGTGGGTTTTATCTATGGACAGCACATTCCTACCTGATGATGCTTACCGGAATTTTATTTCTGGTTTTACGCATTGTTAGAATGCCGAAAGCTATGCACCGTCAGTTGTATTTTCTGGTATCGGCTATACTTATCATCATTTTTCCGAATATCTTTTTTATTGTCGATAACAACCCCATCGAACCTTTCGACCCTACCCCCCTTGCGCTGGTGGTTGTCGGAATACTATTTCTGACATCCATTTTTTATCACAAATTTCTCGATGTAGCCCCTGTAGCGCACGAATTGGTTTTTAAAAATATGAAAAGCGGGGTTATCATCACCGACTCCCGCCTGTCGGTAATCGAAACAAATCCGGCCGTAAAAATAATCCTGAATAAACAAGACAAAGAATTGCTGGGTGCTCACCTGTTTTCTATTCTACCTTTTCTCAAAAAAATGATTGACCCTGCGTTTAATACTCCAGAAGTAAATGCAGAAATTGGATTAGGCGATGACAACCGAACCTATGAGGTTAAGATTACCCCATTCCGAGATAAATCGAATAATCCCTATGGACTGGTAATTGTGTTATGGGACATAACCGAACAGAAACAAGCTTTGTCCGAACTTGATGCCTACGCACGCACTGTTGCTCACGATTTAAAAAGTCCACTTGGACAAATGATAGGTATTGCAAAACTGCTGAAAGAAGGACTTATACCGGACTCCGAAAAAGACGATTACCTTTCCAATCTTTTAGGTACTGGAGAAAAAGCAAAAGATATTATCGATGGACTGCTTATGCTTGCTAAGTTGCGAAATATCGAAAGCATGGAAGTATCGTCCTTAAATATGGAAAAGATTGTACAGTCGGCCATTGTGAGGCTTACTGACAAAATCAACAAGTTCGAGGTGGTAATTAATCAGCCTACTCATTGGATAAGTTCAAAAGGCAATAGTTTATGGATTGAAGAAGTATGGTTTAATCTTCTTAGCAATGCCATTAAATACGGAGGAAGCCCACCTTCGATACAAATTGATGGCACAATCGAAAACAACATGGCTGTTTGGAGTGTGACAGACAATGGACTGGCTTTAAACCTTAACGAGCAAAAAGAAATTTTCAACGAGTTCAGCAGAGTGCACCCTCAAAAAGATACCATAAAAGGGCACGGATTGGGATTGCCCATTGTAAAGCGAATTGTGGCCAAATCCGGCGGAGAGGTAGGGATTAGAAACAACCAGAACAACAAAGGAAATACCTTCTACTTTAGCTTACCCCTTTAATGAAGCTCCCCGCAGCAAGCTGGCGGGGTATCTGCAAAGGATTTTATTTTATTCGCCTCAAGAGGCGGGGTATTTACCCGCGCACCCGCTTTCTGTCCCATTGTAAACGGGATTCGACTATAAAAATTCATTTCGTGAACTCATGAAATTAAAGTCTCACGAATAAAAAAACCCCTCATACGAAGGGGTTTCGATGTGATCTCGGCGCGATTCGAACGCGCGACCCACAGCTTAGAAGGCTGTTTTTTACATTTTATGGGTATTTCCGAACAATTTTGAATGTGTTATATATCAATATTTTAATGGCATTTAGTTTGTGAATGTTTATTGAAATTTGTGATAATTTATTAAATTTGTTGCAACCATGTTGCACCCGATTGCAACATTAATGAAATAACAAATGGAAAAAATAATTCAAATTAATATTAATGTTTGTGGGAACAATAACCAATTTGAGAATATTGGCAACCAGGTTCAACAGCTTTTAATATTCAATACTAATATGGAGTTAATGAACTTCATTGATAGGGCAAAACGTCTTATTCAAAGCAGTAATATAGAATTGCCAGAAAAATCTTTTTTATTAGGTGGTTTAGAGAAATTACGGAATAATAATTATTTAAAGTCTTAGGCAATGGCAAGCGTTAAAGTCATGCTGCTTTCCTGGAAAAAATTAAATAATGGAGAAAATCCAATAGCTTTAAGGATAATAAAGGACAGAAAGCGCAAATTAATATCAATAGGGCATTCGTGTTCAGAAGAACTTTGGGACGATAACAACAAGGATAATAAAGTCAAAAAGGAACATCCAAATTCTAAAAGAATAAATCTATTAATCAGAAGCAAAATAAACGATGCTGAAAGGTTAATACTACAATATGAAGAAGAAAAAAGGGATTACACACTTGAAGAAATTGCAAGAATACTAACCAACCGGAAAACGACAATCACAGTCTTAAAATTTCACGATGAATTAATAGAACGCTTTAATAAAACTAACAAGCTGGGAAACGCCAGGGTATATAATGATTCAAAACGTTCATTAAAAAAATTCAATAACGATAAAGATTTCTATTTTTCTGATATTACTTATTCATTTCTTAAGCGATACGAAAGATATTTTAGGGAACACGAAGCTAAGGAAACAGCTATCTCATATTATATGCGCACCCTTAGAGCTGTTTATAATACGGCATTAAAAGAAGGATATTGCAAAAAAGAAAATTACCCTTTTATTGAATATAAAATTTCGGACTTAAATACTAAAACGGCTAAGAGAGCATTAAGTAAAGATATTATTCAAAAAATTGCAGCATTAAAGCTTACTGAAGAAAAATATATACATGCCCGTAATTACTTTTTGTTTAGTTATTATAATATGGGGTTAAACTTTACGGACCTTGCCCGGCTAAAATGGTCCAATATAGTTGATGGCAGACTGCAATACCAGAGGGCTAAAACTGCTAAAATATACGGAATAAAGATTTTAGAGCCAGCTTTAAAGGTATTAGATTACTATAAAGAAAAGTATTACCAGGGTAATAACGGATATATTTTTCCAATACTTAGCGAGGATCATAAAACTGAAACGAGTATAAGAAACCGGATTCACAAAATTATAGGGCAAGTAAATAAAAACCTTAAAGAACTGCCTGGATTGAATGAACCAAACCTGAATTTAACAACCTATGTTGCCCGCCATTCATGGGCAACCATAATGAAAAAAAGCGGCGTTTCTACTTCAATTATCAGCGCCGACTTAGGGCACGACAGCGAAAGAACCACTCAGGTATATTTGGATTCGTTTGAAAATGAAGTTTTGGACGAAGCAAATAAAAATATTTTATAAATAGGACGAATATAACATCTGAAAAAAAACAGTGTTTTGTCCTTTTTGTAATTTGTTGTAATATTTGTAATACGAATATATAAATACCTGTAAAACAATAATTTAAATTAATGATAACGATACATATTCAATTATATGTATCGTTTTTTTTATCTCTTAAAATTATCATGTTACTGAATATCAATATTATATACATTTATTTATATGTCTTTTAATTTGCCTTTTGAAGGCTTTAGATTTGGTGCGTTAAACAAATATTTATACAAACATGAAAACAACGATTAAACTACCAGCATCAGAAAACAAGGATAAGATTTTGGCAATTAAGATTTCTAAAACTGAACAGGCAGAATTAAAAAAGTTTTGCTTAAAGCATAAAATCAATCAGACCGACTTAGTAAGATATTCGCTAAAGTCATTACTCCCAATTTTTAATAAACAACTATTATGATAAACAAGTCAGAATTAAAAGACTTGCTTAAAGAGGTTATGACACCTATCATAAGCGAGAGTATTGATAAAGCTTTAAAGGCTAATTTCAAAAGACCCGATGAAACAGAAAATGAATGGGTAAACTTTAAAGAGGCACAAAAAATTCTTAGAGATATGCCCAGGGGCACCCTTTACGCCTTGTCAAGCAAAAACTTAATTCCAAAAAGTAAACGAGGGCGAAGGGTATATTTTAAGAAAAGCGATTTATATACCTATCTAAATAAGGGTAGTATTCCGAGTATTTATGAGACAATTGAATAAGAAATGACACCAAAAGAAAATCTTATTTCTGATACTCCAGTAATTAGCTTAAAAGCTCAAAAAAATACTGGAATTGATATAATGTCAAAGACTGAAATTGTAATTGAATCCTGTTATGAGATACGATATAACAAAGTATCACTTGATTTTGAAAGTAGGATTATAAACAGCGATGATAATTATAGTACATTAAATATTGACGATCTCTTTGTTTTTCTTATAAAGAACGGGGTAAATATCACGAAGGACAAACTCATTTCTCTTTTAAAGTCAAGTTTTATAAAAAACTATGATCCTATTGATGAATATTTTGATAAGCTGCCAAATTGGGATGGCCGAGATTATATTTCTGAATTAGCAGATTATTTTGAATTGGAAAATGAAAATGAAAAGCCAATATTCAAAAAGCATCTTAAAAAACATTTTGTGCGAGTTATCGCCTGCGCAAAAGACTCCAAATTTGTTAATAAACAAGCGTTTATAATTATAAGCTTTGAACAAAATACAGGCAAAACATACTTTTGTCGTTGGACTTGTCCCCCGAAACTTTCTGATTATATAGCCGAAGATATTAGTACAGATAAGGACAGCCGCATATTATTGACAAAAAATCTGCTTATTAATATTGATGAATTAGCAGTAATGAGTAAAAAGGATATTGACAGTTTAAAAGCTTTATTTTCAAAACAACAAATTAATGAACGCTTGCCTTATGATAGAAAGAACAGTATTCTACCCCGTAGATGTTCCTTTATAGGTTCAACAAATAAAACCGATTTTTTGACTGATGAATCTGGGAGTGTAAGATGGGTTTGTTTCGAGATTAAAAAAATTAATAAGGATTACAGTAAGAAAATATCAATTGATAGTTTGTATTCTCAATCAATGGCGCTATATAAAACATACAAATCAAACCCGGAAGAATTTGATTGTCAACTTAGTCCTGAAGAAATTATTGAAAACGAGAGAAGAAATAAAAAATATCAAGCAATAACCATGGAGCGGGAACTTATTGAAATGCACTTTAAACCCGACGAGAAAAGACATCCCGCAAATTTTAAGACTGCAACCGAAATTATTATGCGCATTAATACCCTCACTGAAGGTGAGTTTAAAAATAAACTAAATAATGTTCAGATAGGAAAAGCGTTAAGCATGTTAAAATATCCCAAAGGAAAAGATAAAAATGATAGGTATGGATATTTTATAATTGACCAGTTAGTACTTACCTAAGTTACCGGAAACATATAATTAATTGATATACTGTTATATAAATCGGTAAGATAAATAATATTTAAGTTTCCATTTAGCTACCGTTGATAATTAAATTAAATAATATTTTAAAAGGGTAAGAAAACATAAGCAATTTACTTTCCTACTTATAAGGCTTATATAGTAAGTGATTTAAAGGGTTTCGGTAGGAAGGTAACTTATTTTTTAAAATCAAAAATTAAATATTAAAAAGTCGAAATAAGATGACCCAAAGAATTTATAATATAATCGTATTTACAGGCAATAAGACCATCGGAAATTGTGGATTCATTAAATATAGGAAGGTGCAAAGAATAGACCGATTCAGAGATTTTATATCAAAGAAATTTCCAGACTGGGTTTTTATGAATATTTATGATCAGAAAACTAAAGAAAAACTCTACACCATTAAAAAAAGCGGTCATCTTATTTCGACCTTTTAAAAGAAATACCCCCGAACCGTTCGCACGATATCGAGGGCATCTTATTTCTGATTCAAATATACAAAATAAATTCAATTAAACAAATAAATAATTGATATTCTGATGTATACAATCTTGTCCTTTGGTTTTCTTCATTGAAAAATTATGTTTACAGGAAAAACAAGATGAATCTGCAAGCCCTAAATAAAACAATATCTTTTCGACTTGATGAAAAGGATAAAAAACAATTAAATCATTATTGTTTGGAAAGGAATATTTCTAAAAGTCAATTTTTTAGAGAGTTATCAAAGGAACTATTAGTGAAAATTAATTATAAATAATTAAAGCCATAAAATTATGAAACAAAGTTTAAACATTCTTATCTTATCCGGAACCAACCAGGAGAAACTAATTGAAACTTGCCGTAAAAGAGGGCACAATCCAATACTTAAAAATCCTACTGATTTTAATCTATACATTTCTGATAGTGTAAACGGCTTTGATGCTATATACGATGACGTTGAAGGGAATCGGGTAAAAATAAAAGATATCGATGCCTGTATTACAAGAATTGGAAGTAATCGTGAATATGCAACAAACATAATTGAACACCTGCAAATGAACCTCGGTATTTTTTGCGTTCAAAGTGGTACAGCTATAAACAATTGTGCTGATAAATTTAAGGCAGCACAAAAGTTTTCACAAAATGGGATTAAAGTCCCGAAGCAATGGTATGCCTTCAGTCCCGGAAACATAAAGTTTATGATTGAAAAGCTTGGTAAATTACCCGTCATTCTAAAAGAAATTACAGGCTCAAAAGGTGCAGGAATAATAATACTGGAAAGCCCTTTGCAAACTAATATGACCCTTGAAAGTTATTATCGAAAAGGTGTTAAAATAATACTTCAAGAGTTCATTAGCAATGGTGGAAAAGATGAACGTCATATTGTTGTCGGTGATAAAGTTGTTTGCAGTATGGAAAGACAGGCACCTAAATCAGATATCAGGGCAAATGTAAGTTTAAGCGGTATTGGTAAAAAAATCGATGCCGACAACGAAACAAAAGACATTTGTGTAAAAATGGCTCAATCTATTCCGGGTTTAAATTTTGCAGGGTGCGATGTAATGAAAATACTCGACAGCGAGGGCAAAGCAAAGATTTATGCAATTGAAATCAATTCAAACCCTGGTGAAAAAATAATTGATGTAACCGGACACAATTATTTTGATGATCTGGTTGAGTTTGTAGAAGCTAATTATAATAAAAGAACAAACCAGCTTAATAGTTCAATTATAGATAGTATCTATAATTCAGATGTACTAAATAAACCTGTCAACAATTATTCGGATTTAGAATCTGCAAATGCATTTTGCAGAGCAAATCCCGAAAATATTAATGAATGCATAAAGGCATTGACTTCAGTAAAATTTTAAATACAATTTATTTAAGAATATTAATAAAGGTATGCTTAGGCGTGCCTTTTTTTATTTCTTCTATATGCATTGCACCTTTAACCTAAAGGCTTGTGTAGGCAATATATACTTTAAAATTCACTTGAAAATAAAAATTATAAACCATTTGTATTGATAATCAAGTGTTTAATATTTGATTTAGTAAAAAACAGAAAGAAAAACAGTGAGAAGACCTCGCACCGCCCTATTGGTGTTATGCACGTGTAGTCATTAAAAAACACGTTATATGCCGGAATTAAAAAAAATCAGCTGCAACCATGTTGCAACCGAAAATCTTAATCTTTCTCATTCCTTGTGATCTCGGCGCGATTCGAACGCGCGACCCACAGCTTAGAAGGCTGTTGCTCTATCCAACTGAGCTACGAGACCGAATCTGAAATTCTTTACGATGGCGTTGCTAATATTTATTAAACCGCTGATTATAAGTGATCTGCACAAAAATAAGTAAAGCAACAGCACTTATTCAAATCGCGTGCAAAGTTAAAATTTTTTAGGCGAATACCTAACGAAATAAAAAATTAATGAAGACTCCTAACTGTGCCTATTCCGAATCGCGTTCAGCTTTTTTCCAGATAGTAAGAATGCCCGTCTCTGTCTTTTGTTTCAGTAGAAATGGTTTCTTCTCAATAATGTATTCAACAAGCTGTCCGTTCACATTCTCCGACCGGTAACCAATGTAAACACCTTCGAGAAGTGCAATTCTATCAAGTTCATGTTCACTATCCTGCAGGCTGATATCGATAAGTTCCGAATCGCTGATTCCTTTTACCCTATCAACGCTTGTGTTGTATCTCTTGCATGCTTCTGCGTTGGCAAGAACTACAACGCCATGACTGTCTTTAAGAATTACTTCACCTGCTATCGAATCCACAAGCGATTGAACCATTTCGTTCGCCATATCAACCTGACTTAGAAGCTTTTGTTGCTTACGCTCGTCTTCTTCGCGCAAACGGGCAAGTTCTTCCTGGGTTGCCTGCATCTCCTCCAGATTTTGCCTCATTTCTTCTTCCTGTTGAGCAATTTCATGTGCCCGTCGTTTCGATTCTTCTAAAAGCTCAGCAGTGCGTGTGTTCAGCTTTACTGTAGAGAAAGTAGCAGCAATACTCTCGCATAGTTTCTCGATAAACTCCACCTGATAATCTTCAAAATCGGAAAATGAGGCTATTTCGACAAAACCTAATACGTCCTTATCTTTCATCAAGGGAGCAATATAAAGTGTTCGGGGAACTGCACCTCCTAAGCCAGACCTAACTTCGATATAATCATCTGGCAGTTGCTTTAAATGAATAGATTTTTTTTCGAGGTAGCAATTACCGATCAATCCCTCTCCAACCTCTATGCGTTGATCTAAATATTTACGCCGGTCGTAAGCATAGGCTGCAATTTGTGCAATATAACGCGATGATTCTGAATCGCCCTCCACAAGAAATACGCCTCCCTGATTGGCCCCCAGATATTCCACCAGGTTTTCAATAACAATATAGGCCAGGTTATTGATATCGTTATTGCTCTGACGCAACAGATCGTTGAATTTTGCAATTCCCTGATTCATCCAGTTATGCTTTGCATCTTCACGAATACGTTGTTCAAGTTCTGATTTGTTAGTGATGAGTTTTTCGCGTAAGGTATTAAGTGCAAGTGCTAATGAGTCGTTATCTGAATCGGATGCAAAGGGAGTTTCCAATTTATTTTCACCCAGACTCACTGCAAATTCTCCGGCAGTTTTTATACGGTCGTTGAGCTTATTGAACACCTCCATAGTATTGCCCAGTTCGTCGTGCCATCGACTGGAGAGAGCTTTGTTGTTTTGCCCTTTTGACAAATTGATAAAAGCATTGCTTAAAATATTAAGCCTGCTAATGATGGACTTAATAACTCCTTGCAATGCCAGAGTAGACATAAGCAATAATAAAAGATAAACAAGTATCACCTTGGATTGCGCTGCCTTAATCATTTTCTTCTGGTAGACAAGCGACATTTGAGTAACTACATACCATTCGAATCCTTCTATTTCGAGGGGCAAAGAAATAGTGTAGTACTGATCGCCAAAAAAGTCACTAACCTTTTTCATACCCAAGGTACCATGATCAACTGATTCTGTTAAACCCAAAACCAAAGCCCCTCCTCCTAGCTGAGAAGCTTTCAGCAATTCTTCGTTACGAAGTCCCAGTTTTTCAAGACGAGCAAGGTATTCTGAATTACCATTGATTTGTTCAAGATCGTGCAAACGGAAAAGCTGATCTGCACCTAAAATATTGAGCTTTATCGTAGAGGCATTTTGCAACATCCATTTATCGTAAACCATACTTTCAAAAAAATCCGATTGCAATTCAATGATAGCCACAGAAACTTTATCGCCATAAAGAAACAGCGGTTTTACTATATAAGCTGCGGCTTGATTTAACTCGGGTACGAAATGTGTAAAATCAGAGAAAATGATTTCGCCAGCTTCGTTGGTGGACGCAATGGCCTGCTGATAAAGCTGAGCCATGGTTGAATTCTTATAAGGTCCTGTAAACAGATTTGTACCCAAGGCAATGTTCTTGTTAAGGTTGTAATACACATCGCCCGTTTTCTCGTCGACCAGATATATGTTATTTACCGCATAGTTGCGGGCAAAAGATCGAAAAACTGCTTGTATACTCTGATGATTGAAATCGTAGCTGGTGCCTGTTTTTGCGGTAAAGAGCTTATCTTTTTCTCCTGAAGGCCATTTATTGTCGATCAGGTAGGTGCGCTGCAAAACTATTTCTATATCCCTTACCGGAAGTATCTGTTCAGTTGGAGGACGATTCCAGTTTATTTTACCCAGAATCTCCGATTCGTAATAATCTCTAAGAAGCATTGAACTCTGAGCAAGCGTGTCTGGACTAAAGGCATCGTAATCTTCGTTGAAATAATCGATATACGATTGTTTCAATTGCACAATTGTACCCAGCAGATCGATGGAAAATACTCTCTCGGCGTCTTGCAAGAATGCTGAATAATCCTTTTCGAACGTGACTTTTTTATGATACGCCAATTGTTCAAGTTTCTGGAAAGTGCTTTTTTCTACCTGTTTCCTGAAAAAATTAATCCCAACCGCAGTAATAACTGTGAAACAAACTATTAACAAGACATACACAAGCACGTTAAGCTTAATGCCGAGTTTCCAGTTATATATGCTTAGTTTTTTAAACAGAGACTTGTAATCTATTACCATCGCTGTGCTATTTTCTATCCTTACTAAAGTGGCTCCTCAATTTTTGTCAATTTAGCAAAAAAAATCATTCAAATAAATAAAACTTATTCATCCTATGGGTTTGCTGCCGGCAATTTAGCAATAATTCTGGCTAAAAAAGATGTAGTATATTTGCAACACAATAAAATTGAAATGCCATTTCGAAACCTCTCCCTGCTTTATATCATTAAGCTCTCGAAATGGTTTATGCTTTACATGCCTATTGGCTATTTGTACTTCCTCGAGAACGATTTTTCTCAGTTCGAATACCTCACACTGCATGCCATCTATTCTGGAGTAATTGCGCTATTCGAAGTACCATCGGGCTATGTAGCCGATGTATGGGGAAGAAAAAAAGCCCTTGTTTGGGGCTGCCTGATGGGGGTTATAGGATTCGCGGTTTACAGTATTTCTGGCGAATTCGCCTATTTTTTAATAGCAGAAATTCTCCTTGGTATCGGCCAGAGTTTAATCTCAGGAGCAGATTCAGCCTTGCTCTATGATACTCTGCTCGAGAGAAAACAAGAAAAAAAATACCTCCTGCATGAAGGCTATATCAGTGCCCTTGGCAATGTGGCCGAGGTCTCGGCAGCTCTGTTTGTCTCGGTGTTCATCCTGAGCACTTACAGGCAATATTATTATCTTCAGACATTGGTTACTCTTGTAGGTTTGATTGCTGCATTCTTTTTAGTCGAACCAAAATCGCATCAAATTAAATTGCTTGGTAATTTTAAAGAGGTAATTGCAATAGTAAAAGCCGTTTTGCATGGCAATAAAGTTTTGCGCAACCTGATCCTGTTTTCGTCCATTATCGGGTTTTCGAGCCTTACAATGGCCTGGATTGCCCAGCCCATTTTGGAGCATATTGAGATTGAAAAAAACCACTTTGGATATTGGTGGGCAGCATTTAATACATTAGTCGCTTTGGGCAGTTTATCGGCATTCTGGTTGGTGAAGCGCATGAAAATTATCCAAAGTATTCTATTTACAGGAATCCCACTTTCGTTGTTATTTTTCGCTATTATTTTAAACACGAAAATTGCAGTAATGATTCCACTTGCTATTTTCTTTTTTATAAGAGGTACTGCCCACCCGGTGTTAAAAAACTTGATCAACCAACTTACCACTTCCGAACAGCGAGCTACCGTGCTATCGGTGCGCAGTCTTTTTATAAGACTCCTGTTTTTGATGATGGGTCCTTTGCTTGGTGTGGTATCAGAAAATATTAGCCTTCAAATGGCTATTCTATTATGCGGAATTACGGTAACAATACCTTCTGCACTTTTCTTTTTTCTGATTAAAAACAGCATCAGAAATTAAACTAATTGAACACTCAGGTTGTCGTAGGCAATAAAAATATTGGAAGGTAAAAGAATTTCCTCTTCGGCATGAAGCCCGAAACGATGACTTAGATGGGTCAGGAAGGTTTTTTGAGGTTTCACTTGCTGAATTATAGCCAAAGCTTCGCTAAGGTTAAGGTGTGTAGAATGTCCCTCTTTTTGCAGTGCATTAATGACAAATAACTCCAAACCACTTAGTTTAACAATTTCACTTTCCGGTAAAGTTTTTATGTCGGTTAAGTAGGCAAATTTTCCAACTCTGAAACCCAACACAGGCAAACGATGATGAAAACCTCTGATTGGAATAATTTCTAAACCGGCAGCCTGAAAGGGATCAGCACCAATTAAATGCATGTGTATTTTGGGTATACCCGGATAAGGGTTCTGGCTGAAGATATACGCATACTCCCGTCGCAATGCTTCCTGCACCCGTTCTTCGGCATACACATCGATGGCTTTTTTATGAATGTAGTTGTAGGGTCGTATATCATCCAATCCTGCCACATGGTCTTTATGCTCGTGCGTAAATAGCACTGCTGTAATATTATCGACTTTTTGAGTAAGCATTTGCTGCCTGAAATCGGGCCCTGTATCAATCACTATCTTCTTATCACCGCTTTCGATCAACACTGAAGAGCGAAGGCGCTTGTCTCGTGCATCATCCGAAGTGCAAACTTTACAATGACATCCAATTACCGGCACACCCTGCGAAGTACCGGTGCCCAGAAATGTAACTTTTAACGACTGAAACATGAAATAAAAAACTTTTTAAGCTTTGCTAAGTTAACTAAAAGGCAGCTTGGTGCTGCATATAAATTATCTTTGCGCTTTAAATGTAAATACAATGAAAGGAAAACTCTATCTCATACCCTCTACCATCGGCGAAACGCCCGTACAGAATGTAATCCCTCAGCAGGTGGTTGAGATTATTAATAACATAAAGTATTATATTGTTGAGAACGAGCGCACAGCCCGAAGGCAGCTAATTAAAATGGGAATTAAGACTTTGATTAATCAGCTTGAGTTTTTTGTACTCGACGAACATACCGACAAAACGCGTTTGGATGATTTCCTTAAACCCTGCGAAGAATTCGATATTGGACTACTCTCCGAGGCAGGTGTGCCTGCCGTGGCTGACCCGGGCAGCGAGATTGTAGCGCTGGCACACAGCAAAAATATTAAGGTGGTTCCGCTGGTAGGCCCTTCTTCTATATTACTGGCATTAATGGCTTCGGGACTAAACGGACAATGCTTTGCATTTCAGGGCTATCTGCCGGTGAAAGGTCCTGAAAGGATTAAAGCTATAAAAAATCTGGAAAGCCTGTCGTTCAGCCAGAAACAGACACAAATATTTATCGAAGCACCCTACCGCAACAACCAAATGCTCGACGACCTGATCGCCAACTGCACCCCTACTACACTCATTTGTGTGGCCTGTAATCTTACCACTTCCAGTGAATTTATCAAAACACTTACTCCTGCCGGATGGAAAAAACACAAGCCAGAACTGCATAAAAAACCCGCTATATTTTTAATACAGCGGGTCTGATCATTTGCAAAATTAAAACATTTCGATGTTGTTTCGCTTATTTCTCTCGTGCAGTAGAATCCAGTTCAATCCGGTAATGGAGCGATGTATAAGGCGAGATAATAGTAATGTTATAATTATTGTCAATTACCCCATTTGCCCCATATCCCCATTGATAACCCGTAGGAGCTTCTGCCCCTGAAAGGAATGCTATTTCGAGAACCTGGCCTTTTCTCATGTATTTTACTGCAGAATCAATTGCATCGGTTATAGGATATTTGGTAGTGGAACCATACAGGTAAGTAATTGTATCGGCTTCAATTTTACGTGGGTAAAACACACGGCCCAAATTGTTGTCGTAATATGTTTCTGCATAACGGGCAGTTAGCTTGATGTACACAGCATCGTTCAGTTTTAGAACAGGGTCGGTACGAAGACTATCGTCACCAAATGTTTTATAAAGCAAGCCCTTTGCTGTAGAGATATACCTCGAAGTATCAAAGCCATTGGCTTGTGCAAATTCGAGAAAGGTCTCAGATTCCCATGCTGAGTCATTTTCAATAATTTCCAGTAATTCCACATCGTAAACCACAGGCTCGTAATTTCCAAAGGCATATTGGTATGGGATCACTATCTGGGCTGCAGCACCCTCAGGCACCGTACGAATAGCAGTATCAAAACCCCAGATAAGGGTACCTACTTTGTGCCTCTTAGGGCCAAAAATAACTACATCTCTGTATGAAATAGCAATTGATTTGGCCGAATCGGTAGTTTCGAACAAAGTGTTATTGGTATAATACCCGTCGTACTGAAGCAGAACGGTTTGACCTGTTTTGGGTTTAGGGTTAGTGGCATCAGCACCTGCGGCCAGACGCACATATACACCATAACCTATCTGCTCATCGGCTGTATAATTATTTCTTTGAAGATAAGATTCGTATTTGGCTTGTGCTTCTTCTGCTTCCTGATCGGTAAGATCGTTCAAACAAGAGCTTAAAAGCAAGGCTGATAAAAGGCTATAGACTATTACACGCATAAGATTAAATAATAAGTGAATGTATATCTGAATTACTGTTTAATTACTATAGGATGTTAAAACTCAATAAAGGTTGCTTTGGCATGTCGGGATTTTTAAATTTTCTCTTTGGCACCCTCCTTTACCGACCTAACCTCCACCTCAAAAATCAAAGAAGTAAAGGGAGGCACAATGCCTGTAGAACTGCCCGTAGCACCAAATGCAAGTTCCGAGGGTACAATAAACATCGCCCGGTCGCCTTCGCGCATAAAAGAAAGTCCCTCTTCCAAGCCTTTTATAACCTGCCATTCGGTACCATAAACAAATTGAAAAGGCTGACGCCTGCGTTTGGTGGAATCGAAATATTTACCATTAAGAAATATCCCTTCATAATCGATGGTAATGGTATCGCCAATTTCAATTTTCTTACCTGCACCCTGCACAATGGGAACATATACCAGTCCGGAAGCAGTTGGTTGTGTGTTTAACTTTTCCTCAGCCATGTATTGCTGTAGAATCACCCTTTCGTATTCTCCAAAATCTTCGGTCCAGTTCAGAAATGCCTGCTTTTCATTTTCGTAATCCGATATTTTTTGTACTTCAATTATAGTAACCAACACTTTCATAAATGCTTCGGGAGCAAAAAAACCAGGAAGATCAGTTTCAAGAGTTTGCTTAAAAAAGGGTTCGGCCAGCAAAATAAACGAGGCGCTCTCGCCCGGATGCAAACTCATAAAACAATCTTCGATAGCACCTTTGTAGGCAGGCTCTTCAATTCTTAACTTTCGGCGACCCGAGAAAAATACCGAATCGGAAATAGTTGAATAGGAAATGTCAATGGTAATAAAATCGCCTACCACAACCTCATCCTGCGACTCCCCCAGTCCTTTTAATTGATAATAAAAACCTTTCGGCGATTTTTTATAACCTTCGAATGGTGACTGGCTGCATGCTGTTAGCATTATAATCGCTAAAATCAAAAACAATTTATTCTTCATGGGTTGAAGTTTTTTCTCAATTCTATAATTTCAATTTCATATACCAATATGGCCCTTGCCGGTATTCTTTCTCCATCGCCAGTAAGACCATGAGCCAGGTGCGGAGGAAGAATAAAACGAGCCTTTGTACCCAGGTTGCATAACAAAACTCCCTGTTCCAATCCACTTTCCACTCCACCCTTTCCGGCAATTAAAGTTTTCGCTCCCTTTTCAGCAGATGAATAAAGCATTGTACCATCGAGCATCGAAAGTGAATATTTTAGTGTAATCTCATCGCCTGAAGCCACAAGGCTACCGCTTCCTTTTTGAAGGATTTCGTACCAAAGGCCTGTTTCTGTTTCCTGCATGTTCCAATTCATGCGTTTTATATGCGCCGCAATGCGCTGTTGGTCTTTTTTAAGCAAAATACGATTCACTTCAACCAGCTCTTCCTGACCGAAAGAATTTTTTTGTTGGTCGGGCAATTTCTGTTCTCTTCCACAGGCTAAAAGAAGAAGAAGAAAAGCAAAATAGCTTCGCATATATTTGTTTTTAACAGGCATGCAATGCCTCCTTATAGGCTGGTAATAAATCGATAAATGCTTTTATCGTATCGGCCAGGTTTTTCTTCGATTCGCCACCGGCTGCATTTATGTGTCCACCTCCTTCGAAAAATTGCTGGGCAATTGCATTCACAGCAAAATCTCCCTTGGAGCGCAGTGATAGCTTCACCACATCGTCGCGTTCGGTAAAAAGCACAGAAAAAATAACATCTTTGATTGACAGGGGCACATTTACAAAACCTTCAGAATCGCCCACTTTAAAGTTATATTTCTTGATCTCTTCCTGGCTGAGACTAATATACGCCGTACGAAACTCCGGCAGATAAATCATCTTTTCGTGAAGTGAATAACCAAAAAGCTTCATACGGTCGAAAGAAAAATTATCGTAAATGCGGTCGTAAATCTTATCTTTTTCAATTCCCAGTTCAAGAAGCCGGCCAGCGACATCAAAGGTTTGCCTGTTCGATGAGTTAAAACTGAAGCATCCCGTATCGGTCATTATGCCTGTATAGATGCATTCTGCCACTTGCTTGTCGATGAGATGGTCTAAACCCAGGCTTCGCAAAAACAAAAAAACCAACTCGCAGGTAGAACTTACCGATGTATCGGATATCGACAGGTTGGCAAAATCGGCCGGATCAGGATGATGGTCTATGAGCACTTTAAATGAATTGCCAGGCATAAGGCTTTTGGAAAATTCTCTGATACGCGACAAATCGTTAAAATCGACCGCTATCAATATTGTGCATTGCTTAAAAATTTCGTCGCATTTTACGGGAGTATATTCGTACACCATAGCCTGCGAGGCTCCGGGCATCCATCGCAGAAATCCGGCAAACATATTGGGTACCACCACATTCACCTGGTGTCCCAATTTAATAAAGGTGTTGTATAAAGCCAGCGAAGACCCCATGGCATCTCCATCTGGATTGCGGTGCGAAACAATTACTATATGCTGTTTTTGCCTGCTAAGCAGCGCACTTAGCGCACTGGTATCAAAACGTTTTGAGAGTTTCAAAGATTCTATTGCTGATTAATTGTCAAATATAATTATATAATCAAATTCAGAACAAGCGAAATATTTTATATATTCAACCTATTAACCTTTTAACTGATTTGCCATGGCCGGAACAAAAACATTTACCATTATTAAACCAGGTGCGGTTAGTCACGAATTTATCGGGCCTATCCTGGCCATTATCAACGAATCGGGATTTCATATTTCAGCCATGCGCATGTTAAGATTAACCCGTAAGCAGGCAGAAAATTTTTATGCAGTGCATATGGAGAAATCATTTTACAATAGCCTGATTGATTTTATGATTTCTGGCCCGGTGGTTGTTGCCATTCTGGAAAAAGAAAATGCCGTGACTGACTATCGCAAACTTATCGGTCACACCGATCCACATAAAGCTGAACCCGGAACCATTCGCCGCATGTTTGCTGAATCGGTAGAGCGCAATGCGGTACATGGCTCCGATAGCGATGCAAATGCCAGCCTCGAAAGCGATTTCTTTTTCTCGCTCAGCGAACGCTATTCGATTTATGATAAAATGCATTTTTAATTCTAATGTAAAAAATTGCTTTCTTAAACGGTTTTTGGCGCGTGTTTTTGCTTTTTTGCAAAAACCGTGACAAAAACTGAACCCAGAAAACAAGGCAAAGATGCTGGAATGGAATTAACGGAACACAATTTTTTGAATAGTCTCCGAACCTGCATGCTCATTTATTTTATGAATAAAATCATCGCGCATCATTAAAAGTTCGTTGCGCAAAACTGCCGAATTTAAGTACACGTAAAGTACCTTGTTCTTTACATAGATTTTCTGAGTATGCCTGGCCACCATTCTTCCGGCAATAGCCTCCCAACTCACTATCAGGTTTACTTCCTTTAACTTTTGCTGATGGCCCAATGCGGCAATGTACTCGCGTATAATGCCCTTCAGGGGCTGCGTGCTGCTCTTTCTCATACATTTACCTGTGTTGGTTTTCCATCTTCGACCTTAAAAAGGGCATACGAACCATGGTAAGCCTTCAGCAAATCGCGCATCCGCGTTTCGTTGGTGTGGGTAATCAAAATCTGACCAAAAGATTCGTCTGTTACCAGACTTAAAATGTGCGAAACTCTTTCTACATCAAACTTATCAAAAATATCGTCGAGGAGTAATATGGGTTTTATGCCTTTAATCTGTTTTAAAAACTCGAATTGGGCCAATTTGAGGGCTACCAGAAATGTTTTCTGCTGCCCCTGCGAACCGACTTTACGAATAGAGTTACCATTCATGGTTAATTCCAAATCGTCTTTATGAATACCCACGGTACTAAACTGCGCACTACGGTCTCTCAAAAGATTGCTTTTCAACAATTCTTCAAAATCATCTTGCAGCAATTGCGACTGGTAGGCTATTTCAACTGTTTCAAGACCACCGGAAATTAGTTCATAATAGCGCTTAAACACTAGCGAAAGTTCCTGAACAAAACGCATTCGCACTTGCGCAATACTCCGGCCGAGAGGCACCAATTGCATATCGTAAACTTCCAATAGTTCATCAGACCCACCATACCCCTTCATCTCTTTGAGTAACCGATTACGCTGGGCCAGTATCTTATTGTACCGAATGGTTTGTTCGAGGTACTCGCGGTTGTATTGTGCAATTACCGCATTCATATAGCGCCGACGCTCTTCACTTCCTTCTGTAATAAGCGCCGAATCGGCTGGCGAAACCATCACCACAGGGTAATTTCCAATATGATCAGTCAAACGCTGATATTCTTTTTTGTTTTTTCTGAACTGCTTTGCTTTGGTTTCTTTTAATCCACAATACAACTCGTCGGATTGTTGGTTGTGACAGAAATTTCCCTGAAGAACCATAAAATCCTGTCCCTGTCGGATGGTATATTGGTCGCTTGTGCTGAAATAACTCTTACACATACACAGGTAATACACGGCATCGAGTAGGTTTGTTTTGCCAACACCATTGTTCCCCACAAAGCAATTTACACGGGCATGCAACTGGATGCTGGCTTCTTCGTAATTTTTAAAATTAATGAGCGAAAGTTTCTCGATGTACATGCAGCCTTAAATATCGGCTTAAAAATAGACAGAATAACACAATTATTTTTGCGATTGCTTGTAAATAATATACATTTGCAACCGTTTAAAACGGATTAAATAAAACCCAATGAGTAAAGATATCAAGCACGAACCAGATGGTTTCGAAACGGTTGAAAATGTACTTTCGAAAACCGAACAATACATTGAAGATAACCGCAAAAGCCTTACTATCATTATTGTTGCAATAGCCATTGTAGTTGGTGGATACCTGAGTTATCAGCGTTTTTATATCGCACCTAAAGAAGTAGAAGCCCAGGGGCAAATGTTTGTTGCCGAGCGCTATTTCGAGTTAGATTCGTTTCAGATAGCCCTCGAAGGTGATGGTACCTATTATGGCTTTTTGGAAATTATCGACGAATACAGAGGTACAAAATCGGCTAACCTGGCCAGATATTATGCCGGAATTTCCTATTTGCAAATGGAGCAATACGAAGAGGCTATTGAAAATCTTAATAAGTTCGATGCCAACGACCGCTTGGTTTCTACCATTGCTCTTGGAGCCATCGGCGATGCTTATGTGGAACTTGAAGACCTTAAAAAAGGTGTTTCGTATTACGAAAAAGCAGCAGCTAAAGTACCCAACGAACTGACTTCGGCCATTTATCTGAAAAAAGCCGGAATAGTATACGAAGAAATGGGGCAGGCAAAAAAAGCCCTTGCTGCTTACGAAACCATAAAAAAAGAATTTCCTGCATCGGAAGAAGCCCGCGAAATTGATAAATACATTGCTGCTGTAAAGCTGAAACTGTAAAATAAAAATCCCACATAAACAAAGTATCAGCAATTTATTGTGCTGGTACTTTTTTTTTCCACCGAACCCATCATCAATCAAGAAAGGGCAATGCCCATATTTTATTAGAGAATTTAGCTGTAAATCAGTTATTTTTGAAGTAGCAATAAAACCGTCGCTGACATTATCTAAAGTAAAATATTACGAATATGGCTACAGCTTTAAAAAATCTTTCCGACTTCAATCCCCAGCTGATGCCAGATGCATCAGGCATGAAAATAGCCATAGTGGTAGCAGAATGGAACGAAGCCATTACTTTTGCGCTCCGCGATGGAGCAGTGAATACACTCCTTAAGCACGGTGTTAAACCAGACGATATTGCAGTTGAACATGTACCCGGAACATTCGAACTCACCGCAGGAGCCAAAGCGCTTGCCCAAACCGGCAGGTTCGATGCAGTTATTGTTCTTGGCTGTGTGATCCAGGGCGAGACACGACATTTCGATTTTATCTGCCAGGGTGTTACTCAAGGCATCACTCAACTGAACCTAAACTTTGATATGCCTTTTATTTTTGGTGTGCTAACTACTGACAATCAGCAGCAGGCCATTGACCGCGCTGGAGGAAAGCACGGCAACAAAGGAGATGAAGCCGCCTATACCGCCATTAAAATGGTGGATTTAATAAAACGTGTACAATAACCTGCCATGGCGAAGGTAGTGGTTGGCCTTTCAGGCGGTGTCGATTCAAGCGTAGCCGCTTACCTGCTGAAGGAACAAGGGCATGAGGTAATTGGCATGTTTATGATTAACTGGCACGATACGGCAGGTACACTTTCGGGAGACTGCCCCTGGAACGACGACCTGATCTTTGCCGAACTGGTAGCCCGCAAACTGGAAATTCCCTTTCATACTATCGACTTTAGTGAACAATACAGGCAGAGAGTGGTAGATTATATGTTTGATGAATACCAACGTGGGCGCACACCAAATCCAGATGTATTGTGCAACCGTGAGGTGAAATTCGACCTGTTTGCCGATGCAGCCAGTGAACTGGGCGCCGACTTCATTGCTACCGGCCATTATTGCCGTAAAGAAACCATCGAAATGGATGGAAAGATCATTCATCGCTTACTTGCAGGTACTGATCCCTCGAAGGAACAAAGCTACTTTTTATGTCAGGTAAGCCAACAACAACTGGCTAAAGCCCTTTTCCCTATCGGGCACTTGTATAAATCAGAAATCCGCCGGATTGCCACAAGGTTAGAATTGCCTACCGCCGAAAAAAAAGATAGCCAAGGCATTTGCTTTGTTGGTAAAGTCGATTTGCCAACCTTTCTGCAGCAAAAGCTCGAAGCTAAAAAGGGGATTACAATCGAAATTTCAAAAAACTCTGAATACAACCCTGTATTTAATAAACCTGTTCTGGGTAAAATTTATACCGAATCAGAACTGAAAGAATTTGCTAAGGAGGTTAGCTACAAACCAGACATGGGCTTTGAAGCTGGCACGCATAATGGCGCACATTTCTATACCATCGGCCAGAGAAAAGGGCTTAACATTGGTGGCCGGAAAGAGCCTTTGTTTGTTTTAGCTACAGATACAAAAACCAATACCATTTATGTAGGCCAAGGACACGACCATCCGGGTTTAAATAGGTATGGACTTTTTATTCCTGCAACCGACTTGCATTGGATTCGACCCGATTTGGCACTAGCACCAAACCAAAAATGCGAAATGCTTGTTCGAATCCGCTACCGACAGGCACTTCAGAAGGCCTGCCTCTACTCTACCGAAAGCGGCCTTTACATTCTATTCGAACAGGCCCAGAGAGGCATGACTCCCGGTCAGTTTGCTGCCTGGTATATGGACGAAGAAATGATCGGTTCCGGGGTAATTGATTAACCCAATAAGCTAGCCCTCCATTAAATTGGCTTTATTCTCTTTTTTATTTAGATCCTTTAATTTCGTAGAATCGTAAACGAATCTTGTTGTTTTGATTAATGATTAGCCTCTAATATTCCCCCTGTAGTCCAGGCTTGTAGCAGGCTTGTTCGAGCTTGCAGCTCGAACCTCCGTTGTAAAAGAACAAACTCCACTGCTTTAGATTTGCTATACTCTTACGATGCACATCGGAATGGGTTGTGACATTTGATGATAGAGTTTCGTGCGGGATTACGAGGCTGGTTTCCTATCAGTTTACCACCTACTTTTTTTTACGAGCTACAACCGACCGAAGGTACCTCTGCGAAGCTAAAAGCGCGCAAGTTAAAAGAAGGATTTCGCATCACACAATTTGCTTGTAAACAAGTCTTTCTGCTCCATTCGGGGCGAATGACGTCTGCCCCGCATTTTTCTCACTAAGCCCAAGATTGTCCTTTTAACCACTAAAATCAAGGCTTTTATCGACACAAATGCTATATCACCGTAAACGATATTAACTTCGTATTAAAGATTCAGAAAGGAATTATGAATAATCGTATCGCTCCACATACTTTTCACATCCCGGTGATGGGTACAGGATATACCATAGATTCGCCCGTTAAAGTTGCACATTTTGGCATCGACTCGGTTGTGTCAATTATCGACCACCAGATTATTGAACAGATGCGCGAATACCATTGCAAGCAAAACGAACTGCCTTTTATTCCGATTCCGGAAGAAGAACAGGATTGTAGGGCAAAGAGGATAAGTTCCTACCTGAACCTGATGAAAAAACTGGTCGATGGTAATTTTAACCGACTCAAAAAAGGTGTATTTGAACCCGATAGTGAACTGACAAAATATTTCGAACTATTACCGGAAGATTCTGACCTGAAGGAAGAATACAGACAAATGCTTCATTGCGAACCTGAAAACAGAAAAGCCAGTCAGGAGCAACTAAAGGATAAAATGATGCCCGGCGAGATACATGTCAACATCATGACTAAAGTGGATAGTGTAACCTATTCGAAATACAACGAACCTCTCCCTGTCGAATACAACGATGCACATTCAGCTTTAAGAGGTTTTGCCAATTGCAATTTCGATTCGTCCCTGGTATTATCTGCCGGATTAAATCCACGACTCTATTCGTATATGGCCAATTTCGATTGCTTCTTTCCGGATAAAGCTGGTCAGCTGCATAAGAAAATAATACTAAAGGTAAGCGATTACCGTTCGGCCCTGGTTCAGGGTAAAATGCTGGTTAAAAAAGGATTGTGGGTTTCGGAATTCAGAATAGAATCGGGACTTAACTGCGGAGGGCATGCTTTTGCTACCGAAGGCTATTTACTAGGGCCTATCTTGAATGAATTCAAGGTAAACAAATCGAAACTTATCGACGAGCTGTTTGAACTCTATGCAAAAGCCTTGAACCAGCTCGAAAAAGAAGTTCCGCCTGTTCCTCCAACAATTGGAATTACCGCCCAGGGAGGAGTAGGAACTTATGAAGAACACAAGTTTTTACTTGACCATTTTGAAATTAATTCCGTTGGCTGGGGTTCTCCTTTTCTATTGGTTCCTGAGGCGGTTAACATCGATGCCGATAGTTTGGAACTAATTGCCAGGAGTGACGAGACTGGTTTTTATCTGAGTGCCATATCCCCATTGGGTATTCCATTTAATACGGTGAGAGGAACTACAGGGGAAATTGAAAAACAAAAACGAACCAATAACGGAAAATCAGGGGCACCTTGTGGTAAAAGACTGTTAACCTTTAATACCGAATTTACCAAAAGACCCATATGCACTGCATCAACACAATACCAAAAGTTAAAAATTGCAGAACTGGACGAAAAAAAACTCGACACAGCAAACCACAAGAAAGAACTTGATATTATAACCGATAAGGTGTGTTTGTGCCTTAGTCTTGGAAATTCAACTCTGATTGATAACGATATTCACATGCCGGCTGGTATAAAAGGCGTTTCGATTTGCCCAGGGCCGAATATGGCCTATTTCGAGAAGCAGGTATCACTTCAGACTATGGTCGATCATATTTATGGCAGAACAAACATTGTTCGCAGAACCGATCGCCCGAATATGTTTATACAGGAACTGAAAATGTATGTGGACTATTTGAAAGTAAAAGTGGAAGAGTTAACAGAACAAGCTTCAAAATCGCAAGTAAAATATTACCAGGGATTTCAGGAGAATTTGAACCTGGGTATAGACTACTATATTGAATTGTTCTCAGGTTCTGCCGGTCAACTTTTAACGAACCCTGCACAAATACTGAAAGAATTGGATTTTTACCGCGATCAGGTTCAATCTATTCACATTCTCGACTTTCAAACAGCTGGCTGTGAAAGCTAAGTGTAAAAATTTCGTTGCTTGTAATAATTGAGGGTATGCTAATTGACAGGGTTTAGAAGTTATTCCTTCACATGCAACCCACACTCCTTATGCTCGGGCAACTCCCACCACCAGCGCCCGGCTCGCACATCTTCTCCTTTTTCAATAGCCCGGGTGCATGGCTGGCAACCTATGCTCGGAAATCCTTTGTCGTGTAAAACATTGTAAGGCACATTCTTTTCTTTAATGTAGCGCCACACATCTTTTTCGCTCCATGCCAGTAATGGATTTACCTTTAAAACCTGGTTGCCTTCGTCATATTCTACCAGAGGGGTAAAAAACCGGGTAACCGATTGGTCTTTGCGCAGCCCTGTGACCCATACATCGATATCGGCAAGAGCCCTCTTTAAAGGCTCAATCTTACGTATCTGGCAACAAAGTTTGCGGTTTTCGATACTCTCGTAAAATAGGTTTATCCCCTTGGCATTCACCATCTCTTCTACCCTATCACTTTTAGGGAAATAAACCTCAATGTGTATGCCATAACGTTTGTTGGTTTCTTCGAGCGTCTGATAGGTTTCGGGGAATACACGGCCTGTGTCGAGTGTGAATATCTTAGTAGCCGGATCAATCGCTGCAATCATATCGGTCAATACCTGATCTTCGGCACCAAGGCTTGTTGCTAAACCCACCCTGCCATCGTACTGTTTAATAAAAAAAGTGAGAATCTCTTCTGCGGACTTATCTTTTAATTCTTCGTTCAGTTTTTGTGCTAACTCTATCATTCGTTTTCGTTTGTGCGTAGTGTATGTTTAAGCAGAAAATAACCAATAGTCCCGGCTATCAATGAGCCGACCAAAATACCAATCTTTGCCGGATTTAGCAAAACCTCACTATTAAATGCCAGATTGGAAATAAACAAAGACATGGTAAAGCCCATGCCACCTAAAAATCCAATACCTATAATATTATTCCATTTAACCTTTTCAGGCAGCACTGCCAAGCCCAGTTTGACAGCCAGCCAGGAGAAAATAAAAATACCCAATACTTTACCTAAAACCATGCTTATTTCAATGACACCACTCAGGCCAGTAAATATGTTTTGAATGCTTGCACCATGTAAAACCACGCCTGCATTTGCAAGAGCAAAAACCGGCATCACCACATAGGTCACAAAGCGGTGCAAAGCATGTTCGAGGCGCTGAACAGGACTTTGTACATCGAAAATATCGTTTTCCATGCTGTCTATGGCTTCTAGTTGTTCGTGGTTAAGGGTGATACGGCTATTTTGATCATGGGGTTGGCAGAAATTGTTTAGGTAGCGTTGCATGTTATCGCTAAAATCTTTCAACCTGATGGTGCGTTTAACGGGTATTGTGAAGGCAATCATTACGCCGGCTATAGTTGGGTGTATACCCGATTTTAAAAACATATACCAGATTACCCAACCAACTGCCATGTAAGGGTGTATACTTTTTATTTTGAGTCTGTTAAAAACAACCAATAAAGCAAAGAGCGCAATGCCTATAAGCAGATAATTCCAATATACCTGTTCGCTGTAAAACAAGGCTATAATTACAATGGCCCCTAAATCGTCGATAATGGCAAACGCCATAAGAAATATTTTTAAAGAGATGGGCACTCTTTTTCCAAGCAAGCTCAATATACCAAGTGAAAAGGCAATATCAGTTGCCATAGGGATTCCCCAACCACTATTTGCCTCCGGATTATTGTTGACTGTAAGATAGAAGATTGCCGGCAATATCATTCCACCCAATGCTGCCGCAAAAGGGAGCGATGCTTTTTTCAACGAAGACAATTCGCCTGCAATAAGTTCGCGTTTGATTTCAAGGCCTACTACAAAAAAGAATATCGCCATTAGCCCATCGTTAATCCAAAGAATAATTTCTTTCGTTAGGCTGAACTGACCTACAACCCCAATAGTAAATTTATACTCCCAAAACCTGAAGTAACTCTCGCCCCAGGGCGAATTAGCCCAGAATAGGGCTATTAATGTAAAGAAAAGAAGAACTATCCCTCCTGATGCTTCAATCTTAAAAAAGCGCTGAAAAGGATTAAGAAATTCATCGGCAATATTGTTTTTATTCGCACTCATCATAGTCTTTTATATTGAACATAACTATTGGAAAAATCGATTCTTTTAAACCTTATTAGTAGACATAACAATATTCTATCTTAAATTGTTTAGAAACCATTGCTTAAAAAAACTTTAGGGGCAGAAAGGGTTAAGAAAAAAACAAATAGTATACTTAGGAACATTATTTTGAAGAAGATTACCATTTTTCATTGCCTAAACTGACACTCCCTGGTGTATCGCTACACCAGAGAAATTAACAAAACATGAGGGGCCAACCAAGCACCCAAATGCAATTCTATCAGAAAAAACAAAAATTTCACCCCTGAATAACGAAGCTCACCACATTGCCAAACCAAACTTACCTGCTATTTCAACCTCTACCCCTTTTTTTTGTTGGATAGTTATTTTTATTATTGCTTTGAGAAAAAATCTGAATCCTATGAAATATACAGAAATACAACAAAAACTTGCACGGGCTTTTAAACCCGAAAACGAATTAACAGAGCTTAAGGAGCTAAACCTTACCATACATAAATACAAGTTTCAGTCGCCCTCAATCGAGGACGATATCCCCGAGTTTGGTGGTCTGAAAGGGCTTGATACTTTTATAGGTTATAACTCACTAGCCTATAGAAACCTTAATTTCAATTATTACATCTTTCAGCCTGATTCAGGAAAAGAAAAAGATGCAGCCATTATACTTCTCCACGGGCTAAACGAGCGTTCATGGGAAAAGTACCTTTCCTGGGCTTATGCCCTGGCCAGTAAAACAGGCAAATCGGTTATACTTTTTCCTATTGCCTTCCACATGAACCGATCGCCCGAAGCCTGGCATGATGCGCGCCAAATGAGCCGCTTTGTAGAAGCCAGAAAGAAAAGTAACTCAAACAACGAGAACCTGAGTTTTGCCAACATTGCCATCAGCGAGCGCCTTACTTATGCCCCTGAACAATTTTTCCTCTCGGGATACCAGTCGGCCAAAGACATTTATTTTCTGGCTAAAGAGATTAAGCAGGGCAATCATAAACTCTTTAATTCCACTGCTACCATCGACTTTTTCGGTTATTCCTTTGGAGCTTTTCTGGAAGAAATTTTAGCCATTGCCAACCCGGAAGGATATTTCACCAATTCGAAGTTTTTCTTCTTCTGCGGCGGTTGCGTATTTTCAGAGTTCAACGGCACTTCGAAATACATTCTCGACCAAAGGGCGTTTGAGCGTATACGCTACTTTTATGTAGAAGAACTCGACATTGAACTCCGTCGAAGTACGTTGCTATCGAAGCTTTTAAATGACACTGCTTTTGGTTATGCGTTCCGGCACATTTGTTCGCTCGAACAATTTAGTAAGCTTACTGTGGAAGAAAAAAACCGTATGGATAAAAATATTGTTTTGTTGGCTCTTCAAAAAGACGAGATTGTAAGTCCTCTGTCGCTTAAGAATACTTTCCCGAAGAAATCTATAGATTTTATCGATTTCGATTTTGAATACTCGCACGAGGTACCCTTTCCGGTGAATCACTATGGCATAAGTGAACATGTCGATAAAGCTTTCGAAGATGTATTTTCAAAAGCTGCTGTGAGTTTAAGCTAGAAGGTCAAGAACCGGATTTTACGCTTACTCTGGTTTGTGGAGGCTGCTCTCAAAACGCCTCAGCACAAGAAGAAGTTGTTGTTGCATGCTGTCGTTTACAATTTTTCCGCTAATAAAATTATGGCGAAAATTAGGCAGGGTAAAGGTTTCGATAATCTGTGCTCCATGCCGCGGGAAACGTTCGATGGCTGATGTTAACACCCCCAATGCTCCTCTTTCACCCGGAGAAGTTGCTAGCAATAACATAGGCTTGTTCTGAAAACATTCGGATTCTATTCGCGATAGCCAATCGAACAGGTTTTTAAATACGGCAGTATAACTGCTGTTATGTTCTGCCAGTGAAAGCAGAATACCATCGCTTTCTTTAATTATTCGTAAAAAATCTAATGCAGGCATGGGAAATCCCTGCTCACGCTCCAGATCAACAGAATACAGGGGAAGCGGGAAATCGTTCAGGTCAAGAAGTTGAATCTGAACATCAGCTAAAAAGCCAGCTGCATATGTAGCAAGTTCTTTGTTGATCGATTGCTTGCTGTTGCTGCCAGCAAAAACCAGTATTTTTTTCATTCTGTAAATGTCTGTAATTTTGGTTCAACCCATTTTATTATAATGACATCGAAGGTTGAACTTCATAAATACTATATAAAATGAACCGGCAAACCAAGCTGGTCCTCAACCGATTCTTTGTATTTGGTTACCCCCAGAAAATAGCCTCCTCCCCCCGAGCCGCAAATTTTAAGTGCATACAATCCAGACGACAGGCCTCTTTCGAATAACGGCGATACCGTGGGAGGTATCAATTCTTTCATATTCTCGTACTGAAAGGTGGATAGATTTCGGAACGACTCCATAAATGCCTCAATGCGCTTGTGAAGCAAGTGCTGTATTGCCCCGTTGGAGTGCTTCTGATAGGCCTGGCGAAAAGTAGAGGCAAACTCAAGGTCGTTAATCTTGTCCATAAACTGAGTGACAAGATCGCCTGTTTTACCCGGCACCTGACTATCGACCAGAAATAATTGCAATTTCCGGCGCGATGGCAGAATACGTTCTTCCGGCAAAACCACGCGCCCGCTTTTCTGCACAAGCACCGGATTTTGAATGAGCGACACCAAGGGATCAATACCAGAGCTGCGTCCGTGAAAATAAGACTCCATAAGGGCAAGGCTCGTTTTAAGCGCCCGCAAATCTACTTTGGTATTCCGGCCTTTCACCGTGAAGTAGGAATCGAAAACAGCCGCCACAAGAGCTCCCGAACTGCCCAAACCATAATTGTATGGGATATTGCTGTTAAACCACAAACCTCTTTTAATGTCTTTCTCGAGTTGCGAAAATTTAAACACAAAGGGTAAAACACCTTCGAGCGATTGAAGATGAGCTAAAAAACCATTCCATACCGAGCTGTCTCCTGCTGGTTTCAGACTCAATTTTCCGTAAAATGGAAAATAAGGAACAGCCAGGGCATCGAGCCCCATAAGCACTCCGTACTCGCCAAAAAGCAAGATTTTAGAAGGATATTTTCGCCGTGTTATTGCCATTAAGCAGTATTAATTAAATTCATCCAGCAGCAGCTCCGGACCATTACCAATGTTATCGACAATAAATTGATTATTAATGCAATGTGCGGCCAATTCATTCTCAATAAAAGGCCTGACGATTTCGTCCTCTTCGGCAGGAAAGATTACATGAATATTGGGGCCTGCATCGATAGTAAAGGTAATTTTTGCCTCGGTGTTTCTTCTAAATTCCCTGATTTTTTGAATAATAAGCAGCGAATCGGGAGCCAAAAGCGTAAACCAGGGGTTGGCTGTCATCATCATTGCATGCAGGCTGAGGGCTTCGTGTTCTAGGATGAAGGCAAATTGATCGAAATCGCCCCTTTGCATAGCATTTACCAATTCTGTAAGATTCTTTCGGGCACTCTCAAAGCGTGCTGCAGCATACGGGTGTCCATTCATCAGGCTATGGCCTAAACTACTCGATACTTCCTTTTGCCGTTTATCGACTATCAAAATCACATCACGCAGACATTGAAAATGCTTGTGCACGGGTGATGTAAATTCGGTAGCATATAGGTCAGAAGTACCTTTTAAACTATCGTATTGCCCCCACACCGAAAAACCTCCATATACCGACCTGCTGGCACTACCAGAACCTATGCGCGCTAATTCCGATATCCATTGGTAAAAATTCTCTTCACCTTTGGTACCCAATCTTATTTCGATACTTCCCATACAAAGGGCCAGGGCACTCAGAGCACTGGCTGAAGAGGCAATTCCTGCTGAGTGCGGAAAACTGTTGTGGCTCTCGATATGTAGCTTGTACCTATCCAGAACACTCAATCTATCGGTGAGTTTATTTAAGAAATCAGCTATTCGAAGAGAGAATTTTTCATTTTTCTTTCCCTCGAAAAAAAAGTCGAAATCTACGGCTGCACCTGTCACTTTTTCATAGAGCACAACTTTTGTTTCTGTAAAACACTTATCGAGTGCCATGCTAAGTGAAGGATTTTGAGGAAGCTGGTTCCCATGCTTTCCCCAGTATTTTATAAAGGCAATGTTCGCCGGACTCTTCCAGGAAACTTGTGCAATTTCTTTCACTGTAAATTTTTTAAAGTATCATTTTGCTAAAAGGGATAATCACTGAAAGCGAAAATTGTTCAAAATACCTCTCCACATATTGCCTGTCTTGCTGTGTTGCGGCCAGCAAAAAATCTCCTCCCCAGGCCCCAAGGGACTTTATTGTTCCATCGAAGCCGGTAAACCTGCTTTCGGCGATAGGTGGTGTTTTCAGAAATCTCGAAACAAGTTTTTCGTGTGCTGAAAGATGTAGCATAAATTCGTCGAGCGATGTGGAACAAAGTATTTTTTGTGTGAGCTTATCCATTGCTTCCACTTCGTGCTGAATATCTTCCCCAACAGAAACAAAATCAGACAGGTGCATTTCTGTGCTTATTTTTTCTCCAGAATACACAAAATACAGCTTATCCAAAAAATCTTTCTTAAACCTTACAGGGATAATCAGGCGGTCGGTTGCAGATATTTTTTTGTAAAGCAAGGGGCACGGCTCCTGTGCGCAGGCAATGTCGTAACCCGAACCTTTTGACACTTTCTGATGCAACGAAAAAGAATCGATACCAGCCCATGTGGCAATGTTATGAATTAATGTTGAACTGGTTCCAAGTCCCCAGCTAACTGGAAAATCGGCCATAGTAGAAACTTCAATCCCTCTACTATTCTTCAGAAACAAAGGGTTCAGTATCCGAGCCGCTTGCAATATGCGAATTAAAAATTGTGCCTTTTCCATGGAGGAGGTTTCCAGAATACTCCAATCGGAGCAGTTCAACTCTGCTTCAAACCAAAGGCCTTCGGAATCGGAAGCTTTCCAGATAAGTATACCCGGTTTGCTTCCTTGCTTTGCTTCCAGTGTCTGTCCATATCGAACAGGCAAAGCAAGTGCCTGTGCACCATGCATCACCAGGTATTCGCCTGTAAAGAGAATTTTTCCGTTAGAACGATGGTAAAAAGGGGTCACTTTACTGAATTTGCTTTTTATCAAAAACAAAAAATATTTTTCAATACTTTGTTTTAAACTTTCCTTAAACATCTGATAGCATAGTAAAGTTTTTTCTGGTTTCAATTTGAAAGTTTACAACCAAATACTTCCGAAAAAAAACTCTACTTCTTGCAGCTGGGCAAAACCAAATACAAGCCTGCAAAATACCATCTGCTGAAGGTATATTTTTAACTTACAATAATCCTTTTAAGTTTTATTTCAAGCTCATAAAGGTTGTTTTCAATTATCTGCCAAACTTCTTCAGCATCTATACCAAAGTAATTATGGGCAATAATATTCCGAAATCCACGAATTTTAAACCAATCTATGTGAGATTCTGTGGATTTAAAATCATCGCTTAACTTGTCTGCCATCTCCCCAATAACAATAAAGTTCATCATTACAGCATCAAATGATTTATTGTCATGGTATAGTTCATCTGCGTTTCTGAAGGCACTTGAATATTGTTTGATTTTCCCAATCGAATCAATAATATTAAGTACACAGGCGAAATCTTTATGTGAAGCTTTAGACATACCTAATCTCCGACTGAATTTGATTTTTGAAAATTGGCTTAATGTACTTTAATCGACAGATGTCGACAGGCCTGTTGAATTTCGATTGAATCTCATTCTTAAGTTTTAACTTGAGCGAAAACAAATCTTCAGTATTGGGTTCGAATTCAATCACTAGATCTATATCGCTTGTGTTGTCTTGCTCTCCGCGAGACATTGAGCCAAATAATCCTATTGTGGTAATATGATATTCCTTTAATAATCTTTTCTTATTATCCTCTAAATAGTTCAATATGGTATTTGCATCAAGCATAAAATCAATTAATATTCAAATATAAACGATTTAAGAATAATTCATGGCATACCCTTACTTTCAGAACAATAGCTCTTAATTTGAATTAACTCCTTTACGCAATTCAAAGATGAAATCATTTACGACTGAGTAACTTATTGTTTTCTCCTTAAAAAATTCTTCTGCTTTCTGTCGTTCTTCATTGCTGGCCTGCAGCGAAGCCAACAAGTTCGAAAGGTGCATTTTCATGTGTCCTTTCTGAATGCCGGAAGTAACCAATGCCCTCACAGCGGCATAATTCGATGCCAAACCGGCTGCCGCCATCACTTTCATTAATTCTTCTGCTGTTGGATTATCCAAAATCTCAAGAGAAAGTTTTGCCAGCGGATGTAGGGAAGTAATGCCTCCCACCGTTCCAACCTGCATGGGAAAAACAGCCTCGAAACGAAACATACTATCCGAAATCCAGGCCTGCGAAAGGCTTCGGTATTGACCAGAACGCGAGGCATAGGCATGTCCGTTGGCTTCGATAGCCCTCCAGTCGTTTCCGGTGGCCAGCGCTACCGAATCGATGCCATTAAAAATACCTTTGTTGTGGGTCACCGCACGGCTTACATCAGCCTGTGCAATCTCAACCGCCTCGACAAAACGATTGGCAAAAGCTTTGGCGCTTTGTTCTAATTTGTCTTCGCTCAAAGCCTCCACAGGACATTCAACCCAAACCTTTACCGCATTGTCTGGAGAATAGTTCGATAGAATAGACATAATCACCTCAAAGGTAAATCCTCGTAAATCCTTATCATCGGCCATTTGCAGGGTGAGCTCATGGGCAATATTTTCCAAACAAGAATTCATGTAGTTGGCTCCCATGGCATTGCAAGTGTTGAAGCCAACTTCTATCTGAAAATAATTTTCAATCTGGCTGGTTTTATCGACCAGATTTATAGCCTGAATTCCACCTCCCCGACTCGCCATCTTCTGGTTAATTGCCTCTACCGAGGTAAGAATTTGTGGAGTCCAGCTTTCAATTTTTCTAAAAAGCAACTTAGCAGGAACAGATGTTTTAAAATGCACATGTCCTTTTTTTTGGTTACCAATTATCTCGCAACGAAATCCTCCATGAGTGTACCAAAATCCGGCACTTTTTGCAGCGGCTGCCACCACCGAACTTTCTTCGGTTACAAAAGGAACCAGATAATCTTTGTTATCGATCAGGAAATTGGGTACGATGCTATAGGGAAATGGAAAGATGCTGATGACGTTTTCGCTGAACTGCTCAATAAGCTGATGCATATCTTTGTCAGCCAGATTGCTTTGCTGAAATAAGTTAAATGCACCCTGTTTTTTAATTTGATTAAGAATTAGGGCTTGCTTTTCTTCTTTCGACAAGCGCGAAAAACCTTTAATCATGATAATCGGGGTTTAATCGCAAATAGGCCTTGGCAAGTTGCAGACCCCTTTGCTGTAGCTCAATAAAATGATAGAGCTGTTCGTAGCTTTCTTTGGCATGTTTTAAAACTGAAGAGGCCATGCCATAGATAGCTGGCAACTTACTTTTTTCCATGAGGTAGTAACCATCCAGAAAAGTTTTAATGCCTCCGGAAAGAATAATTTCATTGCAGCGTAAATCACCTTTTAAGGCCAACTGATTAATCGAGTCTACCATTTGTAAAGCCGACTGTCCGATGTATGCCATGGGTTTGAAAGTATCCAACACTTGTGCATCGGCACGGAAAAGTTCCAGTAATGAAAAATTGGTGCCTCCATAAGCTCCGAATTCAAGAGCCTGCAATGGCAATTGCAACAAACGCTCCAGACTTTTGGGGCCCATGCCCTGGCCTACTTCTTTTACTATAATAGGGTATTTCGCTACCTTGAGCAATTGTTCGATTATATCAATGGGTGCACGTTCAATTTTGTTGCCTTCGGGCTGAAACCACTCCTGAAGAGGATTTACATGCACTATAAGTCCATCGGCTTTAAGCTTATCGATGAGTCGATCTATCTTTTCACTTTCATTTCTTTGGAGCAAAAAATCGACCTGGGCAATACCCAGATTGGCGTAAAAAGGCAAATGGTCTCCTATAAAAGCACGTACATTAAAATCTTTCAGGAAAGTATCGTCGTCCAATAGAACTCTGCATGAACCCAGCCCCATGCCCATGCCAAAATCCTTACACACGCGGGCAATGTTCTCGTTAATGGTGCGAGCAAGAGAAGTACCTCCCGTCATAGAAGAAACCCATATTGGAGTATTTAAACTCTTTCCAAGAAATGAAAAGATCTCTTTCTCTTTAGAAGGATGTGGAGAAAGTAAAGGCTCATAAAAAAAACGCCTGTCGTGCTCAAGCTCGTTGGTTTGCGATTTAAATGCCAGTTCGATATGGTCCTTTTTGCGATCTTCCATGAATAGCTTTGGTTTATAGCACGAAGTTGATTATAATATTAAGTATAAGGCAATCAACTAAAAATTGATTGTGTTCACACTATCACTCGCTGTCTTTCATGATCTTACGGGAAATCACAAGACGAAGAATTTCTGATGTACCTTCTCCAATTTCCAATAATTTCTGGTCGCGGTAAAAGCGTTCGATATGGTTTTCTTTTAAAAATCCATAACCACCAAAAATCTGCATAGCCTCATTCACCACGTCACGAGCAATTTCAGAACAATAAAGCTTGGACATGGCAGCCTGCTTGCCATACTCCTTTCCTGTGTCTTTTAGCCAGCATGCGTTATAGAGCGAATTGCGGGCATGCTCAATTTTCATAGCCATATCGGCCAGTTTGAAGGAAATAGTTTGAAAATGACTAATAGGTTTACCAAACTGTACTCTTTTTTTCGAATAGGCTTTAGCCATAGCATAAGCACCTTCGGCCAAACCAAGTCCCATGGCAGCCACCGAAAGGCGGCCTGAATCGAGGGTCTTGAGCATAATCTTGCTTCCCTGCCCACGAACTCCCAAAAGATTTTCTTCGGGCACCTCGCAATTTTTAAATTTAAGTTCTGCATTATTTACCGCTCGCCATAAGAGCTTGCCATGCATAGTGTCTCCAGTAAAACCAGAGGTATTACGATCGACCAATATTGCCGAAAGTTCTTTTTTATCGTTGAAAGTATCTGTAATTGCCAGTATGGTAATTCCATTGGTTATTTCGGAATATCCATTGGTAATAAAAATTTTGTGCCCGTTAACCGTATATTTTCCATCCTTATTATCAGCAATTGTCTCCACTCCAAGGGCATCTGAACCTGCATTGCGCTCTGTTAAACCAAAAGCCCACAGATTTTGTCCTGTGCATAAATCGGGCAACCGGCTGGCTTTTTGTTTTTCATTGCCAAATTCAAGTATGGGGCCAACACCCAAAGAATTGTGCGCAGTAAGGCAGGCTGCCACCGAACTGTCGACTTTGGCAAGCTCTTCTACCACCATAATATACGAAAGGGTATCTTTTCCCTGTCCACCATATTGCTTAGGCACCTGCATACCAAATACCTTTAGCTCTCCAAGCTTCCTGATGATATCAACCGGGAATTCTTCGGCTTCGTCGTACTTTGAAATTACAGGTTTTACTTCCTGCTCGGCAAATTCACGAACTAAATTCTTTAATTTAAGATGCTCGTCGTTAATCAGAATGTTCATATAATTATACGGTTGTATTAATAAGTATAAGGCGCATGTTTTCTGCAACCTGATGGCCTTCTTCTACAAATATCTGTTCAATTCTGCCCTCGGTGGGTGCCAGAATATTGTTTTCAGTTTTCATCGATTCGATAGTCATGAGCAAATCGCCCTTACGCACTTCATCCTCCGGTTGCACTTTTATCGAAAGTATTTTACCAAATAAGGGGGATAAAACCTGGTTCGCAGGAATAATTTCAGTTTTTCCATCGAGCAATCTATTTGTATGTGCCATGCTCAGCACACTCTCTGTCTGTAATTTCCAAACATGCCCATTGTAAAAATACCATTCAAAATCATCTTTATTGGACTTTGCATGAAAAACTGTGTATAGAGCGCCGTTTAAAATCAACACCAATGTGTTCTCAGCAAGCTTAACTATGTTTACCTCAAATCTACGATTATGGCATTCAAATTTAAAATTGTATCCCTTAGAACTTAAGAGTGAAAGGGTATATTCTTCTTCGTCTATTTTTATTTTAAGCTTTCGCAGCAAATTATCAGGACCTAACCTTTCCCATAAATTGCCTTTCTCTGAGTTTTTTGTGAAATGCCTGTACATAAAAGCAGCAACAATTGGATAAATCTCTATTTCTTCTAGTCTTTTTTCATCCTGACCTTGAAAAACAGGATGTTGATTTTCAAGAAATACTGTAGAAACATTATTCTTCCGATAATGCTTATCCTGAACTATTTGCTGCAAGTAACTGATATTTGAAGTAATCCCTAGCATAACCAATTCCGAAAGTTTCTGGCTCAACAAATCAATCGCTTCGTAGCGGTTGGCTCCATGCACCACCAGTTTTCCGAGTAAGGAATCGAAGTGGGGAGTAACAGGTGTATTCTGTTCGATGTAAGTATCAAAGCGCACATTTGTGGGCACCTTTAAGAAACTAATCTTCCCTGCCGAAGGTCTGAAATTATTCCAGGGATCTTCGGCATAAATGCGTGCTTCGATGGAGTGACCTTTGACGGATAGTTGTTTAATAGCTTTCGAAAATGCTTTTCCATTGGCTATGTTGATCTGCTCCTCCACAATATCTACACCTGTAATCATTTCGGTTACGGCATGTTCTACCTGTATACGCGTATTCATCTCGAGAAACCAGAAATTTTCGCCACTCACCAGAAATTCAACGGTACCAGCTCCTGTATAATTCAGTTGGGCAGCAAAACGAACTGCTGCTGCATGTAATTTTTCTCTTAATTCAGAAGATATCCCTGGCGCAGGTGCCTCTTCAATTACTTTCTGGTGATTACGTTGCAGGCTGCATTCACGCTCGAAGAGATGAACGATTTCGCCATGCTCATTTCCGAGAATTTGTACTTCGATGTGGCGGGCATTCTCGAGGTAAGGTTCAAGCATCAGCTCATCGTTGCCAAAATATTGCAAAGCTTCGCGCCTGGCCGATTCGATGAGTAAATGAAAAGATTGGGCATCGCGTGCAATTTTTAAACCCTTTCCCCCACCACCTGCCACAGCTTTAATTAACACAGGAAAAGAAATCGATTCGGGGTTTGGCAGGGCTAAATTATTGAGGCTTTCACCTTCCAACACTGGCACAAGGGCTTCGCGGGCTACTTGTTTGGCTTTCGATTTCAACCCCATCAGACGAATAACGGCACTCGACGGACCAATGAACTTAATCTTGTTTTCTTCACAGGCTAGAGCAAACAAATGGTTTTCGGATAAAAACCCGTATCCCGGATGAATGGCATCGCAACGCAAATCGAGAGCCACCTGTACAAGTTTTTGAATGTTTAAAAAATTGTCGGAAAGTGGCCCAGAACCTAAATCAAACGAGAAATTAGCTTCGCGCACATAAGAAACATCTTTTTCATCAGCATGGTAAACCGCAACACTTTCAATGCCTAAGCTCGAAAGTGTTTTTATGATTCGCCTTGCTATGGTTCCCCGGTTTGCAACTAATACTCTTTTCATATACGATTTGAAAGTGCCTTCATGTTTAGAAATATAGCACATTTAACAGGCGTAATCACTACTTTGTTCAACTATTAGCTGTGGTTTTGTTTAATCTTTTCCAAAAAACCTCGAAAGCAGGTTCTGCGACTCCTTACTCTTAATGAGCGAAGCTATAAGCTTGCTTGCTTCGCTGAACTTTTCCGACGATATGGTGCCTTGCTCCACCATGCGAAACAGGTTTTTTATACTCCGTATTGCAGGCCTTGGCTGGGTAAGCAACAATTCTGTAAGAGTTTGGTAATTCAGGGCTTGTGTGTCAGCTTTTACTACCTCATCGACCAGCGAAATGGAGGCAGCATAATTTTCATCAAAGCGCTCACCGGTTAGAAAAAGCTTCTTCGCTTTCGAGGGTCCAATGCGCTGTATTGCATAGGGTGCTATTGTAGCTGGCACCAAGCCAAGCTTAATTTCACTGAAGGAAAAGGTAGTTCCGGGAGCACTCATTACATAATCGCAAGCCGAAAAAAGGCCTATTCCTCCCCCATAAACAGTTCCATGCACCATGGCAATAGTAATTTGGGGTAAATGGTAAAGCATACTTAGCATTTTGCCCAACTCAGAAAATTCATCACTTATTTTTTCTTCTGACAAAAGGCTCATGCTTTGAATCCAGTTTAAATCGGCCCCTGCGCAAAAGCTTTGTCCTTTGCCCACAATATTTAAAATTACTACTTCGGAATTCAAGGCTAACTCAGCAAATGCCTCCTGCAATTCGGCAATCATAAGTGGATTGAGTGCATTTCGCTTTTCTGGTCTGTTGAGCTTCAGTATAACAAGCGGTCCGTTGTTAAATATCTCAAGGGTCTGGAAATTTGTTTTCATTGGAAAATATTATGTTTTTAATGGTCTACTAAAACTGCTTACATTCTAAAGATACCGAAATTATTTTTCTGTTCTTCCTTTCTGTAAACCACCGAAAACAATAAGCCAAGCACCTTACGGGTATCCTTGGGGTCGACAATGCCATCGTCCCAAAGCCTTGATGTGCTATAATAAACAGTACTCTCTTTTTCGAATTGCTTTACAAGGTCGTTGCCTTTTGCACCTATGGATTCAAGCACTTGCTGCGCCTGAATACCTCCCATCACTGAGATTTTAGAATTGGGCCACATCAGCAAAAAATCGGGATCGAATGCTCTGCCTGCCATGGCATAATTTCCGGCACCGTAGGATCCACCGAATACCAGTGTAATCTTTGGTACCCTGGCATTGGCCACAGCATGAATCAGCTTTGCTCCATCACGGGCAATTCCTTTGTGTTCATGCGATTTTCCGACTATAAAACCTGTGATATTTTGAAGAAACAAAAGGGGAATGTTTCTAAACTCGCATAGTTCGATAAAATGAGCACCTTTCAGAGCACTCTCAGAATTTAGAAAGCCATTGTTAGCAATAATACCCACATTCTTCCCATACAAATGTGCAAAACCAGTCACCAGGGTCTTACCGTATTCACTCTTAAACTCATGAAAGCGACTTCCATCGACCACCCGGGCAATTAGCTCATAAGGATTGATGGATTTTTTTAAATCGGAAGTAATCAGGCCATAAAGCTCATGAAGGGGGTACACAGGTTCTTCTGAAACAACTTGCAATTCTTCAAGCTTTCGGATATGCAGTGTTTCAAAAATATTACGGCATATACGTAAGGCATCCGTATCGCTTTCTGCCAGGTAATCTGCTACCCCTGACACCTTGGTATGAACTTCACCACCGCCAAGCTCCTCAGCAGTAACCTCCTCGCCGGTAGCGGCTTTTACTAGTGGCGGACCACCAATAAAAATGGTACCCTGGTTACGCACAATAATAGTTTCATCGCTCATGGCTGGTATGTAGGCTCCCCCAGCTGTGCAAGAACCCATTACCACCGATATCTGCGGAACCCCTGCAGCAGATAAACGGGCCTGGTTAAAAAAAATGCGTCCAAAATCAAAGCGGTCGGGAAATACTTCGGCCTGCTGGGGCAAAAAGATACCTCCAGAATCTACCAAATACACACAGGGCAATTGATTCTGCCAGGCTATTTCCTGGGCGCGTATGTGTTTTTTAATGGTTTCACGAATGTATGTTCCTCCCTTCACTGTGGCATCATTGGCTACAATTACTGCGGGCTTGCCAGCAATCACGCCTATTCCCGTAACAATACCTGCCGAAGGAAAACTATTGTCGTATTGATCAATCGCTGCCAGCGCGGACAATTCAAAAAATGGAGTTTGTGGATCGATTAAAAGACTAATTCGTTCGCGGGCCAATAGCTTACCACGTTGAACGTGCTTTTCAATGGAATCAGTATTCGAATGATTCACAGCAGCTTGCAGTCTGGCCCTGTAATCATCAAGCACCTGATTAAAATGGAAGTAATTACTTTTATACTGTTCCGAATTGATATCGAGTGTGCTTTCAATTTCTTTGTAGCTCATTTTCTCTTCGATTATGAAACAAATTAACACTTTTTCCTGGTTTATGTTTATGAAATCATTAACACCTGTCTCGAAAACTTCTGTTCGACGGGTTTGTTAACCAGTAAAACCATTTGGTATGAAACAGTTTATATTTCTCCTTTTCCTTTGCATCTCGCTTCTAACTCCTCTCAAAAGCCAGAAAATAACTACCATGAGTTTCGATGAACTGGAACCCTACCTGCACAGGCAATCTGATTCGCTTTTCATGATTCACTTTTGGGCTACCTGGTGTGTACCTTGTGTGAAGGAAATGCCTGTCATACAAAAGGTGGCAAATGAACACGCCCACTTGAAATTAAGTATCCTATTGGTTAGCCTTGACATGCCCAACCAATTGGAAACAAGACTTATACCCTTTATCGACAAATACCAGATTAAATCCAACGTAGTGTTGTTGAATGATCCTGATTTCAATAGTTGGATTGATAAGGTAAGTACCGATTGGGGAGGTGGAATTCCGGCCACGCTCTTTTATTCACAAAAGCACCGCAACTTCTACGAACAAAGTTTTGAGTATGAAGAACTAAATCAGATTATATCCACTAATATTAAAGAATTATGAAAGCAACCACCACAATTTTAGCATTGCTCTTTTTTAACTTTTTGAACGCGCAGGAAGGATACAAAGTTGGCGATCAAGCTATCGATTTTAGCTTAAAGAATGTAGACGGTAAAATGGTAAGTCTTAAAGATTACCCCAATGCACAGGGTTTTGTTGTAATCTTTACTTGCAACCATTGCCCCTATTCAATTGCATACCAGGATCGAATAATTGAACTTGATAAAAAATACAAACAGTTAGGCTATCCGGTAATTGCTATTAATCCGAACGATACCAGCATTGTGCCAGGAGATTCATTCGAAGGCATGGTTGTGAGGGCAAAAGAAAAGGCATTCACCTTTCCATATCTGAGAGATGAAACACAGGAAATTGCTAACGCCTATGGAGCGCAGCGCACACCTCATGTGTATCTGCTGAAAAAAGAAAAAGATAAACTAATAGTGCGCTACATTGGTGCCATCGACGACAATTACCAGGATGAATCGGCAGTGAACCAACCCTACCTAAGTAATGCAATAGATGCCTTGTTAAAAAATGAAAATCCAAACCCCGAATTTACCAAAGCCATTGGCTGCAGCGTGAAACGAAAAACATTATAATACCAAAGAAGCAATATAAAAAAGGCTGAATCAGTACTCCTGAATCAGCCTTTTCTAATTTGAGTTCGAACTAAGTGCTATTGCTTATACACTTTCTGAACAAAATTGATGCTATTGCCTGATATATGCAAAATATAAGCTCCAGGCGCCAAATGAGCAATATCGAGTTGAGTTTCCCCTACCGCATTGTTTTGAACCTGAGAATATACTTTTCGCCCATTGATATCGAACAGTTGAATCTGAACAGGGTGATCATACTTCTCTGTAAATCTTATAGTAATAATATCTTTTGCTACACTCGGAAAAACGCTGATTAAATTATCAGAGATAGGAGAATTAAAAGATGTCCCGCCGGCACTTTTAAGTGTTAAAGTTCCAAATACATCGGCATTTTGCCAAGCACGGTTCTGATCGGCTGATGAGAGATTGACTAGTCCGATAAAATTCTCTCTTCCGTTTGTCTCGTCGTTATCGCAATAGGCCATGGAAAAACCCATTTCCTTATCCCCTTCAAGACTTATAGGGGTATTGCTGCCAGACTGGTTGTAACTATCGTCAAAAATTTTTATTGCCATTTCCCAGTAATGGGTATTGCCACTGGAGCGTATAAAAGTTTCTACATGGCCGTTATAAAGCATCGGACTTCCCGACAGGTTTAAATCAACAACATCGTAAAACATGCTTACATGGTAAGCAAAAGCATTGTAGTTATTCTGATGATCACCACCTGATTTATCTTCATCAACAAAAACCTCCAGGCAATCATCTTCCCAATATTGGTCGGTAGCATTTGTGTGATCATCGGAAAAAATATTGTCGTTAATTTCAGCAAAAACCAATAACCTGTCAGAAGTCCATGCAAGCTTTACCCTGCCTGAGAAATCAGAAGTCGATACTGTAGTCCCATAAGGAAGCCAGACATATTGCAAATCGTACCAGATTGCCTCATCCCAATAGGCTTCATCGCTCATACCGTCTATGGTATAATTATCAGCTGCAACAGCTTCAAATGAATCGGGATAAACAGCAAAAATGGGAAGGCTTAATAAGAATGAGAAGATAATAGTAAATATTTTATTCATGAAATTAGGTTTTGGTTATAATCACTACAAATGAACAGGAAGCTTGTAACTGTTGGTTGTCCTTATTTTTTTCTATGTAAAAATACCTTTTAATATCGATTTATATTCATCCGATGCAAGAATTGAGGGTAGTTTCTCAGCACGGCCAAACTCAAGCCACAAACCATCAGTATGATCAAACATCTTAATGTTCTCCATTTCTGCCAAACGCAAATAAAGATCGATAATAGAAAAGGCGCCTGTCTCTTTCATTAGTGAAAAAATTCTGGTGTTAAGCAGATGTATTCCACTAAATCCATAAGCTTGTTCCGGGGTGCGGCCTTGAACGTTTTTCTGTTGCCCGCTTTGGTTGTTTCTCCACCCGGCCAGATTTCCTTGTTGATCGAACAATAGGCTACGGCTGGTTTCGCGCGTCCGCACTGCCAGGGTAGCCAGGGATTTATTCCTGTTGTGTTGGGCAATCATAGCGGTCAGATCCAGGTCAGAAAGAATATCCACTGCCATGAGCACAAAATCATGCTCCCCTTGAAAAAAAGGTGCTGCATTTTTGAGTCCTCCTCCGGTATCGAGCAGTAGATTACTTTCGTCGGAAATGGAAATCTTATAACCCTGGCTGTTTTTTAAATTGGCATAATCTATTAGCTGCTGCGCAAAATGATGCGCATTGATCACAATCTCGTCAATGCCATGTTTGAGTAAAAAAGCAATGGCAAGGTCCATCATCGAATAATCACCCAGACTTACCAGGGCTTTTGGCATATGATCGGTTAAAGGCCTAAGCCTGGTGCCGATTCCTGCAGCCAATATCATGCCTTTCATTGAGTTCTTTTTGTATTGGGGTGAGTAGATGAAATTTGAAATTAGGCCATGTTAAAACTAAATTTTTTCTGGTTTGCAAAGATGCTTTTTATCCGTAGCGGTCGATTTGCATTTCTTGCACTCATATTTACCTTCTTTTTTCAGCATAGCCCTTTTCTTCTCAGGCTCTTTTTTACACATGGTCTTGGTCATACTGCTCCCGGATATTTAATTCGCGATGAAATAACCGCAGGTGCACATCAAAGTTCATTTTTAAATGCAAAAACAATCTCTCTGCACAATAAACCGAACGATGCCTGCCTCCTGTACATCCGAAATTAACTGCCAAATGATTAAAATTCCTTTGTTGGTACTTTCTGATGGTAGCGTCAATTATCGAAGAAACAGAGCTGAGAAATTCGCTTGTTTCACGCTCTTCTTCAAGAAATCTCTTTACTTCATGATCCCTTCCAGTAAGAAGTTTATACTCCTCATGCATTCCGGGATTATTCAAATTCCGGCAATCGAACACATATCCACCGCCATTTCCAGACCAATCGTCGGGAATCCCCTTCCGGTAGGAGAAACTGGTAATGCTTATGGTAAGCTTCTCAACTTCCTTTGGATGGTGAAACCTATCGCGAATGGAAGCAATGGATTCAATTATTGAGCAGATATAGGGGAAACGATCCTGAATGATTTCCTGTGCTGCAACCCATTGCAAGTTGTCGATGGCCGGATTAATGCTTTGCACAAAAAAGGCTTTCTTTTCGAAAATGCCTCTGTAACCATAAGCCCCAAAAGCCTGCAGCAAGCGAATCAGAACAAAGGCAGGGTAATAAAACAAAAATTCTTCGCGCTTAAAAAAGCTGTGTTGACCAAACACTTCCAGATAATAATCGAGAATTTCGTTGCGGAAAGAATTTGAAAGATTTGTTTTCGATTCAAACAAAAGCGAAGCGAGGTCGTATTGCAATGCTCCCCGACGTCCTCCTTGAAAATCGATAAACCAGGGCTCATCATCATACCACATAATATTGCGCGACTGAAAATCGCGAAAAAGAAAATAATCTGAAGGTGCCTGGAGTAAGAATTCAATTAATTTTTGAAATTCATCTTCAAGTTGTTGCTCATGAAAAGAAACATAAGTAGTCTTAAGAAAAAAATACTTGAAGTAATTCAAATCCCATTGCATCGACTGGCGGCCAAAAGACTCGCGCGGGTAGCAAACAGAAAAATCAAGATTGGCGGCCGACTTATACTGAAGTACAGGCATCTGATCCACCACTTTTTTATACTTCGCAAGCAATTGTGCCTCATTCGTGTTGGAGTTGCTCACGAATTCGAAAAGTGACATATTGCCTAAATCCTGTTGCAGATAGATTCCTTTCTCAGTATCCTTAAAATAAACTTCGGGTACATTCACGCCATGATTTCTGAGGTGGGAAGCCAAATAATGAAAAGCGTAGTTTTCAGGCTTATCGTCGTTGTATGTACCTATCACTTTTCCTGCCGGTCCCTCAATTCGAAAATACATCCGGTTCGAACCCGACAATGGTAAGCGGGTAACCGAAGAGGCTTTTACCTTTTTCACACTTTCGTAAGCACCAAAAAAAAGCTCGTTCAATTCCTGAATATTCATCAATTCTGGTTTAATCCTTCTGCCGATATACTGATTATTTTCCAGGCTTCTTGAATATGCCATTCAGTAACCCTGGTTTGTCCACATACAAATCGCAGCGCAAAGGTATCATTGATAAGCGTATGCGAAAGAAATATTTTTCCCGATGCATTAATTTTTTCCAACAATGCATGGTTGATTGAATTTAGTTCCGAGGCTTTCCCTTTGCAATAACGGAAACAAACTACATTCAGGTTACGAGGCAACAACAATTCAAAGTCTGGAGCGCTCTTCACCAGAGTCTCAAACATTTTACCCAGTTCAATATGGTTCCGTAGCATTGACTGTAATCCCTCCACACCAAACGAGCGGATCACGAACCATAGTTTCAACGACCGGAATCGTCGCCCTAACTGAATCCCCCAATTGCTGTAATCCAAGTCGCTGCTCTCAGCAGTTTGCAAATAAGCAGGTACAAGGCTAAATGTTCGGGTAAGATCTTCGTGGTTTTTTACAAAAAATGCCGAGCAATCGAAATTCGTAAACAGCCATTTATGCGGATTAAAAACAAGACTATCCGCCATTTCCAATCCTATAATGCTTTCTCTGAATTCGGGCAAAATCAGTGCATTCCCCGAATAGGCCGCATCGATATGATACCAGATATTGTAAACTTGGGCGATGCGACCAATTTCGTCCAGCTTGTCTATGGAACCGCTGCCTGTGGTACCAAGTGCGCCTACTATACAGGTGGGTACATAACCCATGCGCAGGTCGGATTGAATTGCCTCTTCCAGTTTTTGGGTTATCATTCTAAAATCATTGTCAACCTCTATCCTAACCAGGTTCTTACTTCCTAAACCCGCAATGCGAACAGCCTTTTCTATCGAAGAGTGAGCTTCGGAAGAACAATAAACCCGATACTTACGCCCGTCGTGTCCGTTTTCATTTACCGAATAACCTGTTACCTTTTCTCTTGCAGCTAATAGGGCACAAAGTGTAGAAACGGAGGCTGTATCCATTATTACACCTTTGTATTCATTGGGCAAGCCAATTAATTCGCGTAACCACACCATCATGATCCGCTCGAGTTCGGTGGCAGCCGGAGAAGTTATCCATTTCATCCCCTGCACTCCCAATCCTGCCGTGAGCAGTTCGGCCAGTACCGATGGATAACTGTTGTTAGCCGGAAAATAGGCATGAAAACCAGGGTGCTGCCAATGTGTAATTCCTGGCATGATTATACGCTCAAAATCGCTAACGATGCTCTCAAATGTTTCTCCGGCTTTTGGAGCACTTTTAGGCAGAAGAGCCTCAATGGAACCTGGACTAATATTCGGCTTAACCGGGAATTGCTCAATATCAGTAAAGTAACGTTGCAACCATTCTATCATTGAATGTCCTGCTTTGGTAAAATCATCGAGCTTGTTCATGAGTTTATTGCTATTTTCGAACAAAAATTATTACTATTACATCGAAGTTGGAAATGAAATTCTTAACAAAGCATTGCAGTAACAACTTTAATTAATAAATTTAATGCAAATCCATTTCAACCATGAGATTAGAAATCTATGATTCCAAGGATCTGAATTTTGTAGAATTAAATATTACAGGTGGCAATGATACACTTATTCGTTGCGACAAGGAATCGAAATTTATAGACAGTGTGGTTTTTAATGTGTTTACTCCTTGCTTTGAAAATGCCAATAAACTCTATGAGTACTATGGGCCTACTAAATACAATGCCCGCAAAATAATTCCTCTCCGTAACGAACTTATTACTTTTCGCGACAAACTAAAAGCTCTCGCCTCGGTGAAGGAATTTGATGCCATGGTATCTGAACATTTTCTTGGAAGGGAGTTTCTTGAGGAGCTTCAAAAAAACTTGCCTGATTATACAAAAAACTGGAGCGCTTATCGCGATTCTTTAGTTAAACTTAATATCGAGCTTATTACCATTACCGAAAAATGTGCCGATGAGGAAAGAATCCTCTGGGTAGTTGGATATTAATTCTTGTTACAATTTCATTTCTTCCACTTTCCATTTTCCCTTCATTGTCGGGCATTTTATTGCCTCCGAAAGCTTGTCTAAAAATTCGTTTCGAGGCATTTCTTTTGCACCCAAACTGCGCAAATGACTGGTTGGTTGCTGGGCATCGATAAAATGATAACCAAAATACCTGCACCAGCTTACCAAATGGTAAAAAGCAAACTTGCTACTGTTGGGTTCGAGGAAAAACATCGATTCGCCAAAAAATGCCTTACCGAGCGAAACGCCATACAGGCCACCCGCCAGTTCTCCATTATAAAAGGCTTCGAAAGAATGTGCCAGCCCCATCCGGTGTAATTCGACATAGGCGTTTCTCATTTCAATGGTAATCCAGGTTCCACCTTGTCCAGGCCTGTCCTTTATTCTGCAATGTTCTATGACATCTCTAAAGCAAGTATCGATTCTTATTTCGAATTTTTCGCCCACTACAATTTGCTTTAAACTTTTAGTGAGTCGTAATTCATCTGGAACCAATACCATCCGTGGATTTGGACTCCACCAAAGAATAGGATCATTTTCGTTAAACCACGGAAATACTCCCTGCGAATAAGCCGATATCAAAAAATCGGCTGACAACTCTCCCCCCACCGCAATTAAACCTTCATCATCTGCCTTTCGGGGATCTGGAAACTGCACTACACTATTCATAGTATATGGCTTCTTTGAGTAATACCTTGGGTAATAGGCTAATTTATTTAATAAAGAATTAGAATTGAGAATTGGGTTGTTTTCTTAAAGAAAAACTTTCGAACAACAATTCATAAAAAAAGCTGAACCCAATATGGATTCAGCTTTGTGCCCAGGACAGGATTTGAACCTGCACAACCTTGCGGTCGCCAGCCCCTCAAGCTGGTGCGTCTACCAATTTCGCCACCTGGGCTTTTTAATTAGTTCAAAGTTCAAAGTTAAATGTTTTTATTCAACCCGAAAACTTTAAACTTTGAACCTTGAACTTGAACTTGAACATAATCGCGTGCCCAGAACAGGACTCGAACCTGCACAATCTTGCGATCACTAGTCCCTGAAACTAGCGCGTCTACCAATTTCGCCATCTGGGCTTATTTCATTTCTCAAACAAAGTGGTTTTCAAATATTCCAACTCTTTTTGAGCCTATCACGGTTGGCGAGAGCTCGAACAAAAAGTGTTCTCGGTTTCGCCATCTGGGCTTATTTCATTTCTCAAACAAAGTGGTTTTCAAATATTCCAACTCTTTTTGAGCCTATCACGGTTGGCGAGAGCTCGAACAAAAAGTGTTCTCGGTTTCGCCTTCTTGGCTTGCACGTCTCAGTTGCCTGTTCAGTGGGGGTGCAAATTTATAAATATTCTTTAAAAATATATCTGGCACACGATTTTTTTTAATAAAGAAAAGGGCAGCCTATAAAGACTGCCCTATGGCAATTAATCTATGCAAACCTAAAACCTATTTCTTTACAGCTTCTTGTTTTTCTTTTAGTGTTCTCTTTTGACTTGTTTGCTTCACCTCGCGAACTGTTATTTTCTCATTAGCCGATTTAAAGTATTGTGGATCGTAATCGACATACGCGGTGAAAATGTTATGTTTAGCATGTTCCAGGGGCAAAGTTTTTATGAAGTTTATATCTTCAGCAGCTAATGTGTAGTTGTTGTAATAATTATTGACAACATCGATGTAAAAAATCTCTGAGCGCATACCTTTAAAAATCACCGCACCGTAAGAATCGGAATAACCTCTTGCAACAGGTTGGTAAAAATTATTATAATCGAATTCACTGGCATAAACCACAACATTGGCATTGGGAATCAGATTTCCTGAATAGTACTCAACAACCTCAACTTCAAGCGTTGTTTCGTAAACTTCAATGGTCATATAGGCATAATCGACACGATTACCATAATAGGCAGCGAGTCTTACCTCGTAAAGTCCTTCGTTTAAATAATAGTGCGAAGGAGAAGGCAGTGAGGAAAAAGTTCCATCACCAAAGTCCCATTCATACCTGCTGGCATTTGTTGAATAATTCGAAAAGTATACCGACTCACCGGGTATTACTAAATCGTAGTTAACCTGAAATGCAGCATAGGGATTTTCTATACTTGAATCGATTACGCAGCTATTTAGAAGGAGTACTGCGGCGGCTATTATGAGTAATATTCTTTTCATGGCTTTATGATTTAATCGTTATGTATGGTTTTTTTTCAAAACATGTGCCAAAAATAATATTGTATTGATTATTCTTCTAATAAAGAAGGTCAAATCGTTGGTTTTTAAATCGATATAAAATGTATTATTCCTACAAAATAGTTACATGAAGTTAAATACAATACCTGCTCTTACGATTATCATTTACCTTTTGTTGCTAATACATTACCTTAAAAAGCAAACAGAAGATCAAACTTTTTGAAACCAGAAATACAGTAATATTTCTATCTTTGCCTTCCGAAAAAATGAACTCAATTACAATGATACAAATTACATTTCCAGATAGCAGTATCCGAGAATTCTCTGAAGGGGTGAATGGCCTCGATATTGCCAAAAGCCTAAGTAACAGCCTTGCAAAAGAAGTAGTGGCGGTAAGTGTAGACGAAGAAATTTGGGATACCACCCGCCCTATCAATAAAAATGCACATATAAAATTACATAAATTTGATACCCCTGAGGGTAAACATGCTTTCTGGCATTCATCGGCCCACCTGATGGCCGAGGCAATTGAAATCCTCTATCCAGGCACAAAATTTGGTATTGGCCCAGCCATTGAAAATGGCTTTTATTACGACATCGAACCCGCGAATGGAAAAGTAATTACTGAGGCTGATCTGACAGAGATTGAGGCAAAAATGAAAGAATTAGCCTCTCAAAAAAATGTTTACAACAGGCGCGAAATAGGAAAAGCAGAAGTATTGGATTTGTTCAAGAAAAAGGGCGATTACTACAAGTGCGAATTAATTGAAGAACTGGAAGATGGAACCATCACACTGTATTCGCAAGGTAGTTTCACCGATTTATGTCGTGGCCCTCACCTGCCCGACACTGGTTTTATTAAAGCTATAAAACTATTAAGTGTAGCAGGTGCTTATTGGCGTGGCGATGAAAAACGTCCCCAATTGACCCGGATTTATGGCATTACCTTCCCGAAACAAGCCATGCTCGACGAATACCTCGAAAAACTGGAACAAGCCAAAGCCAGAGATCATAGAAAACTAGGAAAAGAACTCGAATTATTCACTTTTTCAGCACGTGTAGGACAGGGATTGCCATTATGGTTGCCAAAAGGTGCAGCCCTGAGAGAACGTCTACAGGAGTTTTTAAAAAGAGTACAAAAGAAACATGGATACGATCTTGTGATGACCCCGCATATAGGTCAAAAAGAATTGTATGTGATATCGGGCCATTATGAGAAATATGGAAAAGACTCTTTCAAACCTATTACAACACCACAGGAAGGAGAAGAGTTTTTACTCAAACCCATGAACTGTCCCCATCACTGCGAAATTTACAGAAGCAAACCTCACTCATACAAAGACCTGCCCATTCGATATGCCGAATTCGGTACAGTATACAGATACGAACAAAGTGGCGAATTACATGGTCTTACCCGGGTTCGTGGCTTTACTCAGGACGATGCACATATTTTCTGCCGGCCTGATCAACTCAAAGACGAGTTTAAAAAAGTAATCGACATCATTCTGTATATATTCAAAACACTTGATTTTGCTGACTTTGTTACTCAAGTATCGTTACGTGATAAGGTGAATCGCGAAAAATATATCGGATCGGATGAGAATTGGGACAAAGCCGAAAAGGCCATCATTGAGGCCGCCAATGAAAAGGGATTAAAAACAGTAGTAGAATATGGCGAAGCCGCTTTCTATGGACCTAAACTCGATTTTATGGTAAAAGATGCCATCGGACGTACCTGGCAGCTTGGCACCATACAGGTAGATTATAATCTGCCAGAACGTTTTGAACTTGAATACATTGGAAGCGACGACCAACGACACAGACCGGTGATGATTCACCGCGCTCCATTTGGATCCATGGAACGATTTGTAGCCGTACTCATTGAGCATACTGCAGGTAAATTTCCCTTGTGGCTTACACCCGATCAGGCCATTGTTTTACCCATCAGCGAAAAATATCAGGATTATGCAGAAAATGTTTTAAAATTTCTAAATAATTCCGATATTCGCACCCTGATTGACGAAAGGGCTGAAAAGATAGGTAGAAAAATACGCGATGCAGAGCTAAAGCGCATTCCATACCTTATCATTGTTGGTGAAAAGGAAGCTGAAAACAACACAATTTCGGTGCGCAGACAGGGTGAAGGCGACAAAGGATCGATGACACTTTCTGATTTTATCGAATTGGTTTCGGGTGAAATCAAACAGCAAACAGCAGAAATAGAATAGTTTAAACATAACATTAGGAGGAATTGACCATAGCGGGACCATACAACAGAGGGCCACAGAGACCCCCATTACGCCAAAAACAAGAGCCACTACACAAGATCAACGATAAAATCAGGGCGAAAACAGTAAGGGTAGTAGGCGACAACCTTAAAGAGCCAGGCGTTTATTCCATTGAGGAAGCATTAAAACTGGCCGATACTTATGAACTTGATTTGGTGGAAATATCGCCCAATGCAGATCCCCCCGTGTGCAAGGTAGTTGACTACCAGAAGTTTCTTTATCAGCAGAAAAAGAAACAGAAGGAAATGAAGTCAAATGCTGTAAAAATTGTTGTAAAAGAGATTCGCTTCGGCCCTCATACTGATGAACACGATTACAACTTTAAAGTAAAACATGCCATCAAATTTTTACAAGAAGGTGCAAAAGTAAAGGCCTATGTGTTTTTTAAAGGCCGCACGATAGTGTACAAAGAAGATGGTGAAATATTGTTATTGAGGTTCGCGCAAGACCTCGAAGAATATGGCAAAGTAGAGCAACTCCCAAAACTCGAAGGAAAAAGGATGACCATTATGCTCTCGGCCAAACAAGTAAAAAAGAAGAATTAATTTTTTTAAATAGTAGCTATGCCGAAAATGAAAACAAATTCCGGGGCTAAAAAGCGTTTTTCGCTTACCGGTTCTGGAAAAATTAAAAGAAAGCATGCTTTCAAAAGTCACATTTTAACCAAGAAATCGACAAAGCGCAAGCGTAACCTTACCTACGATGGTCAGGTGCACAAAGCCGATGAGAAAAACGTGAAACTTTTGTTAGCGCTTAAGTAAGCAATAATTAGTATTAACTGAGTGTTTTAGCTCCAAAGAGTTCTTCGGTAAAACGAACGAAACGCTAGACATTCCAAAAAAGTAGAAAAATGCCAAGGTCAGTAAATGCAGTAGCCTCAAGAGCCAGAAGAAAGAAAATCTTAAGCCGCACCAGAGGTCAGTTTGGAAGAAGAAAAAATGTATGGACGGTTGCCAAAAACTCCTGGGAGAAAGGTCAACAATATGCCTACAGAGACAGAAGAAGTAAAAAACGTCTTTTCCGTGGTTTATGGATTCAGCGTATCAATGCTGGCGTAAGACAATACGATATGTCTTATTCTGTATTCATCGGAAAACTCAATAACGCCGGAATTGAGCTAAACCGCAAAGTGTTAGCCGATTTGGCGATGAATCATCCAGCAGCTTTCGAGGCTGTGGTGAAAGCAGTGAAATAGTAAACCTGTTAATATATCATAAAGGGAAGCAATTACTTGCTTCCCTTTTTTATTTTTACAAAAAATTAAATCGGATCTGCAATTAGCAAATAAATAAACTACTCATGAATATTGCGCTTATTGGATATGGCAAGATGGGGAAAACCATCGAACGTATTGCTCTGGAAAGAAAGCATAAAATTGTTTTAATTATCGACGAAAACAATGCTTCGGATTTAAACTCAGAAAATCTCAAAAAGGCTGATGTAGCTATCGACTTTTCATTACCATCCAGTGCCTACAACAATATACTCACCTGTTTTTCTGCTGATGTACCCGTAGTGTGCGGTACTACCGGATGGCTCGAAAAGAAACAAGAGGTTATTGAGCAAGCGAATAAAGAAAGAAAAACATTTTTCTACGCTTCAAATTATAGTATCGGCGTTAATGTCTTCTTTCAGTTAAACAAGTATCTGGCTTCGCTGATGAATAAGGTGCAAGGCTATGAAGTAAGCATGGAAGAAATTCATCATATACACAAACTCGATGCTCCCAGCGGTACAGCCTTAAGCCTGGCCGAAGATATCATTGACCAAATCGAATACAAAGAAAAATGGGTGTTAAATGAACCCTCTTCAAAAAAAACTGTAGGCATAAAGGCCATACGCAAAGGTGAAGTTCCAGGTACTCATAGTGTAAACTACCATTCAGAGGTAGATTTTATTCAAATTCAGCACGTTGCCCACAGCAGAGAAGGCTTTGCCATGGGAGCTGTGATGGCAGCAGAATATATAATAGGCAAAACTGGTTACCACACCATGGATAACCTTCTTCGTTTAGGTTACTGATTCTTCACATAACTGAAAAATCCGAATGCCCCGACTCCTAAGCTTAGAGAAAAAAAAATTTACATTAAAAGCATTCCTGAAACTGCTTGTAAGTTCTATTATATATACTCTTTGGGTACTTTGGATTGAAAACTTATGGTTACTCTTCGGAATAATCATTTTAGTAGATATTCATATCACACATTTTGTGCATTGGCGATTTTGGCGAAAAAAGCAAGAGAACGGACGATACAAAACTTTAGGTGAGTTAATTGATGTGATTGTGCTGGCACTTTTTGTAACGCTTCTTTTTAAGTTGTTTTTTATTGAAATCTATTCCATTCCAACTTCATCGATGGAAAAAACCTTGCAGGTGGGCGATTATATTTTAGTGAACAAATTAAGCTATGGACCACGAATGCCTATAACCCCAATAGCTTTGCCAGGTTTTATCAATAGAATCTCCTCGAAAGAAGACCACAGCATTTATTGCAAAAAAATTCAACTCCCCTATAAGCGATTAAAGGGCTTTTCGAAAATTCAACATGAGGATATTATTGTTTTTAATTACCCTATTGCTGATTCTGCTTTAAGCACAAACCCCAAAAGAATTTTTAGAAAAAAAGCCACCCAGACTGAATCGGTAACAGAATCTATTCCAATAGATAAACGCAAGAACTATATCAAACGGGTAATCGCCCTTCCGGGTGATACTTTACGAATTCATCATGGCTATGCGTTTGTGAACCAGGTAAGGGAAAGAAAGCATCCCAGTTACCAGTTTAATTACCAGGCTAAACCTCCAAAAAATGCAAATGTCGAAGCTATTTTCAGTTTGCTGGGCATCTCGAATTACGATATCAGCCTGAACGAGTACAATGGAGTATATGAATTCCCCTTGACGCAAAAAATGTATCAAACTCTGATCGATTCGACCTATTTTAAAGCCATCACAAGGAGAGAAACTATTAATCCCGGAGAAACCGCAAAGCATATTTTTCCGTCTCAGAATAGCTTTCGCTGGACCGAAGATAATTTTGGTCCTTTATTCGTACCCTACAAAGGAATGACCGTTTTTCTGGATGAAGATAATCTTGCTCTCTACCGGCGAATTATAGAGGTATATGAGAAAAATACCGTTCAGGAACAAAATAATTTAATTTACCTGAATGGTCATGTAAAACAAACCTATACCTTTAAGCTCAATTATTATTTTGTGATGGGCGACAACCGCCATAATTCGAACGATTCGAGATTTTGGGGATTTGTGCCTGAGGATCATATTATTGGAAAGGCTGCCATGATCTGGTTGTCAGTAGATCAAAATAAACCCTTCCCAAAAAATATTCAGCGCTACAGATTGTTGAAATGGATTGAATAGTACACCATGAAGAATTAAAATTACCTGCAACTGAATGCTCATTTCAAAACAACAAATTATTTAATACACTCAAGATAGAATGAAAGATTTTTTTAACCAATTCGATCGAAAAACAAAAATCAGAGGTGGTTTTGCTATCCTGGTATATTTACTATGGGTAATATGGCTGGGTAACTACTTTTTCCTTGTAGGACTTGCAGTAGTTTTTGACATGTATTTCACGAAAAAAGTAAACTGGAGCCCCTGGAAAAAACGCGAAGGCAAAAATCCGGCCCTTGTAGAATGGCTTGATGCTCTCATTTTTGCAGTAATTGCTGTAACGATTATTAACATTTTCCTGTTTCAGAATTATAAGATCCCAACCGGCTCCATGGAAAAATCGCTGCAGATTGGTGATCATCTCTATGTAAGTAAAGTGGCTTACGGGCCAAGAATTCCTAATACACCCATTGCGCTTCCTTTTATGCAGCATACCATTCCGGGTACCCAGAAAAAATCTTACATCGATTGGCCCTCGTGGGACTATAAACGACTAAAAGGATTTTCGAAGGTAAAGCGCTTTGATCCGGTAGTATTTAATTTTCCTGCCGGAGATACAGTTTGCATCGAGCAACAAAACGTAAGTTACTATTCCATTGTACGTGATCGGATGGTTGAGTTGAAATCGAGCGATGCTCAAAACAATCAACCTGCCAAAACCGACCAGCAATATTATGCCCAGGCCCGAAGCGAAGTATGGAAACACTTTACCATTGTAGTGCGTCCGGTTGACAAAAAAGATAACTATATTAAAAGGTGTGTGGCAATCGCAGGCGATACCCTGCAAATTATCGACGGAGTAGTTTATATCAACGGAGATAAAGAACCAGATACCGAAGGCCGACAATTTGCTTATAACATTTACACCAATGGAAAGCCGCTCAATAAAAGAACGCTCAATAAATTGGGAGTATATTCCGAAGACCTTAGCCGACAAAATAACGAAGTGTATTATCATGTTCCCCTGACAGATAAAATGAAAGCTGAAGTAGAAACTTACCGTAATGTTGTAGCTGTTGAACGCTTTAATTCGCAAGACTTCTTTCCGAATTACAACATCTTTCCACAGAACCCGCAATATAACTGGACACTCGACAACTTTGGTCCGCTTTATATACCAGCCAAAGGTTCTACCGTTGAACTAAACCTACAAAACCTACCCTTGTACGATTGGGTTATCAGGCAATACGAAAAGAATGATCTGACTGTAACTGACAGCACCATTTATATCAACGGCCAACCTGCTACCAGCTATACTTTTAAAATGGACTATTACTGGATGATGGGAGATAACCGCAACAACAGTCTCGATTCGCGCTATTGGGGTTTTGTGCCGGAGGACCATATCATTGGCCGTCCGCGATTTATTTGGTTATCGGTGCACAAAGAGAAGAATTTCCCTGCCAACATCCAGATTAAGCGTATGTTTAGACCAATTCATTAATTAAACGAAATATATTAGTTTCAAACTAAGAATTAAGAATAATACCCGGGGGAGGTACCTCCCGGGTTTTTCATTCGCATACTTCACAACTATAAAATATTTGTGCTTTAATGATTTTTAAGAAGCAAATGGTAAATAGTACAGAGTGTTGAAAATAGATGACCTAGTAAAAAAAAACAACTTTTATCATCTAAGCTGTAAACGAAATATACTTACTTTCAGGCGCTTTTTGCCAAAACAAATACACAACAGATGCACCAGATTTTACACAAAGAATACCTTTCTGAAAAGGTAGTGAAATTCGAAATCTTAGCACCACAAATAGCTAAAAAACGCATGGCCGGTCATTTTGTTATTGTGAAGATTGGCCAAAAAGGTGAAAGGATTCCGCTAACCATATCGTCGGCCAATTTAAATACGGGCACCATTACACTGATTGTTCAAAAAGTTGGAGTCACCAGCCATAAGCTGGCTATGCTCGAAATAGACGATTACATTACCGATATAGTAGGTCCCCTTGGGCAACCAACACACATAGAGAATTTTGGCACTGTGCTATGTGCAGGGGGCGGTGTGGGTGTAGCTCCTTTATTGCCCATTGTGGAGGAGTTGAAGAAAAAAGGCAACAGAGTTATCACCGTGCTCGCAGCCCGATCAAAAGACCTTGTAATACTTGAAAAAGAAATACGCGCCTCTTCCGATCAGGTAATTATCATGACCGACGATGGAAGCTATGGCAAAAAAGGTCTGGTTACTAATGGTATGGAAGAAGTAATATTGAACCAAAAAATAGACCTTGCCATTACCATTGGCCCTGCCATTATGATGAAGTTCACAAGCCTTCTAACTAAAAAATATATCATTCCAACCCTGGCTAGTTTAAACAGCATTATGGTCGATGGCACCGGAATGTGCGGTGCCTGCAGGGTGTCGGTAAGTAATAAAACAAAATTTGTATGTGTCGATGGGCCTGAATTTGATGCACACCAGATCGATTTCGACGAACTACTTATGCGTTTGGGTGGATACCAGGAAGATGAGATGAAGGCCTTAGATTCTTATTCGAAACTGAATAATTAAAAATATGACAGTGGTCCAAAACTCGAATTCTGGTCGCAATGAACACTGGAGAGTTGAATTACGCGAAAATATCAAAGCAAAAGAACGCAGTGCTATCGAAAGAGTAAAAATGCCCGAAGCAGAAGCACTCACCCGCATAAAAAGCAATGTGGAAGTGAATAGCGGTATTTCGCGCCAACAGGCTCAGCAAGAGGCCAAGCGCTGCCTCGATTGTGCTACTCCAACTTGTATCGATGGTTGCCCTGTTGGTATTGACATACCTGGTTTTATCAAACACATCGAAGCTGGCAACATGGAAGAGGCTGTTCGCACTATGAAAAGAACCAATACTTTTCCGGCAGTATGCGGCCGTGTTTGTCCGCAGGAAGTACAATGCGAGGCAAAATGCACTTATGTTAAAATAAAAAAACCACCCGTAGCAATAGGTTACCTTGAACGCTACATTGCCGATTTCGAGATAGAAAGCTGCAGCACATTTTTACCACGGATAAAACCAGCCAATAACATAAAAGTTGCGGTGGTAGGATCAGGGCCAGCCGGAATGGCGGCTGCAAGTGACCTGGCAAAAAACGGATACGATGTAACAGTATTTGAAGCACTGCACGATTTTGGTGGTGTGCTTCGTTATGGGATACCCGAATTCAGACTGCCCAACTATATTATCGACAGAGAAGTAAACCTGCTTAAACAGATGGGAGTGAAATTTGAAAAGAATTTCATTGTAGGCAAAACAGCCTCTTTCGACGATTTAAAGGAGGAAGGATATCGTGGATTCTTTGTGGGAAGCGGAGCCGGCTTACCTAACTTTATGAATATCCCGGGAGAAAACTACAATGGTATACTATCAGCCAACGAATACCTAACCCGTGTTAACCTCATGGGAGCCAATCAGCCTGGATATGATACCCCAGTATTAAAAGGCACCAATGTAGCAGTTATCGGAGGCGGAAATACAGCAATGGATTCGGTACGTACCGCCCGTAGAATGGGAGCTAAAAGAGCCATGATAATTTACCGTCGTTCGCTCGATGAAATGCCCGCCCGTAAAGAAGAAATTACTCATGCCATCGAAGAAGGTGTTGAAATACATACGCTCACTAATCCTGTGGAATATCTGGCCGATTCGCAAGGACGTGTTAACAGGATGATTGTACAAAAAATGGAACTGGGCGAACCCGACAGCTCAGGACGTAGAAAACCTGTCGCCATAGCCGGATCGGAATACAGCATTGATGTGGACCTGGTAATTGTAAGTGTGGGAGTATCGCCAAATCCAATAATCGCGCAGAGCACACCAGAACTGAAAGTTTCGAAGTGGGGAACCATTGAGGTAGACAATGCCACCATGAAATCGAACCTGCCCGGTATTTTTGCGGGAGGTGATATTGTTCGGGGTGGCGCCACGGTGATACTTGCAATGGGCGATGGCCGTAAGGCAGCCAAAGCTATGGATACATACTTAAAAATATAAGCTGTGTGCTCCTTTCTTGGTGTTCCAACTGGTTCGTCGCACAAATCTTGTAGAAGTGTAAAACGCTTGAGTTCGTATTTAAAAAATCGATATGTATCATTAATTAATAGGTAATGCTGGGTAATGTAACTCATTATACTATTTTTGCCCAAAATTTTTACTATGCACGACTTATTTAACCTCGTAATTGACTGGTACAAAGAAAATCTTAACTACGGCACCATCACATTGCTCATGGCAGTCGAAAGTTCATTTGTTCCTCTTCCTTCAGAATTGGTAATTCCACCAGCAGCATATCTGGCACATCAGGGCAAATTAAGTATGTCGTTAATAATACTTTTTTCGACCATTGGTTGTGTAATTGGTGCAATGTTTAATTATATTTTGTCTATCACTGTTGGACGGAAAGTGATCTATGCGCTGGCAAATTCAAAGTGGGCACGAGTTTTTTTTATTAATCAGCATAAGCTCGAAAATGCCGAAGCCTATTTCAACAAAAATGGTAATACTTCCACTTTTATTGGTCGACTAATACCTGGTATACGGCATCTGATTTCCATTCCGGCAGGTCTTTCGAAAATGAATGTAAAGAATTTTATTCTGTATACCTTTGCAGGTTCCGCTATCTGGAATACTACACTGGCTCTAATGAGCTATTTCCTAATCGATAAATGGGAAGTTTATTTCAGAGAAATAACCTATGGTTTTATTATTTTAGGCGCTGGATTTATTGCCTATCTTATTTACAAAGCAGTAAAAAGAAACAATAAGAATAACGGTTCGAAATAATTTGTTTTAGGGCAGCCCTTTTTGCTTTTGGTAATGATATAACCACTCCACCTTCATGAGGATTCTATATTATCATTGTTTTGCTGGAATTAGCGGAGATATGAACCTGGCAGCTATGATGGATCTGGGTGTGCCACTGGAATATTTAATAACTGAGCTTAAAAAGATAAAGCTAGATGGCTATACCATTCTTACTTCTCAAGATGAAAGGATGGGGATATCCGGAACCAAGGTAGTGATTAACCTCACACCTAAAAAAAATCATACTATACTTTCACAGCAACATCATGAGCATCGTAACTATGCTGATATAAAAAAATTGATCTCCGAATCGGAACTCGATGGGAAAGTAAAACAAACAAGCTTACAAATTTTTGAGAAAATAGCTGTTGCGGAAGCTAAAATCCACAACAAACCAGTGGACATCATTCATTTTCATGAAGTTGGTGCTATCGATTCAATTATCGATGTGGTTGGGGCAGCCATTTGTTACCATTTTATTGCCCCAGACAAAGTGCTTTGTTCCACCATAGAGCTGGGAGGTGGCATGGTAAATTGTGCCCACGGAACATTCCCTGTACCCGCTCCTGCTACGGCTGAAATTCTTGCTGAAAAACCTGTTCGGCTTGGAACTGTGCAGGTTGAAACCACTACACCTACCGGTGCTGCTATTCTTGCAAGCCTGGTAGTTGAATATACCGACCAAATCGAATTTCGGTTATCGAAAACGGCTTATGGTATTGGCCACCGAAAGATGAAAATCCCTAATGTTCTAAGGGTTCATCTTGCCGAAAGCACCGAAAATGATGATCTGCAGATGGCTTCGGCAATAATTATCGAAACCAACATCGACGACATGCCCGCCGAGCATTTTGAATATCTTATCGATTTATTAATGGCAGCCGGGGCACAGGATGTTTATTTAACCCCGGTGATTATGAAAAAATCGCGGCCTGCAACAAAAATTAGCGTTTTGTGTGCTGCCGGCGAGCAGGAAGAACTGGGCCGGATACTTCTTACAGAAAGCAGTTCACTTGGAATACGCAGCTACCGGGTAGAAAAAAGTATGCTTCGGCGTCAGGTGGTAAGGGTAAGCACCATTTATGGTAACATCGATGTAAAACTCGGATGGATGGGAAACAAACTTTTAAAAACAAAGCCCGAATTCGACCAGTGTCGGGCAGCCGCTCAACAACACAAAGTACCATTAAACCTTGTTATTAAAGAGGTTCAGAAAGAAATACAGAAAATTGAATTATGAACGAAGCCTCCATAAATAAAATTCTCGAAGCAGTAAGTTGCGGCGAGTTGGATGTGGCCTCTGCCATGGCACAATTAAAGGATTTCGGTTATAAAGACCTTGGTTTCGCCAAAATCGATAATCACCGGCCATTGCGAACTGGATATCCGGAAGTAATATTCTGCGAAGGTAAAACGCCTGCCCAGGTTGCAGAAATCTTTCATTATATGAACCAGGGCGATCAGAACATTTTGGGCACAAGGGCAAACCAGGATATTTTCGATGCGGTAAAAGCACAATGCAATGAGGCCGAATACCACAAACTGGCACGCACCATTACCTTGAAAAAAGTTGCCCAAACACCAACAAAAACTCATATTGCACTGATTGCTGCAGGCACCAGCGATTTAGCGGTAGCAGAAGAAGCTGCAATAACTGCCGAGATTTTTGGAAACACCATTAAACGCTATTACGATGTGGGTGTTGCCGGTGTCCACCGGTTCTATAGTCATATAAACGAAATCAGGGAAGCAAAGGTAATTATTGTAGTGGCTGGCATGGAAGGTGCCCTGCCAAGCATTGTTGGCGGTGCAGTGGATAAACCCGTTATAGCTGTTCCAACTTCTGTGGGTTACGGCGCAGCCTTTCATGGTTTGGCTGCCTTGTTAGGCATGCTCACTTCATGTGCCAGCGGGGTTTCAGTAGTAAATATCGACAATGGTTTTGGCGCAGGTTACCTTGCAAGCATGATTAACAAGCTTTAGCACTCCTGAACTTCCTACGGGTTTAAATCATGCTACAATTCAAAGAACCAGCTTATCTTTCAACAGCCTACCTGCCAAATGTGCAATACATTTCGAAACTTCTTTGGCATCCTGGTTCAGTGATTGATATCCACGAGACTTATCAGAAACAGTCTTTTCGGAATAGGTGCCAGATACTTGGGTCCAACGGCACACTCGAATTGAGTATTCCGGTTATAAAGCCCTCTGGCAACCGCTCTGCTACCAGGGATATTCTGATTGAATACGAAACAAACTGGATGCTAGTGCATTGGAGGGCTATCCTCTCTTCGTACAACCAATCGCCCTTCTTCGAAATTTTTGAGCAGGAACTGGCACATCTTTACGAGAAGAAAGAAAAATTTTTGATCGATTTTAACCAGAAAGTATTGCTGCAATTAATGTCTTCCCTGGATTCTGATGTAAGTATAAATTTTTCGACCGAATTCCCCGGTAAAGACAAAGGAATATTTGACTTCAGAAACTCTATACATCCGAAAGAAAGTAAACAAAAACCCGACCCACACTATAAACCTATTCCTTATTATCAGGTATTTGGTGCAAAATTTGGCTTTGTGCCTAACCTGAGTTTTCTAGACCTGATGCTCAATGAAGGCCCACAAACTATCGCTATCTGTAAAAATTCTTACCAGCAAATTGAATAATTTAGTTTGAAAGAATCCCGTCATTTATCTCACAACCAAATTGATCATGCCTCCTAAAAGGCACTCCCAACTCCATTTCCGTTCGTCAATAAAAAAACAAGCTTTATCTATACCAAATCCGATTAGGTATGGCAAGATTGTTGCTTATCACCAGATAAAGGCTGCCCATGTAAAAACAATTGAAGCCGGGAATCAAAATCACTACCTTTAATTGAATTTGCAACGAGCAAATAGCCACAAAACCAAAAGTTATGAAACATCTTCAAATTCATACAAGACTGGATAGGCAAGAGGCCCAATCTATCGAAGTGTCGATCAGTGGGTTAAGCTGTTTGACCATTCAAAACACCGAAACTTTCGTACCCATGCTGCTAAGCATGGTTGCGCAACCCAATACCAATTTATACCTCAGTGTGCGAAACATCCGGTTTATCGACAGCAAGGGTTTCGATTGTTTAAACCTGTTATCAAGTGTAGCAGAGAGATCCAATTCAACCTTTAGTCTGATTGATGTGGAACCTAACCTGATGGACTTAATTAAAATGGTGAAACAATACAGCATCTGGCATCTGAAAAACGTGTTTCCACTCGAGCAAGAACCTAACGTAGCCTAAGCAATATCCTGGTCGTATTTTTTAGCAACAAACCTTCAGGTGAATAAATCTTATTCTCTTCACTGTTTATTTTACAACCATTAATCTCAATCTAACTTGCTACTTGTTAAATTGTAATTTTCTTTCCGACTGCATTGGAAAAGAAGAAAATAGTTAAATTCGCGTCCTATTTTCACAGCGAATCAATAAATCTAGAATAGCATGAATTATAAAGTAGTTTCGGCTGAGGAGGCTGTAAAAAGCATCAAATCAGGCGATCGTGTTCACTTAAGCAGTGTGGCAGTAACACCACATGCCCTTATTAAGGCCATGGTGGAAAGAGGACGAAAAAAAGAGCTGAAAAATGTAAAAATACATCATATACATACGGAAGGCCCTGCTCCTTATGCCGATGCTGAATTTGAAGGTGTATTTCAACTCGAATCGTTTTTTGTTGGTGGCAACGTACGCAAAGCAACCCAGGCAGGTTATGCCGATTACATTCCGGTATTTCTTTGCGAAACACAAAAACTGATTCGTCAGGGTTACCTACCTATCAATGTAGTCATGGTGCAGGTTTCACCTCCCGATAAACATGGTTATGTATCGCTTGGCACTTCGGTCGATGCTACGCTCGCTGCCATCGAAACCGCTGGTGTGGTAATTGCCCAGGTTAACAAATATGTTCCCCGCACATGGGGCGATGCACAAATTAATATTCGCGATATCGATTTATTTGTAGAACACGACGAACCACTTTATTTACATCACAACCCCCCAATTACGGAAATAGAAGCAGCCATCGGCAGAAATGTTGCTGCTTTGGTAGAAGATGGAGCCTGCCTTCAGATGGGTATTGGTGGAATACCTAATGCAGTATTGGCACAATTAGGAAACCATAAAGACCTGGGGGTACATTCCGAAATGTTCTCCGACGGGCTTCTGCCGCTCATTGAAAAGGGAGTTGTGAACGGAAAACGTAAACAAATTGACAATGGCAAGATTGTAGCTTCCTTTATCATGGGAACCGAAAAATTGTATGAATTTGTCGACGACAACCCTATGGTTGCCATGATGGATGTGAAGCATACCAATTCGGTGCCCAGTATACGTCTGAACCACAAAGTAACCGCTATCAACTCGGCACTTTCCGTGGATATTACCGGACAGGTATGTGCCGACTCTATCGGCATAAAACACTATTCAGGTGTTGGTGGTCAAATTGACTTTATTCGCGGTGCTGGCTATTCCGAAGGAGGAAAACCCATTATTGCCATACCATCAGTGACTGCTAAAGGTGTATCGAAAATTACCCCTACCCTTCTCGAAGGCTCGGGAGTGGTAACAACCCGCGCCAATATGCACTGGTTGGTAACCGAACATGGTGCTGTGAACCTGTATGGAAAAACCCTGCAAGAAAGGGCTAAACTCATTATCTCTATCGCCCACCCCGACCACCGCGAAGCACTGGACAAAGCAGCTTTTGAACGATTTGGTCCGCACTTTCATTATATTGGATAGTACTGGTTTTTTATCTCAAGAAAGTGGTTGTTTTAAAAAGCAGCCACTTTTTTTGTTTACAGCTTAAGAAACACAGTTTAAAAAGTTATTATTAAAGATGACATGAAAACTATCCCTCTAAAGAATGAAGCTCCCCGCAGCAATCTGACGGAGTATCAACAAAGGACTTTATTTTATTCGCTTCAAGAGGCGGGGTATTTACCCGCGCACCCGCTTTCAGTCCCGATGTAACCTAAAATCCGCAGGTCTGCTGTCAATGCAAGCGGTAGTGCGGCAATCTGCTCTAATAAAAGATTGCTTCCTTTCATTCGCAATGACGCACTCTAATTGACGTTCTTTCATTCACATGCGGATTTTAGGGTAAATCGGGATTCGACTATAAAATTTCATTTCGTGAACTCATGAAATTTAAGTCTCACGAATAAATGCAAGAATAGTAAGGAGGAAATGCCATTTCAAGTATCTTTGATATTTCAGCAATACAAAACCGAATGGAACTGTTTTTCTCCGACTATTTCGCCCTCTTTTTAATCATTTGCCTGGGTTTTATACTCGGGAACATTAAAATAAAAGGGATTTCGCTCGATGTTTCAGCCATTATTTTTGTTTCACTCCTGTTTGGTCACCTGGGTGTTGAATTGCCCGATATACTAGGCACTATAGGTTTGATATTATTTATTTATACCATAGGCATGCAAGCCGGACCGGGTTTTTTTGATTCCTTTAAAACCCATGGGAGAAAGCTTGTTGTATTGGCTGTGATTGTTACAATTTCGGCCTCGATTTTAACTTTAGCCAGTATTTGGTTCCTGAATATTGATAAAAATATAGCCATTGGTTTGCTTTCCGGGGCACTTACTAGTACTCCCGGTTTGGCAGCAGCGATTGTGAGTACCCAATCTTCTTTGGCATCCATTGGTTATGGTATCGCTTATCCGTTTGGTGTTATTGGTGTAATTTTGTTTGTGAGGCTTTACCCCCGCTTGTTTAAGGTGAATATTGCAAAGGAAGAAGAAGCCTATGAGGCAAATACACAATCTCATTTTGATGAGCTTTATCCACGCAACTTTACGGTGGAAAATGAAAAGGTCATCGGAAAATCGCTTGCTGAATTACGAATCCGTACCATTACGCAAGCGGTGATATCAAGGATTTCAAAAGACGGTGAAGCATTCCCGCCTTCACCGGATACTATACTTCAAAAGGGAGATTTGATCAGGGCGGTGGGCTCAGAGGAAGCCTTACGCCGAATCGAACTGCTAATTGGTCAATCTACCGAGAAAGAGATCCCTATGGGAAAAAACTTTGAACTTCAATCGGTATTGGTAACGAATAAGGAAGTAGTAAATAAATCGCTTGGAGAATTTAACCTTTGGGGTAATTATCATGCCACCATCACCCGTGTAAGACGCAGTGGAATTGACATTACACCCAATCCGCAGTTGCGACTTCTAATGGGCGATAAACTGATGGTAGCCTGCAGCCGCGATAACATGAAACAGGTTATGAGCCTTTTTGGGAATAACGACAAAAAACTCTCCGACACCGATTTCTTTCCTATTGCTGCAGGCATTGTACTTGGCATTTTGTTGGGGCAGCTTTCCATTTCGTTTGGCGATTCGTTCACCTTCAATTTAGGACTTACAGGAGGTATTCTAATCATTTCCTTGCTTTTGGGTCGCATCGGAAAAACAGGTAAAGTATTATGGACCATGTCAGCCAGTGCCAATCAATTGCTACGCCAACTTGGACTTATGTTCTTTCTTGCCTCGGTTGGTACGAATGCCGGAAAAACCATTGTTGAAACTTTTACAACCTATGGTATCATGCTCTTTTTTATAGGCGTAGTTTTAACTATTTTTCCAATGATTGTAGCAGCCATTGCTGCCAGAGTATTTTATAAAATGAATGTGCTTACAATGCTTGGTGCTCTTACAGGCGCCATGACCAGTACTCCTGGTCTGGCTGCGGTAGATCCGATGACGGACACAAACGCTCCTTCAGTGGCATACGCTACAGTATATCCTATTGCTATGGTTTTTTTAATTATCTGCATTCAGGTCTTATGCCTTTTTTAAATTACTGCAGCATTTAACCAATCAGTTAGAAGGAGTAAAAACAAAAAATTACTTTTTTTCTTAGGTTGAAACCAAAACATATTAACGCCATTGATGGCAGCAAAACCAATAAATCGAAGAAATATATGCGAAATGGTTCGGACTTTAGCGACATCGCTGACAGAATAGAAAAACTGATTTCAGGTTGGGAAGTTAGATTACTTCAACTTCCCATGGAGGCGCGTACCGAGCGCTTCAATCAGCAAAACAGGAGTATTAAACAGATAATTGGGCACATGATTGATTCGGCGTGCAACAACCACCAACGTATCGTAAGGCTTCAATATAACGAAACACTCGAATTTCCGGATTACCGTCCACAAAACGACATCTGGATAAAAGTACAACACTATCAGACCGAAGACTGGAGCCTGATGATTAACCTATGGAAATACTATAACCTCCATCTCTGCCACCTTTTTTTAAATGTAGATGAAAACTGCCTTGCCAATAGCTGGACTGATGCCGATGGTGTGCAGGTATCGTTACGGGAAATGATGGAGGGCTACCTGGTTCATTTCGAATTGCACCTTTACGAAATTGAAGACTTGATAAAACAAAAATAATAGCTGTACTTTTCATAATTAATAAAAAGGCTCCCGTATATTTTCCGGAGCCTTTTTTATTAAAGTTGCAAACAATTCTTGCTAAAAACGCCATCCCATGGTAGCCATTATCCTATGTGCTTTCATATCGAGGTTGGCTGCAGGTGCATATTCAACATTGTCTAGGTTCACCTGATACAATATTTCGCGTTCGTCGTAATTGGTATACTGGTAGGCAATATCAAAAAAGAACACCTCATCGCGAATACCCAGCCCACCCGAATAGCTTATCCGGTAAGCATCCCAGTTTTCTTCGGTTTCGGCATAAGGGCTTCCATAAAAACCTATTCCACCTCTTAAATATGTTTTGCCCAACCGTAATTCAGTTCCACTCTTAATATTAAGGGCATCCTTGTAAATCACCGCAATATTTTCATTCTCTAAATCAAAATCAGCAGTGGGACCCATTCGCATCGAGGCATAATTGATGTAATCCATGTCGGCACTTACAATAAACAGTTTACCAAGAACCACGGCTGCACTGGCTGTGAGCTTGGCAGGTGTATATACCTCATATTCATTCTCGAGGTATTCAATGTTGTAACCATATTCATCGATCGGATACAATATTTCAGTATTACCATTTAAAAACACCGAAGAAATATTAGTTCTGTATTGTTCATTCAGGTAGTAATAAACAGGCGCATGGATGGAAGCTCCGATTCGAAGTATGTTTACCGGTTTCAGTATAAACCCGAATTTGGCGGCAAAACCATTTCCGGTTACATCGAGCGACTCGTTGTAATTAAAATAATTGTAGTCGCGATCGTTGGCATCGTACTCCTTAAATGTTCTATCCATGGTATACCGCACAATGTGCCAACCCAGGGTACCACCTACATAGAAAAAATCGCCAAAATTAAATCCCGCACTAAAAGTCCACTCGTTGATACGACCAGTTTCGTTGTTTATTATGCGCTGTTCTGTTTCTCTGAATCTACCATTCTCATAATAACCATACTCAGGGTCATCGTTCAGTACATAGCCATATACACTATCAAATAAAATTACTCCGGCATCCCTGAATAATTCCGAACCAAAGGGGTCCAAACCATTTGGAGGATTTGCCATACCAGCCTGGTAATGGCCAAAAGAGGTGCTGGGGTTATCGCCATCGATTACCGAATTGCGATGAAAGTTGGCCAACCTGTTAAAGCCTATGCCCAGGTTGATTGCCTTCAGCACATCATTTTTCCCCGGTATATTCGCCACATAACCCAGGTTGCTGATGTTGAAATTGGTTTTACTTTCTTCCACGGTACTTCCGAAATACCGTGAGGTGGTGTTCTTGAAGTACAGTTCGGGTGTAAAGGTAAATTCAGAAGCCCGGTAAACTCCAAGCCCAGCGGGGTTATTGCTCAGGGTGGAAAAATCGCCGCCGAGTGCACCAAAAGCACCACCCATGGCAACCGACCGGGCTGTTCCGCCAATTGTATGTTGCGAATAGCGTAGCGCATCGACATGACTTTGTGCCATGCTGTTTAGCAAACCTGCAAAGAAAAGTAAGAGTGTGAAATATAGTTTCATGACTGGTAGATTGAAGGATATTAATTATTTACGTCTTGTAGTACCTCCTCCCGAACTGCTTCCGGAGCTGGAACCTGAACTGCCTGACGAACTTCTTGAAGGCGTTGAAACAGATGAATTCGAAGGAGTGCTGCTGCTTCTGGAAGAATTGTTAGAAGGTGCAGTATAAGTGCGTTGTGGTGAGGAACTGCTGCTGTTGGAAGGCGCGGTGCGTGTATTGGTGGAACTACCAGAGTTGGTAGGCCGCTGATAGGTACTGTTACCCGTTCCGGAACCAGAACTTTGCGCAGGTCGTGTGGTAGACGGTGCAGTATAAGTGCGTTGCGGACTAGTGTTGTTGTTAGCTGGCGCCGTGCGAGTATTGTTTGAACTTCCCGAATTAGTTGGCCGCTGGTAAGTGCTGTTCCCATCCCCAGAACTTTGTGTCGGGCGGGTATTTGCAGGAGCAGTGTAGGTTGAACTACGGGTATTATCGCTTGGCCGGTTGTAAGTATTTGTCGGACGGGTGTATCCGGAACTGCTGTTTCCTGAAGGACGTGTATAGCCACCAGTATTTCCACCTTCAGCTCCGGTTGATTTGTAGTTACCGGTAGATTGTTGTGAACCAGACGGGGTAGTCCGCACAGGAGTGCTTGTTCCAGCGGAGGTCCTTGTTTGAGTAGAAGCTGCTCCTGAACTAACACTTCCTCCATAAGACCTGGTTGATACGTTGTTGTTCGATTGAGAAGCTGAACCCGAAGTACTATATACTACCGGCCTGCGAGTATTTGCACTTACCGAAGTACCCCTTACATTGGTAGTGGAGGTATTTGAAGCCGAATATCGTCTTCCATTTACCGACGAAGTAGTTTTATAATAGGTCTCAGGGTAATAATACGAAGGATATGAATGGTGGTAGTAACTGACCGAATAGGCACTATAATAAGGATAAGGTCTGTAATAATAGTAAGGAGAATACCAGGGATCGTAATAGGTCGAATAATAATAACTGGGGTATCCGTAAGAAACGCCCCAACCATAATAAGGATAACCTGAGTATACGCTCACGCTGTAACGTATAGAAGGACTGCTGACAACCGGCTCGTAATACCCACATGAGATACAATCGTCGTTAAAGCGGTTGATTTCTGATTCATAATCGGTATCAACATAATAATTATCAACATAATCGTAGTTTTCTTGCTGTTCTTCAGGAATAACCTGTTCGGTAGTTCCGGCAGCAGTCAATGCCCCGTTCTGGCTGTTATCCTGTTCTGCCAATTCTTTTGCAGCAAGTTGAGCTTCGAGCTCCTGGATACGAGCTTCTTTCTCTTTTAGTTCGGCCTCTGCTTTGGCTTTCTCGTCCTTTTTTGGGTTATAATAAAGGTCATCATTTTCGTTGTAGGACGAATGTTTCAGACTGGAACAGGAAGTAAGAACCAGCATAATAAAAGTGAGGTAAATTAAGGTGCGTTTCATGGCCATCCCTCCGTCTTTTGGTTGTGTATTTATAAAGAATATTTGTTTACTTTGCACAAATTTCGTTTTAATATTTCAAATACCATACCAAAAAGCTGTTATGGCAAAAGAATTAACAAGTAGAAAAGAGAATTATTCGCAGTGGTACAACGACCTTGTGATGAAGGCCGATTTGGCCGAAAACTCAGCCGTAAGAGGCTGCATGGTGATTAAACCCTATGGCTATGCCATCTGGGAAAAAATGCAAGCCGCTCTCGATAAAATGTTCAAAGATACTGGGCACGTGAATGCGTATTTTCCTCTATTCATTCCCAAATCCTTTTTCAGTAAAGAAGCTGCCCACGTTGAAGGTTTTGCCAAAGAATGTGCCGTGGTAACACATTACCGTTTAAAAACTTCGGACGATGGAAAAGGAATTGTAGTAGATGAAAATGCAAAACTGGAGGAAGAACTCATCGTACGGCCCACTTCCGAAACCATAATCTGGCACACTTATAAAAACTGGATTCAATCGTACCGCGACCTTCCTATCTTGTGTAATCAATGGGCCAACGTGGTTCGCTGGGAAATGCGTACCCGTTTGTTTTTACGCACCGCTGAATTTCTTTGGCAAGAAGGCCATACGGCACATGCAACGCAGGACGAAGCTGTGGAAGAAACAAAAAAAATGCTCGAAGTATATGCGCATTTTGCAGAGAACTTTATGGCTTTGCCTGTTTTGAAAGGCCTTAAATCGGCCAACGAACGCTTTGCAGGTGCACAGGACACTTATTGTATCGAAGCTTTGATGCAGGATGGGAAAGCCCTACAGTCGGGTACATCTCACTTCCTCGGACAGAATTTTGCTAAAGCATTTGATGTAAAATACCTTAGCAAAGAAAGCAAACTGGAATACGTATGGGCTACTTCCTGGGGAGTTTCTACCCGCCTGATGGGTGCACTTATTATGGCGCATTCCGACGACAATGGACTTGTGCTGCCACCAAAACTGGCTCCTTACCATGTAGTTATTGTACCGATTTATAAAACACCCGAACAACTTGCCGCAATTTCTGAACAAGCGCTTCAGCTAAAAAAGAACCTCGAAGCCAAAGGTATCACTGTAAAATACGACGACCGCGATACACATAAACCCGGCTGGAAATTTGCCGAATACGAATTAAAAGGCTTTCCGGTTCGAATTGCCATTGGGCCGCGCGACCTTGAAAACAGCACTGCCGAAATAGCCCGCCGCGACACCCTGGAAAAAGAAATTGTAGCACTTGAGAATATTGTCAATTATGTGCCCGATTTGTTGGAAGCCATTCAGGAGAATATCTACAAAAAAGCCTTTGATTTTCGCACAGAAAATACACGCAAAGCAGACACCTGGGATGAGTTTGTAGACCTCATTGAAAATAAAGGTGGCTTTGTATTAGCTCATTGGGATGGTACCACCGAAACTGAAGTAACTATAAAAGATAAAACAAAGGCAACCATTCGGTGCATTCCACTAGAACCTTCAGAGGAAGGACCTGGTAAATGTATATTATCCGGAAAGCCCTCAGCCCGAAGGGTAGTTTTTGCACGAGCATATTAAATCATATTTTCTTCAATCAAACGCCGGAAATCTCATCCGGCGTTTTTTTTTTGCGCTAATAGGGTTGAATAATGACAACCCTGGAGTTTTGTTTTATTGATTTTATGAGGGGTTTATGAAAAAAGATGTATTTTAAGCGTTTTTAATGCTTGTCTGAACCATGATTTCACGCAGAAGATTTGTATTCATTTTCGGGTTTATTGGAATGATGCTGACCATTGCCCTGAATGCATGCAAGCGAAGTTTGTCTGTTCCGGCAAGTTATGGGCTCACTCCTGATCAGTTTCAATTGCTGGAAAGCATTCATGAGCATCTTTTTCCTTCTGGCCCAAATAAACCGGGTGCAAAAGAAATACATTCGGCAGCTTATGTAAAAAAAATGCTTTCCGACCCTCAGGTAAAAGACTACGACAAGCGTTTACTGCTATTCGGTATTCAATGGACCAGCGAGACTTCGCAAACTCTGTTTGGGAAAGAATTACTTTCGCTTACCAGCGAAGAAAAAGAAAAAGTTCTTCTCGATTTAGTCAGTTACGAAAATGGAGAGCAATGGATTTCCAATAACCTAACCTATATTTTAGAGGCGCTCCTCTCCGACCCTGTTTATGGCAGTAACCCGAATGAAATAGGCTGGAGTTGGTTAAAGCACCAAACCGGTTATCCGCGGCCCGACAATAGAACCAAATACCAATACCTGTGAAACAAGAATATGATGTATGCATTGTCGGAAGTGGCGCAGGAGCAGGTCCTGTCGCTTATGAACTGGCACATGCCGGATATAGGGTGTTGGTACTTGAAAAAGGACCCTGGCTTACTGAAAAAGATTTTACCAAAGACGAAATAGCCTGTTGCCGCAGAAACACCTACACTCCTGAATTAAAGGATGAACCTCATGCCATCGAACAATTAATAAACGGAGAATGGAAAATCCGTTCCAATGCAAGCAGTGGGTGGAGTTTTTGGAATGGTAATATGGTAGGTGGTTCGTCGAACCTGATGAGTGGGTTCTTTCATCGCATGAAACCTATTGATTTCAGATTGCTGAGTGAATTCGGCACTATTGAAAGAGCTAATGTGGTTGATTGGCCAATCGAATACAAAGACCTGGAGCCCTATTACGAAAAAACAGAACGCATTGTGGGTGTATCGGGCAGGGTTGTTGACCATCCCTTTCTCGAACCCAGATCTACACCCGATTACCCTTTCCCACCAAGTCGCGAACACCATTTCGCAAAACTAGTAGAACAGGCAGGGGCAAAATTAAGTTATCAACCCATTCCTCTGGCAAGGGCTATTTTAACCAATTCGCTGAATGAGCGTTCGGCCTGCATTTACAGCGGTTATTGCGGAAGTTATGGATGCACTTCAAAAGCCAAAGGCAGTTCGCGTGCTGCACTTCTCGATCCTGCTCTTAAAACAGGCAATTGCGAGATACGCCCTAACTCGAAAGTATATTTCCTCGAAAGTGATTCGGATGGAATGGTAAACAAGGTGCACTATTATGATTTGGAAGGAAAGATGCAAAATGTGCAAGCAAGAATTGTTGTAGTCGCTTGCCAGGCTGTAGAAACCAGTCGTCTGCTTTTATTGTCGAAAGGTAAAAAACACCCAAATGGATTGGGTAACAATCACCAGCAGGTTGGTAAAAACCTTCTTTTTTCGGCCGGTGGTATTGGTAGTGCAGAATTTCACCGAAGCGATTTTGAAAAGAATGCATTTGAAAGCATACTTGACCTGAACAGCTTTGTAAATCGTGCCTTGCAAGATTGGTATGTAATTCACGATTATCCTGAGTTTATGAATCCCATAAAGGGAGGCACCATCGATTTTCTCATGGGACATGCCAACCCGATTCGCCGGGCCATAAGACAAAAGCGGGAAAATGGAAAGCTTTTATGGGGTGAAAGCTTAAAGGAAAAACTCGAGTATAGTTTTCATGATACCCGCCGTCTCGAATTTGAAGTTTTTTGCGATTGGCTTCCTACGGAGAATTGCTTTGTGAGTCTGGACGAAACTTATACAGATCGCTGGCAAACCCCGGTGGCACGAATACGCCTGGCCAATCACCCACATGACATTAAAGTTGGGGAGTACCTTGCTGAAAAAGCTAAAATATTATTAAAAGAAATGGGAGGGAGAAACATCGTATCGAATATTTCGGGTCTCCCTCCTGCAAACCTCATGGCAGGTGGTTGTCGTTTTGGAAATGACATCAAAGAATCGGTGCTCGATGCCAATTGCCGTATACACGATGCACCCAATGTTTTTGTAACCGACGGCAGTTTTATGCCCACCGGAGGCAGTGTAACCCATACATTCACCATTTATGCCAATTCTTTCAGAGTAGCCGATAAAATCAAGGAACAACTATAAAAAAAACCTCCTTTGCGGGGAGGCTTTTTTATCTCAACAAAAATTAAAATATCAATTATTCACCACACTTGTCAGTGCTTTCTGCTTCTTTTGAAGCATCGCCGCATTTTGCTTCTGCAGCTGGTTCTTCAGTTGTAGCAGCTTTTTCGCATTTAGCTGTGGTGTCTTTTTCGGCAGCACCTTCGCCACATTTAGCTTCGCCACATTTAGCCTCACCGCATTTGGCTTCGCCACATTTATCTGTTTGCATTCCTTTTGAAATAACCAGTTCGCTATCCAACGAAGATGTTTGCTCAGGAGCTTGTTTGCAGGCAAAAAAAGCCAAGGTGAAAAGCGCAAACGAAAGGGTCAAAATTAATTTACTGATTTTCATAATTTAGATTTTAATTATTAGGTTTCTAAATGTATGAATTTTATCAGTATAAGATTCAATTTCCTTTTATTATTTCCCAGTACTAAAAAATAAAATATATTTAAGATGAGAATTTTCTTTTTGGCCTTAACCAGTGCGGCTTTCCTTATGTCGTGCAAGCAATCTGAAACGAAACAGATTTCGGAAATGCAGAAAAAAGTAGACCAATTTGTAGGCTTTACGCTTACATCCGATATCTCAGATTTGTCGGAAAACGAAAAAGAGATGCTTCGTATTTTAATTGAAGCAGCCGAAATTATGGATAATTTATTCTGGCAGCAGGCTTTTGGCGAAAAGCAGCAAGCACTGGAACTTACAAACGATTCTGTTGCACAGAAATTCATCCTGATAAATTATGGACCCTGGGAGCGACTGAACGGCAACATGCCCTTTATTGAAGGAATAGGCGAAAAACCTCTTGGTGCTCAATTCTACCCCAGCGATATGACCAAAGAAGAATTTGAGGCATTTCAGTCAGAAGATAAGGCCTCGTTGTATACCATTATCCGCCGCGATTCTGCTAATAGGTTGATAAGCATACCATATCATAAAGCCTACAAGGTTGAATTAACCAAAGCTTCTCAATTGCTAAAAAAAGCAGCTGCACTAGCCGAGGATCCGGGTCTGAAAATCTATCTCGAACTGCGAAGCGAGGCACTTATTACAAGCAATTACCTGGCTAGTGACCTTGCTTGGATGGATATGAAAACCAACCGCCTCGATTTTGTGGTAGGTCCAATCGAAAACTACGAAGATCAATTGTATAACTACAAAGCAGCTTTCGAAGCCTATGTGCTGATAAAAGACATGGAATGGTCGAAAAAACTCGATCGTTTTGCAGCCCTGCTACCTGCTCTTCAGAAAAAATTGCCTGTGGAAGACCGCTACAAAGCCGAAACTCCCGGCACCAATTCCGACCTAGGCGCTTACGATGTGGTGTATTATGCAGGCGATTGCAATGCAGGAAGCAAAACCATTGCCATCAACCTGCCCAACGACCCCATTGTGCACAAAGAAAAAGGTAGCCGCAGGCTGCAGCTTAAAAATGCCATGCAGGCCAAGTACGAAAAAATAATGGTGCCAATAGCTCAAACACTCATTAACCCCGATCAGCAAAAGCATTTGACCTTTGATGCCTTTTTCGAAAACACCATGTTGCACGAAGTGGCTCATGGAATAGGCATAAGTTATACCCTTACTACAGGCGAAGAGGTGCGCACAGCGATGAAGGATAAATCGACTGCGCTCGAAGAAGGAAAGGCAGATATTCTGGGGGTATTTCTTGTAAAAGAACTCATAGAAATGGGTGAACTGGAAACTGATATCATGAACAATTACGTTACATTCACTGCCGGACTTTTTCGGTCGATTCGCTTTGGTGCATCAAGTGCCCATGGAGTTTCGAACCTAATACGATACAACTATTTTCTCGAACAAAATGCCATGAGCCGCTCAGCCGAAGGAATATATACCATCGATGCAGTAAAAATGGAAGCAGCTATCAATGGCCTCACAGAAATAATTTTAAAAATTCAAGGCGATGGCGACTATGCGGCTGCAGTAAATCTGGTGGAAAAATATGGCCAGGTTTCGTCTGAATTACAACAGGACCTGGATAAAATTAACCAACAAAATATACCGGTTGATATTGTTTTCGAACAAGGCACGAAAGTGCTGGGATTGAGCGATTGCAATAAAACAAAGTGTCCTGAAAAGAAAAAGTGTTGCAAAGAAAAACAATAGGAACAGATTAATGGAATTGAACTGCCGGTATGAACGAAATTCTGCCGGCAGTGTTTTTTTGTAAGGTAATTCGTTAAGCTATGTCAGAAAAAGGTGTAAAAGACTCTCTTAATCCAATATTTTTAATTACAATCTCGATTTCCTTTCATAATTTCTTTTTCTGAATCCTTTTTGGATTAACTTTAAATTCGACTTACAAAAAACTTTAAAAAAATTGTCCATGAAACCAGGAAATTCATTCCTTACCGGATTGTTGGCCGGTGCGGCAATAGGTGGGGTAATTGCCTTGCTTTACGCTCCTAAAAGCGGAAAAGAAACCCGCGAACAGATTAAAACAAAGCTAGCTGACCTTGAAGCAGAATTTAATACTCTAAAAGAAAAAGCTACAGGCAAATCGGATCAAATACGAAAAGATATTGAGGCCAAACTAGCTGAGTTGCGCAGAGACCTGGAAGCATTTTCCAACAGCCATTAATCTAATAAATTGCATCATGTTCGAAGATATCGAAAGCCTCAAAAAAAATCTTCAGGAGTACGTCGAAATCAAATTGGATTTGATACGGCTTCACACGGCCGAAAATTTATCGAAAATATTTAGTACAGCTGCAAGCCTGGCTGTTATAGGGTATTTATTATTTTTTATTTTCCTTTTTTTATCGATGGCGGCAGGTTTTTATATTTCAACCCGGCTGGATTCTTATGAACTTGGATTTTTAAGTGTGGCTCTTTTTTATGTGTTTGTGCTTGTTGCATTTATAATTCTAAAGAAACATTTTATTGAGCGCCCAATCATTAAGGCTATGATTCAATTGTTTTTTCCAATTTTTACCGACCATGAAAAGAAGAGTTGACCCACGCTATTCCGATATTACATCTTTCGAGGACTTTCGGATTGAAAAAGAGCGCCTGATGCTCCAGAGTAAAATTATCGAAATGAACCTGAATTTTACCTATTTAAAAATCCGTAATTTTTTCTCGCTTTCAAATGCATTTTATGCCATTGGCAAGGAAATTATTATGCCTAAAATATCCGGTTTCATCAACGATCTGTTAAAAAAGGATGAGAAATAGCCATTCATAGCCAGATTCAAACATCAATTTATATTATCTGCTGCTATCCTTTATTCCGTTTTAACTTCAATACTCTTTTCATTGTCGGTATTAACCCATTCAATATATAACTTATATCCCAAAGACATTACAATAGCCCCGGTAAACAAACCAATAAAACCGGATATAATAAAGCCGCCAATTACACCAATAAAAATTACCAGCATGGGCACAGGGGCTCCTTTGCCAAGCAATATAGGCCTTAAAATATTGTCCGAAGTTCCTACTATCAACAATAATATTGTCCAAACAATTGCTGGACCTGTGTCTTTTACGGCAAAAATGTAAATGATTATCGGTACGGTGATAATAAACAAAGGTATTTGAAGGATAGCCAGTACAAATATGAACAAGGTCAATATTCCGGCATAAGGAATATCGGCAGCCACTAGCAATATTCCATCTAAAATAGCCAAAATAAGAGCCACGCCGATAATCCCCTTCACAACATTGCCTACGGTTTTTAAAATTAAATCGGCAAATTCATCGCCTCTGTCACCGGCAACTTTTCTGAAGAGTTTTTTGATTTCTTCGCCAGCACCATTGTAGACCAATAAAAATCCTGCAATGATTAATGAGATTATGATTTGCAGTGCCCCACTGGTTGTACTCAAAATTCCCTTTGCCAAATGGCTTCCGAATTTCAATAACTGATCCTGGTATTTTATTAATGTTTGTTCAATGTTCTCCGAAGCTGATAGCCATCTCTCATAAAGTTTTTCTCCGATTATAGGCCATTCCTTCACTTTTTCGGTAGGTGGTGGAATGGTTAAACTGCCACTGTCAAAGCTTTCCTTTAGTATTTTAATTTCATCGATGAGTGCACTGGTTAAAAAGTAGCTGGGAATAACTACAATGGCTAAAATGGATGTAATGATTATAGCCGATGCTAGTTTGGGCCTGCCTCCCATTTTAATGGAGAGTTTATTGTGCATTGGAAACAATGCCATAGAAAGTATAAGGCTCCAAAGTATTATACTCACAAACGGAAACATGAGGAGTAAACACCAACTAATAATTAAAAGGACAATGAACAATCTAATGGTAGTATCGTAAACGGAGTTAACTGCTTTTTTGCTTTTCATTTTTTTTGCTTCAATTTTTTAATTGAGAACAATCGCCAATTCTATGCATGCCATTGCCGCATAAAGATATGAAAAACGGTCTAAGACTTATGTTCGTGTCAATTTTATTGATCCAATAAAAATAGATTTAGCAAAATAAGCCTCATAGTTTACAATCACTCCAGTTGCAGAAACCCAAATTTATATGCTTGCCTCTGAATGAATAGTATGCGTTCTGCCGGGCTTAATTAAAATAATCAGAAAATGGCTCGCAATCGTTAAAATATTGCTGAGGGGTCAGGCCTGATAGTTTCTGAAAATCATTGATCATGTGCGCCTGGTCATAATAACCACATTGGTAGGTTAAATCGGTTAAACTAATGCCTTTATTTTTCGATTTTAAATCAATTGCATGTTGAAACCGAATAATTCTTAAGAATTGCTTGGGAGATGTTCCAATGCTATTTAGAAAATTTCTTTCGAACTGTTTACGGCTGTAGCAGGCTTCATAAGCTAATTCACTAATTCCTATCTGCCCTTTCGATTGATTAATCTTATAAACGCATTTATTAATTCTTTCGAAGGAATATTTTAGTTCTTTCTTTTTCAGAATTCTATAAAAGTAACCTTCCACAAGCGCTATTCTTTCTTTAAAGCTTTTGGCTTCAGCGATTTTGGTTTCTATCTCGTCCACTTCATTTTTAAAAATCAACCGCAGTGGAACATTTTGATTGTACAATTCCTGAACAGGCATATCAATAAAAGTCGATAAACCGTGGGGTTGAAAGATGACTGAAAAAAGCGAGATCTTTCCTGTAATTATAAGCTCGTAATATTCGTTTAACTGACCTGTTATTAAGCTGCAATCGCTAATGGACTTGTTTCTGCTGTCTGAAGTTGGTTTATTGTCGAAATAAAAAATCAACTCCAATAATCCACTCGGAACAATAGTTTGTTTATGCTCCAATCCATTCGGAATGCAATTTTCTAAAGTCCAATAATGCTTAATGAACTTTGACAAATAAACCGATGGCTTGGCAATACTGTAAAACATTGCTTTACTAACTGAAATTCAAATTTAGAATTACTACTGTCCGGTAAAATTAAAAATCTTTAAATATGTTTAATTGTCTTAAAAATTGTTCTCCATTCAATGAATTACAATCAAGGCTAAAGCCCATTCTTTTTTTGCTATTTTATTACCCCTGGCTTAAGCCAGGGGCTATTAAAACTGCTCCACTATTGGGCTTTAGCCAAATATTTTATTCTTTTACCAAACAGTAATAATTTAGAATATTAAAGATCGATTATGGCTTAGTTTTCTAAACCATAATCTATTTAGTCGTTGCTATTGATCGCCGTAAAGACCTACTTTGTTTCCTTCACAATCAATAAAAACTGCAAAGTAACATCTTCCTTCAACTTCAATTTTAGTTTTTGGTTGTACGATGCTGCCACCATTGGCCTTTATTCTTTCAATTGCACCTTCCAGGTCATTTTCTGCATTAAAGCTTACCAATACACCATCTTTTCCGGGTTTAAAGTTTGGCGCATAAGAAATAGCACCTTCACCATTCGGAAAACAAGCCATTTTTTCTTCGCCGAAATCAAGTGCTTGCAAATCCATTCGTAAAACAGCGTTGTAAAATCTTACAGCCCGCTTAAAATCAACTGTCGGGATTTCTACCCAGGAAATTAGTTTTGTCATTGTTTAAGTTTTTAAGTGATTAAAAAGTTTACTCAGCAAAAGTAATTTCACAAAAACTCTGAAAATTGGAAAATCGCGACATTCGAATGGTAAGCCAACTTAGAAGGAAAGATAAAAAAAAAGCACGCCGAATTTGCTGCCACCTGTTGGTTACGAAATTGAATTGGTTGCCTTTCAGGTAACGCATCAACAAGAATATAACCGCTGAAGACGTACTTTGTTTCTACTCCTCGCGATATAAAATCTTTACATCGAGTGAAGCAATTAACTATATGGCTGAGAATAAATTTAATCTGCCCTGGTCATGGTGAGCTTACCATGACGAATGCCTTTTACGGCAATAAGCTTGTCGGCCAATTCGGTCAGCACCGATGCTTTCCCTTTTACTGCAATGATTTCGAGGCAATTGTCGTGATTTAAATGAAAATGCTGAGAAGAAAGAATTTCGTGAAAATAATGATGTTGTACCTCGGTAAGATTCTTTTGCAAATCGTTTTTATGATGATCGTAAACCAAGGTAATTGACCCTGCCACAATGTTGTCGCACTGCCATTTTTTATTGGTAAGGTTGCTGTTAATCAGGTTGCGGATAGCCTGCGAACGGTTGGTAAAATGATTCTCATCAGCAAAAGTATCAAGTGCTTCGAGTAATTCCTTTTCGAGAGATACTCCAAATCGAACAACAGACATAGGCGTGTTACTAATTTAAGTATTTGTGTGAACCAGGGTAAATTTATAAAAAATTACACAATAGCAAATTGTAAAATATTCTGTTTAAAAGCTTTTAGGGGATAGATACATAATGCAATAAAACTTAATGATACCTTCCTTAGTCAGAATAAAATTTTTCGATTATCTTGACAACTGAATTCAGAATTAACAGAAACTAAGCTTCATAAATCAAAAAATATTATGACTGCAACGAAAATAAAAACTGTATTTGTCTGTGCAGGCATGCTTATGCTCTTGCATCTTCATGGTCAGGACGGACATTACTGGACGCAACAATACGGAACGCGTTCCATGTTGCTGAACGGTTCGGTAATTGGAGGTGTGGATGACCTCGGAGCTGTTTATTATAATCCTGCCCGGCTGGGGCAGATTGAAAATCCTGTATTTTTAATTAGTGCCGATGTATATGAAGTAACAAACATTACAGTAAGCGATGCCTTTGGCGAAGATAAAAATGCGGCAAGACGCGACATAAAAGGAGTACCCAGTCTGGCAGCAGGTACCTATAAGATACCCTGGTTAAAAAAACATAGCTTCGCGTGGGCTATATTGGTCAGAAATAATTCCGATCTGAATTTTTCTTATGGCAACGAAGTCTATGACGATGTAATCGAAAATTTTCCTGGCGATGAATACCTGGGTGCTCAGATGGCAATTACAGCAAAAGGTAATGAACAATGGACAGGATTATCATGGGCTTATCCGCTTACCGAAAGGCTTAGCATAGGAGCTTCTGGTTACCTTTCGTTATACACTCAAAATAAAGGATTGAAAATTGACCTGCAGGCATTATCCGACAGCAAACAAGCTGCCATTTACCGATACAACAGAAGCATGACCATGGAACAATACAGTCTGCTTGGAAAATTTGGTCTTTCATACAGTGCTGATCGCTTTTTAGCAGGTCTTACTTTCCTATCGCCCTCGCTGTTCCTAAAAGGATCCGGTTCGTATCAGTACGAGAAACTGTTTAGCGGTATATAAGGTTACTCGCAAAGTGAGGATGTTTATACTACCAATTCACAAAGCAACCTAAAGTCGCGCTATAAATCAAGCATGGCGATAGGTGCAGGAATTACCTATTTTGTAGGCAAAAGCAAGCTGCATTTGAGTTCGGAATGGTTCAACGACATGCCCAAATATACCTTGTACGAAGCAGCAGACCATTATAGCCAAAGCAACGGTGACACAATCAGCTTTAAACTTACCGATCAATTGCGGGCAGTGGTGAACGTTGGCTTTGGAATTGAGTATTACATCAATGAGAAAGTTTCAGGTTACCTGAGTGCCAGCACCGATTATTCCCCGGTAACCAAAGACATCTCGCGTTTCGCACAAAACAAATCAGAGGTAAGTAACAACACTTTTTCGGCCAACTATTTTCATTATGGTGGAGGCATTGTGCTTCGCCTCCAGGGAGCCGATATCACCTTGGGAGCCAATTACATGGGAGCCAAGCAGGATTTTGCCCGCCCTATCAATTTCCCGGACGATGGTGGGGATGATATTTTAGATACCACTCAAACGGGAACCCTCGAGTGGGACCGTCTGCACGTTGTCTTTAGCTTTTCTCTTCCATTTCTGAAGGATGTACAAACAAAAGTTGAAGATAAATTAGGTTTTTAGGAGGTTGCTTTCGTCCATGCTACTCTATAAATCTTTCAATGCTCAAAGGCAGATGTGCCATACTGCCGCAAACTTTTTTCGATTACAGTGCCTTCAATGGTGCGTTGAAATTTTCCGCCATTTAGAATTAGTATAAATTCCAGTTTAAGTAAGTCTGATAATCATTTTTTGCTACATTTGGGATTCTCATGCGCTATAGCATAGCAAGTAAGCGTATATGTATAATCTAAATAAAACCAGTAAAATATGTCGAACGTAAAACGCGTGTACAGTTTCGGTAATAAGAAAGCCGAAGGAAAAGCTGATATGAAGAATCTCCTTGGTGGAAAAGGTGCCAATCTGGCCGAAATGAATCTGATCGGGGTTCCAGTGCCTCCAGGATTTACCATCACCACTGATACCTGTACAGAATACAACCAGCTTGGAAAAGATAAAGTAGTGGCCCTGCTTAAGAGTGAAGTAGAAGTAGCCATGAAAGGTGTAGAGCAAATTATGGGTATGGGCTTTGGCTCAAAAGAAAACCCTTTGCTCATGTCGGTTCGATCAGGTGCGCGGGTTTCTATGCCCGGAATGATGGATACCGTTCTTAACCTGGGAATGAATGACGAAGCGGTAGTTGCTATAGCCAAAAAAACCGGGAACGAACGTTTTGCCTGGGACTCGTACCGTCGGTTTGTACAAATGTATGGCGATGTGGTGTTGGGCATGAAACCCGAATCGAAAGAGGATATTGACCCTTTCGAGGAAATTATGGAAGAAATAAAGGAAGAAAGAGGTGTCATGAACGACACTGACCTTGAGGTAGAAGACCTTAAAAAATTGGTAGCGAAATTCAAGGCAGCCGTTAAAAAAGTTACAGGACACGATTTTCCAGCCGACCCATGGGAGCAGCTGTGGGGTTCGGTGTGCGCTGTATTTGACAGCTGGATGAATCCCCGTGCAAAATACTATCGCGCAATGAGTCAGATACCCGAAGAATGGGGCACGGCAGTTAACGTCCAGGCCATGGTATTCGGAAACATGGGTAGCAATTCAGGTACAGGTGTAGCTTTTACCCGCGATGCTGCGACTGGCGAAGATGTTTTTAATGGAGAATACCTGATTAATGCTCAAGGTGAAGACGTAGTGGCCGGTGTGAGAACACCTCAACAGATTACTAAGGCTGGCTCGCTTCAATGGGCCCAGCTTGCTGGTATTTCTGAAGCAGACAGGGCGGCCAAATATCCTTCGCTTGAAGAGGCCATGCCTGCGGCATACCAAGAACTCGACCAAACGCAGGAATTGCTCGAAAAATACTTTAAAGACATGCAGGACCTTGAATTTACCATCCAAGATGGTAAACTCTGGATGCTGCAAACTCGCAACGGTAAACGCACTGCGGCGGCTATGGTAAAAATTGCCATGGATATGCTGAAGCAGGGTATGATTGACGAAAAAACCGCCATCATGCGTCAGCAGCCGAGCAAACTCGACGAGCTGCTTCACCCGGTATTCGATAAATCGGCCATCAAAGCTGCCAATGTATTGGCTAAGGGTTTACCCGCCTCACCAGGTGCAGCTACTGGTCAGTTGGTATTCCACGCCGATGAGGCCTCGAAATTTCCGGTAACTATTCTGGCACGTATCGAAACTTCGCCCGAAGACCTTGAGGGAATGGATATTGCCAAAGGAATACTTACGGCACGTGGTGGTATGACATCGCATGCTGCTGTGGTAGCACGTGGTATGGGAAAATGCTGCGTATCGGGTGCCGGAGAATGTAAAATAGATGGAAAAGCCCGCACACTCACTGCCAAAGGCAAGGTATTCAAAGAAGGCGACTGGATATCGCTTAACGGTTCAACTGGCGAAGTATACGAAGGTAAAATCAAAACCATCGACCCTGAGTTGAGTGGCGATTTTGGCGACATTATGAGACTGGCCGATAAATACCGTAAAATTGATGTGCGTGCCAATGCCGAAACTGAACGCGATTGCAAGGTTGCCCGCGACTTTGGTGCTCAGGGTATCGGTCTTTGCCGCACCGAGCATATGTTCTTCGAAGGCGAGCGACTTGTGCGCATGCGTGAAATGATACTTGCCGAAGATGAGGCTGGACGCCGCGCTGCCCTTGCCAAACTTCTGCCCATACAACGTCAGGACTTTGCCGATGTATTCAAAGCCATGGCAGGCCTACCCGTAACCATACGTCTTCTCGATCCACCTCTGCATGAGTTTGTTCCTCACGAAGAGCAAAACCAGAAAGAGATGGCCAAAGAAATGGGCATATCAGTGGAGCTAATAAAGAAAAAAGTAGACGACCTGCACGAGTTTAACCCTATGTTGGGACACCGTGGCTGTCGTTTAGGAAATACTTATCCGGAAATTACCGAAATGCAAGCCCGTGCCATTATCGAAGCGGCACTCGACTTGAAAAAACAAGGCATTTCTACCTTCCCCGAAATTATGATTCCTCTGGTAGGTATGGTAAAAGAGCTGAAATTGCAGGAAGACATCGTGCGTAAAACTATCGAGAAAGTATTTGAAGAAAGAAAAGACAAAATCGAATACATGGTAGGTACCATGATTGAAATTCCGCGTGCGGCTCTTATTGCTGATCAAATTGCCGAAGTAGCTGAGTTCTTCTCTTTTGGCACCAACGACCTTACCCAGATGGGTTTTGGATTTTCTCGCGACGATGCAGGAAAATTCCTTCCCATTTACATCGAAAAAGGTATTATGAAAACCGATCCATTCCAGGTGCTTGACCAGGAAGGTATTGGACAACTTATCGAAATGGGAATACAAAAAGGTCGCAGCACCCGCAACAAACTTAAAGTGGGAATTTGCGGTGAGCACGGTGGTGAGCCAAGTTCGGTTGAATTCTGTGTGCGTGCCGGTATGAACTATGTTTCATGTTCACCCTTCCGAATACCTATTGCCCGTCTGGCAGCTGCACAAGCAGCTTTGCGCTAAGCACCTAAATTACATTATATAAAGCGAAAAGGCCTCTTCCCAAGGGAAGGGGCTTTTTTTTGCCTTATCACACAAAAGTGTTAATGTTTAATAGGAATCAATTTAAAAAAATGAGATTAAACGCTTAGAAAAATAGAACCTTCTACCTCTAATAATTCCTGCTTTAATACCCATAAAACAAGAGCAGAAATTGTGTGAGTATTTTTTTCTAACCTACAGAAAATATTTACTTAAGCACGAAGAGTGGTTTCATTAAAAGTTTGAGTCGTGAAAAAATACTCATCGAAATATTCCGCACTCTTTGCCTTTGAAAAAAGGAAACGCCTTTCAATAAAACCTCGTAAATCAGTGCAAAATAAAGAATCGACAGCATACAAACCAGCACCAACAGGTTAAACCAGTAAGTATCGATATAGAAATTACCAAGTCTTTTTACCGGAGAATAAAAATGTGCCCTACCCCACTTATTATCTGGCAAATGATAAATCGGCTCTGCTTTACGGATAATACTATTTTCCTTCGCCAAAACCTTTTGTTTTTCATCGGTAGCAAGCACGATTTCTGAAAGTCGTTCGTTATAATGCTGTTCTTTCAGTTCCAGCAATTCCGACGGATCGTCAAATAAACTTTTAAACTCCTCTATTTTATTGTCTCTGCTATCAATGGCTTCGGGGAGTGCCTGAATAAAATAGTTTCGGGCACAATCCAACACAACCTCAATATTGCTGTATACCGAAATATTAAATTGTCTGGCCTGAATAGGTTTAAATTCCTGAATGCAAGCCGGACTATAATCTTGTAGTTTAAGAATTTCTGAGTTGAGTAGATCAATCTTTTTTACCATCTTCTCAAAATCACCCGGAGTCATTGCCAGGTATTTTAGTTCGGCCAATTGCTGTTGAAGGGCAGGTATATAATGGTTGAGCATATAACTTACCTCCGACACTTTTTGGTCGTAAGGGTACATATGTTTTTGAAATCTATTCCTTTTAAACTGATGCACCATAAGAGCCTCATAAGCCCAACGCGAAGGAATCAGGTCACCAATAATTGGAACGTATTCTGAGTGGGTGATTTTTCTGTTTAATTTATCCATTGGAATCATAGAACCGCCAAGCAAAACAGCAGGCACTAACAAAAGCGGGATGATTACATACACTGAAATGAGCTTAGTAACACTCGCTGAGATGTTTAAACCCACAAATGCAGCAACCAGAGCAACAAGCCAGTATTGTAACCAGAAATGAAACAACATCCCTTTAATCTCAAGAAGTTTGTTGCTGATAAGCACAAAAACCAACATCTGCAAACCCAACACAATGGTTAAAAAGATCAACTTCGAATGGAGATAGCTTCTTTTATTCAGGTTTAGGTAGGCTTCGTGTTTAAGTATTTTTCGGTGCTGGAGAATTTCATCCGCACTAAGCATGAGACCTGTAAATGCAGCTACAATTACACCCATAAATAGATGTACCGGCAGATTCACATTCCCAAGAAAACTGTAGGCTGCCGTATCTGTTGATGTGCCTGATTGATAGCGAGAGAACCAGCATATAACAAAAGCAATGAGCGGTACTTCCAGGATATTAATCCATAAAAACTGACTGTTCGATATCCGCGCGAAAAAATTGCGTAAGCTAAATAACTTCCATTGTTGCCAGGGCAATGCAATTTGGGTTTCTGTTTTTGGCAAACTGGTCTTTTTTATTGCAGTTATGTTAATTTCTTTGCGCTGATTCTGTTGATAATTCTGGTACCACTCCTGAGGTGAAATTTGTCGCTCAGAAGTATAATCGCCAAAATCATTAACGCCAGGAGTTTCCAGTATCTGCATCAGGTCTTCGGGTCTGACAATGCCACATTTTAGACATTCTATTCCCGGATTATAAACCATTTGTACAGTATCTTTCAGAAAATTAAAAGCTTGGAGTGGTTTACCGTAATAGACAAATCTTCCTCCTTTGTCCAGCAGAATAAGCTTGTCGAATTGCTTAAACGACTGTGTCGAAGGTTCCTGCATGCTCACAAATACCAAAATTCCCTTGTGAGTAAGTTGTTTGAGCTGATTGATAATTTTTTCCGAATCGTCGATGGATAAACCTTCAACAGGGTTATCGACAAAAATAATTTTCGGACTGCGAATTAACTCCAGGGCCAGATTGACTAATTTGCGTTGCAGATCAGAAATAAATTTGTCTTGCTGACTTCCTACTTTTTGATCCTTTATTGATAAAATTGATAGACTTTGCAGCAATTTGAGTACCCGACGGTAAATTTTTTCCTTCGGATCATCCTTAAAGCAAAAACAGGCGCGATAGTATAGATTCTGAAATACAGTAAGCTCCCTAATCAGCAAGTCATCTTCGGGCATGTATCCGATTAACCCTTCCACAGCTTGCCATTCTTTGTATATATCGTGTCCATTTATAAGCACAAGGCCGGAAGTTGGCGTAATACTCCCATTAAGCAATTTAATCAGCAGGGATTTACCTACACCTCTCCGACCCATTATCCCAATCAATTGCCCTGATTCTTCCATCAGGTTAAAAGCTTCCATTCTGGCATTTTCGCCGGATGAAGAATAAGATACCTGGTATGCCACCAACTCAAGTCTTTGATGATGCTCTTCCTTTAAAAAGAGTTTAAGAATATCGCTGTATCCAATCTCACCTAAAAGAGGGCTATTAATCGAATCGTCAGGCTTAAAAAAATAAATGTTGTTGAGTACAATTTGTTGTTCGTTATAATAGAGCTGATCGTTGGAAGCTATATGTTTGAAAACGCAAAGTTCGATATTCGAAAACATCATGAACACAATCTTGCCATTGAGAAACTCGCGAAAAACATACTTAAACCCCTCTGCTGGCGGAGTATTACTTACAACCAATACCCGGTCTTTATAGTGGATTTCAAAGTAACGGTCAAAAACAAACGAAAAACAATCGTTGAAAATAAGATCATCGATCCGGAGCGAATGAGCAATGGTTTTAATAAAATCAATTTCTTCCAGTTCCTTGGATCCGGTTTGCGAAAGAATTTCGAGAATATGCAGAAGAACAATTATTCTTTCTTTGCGTGTTAAATGTGCATTGATTTCTTCGCAGATAATTACAGCCTTCACCGAAAACAAGGATAACTGTTTTTTTCCAGTTTTAATTTCTCTTTCGCGCATGCTGTTGTGGTAAAAATCGTACATAATGAGTGATTGATTCACCATATCCGATTTCACTAAAAGTTTCAGGTAGTTTCCTATAACCTCACGAGCAATAGCTGTTTCGCGAATGCTATGTACTTGCGATACAATTGCAAAAAGCCGCATTACCGATTTGAGCACAGGAGCCTTCATACCGCTGTTTTAATTCTCACCCAACTTAAACTATTATTCAATACAAAGCAAAGCAGTTTTTTAACATGGCCATTATAGCTTAAAAAATTATAAATTTGAGCTGAAAAAATTAAGAATTGGAGAATAAGCTATTGTTAAATATTTTTTGTAGTAGCTAACTGAAAATATCTAACAATGGTGTCTTTTATTGAATGCAAAGGCAATATTTGGTATGTTTTTACTAAAATTCGTCTGATAGATTCCCTGAAAAATATTTTTTTGTGTGAACCATTTAAATCAATATTTATTCGTTGTCGTTCTAATTTTGACGCCTCTTTTACTCAAGTCGCAATGGGACGAAAATGGCGATTCTATTGGAGTTATGCCAGTTTCTGGTCAGATAGATTCTGTTTTTATTTTAAAAAATGGCTACCCGATTTCGAATAATCAAAAAAAATCAGATCAGTTTTACGATAGTTTGGCTGCCCTCACCGGAAAAAGAAACTGGTCGAGCGAATTATACCGCCTTATTGTTCAGAACCCACCGAAGAAAGATAATAATACAAGATTTGAAGTAAATCGTTCTCAGGTCTTTGCTGTGCACCAGAATAAAATTATTCGCAAAATAATTATCCGGCAGCTGGATGTATTTGGACCATCCATTTTCGACACTACTCTCGTTGCCGATAACTGGTCGAAAAGAATGGGAAATTCGATCCATATCGCTACCAACAAGCGGTTTATTACCAATTCGTTGTTTTTTGCCGAGGGTGAAAGAATCGATCCATACCTGATTGCCCATAACGAACGGGTATTGCGCAGTATTCCCAGTATTCAGGATTCAAGGTTTTACATTATACCGGTAGAGGGGTCATGGAACGAGGTTGATGTGATGATTGTAACCAAAGATGTAATGGCGTACGGTTTTAGTTGGGAACTTTTTGATGTAGCCTATGGACAGGCAAGTATCTGGAATACTAACCTGTTAGGTTTTGGGCACGATATTCATTACACGGCATATTACAACCTGAACCGCGAACCAAATTACGGTTATAGTCTTGCCTATCGTATCAATAACCTTAGCAACACTTTTTTTAGTCTGGATTTGCAGCATACCAACCGTTACAACTACCTTTCGTCGGGTTTTAATCTGGAGCGGAATTTTATATCACCAAATATTCGTTTTGCCGGAGGTATAGCCTCGGGGAAAACAAAACGAATTTTTACGCTCGAAACTATAGATTCGTCCTTTGGAAATACTACCTCCGAAAATATCTACTATGATTTTTGGGGTGGATATTCACAGCCCATTCAAAGCAGAAACTATAACCTTCGGAAAGATTTTTTCATCACGGTTCGAACGGAGACTTCTAACTTTATCAAACGTCCAGAAGTAAGAGAAGACTACCTTTACCAATTCCACAACCGCAGATTGTATTTAGCATCTGCCGGAATGGTGTGGCAGGGATACCACCTTACCAAGCTGGTTTACAACTTTGGAAACACCGAAGATTTACCCTATGGAGCGATGATAAAGTTTACGGGAGGATATGAAGAAAATGAATTCTTTAACCGACCTTACTTTGGCTCCACCTTTAGCCTTTCTAAATGCTTTCCGGAATATGGATATTTCTTGTCTGGTATAGATATAGGCGGATTTTACAGGAGTGAAATTGAACAAGGAGCTATCAGTTATAACCTTCAATATATCACCCCTTTAATGGGCAGTTTCAGGCATCAGTTCCGGAACTTTGTGAACCTGCAATATGTCAATGGCATTAACCGTTTCGAAGATGAATATTCGGCCATCGAAAGCCGGAATCGGATTCGTGGTCTCAGTAGCCCTGTTTTAAAAGGTAATAAACGTTTGAATATGAGCAACGAACTTGTATATTATTCACCACAATACCTTCTTGGATTTCGCTTTGTGTATTACTGGTTTGCCGATGCATTAATTGTAAACTCGAACAACAATTATTTATACCACAACCCTGTTTATATAAGCACCGGTATTGGGGTAAGGATTCGAAATGAGCGCCTGATTTTTAATACTGTGCAATTACAGTTTACCCTTTTCCCACTTACTCCTGGCTTCAACAATAACGACAAAGAATACCTCAATTTTACCAATTATCCCGAATATCGCATCCCGGAATTTGCAGAGCGTAAACCCCAGCAGGTAAAATTTTAAGAAACATTTCTGCCGGCATCAAACATTTTTTGCTCCTTCGTGTTAATTCAGCAACACTATTCAGGATACAATAAATAACCCTTAAATATTTTAAATTATGTCAGTATTAGTTGGTAAAAAAGCGCCTGCATTCTCTGCACCAGCAGTATTAAATGGTGGCGAAATCAAAGAGAATTTTTCTCTGAAACAGTTTATCGGTAAAAAGTATGTGATTTTATATTTTTACCCAGCCGATTTTACTTTCGTTTGCCCAACGGAGATCATTGCCTTCCAGGAAAAAGCTGAAGAGTTTGCCAAACGTAATGTAGAGGTGGTTGGCTGTTCGGTCGATTCGGAATTTTCGCATTGGAAATGGCTTCAAACACCAACCAAAGAGGGTGGCATTAAAGGTGTAAAACATACTTTGGTAGCCGATCAGTCAAAAACTATTTCTGAAAACTACGATGTATTGGCCGGAGAATGGGACTATACGGACGACGGTGAAGTCTCGTTCAAAGGTGAACCTCGCTCCTACCGCGGCTTGTTTCTCATCGACAAAGAAGGAGTTGTTCGCCACCAGGTTGTAAACGATATGCCCATTGGCCGCAGTGTAGAAGAAGCACTTCGTATTGTCGATGCTCTTCAGTTTTTCGAAGCAAACGGAGAAGTATGCCCTGCAGATTGGCACAAAGGCGATAAAGGGCTTAAAGCAACCCAGGAAGGGATTTCAAGCTATTTGTCAGAAAAGTAAATTCAACTGTACACATAAAAAAAGCGCCTTTTTAGTATCGAAAGGCGCTTTTTTTATTTCTTCTTGCTCTTATAAACCGAAGCTCTCGTTTCGGTGCGTATGGCTTTGGAAATTAATCTTGTCTGCTTACTGGAAGGTATTACACCTTGGTTCATAATTGCGTTGGCCCGTGCAAAATTTATGTCGAGTTTTTCCGATAACCAGGTAGCGCGCTGACGCTTTAAAAAAGGATCGTCTTTCAGTGTCGCCATATTATTTTATTCTATTATATAATTCCGTAGGCAAAGATAGTCTATTCTCATTGCTCTAACGAGAATAAATTCCTTTTGTTCAGGTCGGTTAATCTTATTTTTTAATGCATTATTTTTCATTCAGAATAGAGGCAGATAAAAAAAATGAAGCCATTTTTCTAGAGTAAATTGCATAGACTCAGCACCTATACTATCATAAGAGAGTGGAATTTAATATACGTATTCGGAAAAACACAAAAAAACCTCAGATGAAAAAGTTCATCTGAGGTTTACACAACAATTATTTTGGGAGGTTACAACTATTGTTTTACAACTTTATACCGATAATTTTTCATCTCAGTTGTTACATAAAGTATGTACATTCCGCTAGGAATAACCGGTTCAAGAACCACAGAACCATCACCCGAATTAGCTTTCTGTTCAAACAATGTTCTACCATTTAAATCAACCATTCGGATATCGATATCCATATCAGTTTCATTAAAGCTAAGTTTCAACGACTGGGTGAAAGGGTTTGGATAGGGCGAACCCATCAAGTCGGTTTGGCTAAACTCCATCTCCGTTGCATTCTTCAGATTTGGGTTGCTAACCCAACCATTGTCGTACCAACTTTCGGCACAGATATTTTTCAGGTCTGGTGTTTGTGATGCACCTTTGTTGCTGAAAATTACGTTGGCACAGCTTACGCCCGGAAGGGTATAGTCGTACCAGCCATCGCCATCGCTGTCGGTCATTGGCTGTCCTGGCCAGCTTGTTGTCAGGCTTACCGGACTTGTGCTCCAGTAATATATGTACACATTGGCCCAGCTCGATGGCTTGCGGCAATGAAGTGTAAGTCCAACAGGTCCTTGTCCCGGACATTCGCCCGGACAGCTTGTATACCACTGGCTGTTGCTGTAATACCAACCCGCATTGCTGTATAGGTTACCCGTCTGGCTGCCCGATCCGTTGTTGAATACCATGCCTACATTTACCGTTTCGCAGTTTACATGGTAGTACCAGTTAGTTGTTCCCAAACGTACCATGTTCACTCCCGGCCAGGTCCAACCAGGGAGACCTGTGCCATTGGCATTGAACAGGTAGATCTTTACTGTGCTCCAGTTGTTCTTGTTGTAATAGAAAATGGTGTCGCACTGGTTTTCGACAAGGGTATATTGTTCGTCTATCTCGTTCGAATAGCCATTTGCGTTCGATGCGATGGCACGTAGGCGGGTACTGGCTGTAAGGCTTATGCTGCCAGTGTAATTGCTTCCCGTGCGTGGGTCGTTGCCATTGAGGGTGTATTTGATCACTCCCGACTTGGTAGCACTCAGGCTTACATCCAGGGTACCGGTAAATTCCTTTCCGGTTGGGTTCACTGTCAGCACCGGCTTCGGATAGCTAATTGTATAGGTCTGGTCAATTTCGTTCGACTCACCAAAACTATTGGTGGCAATAGCTCGCAGTCGGGTGGTAGTTGTAAAAGTTAAACTACTTGCATAGGCCAAACCACTGCGAGGATCGCTGCCATCGGTGGTGTAACGGATTACTCCAGAATTGGTAGCCGAAAGCGTTACTGTCACTGTGTTCTCGTAGCTTCCTCCAAGGGGCGAAACCGAAAGTACAGGCACCGGTGCAGTTGGACAATCGCCCGGACAGGCATCGTACCATTGCTTGGTATTAAAGTCGTACCAGCCTTCGGTGGTGCGGGTAAGGTCGGCGGTTTTTAAGCTCCCCCCGTTGTTGATTACTATACCCGTCTGTACGCTTTCTTTGATGGTGTATTTGTACCACGATGAACCCTGCTCGCGTTCCATGTCAACACCCGGCCAGTTCCAGCCTGGTAATGCTCCTTTGGTAGCCCAGTTAAATAAATAAATGTTTACATCGCTCCAGTTCGCAGTATTTTTGAAATGGACTGTAAATCCAGCAGGCTCACCTACCTGTGCATCGTCTACATTTGAATATTCGGAGAATGTACTAGAAGCACCTGTAGCCCTTACCCGGTAGTAGTATTTTCCATCGACAAGACCGTTATCGGAAAAACTTACCGAATTAGCAGGCAATGTTTGAATCAGACTGTAACCTGAGGTTTCTGATAGTGAGCGTTCTAACTGATAACCAGTTTCATTAGTAGCATTATCTACCCATGTGAGGGACACATTGCTTGCAGAAACTGTTGCCGATAAATTTGTAGGAGCAGCAATTTGGCTCGGATCAATCTTTACACTGGTAAACAATTCCCATTGACCGGGCGCTAAATAATAACTTGTTTGACCGCTGTATACATAAGTCGGATAATCTTTGTTAAAATAGTTGTACCAGGTACCATTTTTTGTAAACCATGGATTAATTGAAGCACCTGTAGTTCCAAAGTTTCCAATGATTACAACATCCATAGAGGCATGCTTAAACCTGATCTGACGAACAGGGCCAACTCCATTGTTTGCAATGGCATCGCCATTCTCATCAATTTCAAAATAGCCTAAGGTAAATACAGGGTTTTCCTTGCGCAATTTTAGTAAACCTGCATAGGTATTGTATAATTCCTTGCGATTGGCATCTTGCATGTAATTGCTCCAATTGAATGGTTTTTCAGCTAGTTTACATCCATCGTTGTATGCCACACTACCATCCTGGCAAGTGAAAAGACTATAATTGCAGCCTTGTTCTTCGAACATCCAGAGCATTTTAGGACCAGGCACAGTAAAGAGAAATGCAGCACCCAATTCCATGCGGTTGGTCATGGTTTGAACGCTATTAAACTTTTGAGTCAGATCATAAGGTATTCTTTCCTCGTCATGGCTTTCAGAGAAAATCATTCTGGTATCGCTTTGGGCTCCACCAAAAGATTGATTGTATAAATCGTCCCCTTTCAAGGCCTTGGTGAATTCTGAATGCAATTTTTTCCAGATTAACATACCATTTCCATGAGCCACCAGTTCATTTTCTTCGGTTTCTTGTCCCCAGTGTTCGAGAATGATATAGCAGTCGTCCTTGGCTTCCCATATTTTGTCAGCCATACGTGTGATATTTGCGATACGAGAAGCATCGTATTCACTCAAACCACCATCGTTTGAAGTCGATTTCTGAGTAAAACCTTTTGTAAAGTCAAATCGGAAGCCGTCTATTTTATATTCTTCAATCCAGAATTTATTCACCATATCGAAGAAATCGCGGGTGTACTGACTTTCGTGATTGAAGTCGTTACCCCAGGCTGTACTTTGATGAGGAGCAGTTTCGTTGTACCATGGATTATTGGAGGCCGGCCTGCTTAATGTTGAATTCCAATACAAACTTGCCAAAGGTGATTGATTCATGGTATGGTTATAAACCATGTCGATAATTACAGCCATTCCATTTTGATGCGCTACATCGATTAATTCTTTCAGCTTGATTTTTGGGCCGTACATTTTATCTACTGCCAAATAATGCGAGGGATTATAACCCCATCCAAGGTTTCCGTCGAATTCATTGACAGGCAAAAGTTCAATGGCATTGATCCCAAGTTTTTTCAGATAAAGCATGGAATCGATTACCGACTGAAAAGTTCGTTGTTGGGTAAAATCGCGAATGAGCAACTCATACACTATTAGCTGATGCTGAAGCGGCCCCTGAAAATTGGTTACCTGCCATTGATATTCTGGTTGTGCCGTTTGAAAAACACTGGCCAAACCTTTTGTTTTGTCAGTCCACGAAATTAAATTCGGATAATTGGCGGCTGGGATTAGAGGATCGTTGTAGGGGTCGAGAATTTTCTCAGCCAAAGGGTCCGAAATACGGATAGTACCATCAACCAGGTATTGATAAATATACTCCTGGCCAGCTGTAAGGTTATTCAGCTGTATCCAAAACCTTTTACCATCAGGGGTTTTGTTCATTTCCAACAAACCCCAGCTGTTAAAAGTACCTGTAACCTCGGACTTTGTCTTGCCGGGGGCAAGTAGTACAAGCACTACAGTATTGTCGTTGATGTAATTGATGCCATCTGCCACACCGGCAGGCAGCGGTAGAACTGCTGCATAGGCTGGCGGGAATATCAGCGAAGTGCCGATAAAAAGTAATACCGCAAAACCTAATAATCGTGTAAAATTCTTCATAATTAGTTTTGTTTAATGTTAGTTGGGCTATCTGAATTCTCTTGAAATTGATTGGCTGGGTTAAACCAATAATTTCAAAAAAAATCTGCACCAAGATAAAAGCGATTAGATAGTCCATCGCTCCATTTTAAAAATATAATCAGGACTTACTCAAACAGAAGGTAGCGTTTTATAATAAGAGTCCCCTATAAATTTGATTTTATGATAATTACACATAAGAAGGTGTCTGAATTTTTTCTTGAAATGACACTGCATGGCCGGTTGACAAAATGCCCTAATGCATGAACTGATACGCTAAATAGATAGGAAAATAAGCACGGCACCTTGCAAAAAGAGCTAACCTGACTTTTTCTCGGTGAAATACTCGCTGGGGGTGCTGTTGGTAACCTTTTTAAATGCCCTGTTGAAAGCAGATTTGGAATTAAACCCGACTCTATAGGCGTGGTAAAGAAATGTTTTATTGCCTTCGTTACTCTCAATGGCTTTTATAAAAGCTTCGACACGATAGGCGTTTACGTAATCGGTATAGCTTTTTTGAAAACCCTCGTTGATGAGCTTCGATACATAATGATTGTTGGTACCCAGATAACCTGCCAAATCGGTTAAGGTAAGGTTTGGATTGCTGTATACAGCTTTATCCTGCATTAATTCGATGAGTTTGGTCTTTAATCTGGCCCAGCTATCGCCACCCGCCTGTTCCTTATTAACCCGACTTTTATTCTTCACAAAATCGGTATATAAACTCGACAGAAAGAACCATTCAAAATAGATCATTACTATTCCTATCCCAATCCATAATGCATTCTCGATCCAGTCGATAATAAATTTTATGTCTACTTTCTGCCAAATACTCACGATTCCGGCGATAAAAATAAATGCAGAAACATACCAGTTGTTTTGAATGGCTCTATAAAAACGATAGATAAGATCGGGGATTTCTGCTATCTGATGCGATATCAATTGTTGCAACTTGTAGTTGAAAAAAAGATGAAGTAACAAACCATATCCATAACTAAAAAAGAAGTAGTTAGTTAATTCATTGTTCACCACTTTTAAATAGAGAGCATGCGAAGGTTGCACAACAAACTGAAGGTACCATACAAGGGGTAGCACCGGCAAAAAATGAATGTATGAAACCTTTATTTGTTCCTTTAATATATTGGATCTAAACCAAGTATACATCCAAGGGCCAATAAAAGGATAAATAAAAGCTGGCAAAAACACCAATTGGGGAAGAAGATAAAACAAATTATAATTGGCATTAAATACCTTGGCAAGGAACACCAATGAAAGCATAGCCGATAAGCCAACCAACACCCCAATACGCATAAACCGGAAAAGAAGGCTTAATACCATTATACTCTGAAGAAAAAATAAAAGAAATATTACTTTTATCCATACATTCCCTGATGACAAGTCGTGCCAGCTTCTGATTTCTGCCACAATTTGGCTTTTATAGGCACGGTTGGCAATGTAAACCCTGTTAGAGCGCATGCCGCCATCCCAGCGAGCTTCGGTTGATGCCCATGTACCTCTTGTAAACTTAAAATGAATGGTATCGATACCAGCCTGTATTTCTCCTCTGTATGTACCATCAGCACTTGGTGTTAATTTATAGGCCGGATCGTTATCCATCCAATTATTGAACGTGCCTGCAAGGTAAATATCTGCATCATGAGGAGTATTGGCGGGAATGGACATTATAATAATCTCAACAGGAGGATATTCTGTGTCGTGTAAATCCTGCCAGGACTCTACACGAAGCTTTACTTCATAAATCGAATCGTTGTAGGTGAACCGTCGATTGGCAAGAAAATCACCCCAGTTGTTGCCTTCCACCTTATCCCAGTTGCCACGGTTAATCTTATACTCAAATTTTTTAGCCTCACCAATATCGATGGTCAAGCGATAATAACCATCGGAATAATACTTGAACTTTTTCTTAGGATCGGCAATATTCCAGTTATCGAGCGAAGTAACCAGGTACAGAGTGTCAAATTCGGGTGTATAGCCGGGAATGCTGGTAATGACGAATGTAATGGGTGTTTGCGCTGTCAATTTCGCGGAATGCACGAAAAATAACAAACACCAGCTACTGATAAAATATACAAAGCTTGAAATAGTTAACCTCATTCCTTATCGAAAAAACTGCAAGAAAGATAATCATTATACTCATGATTGCAAATACCTTACATTCTTGAAGAAGAAACAACTAAAAATATGGAAGTCCGATTAAACTTTTAATAAAACATAAGGGTTAAGATTAAATTTCGTCTTCAAAGAGTTTTTATTTTCTTAGCGTGATAAAGCAATAAGCCATTACTTTTGCGTCATGAACAATCAACAGGATTTTATTCTCGATTCGTCAAGCCATTTCAAACTGAAATGCCTGGAGTGGCTGCGTGGTTTCGATGTGTTTTGCCTGCTCGATAGTCACTCCGATGTTCACACTCCACAGCCAAACAATTATCCTCAGTACGATCTTTTAATTGGCGCAGGAATGGCTGCACAAATTGCTTCGCCCGATCATTCAATTGCAGATATCGATCGGGAACTCGAATCGAAGCCAGACTGGTTGTTCGGATTTTTTTCTTACGAATTAAAAAATTCGATAGAAAAGCTTGCTTCGTCTCATGCCGATTACCTCGGGTGGCCTGAATTTTATTTTTTTAAACCTCAACACCTGATTCTGATTCATGGCGACCAAGTAAGCATTCGAAGTTCGATTGCCCCGGCCAAGGAATTGTTTAGTGCCATTCTAAATACTGAAATGCAGGTTGATTCCGAGACTATGAGCATTGAAATGACTCCGAAAATGTCCAGGAATGAATACATTGAAGCGGTGATGAGACTTAAAAATCACATCCACCGTGGCGATATTTTCGAAGTAAATTACTGTCAGGAATTTTATGCCCATCAGTCGATCGATCCCTTTTATGCCTACCGCCAGCTTAATGTGATCTCGCCTTCACCCTTTTCCTGTTTTTTTCGTCTGCATGAAAAATATTTACTTTCGGCCAGCCCTGAACGATTTTTAAAAAAAACAGGAGACGAAATTATTTCACAACCCATTAAAGGTACTGCCCCGCGCTCTTCCGATGAAAAAACAGATGCTAATCTGAAAGAAAACCTTAAAAACAATCCGAAAGAACGTAGCGAAAACATTATGATTACCGATCTTGTCAGGAATGACTTGTCGAAAATAGCCATTCCCTTTTCTGTGAAGGTAAGAGAGCTTTGTGGCATTTATAGTTTTAGCCATGTGCATCAAATGATATCGACCGTGGCAGCTCAATCAAAAACCGATAGCATCGATGCAATTGTCCGCGCTACCTTTCCGATGGGCTCTATGACTGGTGCTCCGAAAATAAGGGCCATGCAGCTGGCCGAAGAATTCGAAATATCAAGACGTGGATTGTACTCAGGTGCTGTGGGATACATCACACCCGAAAAAGATTTCGACCTAAGCGTGGTAATTCGCAGCCTTCAGTACAACCAAAATCAAAGATACCTGAGCTATATGGTAGGGGGTGCTATTACTGCTCTCTCTGAAGCAGAAAGGGAGTACGACGAATGCCTGTTGAAAGCTGCAGCTCTCGAGAAAGTACTTAAAAGCTAAGAAAAAATCGCTTGCAGAAATTCGCTGAATTACGCTAAATTTCAACTATGAAGGAACAATTCAAACAATTTATCGAAGTCAACAAGCTTTGCGATCCGCAAGATCATATTTTGCTAGCCATTAGTGGAGGAGTCGATTCTATGACCATGCTGCATCTCTTTCTGGAATCGGGGTTTAAAGTAGCTATGGCACATTGTAATTTCGGTCTGCGCGATGCCGAATCGGATGGCGACGAAGAATTGGTTTCGCGTACAGCCATGAATCTAGGCGTTCCCCTGTATGTAAAACGATTCGATACAAAAGCCTATGCGGAGACACACAAAGTGTCGATTCAGATGGCTGCCCGTGACCTCCGATACAACTGGTTCAGAAAACTTATGAAGGAACATGGGTTGAACAAAATTGCCACCGCCCACCATGCGAACGATGTGGCCGAAACTTTTCTGATTAACCTTACGCGGGGCACAGGCATAAAGGGATTAACAGGCATTCCTGTCAATAACAATCAACTGATAAGACCATTGTTATTTGCCACAAGGAAAGAAATTGAAAATTATGCTTCCTGCGAAAAGATTGGATTTCGTGAAGACTCCAGTAACAACGAAAGTAAATACCTTCGTAATTCAATTCGACAATCCATACTTCCGCTATTCGAAAACCTGAATCCATCTATTATAACAACCATCAACCAAACTGCAGCGCTTTTAAAAGAAGCTTCTGGTATTTATCAACATCATATCGATCAGCTTTTTGCTATGCTCACAAAAAAAACAGGTGAAATTATTTACGTCGATATCGAAAAGATTAAAAGCCTTCAGGTAAGCCCCACTCTTTTATTCGAATACATATCTAATTATGGTTTTACCTTCGATACTGCCACACGAATGATTGAAAACATCGATCATCAACCTGGCGCAACTTTTTATTCCACCACGTTTAAAATTGTAAAAGACAGAAAACACTACATTTTGTGTCCGCGCAACCAGGACGATGGTGAAGAATACTTTATTGAGGAGGGCCAGACAAATTTCAGCGGACCTATCCGATTGGCAATAAGCAGTATACCTATCAGCAAACAATTCAGTTTAAAGCGCAACAAAGAAATTGGCAGCTTCGACCTGTCGAAACTAACTTTTCCGCTAGTGGTGCGCCGTTGGCAACATGGCGACTATTTTTACCCGCTAGGTATGCGCGGAAAGAAAAAGCTGAGCGATTACTTTACAGACAAGAAAATTTCGTTACCTGAAAAAGAAACCACCTGGCTTGTTTGTTCGGGAAATGACATTATCTGGGTGGTGAATCATCGTACAGACAACCGATATAGTATCACTAAATCGACACGCGAGGTTCTTCAGATTGAACTTTTAGCCTAATTTTATTCAAATTTAAACCATAACCTGACTTATGAAGTCCGGCATTAAGCATAAAAAGCCAGAAACACTATGACCGCTAGGGAAAAATACTACCTCGATGTACAAACCAGGTTTTCTTCCGGAAACAAAAAAACAATTCTTACTACCCTTCATGAAATAAGGCAAAAAGGACATGCCAATATCCTTCCACTGGTTGTTTCGCTGTTGAACAAACATCAGCATGATGAGGTAAGAGAGGAAGTGATTTCTATACTGGGCCAACTCAAAGACAAGGAAGCTGTACCTTTTATCATTGAGCAAATTAAGTCGTCTGGCACGGATACTTTTAAAAGTGAACTGATCATGACCTGTTGGCAATCGGGGCTCGATTACAGCGAACACATCGATGTTTTCACTCAAAGTTTTATTGATGGCGATTTTCAAACAGCCATCGAAGCATTTTCTGTAATAGACGAGTGGATTGATCAGGCTGGCAGTGAAAAAATTAAGCAATGCAAAGAGCTTCTGGCAGAAAACTTGCCAAAGGTAAGCCCAGAAAAAAAAGCCTTCTATCTCGAGCTGATTAAGCTGATAGAAAGCTTTCTTTAAACTTTTAACCCCCCACAGGATATTGGCAATGGAACTGGCTTAAAGAAATTACTTTTTGTCGGAATAGTATTTCATAAACTGTGAACGTTCGAATACACTTGGGTCTTTGATGCGTTTGTAGTTTAATCGACCTTTAAATTGTTTAATGCTATCAAACGTGTTTTTGTGCATCCATTGCTCAATCTCTTTGTTGAGAGTTTGAATGTATTCGGGTCCGTTTTTGTAAATAGCCGAACAAACTTGCACAGCGCTGGCCCCGGCCAACAATTGTTTGATAACTGCTGCGCTGCCATGTATACCTGTTGAGGCACAAATATCTATGTTTTCAACCAAAGAGGAAAGAATACCTACCCAACGAAGGGTAGTGCGCATTTCCTGGGGTGCGCTGATAATATCGGCAGGAGTAAAATCGATGGTGTCGATGTTAATGTCTGGTGCATAAAAACGATTAAAAAGCACTACCGATCGCGCACCTCTTTTGTAAATCTGATCGATAAAGGCAGGTAAATTTGTAAAATGGGGTGCCAGCTTTACAGCCACAGGAATTTTTGTAGAAGAAACTACAGCGGTGATGATTTCAAGGTATTGTTTTTCGTAATAAGCCGAGTCGCTATTTACTTTTGAGGGTAGCAGGTATACATTCAGTTCGAGTGCATCGGCACCAGCCTCTTCAACTTGTTTTGCAAACGAGAGCCACTCACCAGCTGATACGCAATTTATGCTTGCAATTACAGGAATACCCACTTGCTTCTTTGAATCCTGAATGAGTTTGAGGTAACTCTCCAGATTGTTATTCCGGATATAATGCATCAGGTAATCGCCGGCTTCAGGGTATTGTCCCTCTTCCAGCATACTGTTCGCTTCGAATTGAATTTGCTCCTGAAAAAGCGATTTTAAGACAACGGCACCAGCTCCATTTTCAGCAAGTTTTACAATCTTTTCAGGCGAATCAGTAAGTCCTGAACTGCCCACAATCACAGGCGATTTAAGGGTATAACCCAGGTAATTGACAGAAAGATTACTCATGTTATTCTGTTGAATTATTATAATTACGTTCTCCAAATATACTACTTCCAATCCGAATCATATTCGAACCTTCGCGCAATGCTACCTGATAATCATGCGACATGCCCATCGACAAAACAGTAAAATCCTTGTCGTCAAAAAAATAGGCCGATTTCAATGCCCTGAACAAAGCCGATAACCCAGAGAATTCTTTTTTTACCTGGTCGAGATTGTCGGTAAAGGTGGCCATACCCATCATACCAACTATCCGGGCCGCTTTGATTTCAGCAAATGATTCGGAGCGGAGCAAGTTATGAATATCCTCTGGAGCCATTCCATATTTGGTATCTTCTACTGCAATTTTGCATTGCAATAAGCAAGGAATAACCCGATTATTCTTCAGGGCTTCTGAATGGATGGTGGACAATAGTTTCAAACTATCTACTGCATGAATCATGCTTATGAATGGAGCGAGATATTTTACCTTATTGGTTTGCAGATGTCCGATAAAATGCCACTCAATGTCTTTGGGCAACTCTTCGTACTTTTTTACCAATTCCTGCACTTTATTCTCACCAAACACCCGATGACCTGTTTGGTAAGCGTCCATGATATCTGCGTTGGGTTTGGTTTTAGAAACAGCTACTAAAACAACCTCCCGAGAAAGTTCATTTTTAATTTTAACCAGGTTTTCACCTACAATACCCATACGAAGCAAACTATTTTTACCCGATTAGATTGAAATCAAGTTCGTTTTTCAAATCACTTAATCTGCCGTAATAAGTGCAATCTTCCCTTCTGGCAGCCAAAATTTGATGCTAAAAGTAGAAAAAGCACATTAATTTCGAACTTTCTGCACCAATGAATTTACTCTATTTAGACTAAATCTACATAAAAAGCTAAGGGTAACCTAATTATAAGAAAAAAAAACTTCAATACAGTATTAGATTAATTATCTGTTACTTAGTTATGCATTTAAAATATCCAAGCCTATATTCACCGATACAATTACAGAGTAAAATCAGAAAATTTTACATAATATTAACATCTTCATCAAACCAATGGCTGATTCTTTTGTTAGTTTTAAGGTTTTGAAATTTTGTAGATTCTTATTATCCTTATATAAAATAAGCAGGAATGAAAATAACAGTTGTTGGAGCAGGAAACGTAGGTGCCACTTGTGCGGATGTGCTATGCCAGAAAGATGCGGCCAGCGAGCTGGTTTTGCTGGACATAAAAGAAGGTTTAGCGGAAGGCAAAGCTCTTGATTTGTGGCAAAGTGCCCCGATTAACCGTTTCAACACCAGACCAATTGGAGTAACGAATGATTACGAAGCCACCAAAAATTCTGATGTGGTTGTGATAACTTCAGGCCTCCCACGTAAACCTGGCATGAGTCGCGATGATTTAATCGAAATTAATGCAGGTATTGTAAAATCAGTGACCGAAAGCATAATAAAATATTCGCCCAACACTACCATTATTGTGGTATCGAACCCACTTGATGTAATGACCTATCAGGCCTATTTAACTGCCAAAATACCCAAGAACAAGGTAATAGGTATGGCCGGGGTGCTCGATACTGGTCGTTATCGGGCTTTTCTGGCTCAAGAACTCCATGTGAGCCCAAAAGATATACAAGCTGTTTTAATGGGTGGACATGGCGATACCATGGTGCCCCTTCCCCGCTATACTACAGTGAGTGGTATTCCCGTAACAGAACTCATAACCAAAGAAAAGCTTGATGCCATTATCGAACGTACAAAATTCGGCGGAGGCGAACTGGTAAAGCTTATGGGCACCTCGGCCTGGTACGCACCAGGTTCGGCAGCGGCCCATATGGCAGAAGCAGTAGCAAACGATCAAAAGCGCCTGATGCCTTGTTGTGTAAAACTCGAAGGTGAATATGGACTTAAAGATGTATTTGTTGGCGTGCCTATAGTGCTGGGTGCTGGTGGAGTGGAACAAATCATTGAACTCGACCTTACCGATGAAGAATTGAAACTCCTGCAACAATCTGCCTCCAGTGTAAAAGAAATGATGGATGTTGTGGATAAAATGAAATAAGTACTGGTATTTATTAATTTTGAAAAAGCTACCCTGGAGGTAGCTTTTTTTTATCCAAATCAATTAACAGGCATACCCTAATTGCTAATTAAGTCAAAAGACTCTATGATTAGCCCCGATTATACCAGTTAAGACCATAAAATTATATCTTACCCACCCTCACCCCTCTTTCCGATAAAGGGGATGACCCCCGCGCTGTTCCCAGTAGGGAAGTAAAAAGTGCCGGTTGGAAAAAAATAAATGCGTGATATTACTATTAATACAGGCTTTAATTACCTCACTGGTATGATAATGCCTATTTATAAAAAACTTAAAAAATTTCAGATTCTATTTTCATTTTCAAAATATGCAGAACAAAAATAAAATCATGACGTATATCCACATATTTTTTTTAAATTAGTTTCATAACCCTTAATTGCAATGCATCTTCTGACCAACCTCCCCTTAAAGTCGAAATTCGGATTAATGTTCCTTGTTGTTTTCCTTACTTTTACAGCCAGTGGCATAATCAGTTATAGGAGTATTAAACAGGTTCAACAAGAATGGGATACTTACCTTGACGAAATAGCCATCCGGCAAACCCGCATCATGGAAATCCAAACCGGATTTGGTTATGGGGGAATTATTCACAACTTCAAGAACTATATGATTTATGGGGGCGATAAGAATATTGAGTATTACAATACCTTTTCTGACACCACCAAAATGGCCATTGACAATTATCTTCAGATTAAAAGTTTAAAGAATGAAGAAAGGTTGGCACTGGAAACAATAAATGAAACCCTGCTCCACTACGATGCTACCTTTTTGAAATTGGTGGAAGGTCATGCCAACCATGTCAGTGTTGATACTCTGAACTCACTGGTTCAGATTGACGATGGCCCGGCGCTGAATGCTTTGCATGAGTTAAAAACCGTGTATACCGAACTAACACTTCAAAGAAACGAATCGATAAAAAATAAAATCGTTGCCAGTCTGAGTATCTTGCTTGCCAGCCTTGCAATTGCCATCAGTATCGTTATACTCATTAACCTGATAATTGGTAACCGTATTGTAAAATCGGTGGCATTTTTAACTTCAAACCTTAAAGCCATCGCAAATGGTGATATAGGAAAGAAGAATATTACTATTTATACCCGCGATGAGTTAGGCGAAGCTTTGCAGGCTATGAGCGAAATGAAACATAAGCTTCGGGAAATATTAAGCATGGTGCATGAAACATCCGATAATTTTGTGAATGAAAGCAAGCACCTGAGCCAGACTGCCCAGGAAATTGCCGAAGGCGCAAAAAAACAAGCCGATGCCACCGAAATGGTTTCGATGTCGGTAGAAGAAATGAATGCCAACATGGTAATGAATGCGGAAAATGCCCAGAACACAGAAAAGATTTCTTTCGAAGCTTCGAAAAGGATTGAGGAAGGCAATCAGACATCGGAAATTGCAACCCAATCGATCACTCACATTGCAAATCGGATTAAGATAATTAACGACATTGCCTTTCAAACGAATATTCTGGCACTTAATGCAGCGGTAGAAGCAGCCCGAGCCGGAGATTACGGTAGAGGATTTTCAGTAGTGGCCGCTGAAGTGCGCAAGCTGGCTGAGCGCAGCAAACTTGCTGCAGACGAAATTGACCAGGCTTCGAAAACTGGCGTGGAGGTTTCGGTAAAAGCCCGCAAGCAACTCGAAGATATTGTACCGGAGATTTTAAAAACCGTAGACCTGGTAAAAGAAATTTCGGCCTCTGCGCAGGAGCAGATATCAGGCGCTGAACAAATTAATTCAGCCATTCAACAACTTCATGGAATAACACAACAAAATGCCAGTTCGTCTGAAGAAATGTCTCAACGGGCCGACGAATTGCTCATTCAGGCAAGGCAGCTTAAACGAATCGTATCTTTCTTTAAAACAAAAGAAGAGCCGGTAAAAAAATCTGATATGAAAGCGAAAGGTAATTTAGCCTCGGTAAAAAATGCCGGGCAGCCTATTGAAGCCTCTAAGATTATTTCTGATAATAAAATAGAACTAGTGCCTGCTGCCAAAAATGCAGCTGTGGAGAAAGAACTCGAAATGTTTTAGGTAACAATTATTTCGAAAACAATTGTTTTTAAATAATCCGGTAGATTTCCATAATTTCTGCCAGAATTTTATCGAAATTGATTTTAAGGTCAATGAGTTTGCCGCTGTGCACATCAAACACCCATCCGTGCACCTTTAGCTGTCGATCTTTATAAGCCTTTTGCACATCCGAAGTCTTAATTACATTGATGCATTGCTCCTGCACATTGAGCTCTATAAGCCTTTTATAACGTGTATCTTCGTCTTCAATCTGATCTAATTCTGACCGGTGAATCCGATACACGTCGCGCACATTCCGCAGCCAGGGATTAATAATGCCCATATCGGCCGAATGCATGGCAGCTTTTACCCCTGTACAATAATAATGACCACACACCACAATGTTTTTAACTTTCAGGTATCTCACGGCATAACTTATCACCGACATGGCACTTAAATCGGTATTCGGAACCATGTTGGCAATATTCCGGTAAACAAAAACTTCACCAGGCTGAACACCCATTAGCTCCTCTGCAGTCACGCGGCTGTCTGAACACCCGATGTACAAAAACTCCGGATTCTGGCCCTTCGATAAGCGTTTAAAGTAGTTTTTATCAATTTCAAGCTTTTTTGCTACCCACTCTTTATTGTTTTCAAATATTTTTTCGATGTTCATAGAATAGAGATTTTATAATTGCGATTGAAGAAGAATCCATAAGGCCAAAAATAAGACACAAAACTGAAGAAACAATAAACTGATTTCGATTACATTTATACTTTAGCCATTCGTTCAGAGAATGCAAAAAGAAAATTGTTTTCGAACTAAATGTTACAAAACATTCAAACTACTTATAGCCACTATGTGAAAAATGCAAACTTATCAATGAGAAGTCAAATCACAGCCATATTCTTAACCGCCTTAATTCTCATTCAACCTGCCCACATAGCGGGTGTTTTTATTCGTTTTAAAATTAACCAGGATTTTTATGCCAGGGTGCTTTGTATCAATAAAGAAAAGCCTGAACTAAAATGCCATGGAAAGTGCCAGCTTAAAGAACAGCTAAAATCAACACAACAAAAAAACCATGCAGATAATAACTTAGCCATTGAGAACCTAAATATTTTTCTCTTATTTAAAACAATGGTCAACCTTAAACTTGAGCTTTTACCTGAAAAACACCATAAATATCCGGATTTCTGGATGTGCAATTTCCTTCCTGCTTGCGCTATGCCTGTTTTCCATCCTCCCCAAAATTCTTAAAACTCTTCTTTTATTTTTTTAGCTGCATACAAATAACAAAATCTGATATGTGGTGGCATAGCTGTTCGAAAGAGCATAGCGCAGTCATTCTCATATCATAATTCGATGCATTATGAAAATTACTTTTGTTAAATATATCTGTTTGATCCTTACTCTGTTTGGCACTGTACCTCTGATGGCACAAACTGCCCAGAAAAGAATACAAATTCTTGATTCAAAAACACTTCAACCCGTTCCACTGATTCACTTTTCGACCCAAAAGCAACATGGACTTTCCGATGAGCATGGTACCATACTTATTAACCATTTCGAAGATTGCTCGCTGAAACTATCGCATCTTTCTTATGGCCAGATATCTATACCCTCCAGCAAGCTAGCTGAGTTCCTGGAGTCTGGAAAAATTCTTCTCGAAGAAAAGGAAATTCTTATGCAACCTACCGAGATAATACTTGTAAAATCGACAAGCGAGCCTGCTGCAAATACCGTAATTAATCAGTCCGATAAGATTACCCACGATGCCGGAGCCTTTATGGATCATATCCCAGGGGTATCGACCATAAAAAAAAGTGGAAGCTACGGATTCGATCCGGTATTCCGTGGTTTTAAATACGAGCAGTTAAATATTATTATGGACGGTGGACAAAACTCCTTAGCCGCTTGCCCCAACCGCATGGACCCCCCTACAAGCCAGGTGAGCATAAATATGACCGACCGTGTGGAATTCTTAAAAGGGCCCTACTCTCTGCGTTATGGCAATGCGATAGGCGGTACATTTAATTTTATTTCGCCCGAACCTACATTTACGGAAAAAGCTAAAATAGAAGGTCGTGTCACTGGTGGATACGAATCGAACGGCAACATCATTCGCAGCGAGGCTATGCTGGGTTTAAGTCAGAAGATTAACCAGACCAGAATCTTTAGCTCCTATTCAACGGGCGATGATTATACCGATGGAAACGAACAGAAAGTTCCGGCTTCCTTTTCGCGCTTGAGTTCTGGTATCACAAGCAATTTTAAAATTGCTCCTTCACAGGTAATTAGTCTTTCTGCCACTTACAATGTGGCAAACGATGTCGATTTCCCTTCTTTACCAATGGATTTAAGGTTCGACCATACTTTACTTCTCAATACCAGACACAGTTTCGAAACGAAGAATAATACCTTCAGAAGCCTAAAGACTCTGGTTTATGGAAGTTTTGTGGATCACAGAATGGATAATTTCCTGCGCACCCAACCTCCACGCACAGTGGATGCCTCGACCGATGCAAACACAGAAACTGCAGGTGCAAGAACAGAAGCCTTGCTAAACTTTGGAGCCTCTAAACTTTACACCGGATTGGATACACGCCTTAATTTTCAAACCGGCGAGCGTACCCGTAAATTTCTTACCGGCCCGAATACAGGCAAAAGCATGAAGGATAATGTATGGCAAGATGCACACATGCAACAACTTGGCACATTTGCCGAGCTACAACTTCCAGCCAATAAACTTCTTTTCATAACAGCATTGCGCATAGATTATAACCATTCGTTTCTCGGTAAACCCGATTCTGGTTTTGTGGCAGTGAATCCGACGCATACACAATCGGTATATAGTCTGAGTTTCAATGCGGGATTTACCAGCAAGTTTAGCCAGAGCAGTAAAATAGGTTTGTGGCTGGGTCGTGGGCAAAGAGCAGCAAGCACCACAGAATTGTACATCAATTACTTTCCGGTGGGTACCGATGCCTATGAGATGTTGGGTAATCCTGAGCTGAAACCAGAAATTAACTACCAGGCCGATGTAAATTACACCTGGCAACCTCCTACCAGCCTGTTCAATGTCAATTTGTTTATTTCTTCCGTTCAGAATTATATTTCATCTACCATTCGCCAGGATCTCACACCTCGCATTGCTTCTGCACCGGGTGTCAGGCAATATATAAATATTAAACGTGCAATGATCACCGGATTTGAAGTGGGCTACCAGCAAGAATTACCGTTTAACCTTCTCGCGGGCCTCACGGCAGCTTATACCTATGCCGAGGATAACGAACACCAGAAACCCTTACCGGAAATCCCGCCACTTGACATGCAATTGGTGGTAAAGGGGAGTTATTTCGCGCAGAAAATAAAACCAGAAGTGTTGCTGCGGCATGCAATCGAACAAAACCGAATCTCAGCAGAATATGGCGAAACCCCTACCGAATCTTTTACAATAATTGATGCAGCAATTACATACACGCCAAGACCTCGGATAAGTTTTTTGGTGGGTGCAAAAAATCTTACAGGCACAAATTACTACGAACATTTAAGTCGCTCGCTAAGTAATACCAACAATTTACCTTTAAATAATCCGGGTCGGAGTGTATATGCGATTTTGTTGTTACAGTTTTAAGCATACATGCTTTGGCTCAAGCCCCTCTTTAACATCTAATAAGCTATGCTCGTGGGTGATGTTCGATGATGGTCTGGCGCAGGTAACTTTGGTCGAGATGAGTGTATATTTCGGTGGTTATGATAGACTCATGACCCAACATCTCCTGCACTGCCCGTAAATCGGCACCACCCTCCACCAAATGAGTGGCAAAAGAATGCCGGAATGTATGTGGACTAATATTTTTTATAATACCGGCCCTTTCGGCAAGGATTTTAATGATATTAAAAATCATTACCCGCGACAATTTGTTGCCCCGACGGTTGAGAAAAAGAACATTGGCCGCCTGTTTTTGAATTTCGAGATGATTGCGTTGTTGCTCTTTATAGTGTTCAATGGCTGTAAGTGCTGTTTGTCCAATAGGCACAAGCCTTTCTTTATCACCCTTTCCTCTAACGCGTATAAATCCCTCGTCGACAGCAATGTCGGTAAGCTTCAGATTTACCAGTTCCGAAACACGCAAGCCACATCCATAGAGAGTTTCCAGAATGGCTTTGTTCCGGTGCCCTTCTGACTTTGATAAGTCAATCACCGCTATCATCCTGTCGATTTCTTCGACCGATAGCACAACCGGTAATTTGCGACCCAGCCTGGGAGCTTCAAGAAGAGCAGTGGGATTTTCTTCTAATTTATTCGTGTATAACAAAAAACGAAAAAAAGATTTGATCGAAGATACATGCCTGGCTTGAGTGGTCTCAGCTACACCAACCTTGTTAAGCTCATGCAGAAAGGCCCTCAGATGATGGATTTCTATCGACTTGTAACTGATTCCCGCGTAAGTGTATTCGAGAAATTTAAATACTTTTTGCAAATCGCGTAGGTAATTCTCAAGAGTACTTTCAGATAAATTCTGCTCCAGCAACAGAAACTGGCGGTATTCAACCAATAGATTTTCGTCCAATTTTTACGTAGAATTTTACACTATTTTAACATTTTTCTCAACCCGATAGTATACATTTGCAGCCTCGAAAATAAGAACATCAAATTAAGCTTAAATTATACAAATTCAGAAACATAATTATCTAGTTATGATAAAAAAGACCAAAATTGTAGCAACCATTTCTGATTTGAGGTGCGATGTAGATTTTATCAAATCGCTCTTCGATGCAGGTATGAATGTGGTGCGACTCAACACAGCCCATCAATCGAAAGAAGACACTCTGAAAGTAATTAATAATGTTAGAAAAGTTTCTGAACGAATTGCCTTATTGCTCGATACCAAAGGGCCTGAAATTCGCACTTCAAAATCGAATTACGAATATTCGGTGGACCGTGGAGACAAGTTGAAAATAAGGGGTAATTCTGAAAAAGTAACCGACGAAACCTGCGTTTACCTTTCGCACAACAGGTTTGTGGAAGAGGTTGAAGTAGGCCAGAAAATACTGGTTGACGATGGGGAGTTGGAAATGGTGGTGCTGCAAAAAATTGACGACTATCTGCTTTGCGAGGCAACAAATAGTGGGGTGATTAAAAGCAAGAAAAGTGTGAATGTGCCTAACGGAACTTTTTCGCTTCCGGCGCTTACCGAACGTGACCGTGATTATATACAATTTGCCATTGAACACGACCTAGACTTTGTAGCTCACTCTTTTGTGCGCAACAAAGAAGATGTAAAAGAGATACAAGATATACTGGATGCTAAAAATTCGAAAGTAAAGATTATAGCTAAAATTGAAAACCAGGAAGGGGTTGATAACATCGACGAGATAATCGAGAATGTATATGGAGTAATGGTTGCCCGTGGAGACCTGGCCATTGAAATTCCTTATGAGAAAATACCGGGCGTTCAGAAAAAAATTATCAATAAGTGTATAGAGGCACGTAAGCCGGTAATTGTGGCTACCCAAATGCTTCATAGCATGATTAAGAACCCACGCCCGACACGTGCCGAGGTTACCGACATTGCTAACGCTATTTACAGTAAAACCGATGCCATTATGCTCAGCGGTGAAACAGCCTATGGAGAATATCCTTTAGAGGCTGTACAAACCATGTCGACCATTGCCATGGAAGTTGAAGCCAGCAGGGGCGACTATCATAAAACGCCCATCACAGTGCTGAGCACAAAAATATCGGCATATCTGGCCAAATCGGCTGTAGAAGCCTCCATTAAACTCGATGCCCGTGTAATTATTGCCGATACTTTTAGCGGTCGCACCTTACGCAATCTGGCTGGGTTCCGAGGTCGCAAAGCTGTGTATTGCCAATGCTACGACAAAAGAGTAATGCGCGAATTAGCCCTCTCCTTTGGTGTTTTTGCCAACTACATGAAAGCCGACCGTGCCAATGCGTTTATAAATGTGAGCCTTGATCAGCTTAGCGAAATGAATGAGGTAAATGACGACGATTGTGTAATTGCTATTGGTGGTAATTTCGGAATTTCGCATGGTGCATCGTTTATAGAAATCAGCAGCGTAAATAACATACGCCAGAAATACGGAAAATAGAAATCCTCGTAATATTTTAAGGGCCTCACCAAACCAGTGGGGCCTTTTTTATATCTTAGAACCAAATAACTATATCTATGATTAGGCTAATATCAATGGCTTTCGTGTTCCATTCTGTATTTGCCTTTGGCAAACATCCTGTTCACTTTACTATTGTCAACATGGATCTTGATCTGGCAAAGAATGAACTCACGTATTCAATAAGGCTATTTCAGGAAGACATGAACACCCTCTTTATGGACTTATATCACGAAGAGCTTTTTCACTCGTCGGACACTTTCGATTTCGAAAAAAATCAGGATAAGTTTATTCGCTATTTCAAAGAGTCGCTGCAGATTTATATTGATGGTGCAAGGCTCGAACCCGAATTAAACAGTCAGACAAACGGAGAAACAGAATATTGGCTCTATTTCAGAGCTGAAATACCTGAAAGTGCAAAGCTTTTGCGCATTAAAAACACACTTTTCATTTCATACAACAAAGACCAGTTGAACCTCTTGATTTTTTCGTGTAACAATAAAGAAAAAGGCTTAACTTTCGGTCCTGAAACTACTGAAAGCACTATAAATATTGATGATTTTAGGTAAAAAAATGCTCGGCCGAAAAGCCATCGTGTATCTGCTTCTGCTTGGAAGCTGGCTACCCTCTGTATCGCTTGCTACCCACAACCGTGCAGGAGAAATAACCTATAAACGAATCAGCGGCTATACTTTCGAATTTAAAATTACCACCTACACCTATGCACTCAGTGGCGCTAACCGCGCATCACTCCCAGTTTCCTGGGGCGATGGCACCTCTCAGGAAATAGGGCTTACATCACGCATCAACCTCCCAAATGACTATCTTTTCAATACCTATGTAGCTACCCATACCTTTCCGGGTCCGGGCACCTACCGCATCCTTATGGAAGACCCCAACCGGAACGAAGGCGTGAGCAACATCCCCAATTCGGTGAATGTGATCTTTTCCATTCAAACCCTTATGCTTATTGAACCTTTTATAGGCACCAATTCAACTCCGGTGCTCTTAAATCCGCCCATCGACAAAGCTGCCCGTAACCACACCTTTATTCATAATCCTGCCGCCTACGATTCCGATGGCGACAGCATTTCTTATAGCCTTACCGTATGCACCGAAGCCGGAGGAAGACCCATTGAAGGATATACATTTCCAACCGCCAGTGACACTCTATATGTCGATCCGGTAAGTGGCGACCTTACCTGGATTACACCTGTTGACCTTGGAGTATACAACATTGCCATATACATCGATGAATGGCGAAACGGCATTAAAATAGGGCGTATTACACGCGATATGCAAATTGATGTGTACGACACCGACAACAATCCACCGGTGAATCAGTCCATTCCGGATTTTTGCGTAGAAGCAGGCGACACCATCACTTTCCTGGTTACTTCTACCGACACTGACAACGATGCCGTAAAACAGACCATGACCGGTGCACCCTTTTTTGATGGCACGGCCACCTTCGAGCTCATCGAAGCTGGAGCAGGATTCAGCACCTCCCGCTTTACCTGGATTACTAATTGCAACCAGGCACAGCAGCAACCCTACAGTTTGGTGTTAAAATCAGAAGATGTGGTAACCGATGTCAGTTTGGTCGATATTACCAGCTTTCAGGTGCGGGTGCTGCACAATGCTCCAAAAAATCTGGTTGCCGAAGCTAGCACCGACAATATCAAACTCAACTGGAAACGCAGTAATTGCGGTATTCCGCAGGGATACAATATTTACCGACGTATCGGATCCTACGATTTTATCCCTGATAGTTGCGAGAATGGCTTGCCCGGATATACAGGCTATTCGCTCATAGGCCAGGTTGATGGACAGAATGATACTACTTTTATAGACGATGACCAGGGGCAAGGTCTGGTGCCCGGATTTGATTACTGTTATAGGATTACAGCATTTTATGGCGATGGAGCAGAGAGTTTTGCATCGAACGAAATTTGCGCCATACTCATACCCGGATTGCCTGCAATGCTGCAAGTAAGTGTGCTGGAAGACAATGCCAGTACAGGTGAAATATCGGTAAAATGGGCAAAACCAATCGATTTCGATACAATTGACGACGGCCCCTATATTTACGAAGTATATCGGCAAAGCCCCAACGAAACAAGCTATTCCCTTATTGACACCATACATTCCATAACCCTCGCTGACACAAGTTTCATCGACAAAAACATCAATACGCTTCAATTTCCTTATTATTACTCAGTAAGGCTTCTATACCTGGATAGTAATAATGAGTGGATATTGTATCCGGGATACGAATCGGCCTCGTCGATGTACCTCAATTTAATTGGTAAAGACAATACAATTTATATCGATGTATTAAAACGTTCGCCCTGGCTGAATAAATCGTATGCTATTTTCAGAAAAGCGGAATTGGAAGTTGATTTTGATTCCATTGCATCGGTAAACAACCCTACTTATGCCGATATCAATCTGGGCAACCTGGTACCTTACACCTACCGGGTAAAAAGCTCTGGCGAACGCCCTTTAAACAACCGCCTCTATCAAACTACCAATATTTCGCACCTGAACACTACCTCGGCAGTCGATACTATATTCCCTTGTGCACCCCTGCCTTCTGTAATTTCGGTATGCGACAGTGCCTACAACCTTTTAAGCTGGTTAAGCCCAAAAGCCATTTGTGGTTCAAACGACGTGGTAAACTATCTGATATACTACAGTCCGAGTCAGAATACTCCGCTTCAATTAATTGAAACCCTAAACGAAACCGACACAGTATACATACACCGGCTAGGCATTGAAACCCTGGCTGCAATATATGGCGTGGCAGCGGTAGATTCTTTCGGAAATACCAGTAAAATCAACACGGTTTCTATCGATTCCTGCCTGATGTTCTCGCTGCCCAATGTCTTTAGTCCAAACGGCGATGGAGTCAACGATATGTTTGTCTCTTACAACCTGGGGGGATTTGTTAAACGGGTAGATATGGCAATTTTTAATCGTTATGGTCAGGTGGTTTATAAAACTACCGACCCCGATGTCAATTGGAATGGAATCCATAAAGACTCAAAAAAGACAGTGTCCACAGGAGTTTACTACTATATCTGCGATGTAATTGAACCGCGCCTAACAGGTGAAGTACACCGCACTCTGAAAGGATTTATTCATGTGTATTCTGGCAATGAAACCAACATTTCCGGCGAATGAGAAAGCTTTTCAGCATATTGTTTCTCAGCCTTGGTTTGTTTGGCTATGCCCAGCAACCTAATTATTTTCTGCAAGGTGTTTCCGACCTGAAAAACAATAATCCGGATGCTGCCATGCAAAACCTGGATAAAGCTTTAAAAGAAGACAAATACTCAGCCAGGTCTTATCTCTACCGGGGAATTGCCTATTATCAGACTCAATTGTTCACACTAGCTGCCAGCGATTTGTCGCAAGCCTGGAAAAATGGAAATCCTGAGGCGGCACTTTGGCTGGCAAAAATAAAGGCGCAATTGGGCGAAGTAGATTCTTGTATTAATTACATCCAGGCTTATCTGAAAATTAATCCCTTTGCCTCAAAGTCTGAATTATTGCGTATTTCCGATTTTCAGCCCATTCAAAATTCAGACAGTTGGTATGCCTATGTTTCTTCCAGCCAGAATTCTCCCCTCGAAGAAGCTATAGAAGAAGTAAGATATTATTTTATAAATAATCGGCCCGAAGATGCCCTTTCGTCAGTAAACCAAGCTATTAGCCTGTATGGCAATGATGTAATATTGCTCGACCTAAGGGCACAGGTTTATAATAGTCTGCAAAATTTTTCGCTGGCAGCTGCTGATTATCGTACACTTCTGAAAACAAATCCATCCAGCAGCCGATTTTTAAAAGGCTTAGCTCAATGCCAGTTAAATCAAAAAGAGTTTACCCAGGCAAGCGAAAATTTAAGATTGCTTATCACTGAAGTTCCGGAAGATTTCGAACTCTATCTCTTACATGGCACTTCGGAATTGGGCAACAAACAACCCGCAAATGCCCTCAGAGCAGTAATTACATTCCTTAATTATTTCCCAACAGATTCGACAGCGCTGTTTCTTTCTGCACAAGCCTATTTCGATTTAGGACAATACCAACAAGCCCTGCGCAGTATGAATTCGCTCTTTGAAAAATATCCTCCCAATGCCCGATGGTTTTCCCATCGTGGCCGGTGTTATTTCTCCACCGGAGCCTATAACCCGGCTGCATACGATTTTTCTATGAGCCTCGACCTCGATCCCCGCAATCCGCAAGCTAACCTGATGCTGGGAAATTGCTATTCGAAATTGGGGCAACCCGAAAAAGCCTGCTATTTCTGGAAACGGGCACTTAACTATGGCGAACTTCAGGCAACTGAATATCTTTTGAATTTCTGCCAGTAAATTGCCCTTTCCTTATTCTTAATTGCATTTTTTTAGAATCGCATTTGAAGAGATTTATGCAAGAAAAAAAGTGATAGAGGGACCTATGAAACACACAACCGAAAACCAAATCTGCTGTCCTCCTTTTAAACCCGAACTGTGGGACGATAAAACCTTCGAATGGCAAAACAAAAAATTCATTACCGACAAGGTATTTACTTTGTTTTACATGCCCATGAACTTTGGAGGAGCAATGCGTAGACTGGATAAAAAAGTAAGCGCAGCTGGCAGCCAAATACCCGATTACCTTTGCCTGGCCGACCATACATCGAAATGGAATATGAATTTATACCTTTCTGTGGATAAAGAAATTCCCTTCGCGGACAATACCAGTTTAACTGGCAAATTCTTTAGCAAAGTGTATGAAGGTCCTTTTCGCAACACTGAAAAATGGTGCAAAGATTTCGAAGGCATTGCAAAGTCGAAAGGCTATACGCTAAAAAAATGGTTTATGTGGTATACTACCTGCCCTAAATGCGCAAAAAAATACGGTAAAAACTATGTAGCTATTGTAGCTGAGATTCAATAACTGATTTCGAATCTAAAAACCTAAAAAAGAAACTTATGGAAAGAATTAGCCATTTCTCTGCTATTCTTTCATATTTTCGCGCAAGCCCGAAAGAAACAATTTCATGGCTGCCGTGTCTTTGTCTTTTATAATCCTCTTAAGCTCTTCGTGTTTTTTACCAATTTCATCAATTTGCTCATAGGTATAGGGACTGAACAGAATTTCAGAAAGCAGGTAATCATCTTCAGACAATAAACCTTTAGCAATCTGATGGTGCTTGCGGAAAGTAGTTCCGGGAGCTTCCTGGTGTTTCATGCAGGAAGCAAAAAGCATAGATGACACAAATGGTATAGACAGGGAATAGGCTATTGTTTTATCGTGCTCAATAAAAGTATACTCGAATATGCGAATATCGAACTGGTGATAAAAATGACGAAAGAATTTTTTTCCTTCCTCGTCACTTTGCGTGATTATGATTGCATTCTGCTCACTCAGGTCGTGCATTTTAGCAAAGGTAGGGCCAAACATAGGATGAGTAGAAACGAACCGCCTACCGGAGTTAAGGTAAAATTCGCGCAGAGGTGTTTTTACTGAAGTAATATCCGATAAAATACAAGTCTCTGGCAAATACGGCATCACACTCTCAAATACCTCAATAGTTTTATGCAGGCTAACGGCATTAATCACCAATTCGGGTTCAAAGGCTTTAATTTCATCATAAGTGAGCAATCGATGACAATTGAAAAGGTATCGCATGCGGGATTTTTCGGTATCGAAAACAGCCACCTCGAAATCGAGACAGAGTGAATCGACAAACCAGGCTCCCATGCGCCCCGCTCCTAGCACCAGTATTTTATTGATTTTCATATCCCGAATAGTTTTGAATATACTGTCTTTTACTGAATGATACGCTTAATCTCCTGGGCCTGCATCATAAAATCTGCCAGCACAATGGCAGTGGCAGCCTCCACTATCACCGGGGCCCTTAGTGCCACACACAAATCGTGACGGCCTTCGACAACAAGACTTTCTACCTTTCCTGTTTTTACATTCAATGTTTTTTGTTCTTTCGAAATGCTGGAAGTAGGTTTGATGGCAAGCCTAAAAACCAATTCGTTGCCATTGGTAATGCCCCCATTGATGCCTCCGGCATGATTGGTTTCTGTTTTCCCATCCATCGACAAAATATTATCGTTGTGCTCGCTTCCGCGCATACGGGCTGCGGCAAAGCCAGAGCCAAACTCAATTCCCTTTACTGCTGGAATAGAGAACATCATATGAGCCAGTACCGATTCCACAGAATCGAAAAACGGTTCGCCCAGACCAACCGGCAATCCTTTTATCCGGCATTCGATAATGCCCCCGATGGAGTCCTGCTCTTCTAAGGCCCTATCCACAGCAGCATCCACATCTGCATTGCCGCCAGCCTCAATCAATTTCGCCGAAATGCTCACTTGCGATAAGAGCTTTTTGGCCACTACCCCGGCAGCTACCAGACCAAGAGTGATGCGGGCAGAGAAATGACCCCCACCACGAAAATCTTCAAAACCGCCAAATTTTTTCGATGCTACAAAGTCGGCATGCCCAGGACGAGGCATTTCGCGCAGCTTATCATAATCGGCCGAGCGGGTGTTGGTATTTTCGAACTGAATTAACAAGGGGGCACCCGTAGTGAAGTTGTTAAACACACCGTTAACCAAACGTGGTAGGTCGGCCTCTTTGCGCGGTGTAGTGCCCTTGGCTCCGGCACGCCTGCGCGAAAGATCGGCATTAAAATCGGCAACCTCCAACTGCAAACCTGCTGGCAGGCCATCAACTACGATACCCACTCCCGGACCATGCGATTCTCCAAAAATGTTAATTCTGAATAGATGTCCAAAACTGTTCATATTGAGTTTGTTTTGTGCTAGATGCGAATAAAGGTAAGGAAAGCTTTGTTATGCAGTTAAATACTTTGACAGTTCGGCCATTATTGCTTTCATATCGGAATAGGATATTTGTCCAGGAGCAGTTCCAACTTCGCCATCTGCAGCAGCAAAAGTAAACGATGCACCTAACAAGGGAGCCATTACACGCGAGAGTTTCCCTTCCTCGCCCATGCCAATAGCTACCAATGGTCTGGAGTCGGAATAGAGCGACATCAAACGGGCATTGTCGACCCGGTTGTGCACCATTGTGGCCAGTTTGGCTATGTCGGCACCTTTCGCAAAACAAGAGTCGATAATTTCGAATAGCTCACGCATGCCGGGGGTTTCGCTATAATTATGGTACGAGATTATTACTTTGCATTCATGCCTGCGGGCAAGGTCCACAATGCGTTGTCTTTGTTCATCGGAGGCTTCCAGTTCAATATCTACATATTTGGCACCTGCCACAATAGCCCGATGCAAAAGTTTGTATTGCTGTGATTCTGACATCGAATCGGGTCTGCAGGTTGCTATCAGTGGCACCTTGCCGGAAAAAACCAAATCAATGGTCTCTTCATCAAAGCCGGTAAGGTCGAGCCGGATCTCGGCCATCTCAATACCTTGCAGGGTAGCCAGACATTGCCTGTAATCGCTATTGGAAATCGCTACGCAAATCATCAATCATATTTTCTAATTCTGTATAGGGGACTTTTTTGGTTACCGCTTTGCCGATTGACTCGAGTAATACCAAATGAATTTCTTCTCCTTCGCGCTTTTTATCCTTTTTCATTGCATTGAACAACAAGGCGATGTCAATATTTGGCTTAACAGGCAACTGATAAGCTAATAGCACTTGCTCTATCCGGTTTGCTTCCAATTCAGTAAGCATTCCCAAATTGACCGATACCCTTGAAGCTAACACCATACCCACGCTCACTGCCTCGCCATGCAAGATACCGGTGAGTTTTTCAATGGCATGTGCGAAGGTATGCCCAAAATTCAGCAGCCTGCGCTCGCCCTTTTCCCTTTCGTCGGCCTCTACTACTTTAGCTTTCACGGCCACCGCTTCGTAGATCATTGTATCAAGCACATGGCCATCGAATGAAAGCGCTTGTGGAGCATAATTCGAACAGTATTCAAAAAGAGAAGCGTTTTTTATCGCGCCGGCTTTAATAATTTCAGAAAAACCAGCTCTAAATTGTCGGGCATCAAGGCTTTGCAACATGCTGGTATCGCATAGCACGAATTCGGGTTGGGCAAATACGCCTATCATATTTTTATAACCTCTGAAATTCACTCCATTTTTACCCCCTACACTGGCATCGACCTGAGAAAGTAAGGTGGTTGAAACAAAGCCAAATGGCATACCCCGCATAAAGCTGGAAGCCACAAAACCAGCTACATCGCATACAATTCCACCACCCATGGCCAGTAGAAAGCTGGTACGGTCGGCCTCAAATTCAATAAGTTTATCATAGATGAGTTCCAAAGTCTGCAGCGTTTTATTCTGCTCACCTAATCCCATGGCTATCACTGGAACATCCGCTGGAAAATGTTTTCCATAAATAGCCTCTACCAAGGTGTCGGTGAGGATGATGGTTTTTCGGCCTTTCAGGTAAACCGACAAATTAGCTAACTTCTCACCGATAAGTATCTGAGATAGGTTCGATTCTGCTTTTACTTCGAGTATCTTCATGCCTTTTGCTGGGTTTTCCAGACTATTCGTTCATTACTTTAGTTTGGCGGTTGATCGATTCCTGGTGAATGGCCCTTAACACTTTCAGAATAAATTCTTCGCTAAGACCTTTTTCCATGGCCTTTTTCGACCGTTCCTGAAGAAGCTCGTCCCAACGACCAGATTGCAAGATTGTAAGGTTATTCTTTTTCTTGTACAAACCAATTTTTTCTGCCACATCCATGCGAAGTGCAAGTATCTGGAGTAACTCATTGTCGTATTTGTCAATCTCATGACGGAGCTCGTCAAGGGTATGCAGCAACACGGGACTTTCGATATTGGCATTCCGCAAAACCAGTCTGTCCAGAATATCACGGAGAGCTTCCGGAGTTACTTGTTGTGCTGCATCGCTAATGGCTTTGTCTGGGTTCATATGGGTTTCGATTATAAGTCCATCGAAATTCAAGTCCATTCCTTTTTGCGAAATTTCAAAAATATACTCGCGATTGCCGCAAATATGGCTTGGATCAACAATAATAGGCAATTCGGGAATACGACGTCTTAACTCAATTGGTATCTGCCATTGAGGGGCATTACGGTAGATGCTTTTATCATAAGCAGAAAAACCCCGGTGTATTGCGGCCAGCTTTTTTATTCCTGCCTGATTAATTCTCTCCAGGGCACCAATCCACAATTCTACATCAGGGTTCACCGGGTTTTTAACCAGTACCGGAATGTCAGTGCCTTCGAGGGCATCGGCAATTTCCTGAACGGCAAAGGGGTTGGCTGTGGTGCGTGCTCCCACCCATAAAATATCTACTCCATATTTCAAGGCTTTGAAAACATGGCTGGCATTGGCAACTTCAGTGGCAGTAAGCATGCCCACTTCCTGTTGAACGCGTTTAAGCCAGTTAAGTCCTTCTTTACCTACTCCTTCGAAAGAATTAGGCCTTGTGCGTGGTTTCCAGATACCTGCACGAAAAATCTTTATACCCTGCGCCTTTATCTGTCGCGCAGTTTCCAGTACCTGCTCTTCTGTTTCGGCGCTACATGGCCCAGCCATTACCAGGGGTCGCTTGTTTTCAATTCCCTCGAAAACAAAGGGCTCTAAATCAAGTTTAATGCTCATATGTTTTGTTTTAATTATGTTTTAGTCTAATAATTTTCTGCCTGAGTAATACTCACCCAAAATGTGTATGTCCGAAGTAAAGGGTTTGATTGCCTTAAGTGCATGGTTGTATTGCTCATAATCATTTATTTCCAGATCGACATAAAATTGGTATTCCCAATCTTTGCCAATAATGGGCATGGATTGTATTTTCGAAAGGTTGATATCGTGAAAACTGAAAATGGAGAGTATTTTAGACAAACTGCCAATTTTATCTGCCAAAGCAAAGCTTAAGGAAACCTTATTTATGCCAGTATCATGAAAAGATGAACCATTACGATCCTGCAATATAAGAAAGCGTGTATAGTTCATTTTATTGGTTTCGATCTGAGCAGCTAAAATCTCGAGCTTGTATTTGTTGGCAGCCAGATCGCTGGCAATGGCGCCAATGCCCATGAGATGTTCCTCGGCAATTTTTTTGGCACTAAGGGCCGTGTCGATGCTGTCGATGAGCTTTATATCCGGATAACTGTCGAAATATCCCTGGCATTGCAAAATGGCCATAGGGTGTGAGTATACTTCCTTAATGTCTTCGATTTTCTGACCCGGTAAGGCTACCAGATTTTGTTTGATGCGCAGGTAAATCTCTCCGATTACTTTCATATTCGACTCAAGCAACAGGCTGTAATTGGGTAGAATACTGCCGGCAAGCGAGTTTTCGATGGCAGTTATTCCATAATCAACCAACCCGTCTTTTAATGCTTTAAAAAGGTCTTTAAAGGTATTGCGCGGTACAATTTCGATGTTTTCGTCTCCGAAGTAACGGTTGGCGGCAATTTCATGAAAGGCTCCATAGCCTCCCTGAATCGCAATACGCTTGGTTTTTAAACTAATTTTATTCATCGATTAAATGGTATTAAAAGAAAAAGTCCCGATTTTTTCGGGACTTTCTCATTCATATTTTTATAACAATACAAACAGCCCCTTCAACTTTTGTTAAAGAAAAAATAAAAGAAGAAAAAGCAATATGCATGGTTCTGAATCATCAAAATATTGTTGTTTGCTCCCGCAAATATAGTATCTTTTTTAAAACAACGATTTATTTACATCGACTTTTTATGATTTTTATCACTTCTCTATTAAAGTAAAGCGCAAAGTTCAATCGCTTAATCGCCTTGCTTTTCCGAGAGCTCAAGCCAACGCAATTCTTTGTCGTCCAGCTCACTGATAATGTTGCCTACTTCATGCGAATATTCCAATAGCCTTTCAGGGGATAGATTTCCTGAGCTCATCATTGTTTCTATTTCCTGCTTCTTCAGTGTAAGGGTTTCAATACTCTTTTCGAGTTGTTCATACTCCATTTTCTCTTTGTAGCTCAGTTTCTTCAATGCCGGCTTTTCTTTCGGAATTGTTGTTTTACTGCTCACTGAAGATTCCGATTTAATGCCTGGCATGAATTTCACCGAATCAAGGTATTGCGAATAATTTCCAGGAAAGTCCTTGACCTCGCCATCTCCTCTGAACACAAACACATGGTCTACAAGTTCGTCGAGAAAATACCTGTCGTGCGAAACAATGAGCACACAACCAGCATAATTCAGTAAGTACTCTTCCAATACTTCGAGTGTGGCAATATCCAGGTCGTTGGTAGGTTCGTCCAATACAAGAAAATTTGGATTTTGCATAAGCACTGAGCACAAGTACAGCCTTCTTTTCTCTCCTCCGCTTAGCTTGGAAATAAAATCATGCTGCCTCGAAGGTGGGAACAGAAAATTTGTAAGAAATTGCGATGCTGTAATTACCGAACCATCTGCCATAACTACTGTCTCGGCAAACTGTGTAATTGATTCAAGCACTTTCATATTTTCGTCGAAAGCAAGCCCCTCCTGCCGGTAATATCCAAACTTAATAGTCTCGCCAACTTCTATCACACCGCTTTCTGGTTGAAGTTTTTGAGTCATAAGGTCGAGAAAAGTAGATTTGCCAGTGCCGTTGGTGCCCAGAACCCCAATTTTTTCGTATGGACTATAGGTGTAGGAAAAGTCTTTCAGAAAACATCGGGTACCCCAAAAGAAATTCAGCCCGCTGGCAACGAGTATTTTGCTGCCCAGCCTCTTACCCTCGACCTGAATGCGCACTTTTTTATCGGTCACCTTTTGAGATGCTTTATCTTTCAGGTTGTAGTAATTATCAATCCGATACTTGGCTTTCGTGCTACGTGCCTTTGGCATACGACGCATCCAGTCTTCTTCTTTACGCAAAAGATTCTCAGCTTTGCTGATTTCAGAGAGCTGCATTTCAATGCGCTCAGTCCTTTTCTCGAGAAAATAAGAATAATTACCTGGGTAAGTATATATCTGTTTGCCATCAAGCTCGATAATCTCGTTGCACACACGGTCGAGAAAATAGCGGTCATGTGTAACCATAAATAAGGTGCTGCGAGAGCGTTGCAAATACGACTCAAGCCAATTGATAGCTTCCACATCGAGGTGGTTAGTAGGCTCATCGAGCATAATAAAATCAGGTTCGTCAATAAGCATCCCTGCAAGAGCCACCCGTTTGCGCTGTCCACCCGAGAGCTCAGATATCTTTTGCTTCAGGTTATGTATGCCAAGCTGCGAAAGCATCTGCCGAATGCGACTCTCGTAATCCCATAATTTTTTATTGTCGATGATTACCGACAAGCGTTCTATTTCATTTGTTTTATTTTCGTCCAGAGCCAGTTCATACTTTTTAATCAACTGAAGAGACTCGTTTTCTGATTCAAAAATTGCCTCAAGAATACTCTTTTTATTATCGAGATAAGGATCCTGAGAAAGATACCCGATTTTTTTGTTGGGAAGAAATCGGAACTTGCCTTCGTCGTGCGATTCGAAGCCTGCCAGAATATTTAATATGGTTGTTTTACCGGTTCCATTGGCTGCAATCAGGCCTGTTTTATAACCTTCTTCGATTGTGAACGAAATTGAACGAAACAATTCCAAAACGCCAATCGATTTACTTAAACCTTCCACTTCCAATATTGCCGACATAAATTCATTTTTTTGCAAAGGTAATAACATCGCCCTATAACAAAAGGTGTATTTTAGGTGCATGCTTTTCGGAAAAAGGATGGAAACTTTCTACCATGTAATACACAAAATTCTTGGTTATTTTTGTTTTAGATGTAGACATGCATTATTCTCACGAAAAAACATTTCAGTAAATGACCAGAAAAGAACGCTTCGAATATATCATCCGCTATTTTAAATCGGCTCGTCCGATTGCTGAAACGGAGCTTCACTACTCTAATCCGTACGAGTTAATGGTAGCTGTTATACTTTCGGCTCAATGCACCGACAAAAGGGTGAACCAAATTACTCCTGCCCTTTTTTCTTCCTTCCCCACTGCTTTCGACCTTGCAAGGGCAACGCAAGAAGAAATATTCGAATATATAAGAAGCTGCTCGTATCCGAATAACAAAGCAAGGCATTTATCAGGTATGGCACGCATGGTTACAGAAGAGTTCAAAGGCGTAGTTCCTGACGATATAAATTTACTCCAGAAATTACCGGGAGTAGGTCGAAAAACAGCCAATGTAATTGCATCGGTAATATACAATCAACCGGCATTGGCAGTTGATACCCATGTTTTTAGAGTAGCGGCCCGCATTGGGCTTAGTTCGAATGCCAAAAACCCACTTCAAACCGAACAACAACTGGTTAAATATATCCCTGCAGAGCTTATTCCCATAGCCCATCATTGGTTAATACTGCATGGCCGGTACGTGTGCATGGCCCGTAAACCAAAATGCCACGAGTGCGGCCTACAAACTGCTTGCAAGTATTATCGTCAATCAAAATCAGTTAAAGTTGTTGATAACTAATTCTACTTTAACAGATTAAACAAAACCCTTGTAAACATTGATATTTCAAGGAAATTCAGTATCTTCAATGCACAGAAAAACAGGCTTATCGTTCCGAAAAATGTTTAATACAACGTAAAAATAATAATCGATATGGAAAAACACTGACCTCTGTAATAGAGCGAGTTAGTGTTCACCTTAATGATTATCAGCATGTATTTTGTAATTCAACAAAGAAGTTCTTTGACAAAGCACAGCAATATTCATTAGGAATAATACAAAGTCAGATGCGCAATATTGAAAGAATAAGCGAAGATTTGGGAGCTAACTACCATCAAATGCAGCACTTTATAACTGAGTCTAACTGGGATCATCGAGTTTTGATAAATCAAGTAGCCCAGGAAGTAAGCCAGGTTTTACCCAAAAGAAAACTTACAGGATTGATTATTGATGAAAGTGGTTGGGTAAAAAAAGGCGACCATAGCGTAGGCGTTGGACATCAATATTGTGGGAATGTAGGGAAACTATCAAATAGTCAGGTTGCGGTATTTGCTTGTTTAAGTAATGGGGATTTTGCATCAATGGTTGATGCCCGACTATACCTTCCCAAGGCTTGGTGTGACGACAAGACAAGATGCGAAAAAGCAGGCGTTCCTGTAAAGCACCGAACATTTAAAACTAAGCTCGAACTGGCATTAGAAATTATTCGCCAGCAAGTAACCAATGGCATCAGCTTCGATTTTATTGGAGGCGATGGTTATTATGGTAACGATGTGGATTTTGCCAGCAGCATAGATTTGCTTGGTTATCTGTACATGCTGGATATCCATAAAGACCAAAAAATATATTTGGAACGTCCTGACTTGGCTATTCCCGAGCGAAAAAGCAATAAGGGTCGTGAACCCAAGAAATTAAAAGCAACTACAGACGAATTAAGTGTATCAAAATATTTACAGACTTTAAATGACGAAAATTGGCAGCGTATTAGTGTTCGTAATACAGCCAAAGGAGTTCTTGTAGCTGACTATCATTTTATAAAGCTTTGGATAATCAATAACAGTAAAATGCAAGTAGAGCAAAGGTTACTGGTTATCCGTAAAACGAAAACCAAAGAAGGCAAGGACGAAATAAAATATTCTTTTACCAATGCTAATCTTGAACAATACACTAAGAAAGCTATAGCCTATATGCAAGCACAACGGTACTTTGTAGAACATTGCATAAAAGAATCAAAACAGATACTCGGGCTAGACCAGTTTCAGACACGAAAATGGCTTGCATGGCAACACCAGGTTGCATTAAACTTTTTGGTCTCGTCATTTATTTTAAAAGAAAAATTGCATTGCTTTGATGATTTACCTTTACTATCGGCTCGTGATATTAAAGAATTTATCACTTTTAAACTTTATAAACAGATGACCGAAGAACAAATGATTGATAGAATTTATGACCGGCATTTAAAACGACAGCGTGATATAAATTACTCATATTCAAAATTGTAAATCTGTTAAAGTAGAACTAAGTAATATAGATTTCAGAAACCTTCGAGGATTATTAACTTTGTGTTTGAAACAAGTTTATCTTTTCTATGGCAAGAATTTTCTTTCGCATGGTATTAATTCTGTTGGTGTTTTTTGTGCCTTCTTCGTTTTCCTATCAACGTATTGATTACCGCGACGGCATGAAAAACAACCTTTGCAAAGAATTAAAAGATAACATTTTGGTGTATTTTGTATTTGTCGATACAAAGGAAACATCGCCCTGGACTGAATTTGATATCCGCACCACTCTCGATTCGATTGATGTGGCCATGAGATGGATTGAAAGTCAGGCACGCAAGCACAATCAACCGCTGACAATCATTACAGATTATTACATTGGCACCGAGTATACCACTGTAAAAAGAAATCTGCCGAATGGTACCGTAAAAGCCACTTTAGAAGGTTCTGGTTTTCGGAATGGACTCGAAGAGCTAAATAAATGGGCCGATGCCATTGCCGCCAGGATAGGAAAAGATGTTCAGATAAATACAAAAGACGGCATACCCGAGATACAGAATCCTAAAAACAAGGAAAGATTAGCAGCCCACCTTCGCGACGACAACAAAGTTGAAAGTGTAGCACTTGTGTTTATGGTAAATAATTACTTCCGGAACGACATTTCCCTTACAGTGAATCACCTAAACACCCTTGACGTTGAATTTGCCATTGCCAGCTATAAGTATCCTTCAATAATTGCTCAGAATGTATTGAACCTTTTCGGTGCAGCCGATCTATACAAAACCGTATACCGTCGAAACGAAAATAAGATTAAACTGGCTGCTGAATATTTTCCAAACGATATTATGCAAGATGTATATGCTGTAAATATTAACAAGCTTGAGATTGATGCCTACACACGTTACCTTTTAGGCTGGAGTACACAACTAGAGGCGAAGTTCGAACCTTTATTAACTGATAAAATTGCCAATTTTTAATTCGCACTACTAATTCTTATGCACAAGGCATTTTGCATATAAAAAATAAAGTATTATTTTTACTAGCAATCATTGAGAAACTAACTGTTTTAAAACCCTAAAACACGAAAAATGCAACAAAATTACACGTTCTCTCCAGTCACCCGGTTGTTTGTCGCATTTGTGCTGATAATAAGCATAACTAGCTGTCAGTCTGGACAGAAAAAAGCCGACAAAGAAGCGACTATCGACGATTTTATTGCTGAAGATGTTATATTCGATGATATCAACAAAGCGAAAAAAATCTTTTACTCCCTGCCTTCGCCTCTGGAAACTGCCATGATTATTAAATCTGCCGGAGCAAAATACGACCAGGAGATTCTTAATTCACTCGACAATGTAGAAAAATACAATACCAACCGCTCCATGGCACTCAATCTTGGCATTTACACCACAGACCTAAGTTTTGCCAGCCTCTTCGAACAAACACAGACTTCCATCGATTACATGACTGCTGCCAAAGTAATGGCAGAAGGGCTTGACATTACCGATGCTATCAATGCCGAAACAATGAAGAAGCTTGAAGAAAATCTGAACAACAGAGAGGTTGTGATGGATATTATATCTGAAACCTTTCTGAATTCAAGTTCATACCTGAAAGAAAATGAAAGACAAGATGTTGCCGCTATAGTGCTCGTTGGAGGATGGATTGAAGGTTTATACCTGGCCTCGCAACTTACTGCAAACCAACCTGTAAAAGATAATAAACTTGTCGACAGAATATTGGAGCAAAAATTATCGTTTAATATCGTACAACGCTTGCTCGAAGACAATAAAACAAAAGCAGATGGCAGCATAAATAACGACATTGTTGATTTAATTGCACAACTTCAGGACCTTAAACTGGCCTTCGATAAAGTAAATGTAGAAACAACCGAACCTACTGTGGATACACCTGATGCAGCGGGAGTTACTACCATTAAATCGAAAACCACGGTAAGTGTTGAACCTGAAGATTTTAAAGCCCTTCAGCTAACTATTAATAATTTAAGAACCAGCTTCATACAATAAAAAATATTACCATGAGAAAAGTATATTTAGCCTTCCTGTTTGTTCTCATTGCCGCTTTCTCAACTACCAATAGCTATTCGCAATGCAAAGGCTTTGCGAAAAAGATTTGTAAGCTTGAGTTAATGCCCTATATACACGACGGTAATTACCATGCGGCCATTTTAACCGAAGGTGAAGAAGCTGAACTTTACAAAACATTTTATAGTGGCCAGGATTATCGCATTGCGATTTGCGGAACCGACGCCCTGCCTGAAATTAATTTTCAGATTATCGACTCCTACAAAAATGTATTGTACGATAACGCTAAAAACAACAATTCCCGTATCTGGGACTTTAAGCTCGAAGCATCGCAGCAATTAAAAATCGCCATCAAGGTACCTCTCTCAGCCGAAAAAGCCGAATACCCTGCTAGCGGTTGTGTGGCCATCATGTTTGGGTTCGAAGAAGGAAAATAGTCTTTATTCAAAAAAAATATTATCAACCTGCAGTGATTAAGCTGCAGGTTTTTTTTGTTTAAATAATTCTTAATGAATATGTATTATTGTACCAGAAAGATAAATAAACCTTGTATTAATATTACTGTTCAAGCATTTGTTCCTTTTAGCTAACAGGCACTTTTTACTTACCTGGTGGAAACAGCGCGGGGGTCATCCCCTTTAGGGGAAAGAGGGGTGAGCGTGGGCAAGATATTAAATAAGCTTTTAACTGGCATAATAGACGCTAATCAAATAATTCATTTATTTGGAACGGTATTTGAAAAACCTTGTGCACACTTTTTCGTTAAAGCATATAAATCTAAAAGAAATACCATGAAAAAACTTTTTATACTTGTTTTCGCCTCAGCATTCCTATTTAGCAGCTGTGAATTTCTCGAAGAAAACCTTCCAGCCGGATTAAGCGAGGAAGAAATTGTTGAAGGATTAAAAACTGCCCTAACCTTAGGTGCCGATAGTGCCACAACCACTTTGCATCAAACAAATGGTTATTACCTCGACGAAGCCGTAAAAATACTTCTGCCTCCTGAGGCTTCAATTATTACAACCAATTTATCAAAAGTAGCCTCCTACATCCCTGGCGGATCAGATTTTATCAACGCTGAGTTGGATAAACTTGTGAGATCGATTAACATGGCCGCTGAAGATGCCGCCGATGATGCATTGCCTATTCTAGCGGATGCGGTAACCAACTTATCTATTACCGATGCATGGTCAATTCTTAATGGTGCAGCGCCATCAGGCATGAAATCAGCCAATAGTGAGTTTGATTCGCTTGCCGCAACACATTACCTCGAGCAAGAAACCAAATCGGATCTAATCATCGCGTTTAGTGAACCAATTAACGTATCACTGGATAAACCCTTTATTGGCAATACTTCCACCAATGACATCTGGAGCAATATTACCGAATATTATAACGATGCTGCTGAAATATACAACCTCATTCCATTGGTAAGCGATCTTGAATATGTCAATACCAACCTCGGTGAATATGCTACCGAAAAGGCACTTAATGGATTATTTCTCAAAGTAGGTGAAGAAGAAAAGAAAATACGCCGCAATCCTTTCGAATGGGCGATAGACATTATTCAAAAAGTGTTTGGTTCACTTAGTGAGTAATCCTAAGTAAGTTATACTGAAAGGCGCACTGGAATTAAAGTGCGCCTTTTTTGTTCAGAAACGAAGATGCTTTACGGTAATGCCATTGTCACGTATCTCGAGCAAGGCATCGACACCAATTTTAATTTGGGTTTCCACAAAATCGGTTGTAATTAGTTTGTCGATTTCGTCTGTTTTAACCCCCTCTGGTATCATTGGTTGGTCCGAAACCAAGAGCAATGCGCCTGTAGGTATCTCGTTCACAAAACCAGTAATGAAAATGGTAGCCGTTTCCATGTCGATGCCCATAACCCTGATGTTGCGCAAATATTCTTTGAAATCAGCATCGTGTTCCCAAACCCTGCGGTTGGTGGTATAAATGGTACCTGACCAATAATCGCAACCGAATTTTCGAATGGTGGTTGAAATCGCCTTTTGCAGACTGAAAGCTGGAAGTGCAGGTACTTCAGGCGGTAAGTAATCGTCCGATGTTCCTTCACCTCTGATGGCTGCGATGGGCAATATAAAATCACCAAGCTGGTTCTTCTTCTTTAAACCACCACATTTGCCCAAAAACAACACTGATTTTGGATTGATGGCTGTAAGAAAATCCATTATCGAAGCTGCATTGGCACTACCCATGCCAAAGTTTATCATGGTTATATCGCCCCAGGTTACGTTGGGCATGTTGTGATCTTTACCCTCGATGGGCACATTGTAAAGCTTCGAAAATATTTCGAGGTATTTATTGAAGTTTGTTAGCAGAATATACTGCCCAAAACTGTCGAGCGATTTTCCGGTATATCTCGGCAACCAGTTTTTTACTATTTCTTCTTTCGTTTTCATGGTTTGGTTGAGGTATTATAGATTGGGTCAGACCATTTTTGCAGCGAGAAATTTTCCGGTGTAAGACTCTTTGTTTTTCATTATGCCCTCTGGCGTACCCTCGTAAACAATATGTCCACCCTGGTTTCCACCTTCGGGACCAAGATCAATGATCCAATCGGCACTTTTTATCACATCGAGGTTATGCTCTATGATGACAATGGAATGCCCGCGTTCGACAAGGGCATTGAATGCATGCATCAAGGTATGGATATCGTGAAAATGGAGTCCGGTGGTTGGTTCGTCGAAAATAAAAAGCGTTGGGGTTTCCTTTTCGTTGGCCAGAAAAGATGCAAGTTTTACCCTTTGACTTTCTCCTCCACTAAGGGTGCTAGAAGATTGCCCGAGCTTAATGTATCCCAGTCCCACATCGGCCAGTGGCTTTAACTTTTCTGTAATCTTTTTTTCGGTACCTGCCTGCTTCGAGCCAAAAAACTCGATGGCTTCATTCACTGTCATCTCCAATACATCAAAAATGCTTTTTTCTTTGTACTTGACTTCAAGCACATCGTCTTTAAACCTTTTTCCATGGCATTGCTCGCAGGTAAGTACAATATCTGCCATAAACTGCATTTCTACCTTAATGGTACCTTCTCCCTGGCATTCTTCGCACCGACCACCTTCTACATTGAAGGAAAAATGAGCAGGAGTATATCCATTAAATTTTGAATATTGTTGAAGCGAATAGAGTTTTCTTATTTCGTCATAAGCTTTTAAATAGGTTACAGGATTGCTTCGTGATGATTTTCCGATAGGATTTTGATCGATAAACTCAACATGACTAATCGTATTAATATCCCCTTCCAGACGTGAGTATTTACCCGATTTTTCACCAACCCCGTTAATAATTTTAGAAATGGCCGGGAATAAAATACTCTTTATCAAGGTCGATTTTCCCGAACCACTTACGCCGGTGATTACGGTAATTACATTGAGCGGAATTTTAACATCAATACCTTTTAGGTTGTTTTCATAAGCCCCCATGATGGTAACAGAATTGTTCCATTTACGTCTGAATGCAGGTGGTATAATTTTATCCTTCCCGACTAAATACCTTCCGGTAAGGCTTTCGTGGTTCTTTAGTAAATCGCTTATCGATCCGGCGAATACGAGGTTTCCCCCGAGTCGGCCTGCTCCTGGTCCAATATCAATGATGGTATCGGAAGCCCGGATAATTTCCTCTTCGTGTTCTACCACCATAATGGTATTTCCTGCCTCTTTTAATTGTTTCAAAACTTTTACAAGCCGATGAGTATCGCGTGGATGAAGACCAATACTGGGTTCGTCAAGTACATACAAAGACCCTACTAAATTGCTTCCTAAAATGGTGGCCAGGTTTATCCGTTGCGATTCGCCTCCCGAAAGGGTATTAGAAAGTCGATTGAGGGTGAGGTAACCCAGACCTACATTTTTGAGGTAATTCAATCGGTTTTTGATTTCGAGCACCAGCCGTTTTGTTACTTCCTGCTCGTAAGTGGTAAAAACAAAAGCATCAAAAAGCTCCTGCAACTTATCAACAGGTAATTCTACCAGATCGGGCAACGAATAGCCACAGACTTTTACATACGAAGCAGTCTTTTTAAGCCTTCGCCCTTCGCATTCGGGGCATACAGTACGACCACGGTACCTCGAAAGCATGACGCGGTATTGTATCTTATACTTATTCTCTTCGAGCATTTGAAAAAACTGATTAAGCCCTTCGAAATGCTTGTTTCCAGTCCATAAAAGCTTTCGTTGTTCGTCGGTTAGCTGATAAATAGGTTTGTGAACCGGAAACCCGAATTTATCGGCATTGTAAACGAGCTCGTTTCTGTACCATTGCATTTTTTCACCTTTCCAACACACAATAGCTTCTTCGTAAACAGATTTCGATTTATCGGGCATTACCAGGTCTTCATCGATTCCAATCACCCTTCCATACCCTTCGCAAAGTGGACAAGCTCCAAGTGGATTGTTAAAGCTGAACATGTGAACAGAGGGTTCTTCAAATTCAATTCCGTCGCGTTCGAAACGATTGGTGAAAAAATGGGCCTTATAGCCCTCTTGTGTTTCTATCTGCAAGATGCAGTTCCCATCGCCAAGACGAAAAGCTTCCTGCACCGAATCGGCAAAGCGGCTAAGTGAGTCTTCGTCGGTTTGTATCACAAGACGATCAACCACCACAAAGAACTCCTTGGCCGTAGTAATTTCTTCCTCGGAAATTTCACTAGTTTTATGCACCTTCGAATCAATCTCCACACGTGCTATACCAATGTGCTTCAGGTCGAGTAACAATTGATGGGCATCGAGCTTTTTAAAATCGGCATAGGGCGAAAGCAGAATGACCCTGGTGTTAAGTGGTAGGTTGGAAAGAAAATCAACCACCGAACTGACTGTATCTTTGGTAACCTCCAGCCCCGAGGCGGGTGAATAGGTTTTTCCGATTCGTGCATAAAGCAGCTTCAGGTAATCGTAAATCTCGGTGGATGTTCCTACGGTAGACCTCGGATTGCGGGTATTTACTTTTTGCTCAATCGCAATAGCAGGCGGAAGTCCATGAATAAAATCGACCTCTGGTTTATCCATCCGACCTAAAAACTGCCGGGCATAAGACGAAAGACTTTCTACATAACGCCTTTGCCCTTCGGCATAGATAGTATCGAAAGCCAGGGAAGACTTGCCGGAACCCGATAAGCCTGTAACTACTACAAAACTGTTACGTGGAATCACTACATCAATGCCTTTTAGGTTGTGAACCCTTGCCCCTTTCACTTCAATCTGATTGCTTTGCCCAGGCATAAAATGGTATGTATTTATATCGTCAATGAAAAAATATTCGCAAAGTTATTTGAATAAAGGAAAAAAAACGCTTAATTGCACTCGATTTGTAAAACCAAAAACGATTGCCTATCGAAATACATCTACTTCACTATTAACCAATACAAGAGGAGGTAGCTGTGAATTATCAAAATCTGGATGATCTTGACTTGGTGCAGGATTTTCTTTCAGGCAATCAATCAAGTCTCGAAATACTTATCAATAAACATCGGCAAAAGGTATACACCTATATCTATTATAGATTAAAAGACGTGCACCTGGCCGAAGATATCTTTCAGGATACCTTTATCAAGGTTATCCGGTCGCTCAAAGCAGGCAAATACAAAGACAATGGAAAATTTCTTTCGTGGGTCTTGCGTATTGCTCACAACCTGATTATCGACCATTACCGCAAAGAAAAACAGTTGCAGGTTATCTCACGCGACAATTACGAGGGAGATATATTAAACTCGCAGAAACTGGCCGAAAAAAATGTCGAAGATTTAATCATCAACACACAAATAAGCAAAGACATTCGTATGCTGGTGAAGGAACTTCCAAGCGACCAAAAAGAAGTAATTATTCTGCGTCACTATTGCGGGTTAAGCTTTAAAGAAATTGCGGAGCACACCAACGTAAGCATCAATACTGCGCTTGGTCGTATGCGTTATGCATTGATTAATCTGCGAAAACTTATTGAAGAAAAAAACCTTAGCCTGAACATGGCTTAGTTTGTTTCGCACAAACGAATCGATTCAAAGAACCTGGTTTGCAAGTTTATTGCAAACCTGTGGTTCTTTGTTAATTTTGAGTTACTTTGAATAAGTATTGTGACCCTATAATGGATCCATATTTTAAAAACTTAAATCGAAGCTCACAAAAAAAATAACTCTATGAATTTCTTAAAGTTAGTTCGAAATAGTTTAATAGGCCTTTTAAGCCTAGCAGGATGTAATTCTGAGATTGGAATTCCAAAAGGAGCAAGCCCGGTAAGTCCATTTGAGACTGAGAAATACCTTGGGAAATGGTACGAAATTGCGCGTATGGACTTTCGGTTCGAGCGCAACCTTAATAACACCACAGCCTTCTACTCTTTAAAAGAAAATGGCAACATTCGGGTAGAAAACAGAGGCTACAATTATGTAACAGGGAAATGGAAAAAAGCCATTGGCAAGGCTAAGATGCTTGACGAACCCAATACCGCCAGCCTGAAAGTCTCGTTTTTTGGTCCCTTTTACGGAGGTTACCATGTGATTGCGCTCGACAGCGAATACAAATACGCTTTGGTGGCAGGTGAATCGACCGAATACCTGTGGATATTGGCGCGTGAAACCACCATACCGGAATCGGTAAAGCAGGAATACCTGGAAATAGCTGCTGCTCTTGGATTTAGAATTGACGAGTTGGTGTGGGTTGAACACAATTCGAAGTAAAAAGAAATTTACCTTCAGAACTAATTTCTTAAAGTAATTCAAAAGAAAATTAACCTACAGAAAATGTCGATTCGTCAAAACTGAAAATCAAAAGAATCAATAGAGAGAATATTTAAACAAATCGCACGTTATTGATTTAGTAAATCTTAGTATTTAAATATTTCAATTCGTGCCTATGACACACATCTCTACTTTACACTATTCCGTTCATAACCTGGCCTCCATTGCAGACTACAAATTCAATCCAATCAATTCTTCCGCAGAAGAGCATCATTTCGACCAAAAAGTAATGAATTGGCTTGACCAAACTGAACTTGTAGATGTGAGACAGGAAGTTGTGGAGAGGATTCTTAAAATTGCTTCCAGCATCTAGCTGGATATATTTCTCTAAAATCTAATAACCGGAGCCACTTCCGGTTTTTTTTATGACTTTTGTAATATAAACCTTAATGTCTTTTTAATATTTTTCGCAATGAAATTATAGAATCTCAAGTCGTTAATTAATCATTACGAAAAATCAACCTATGAATAAATTATTAATTGTTGCATCCATTAGCATTTTGTTAGTGGTATCCTGCAACCAGAAAAAAAACGAAATGGTCAACCCTTTTTTTAGTGAGTACTCTACTCCCTTTAACGTACCTCCTTTTGAACAAATAACCAACGAACACTTCATGCCAGCCTTCGAAGAAGGCATAAAACTGCACGAAGCTGAGATTATGGCTATTACTAACAATACTGAGACTCCGGATTTTGAAAATACCGTGTTGGCTTTTGACCAGTCTGGTCGGTTTTTAAGAAGAGTATCTCTGGTATTCTATAATCTGAATAGTGCACATACCGACAGTGTAAAAGAGGCATTGGCCCGCGAAATTGGTCCAAGACTTTCGCAACATAACGACAACATTATGTTGAACGAAAAACTCTTTCAACGAGTAAAAATGGTGTACGATTCGCGTTATGCACCAATGACTGAAGGAAAAATGCCTTACGATTCCGCACAAATTCATGTGATTGAGAAACTTTACGAGTCCTTTGTGCGCAATGGCGCCAATCTCTCGCCAGAAGACAAAGAGAAACTCCGCGCTTTGAACGAAGAACTCACTACACTCACCATTCAGTTCGGACAAAATTTATTGGCAGAGACTAACAAGAATTTCATGCTGGTAATCGACCAAAAAGCAGATCTGGCCGGTTTACCCGACGAATTAATTGCCTCGGCGGCCGAAGCAGCAACAGAAAACGGCTTGGATGGAAAATGGATTTTCACCTTGCAAAAACCCAGCATGATTCCATTTTTACAATACGCCCAAAACCGTGGATTACGCGAAAAACTTTACCGCGCTTATACCATGCGGGGTAACAACACAAACGAATTTGACAACAAAGACGAAATTAGCCGCATTGTTCAGATAAGGGCTGAACGGGCAAAATTATTCGGTTATGCAAACCATGCCAGCTATGTGATTGAACAAAATATGGCCAAAACACCGGAGAATGTATATAAGTTTATCGACCAGCTATGGGAAAAAGCCCTTGCAAAGGCAAAAAATGAGGCAAAGGAAATGCAAGCCATCATCGATGCAGAAGGTGGTAACTTTAAACTGGCATCGTGGGATTGGTGGTACTATGCCGAAAAACTCCGGAAACAAAAATACGACCTGGACGAGGCTGAGCTAAAACCCTATTTCCAGCTGGAAAATGTACGCAATGGTATGTTCTGGGTAGCCAAACAACTTTATGGTATTCAATTCCGAAAAATTGACTCCATTCCGGTATATCATCCAGATGTAGAAGCCTACGAAGTAACCGAAGCCGATGGTTCGCATACTGGAATTTTATACCTCGACTACCATCCACGAGCAAGTAAACAGGTAGGTGCCTGGTGCACCAGTTACCGCGATGCACATTATCGTGGCGATACACTTGTTCCTCCTGTAATCTCGATAGTGTGTAATTTTACAAAGGCATCGGCAGAAACACCCTCGCTCTTAACCTGGGATGAGGTTACTACTCTATTCCACGAATTTGGACATGCACTCCACTTTTTATTTGTCGATGGAAAATATTCGCTCACAGCAGGCAATGTACCACGCGATTATGTCGAGCTTCCCTCGCAGATAATGGAAAACTTTGCTGCAGAACCTCTCGTGCTGAATGAGTATGCCAAACATTATAAAACAGGAGAGATTATTCCAGAAAATCTGGTGATGAAACTCGAAAAAAGCAGTCAGTTTAACCAGGGCTTTAACACGGTTGAATATATAGCTGCAGCCCTTCTCGACCTGAATTTCCATGCCCTCTCAGATAAGGACTCTATTACCGATGTTGTGGCCTACGAAAAAACTGCCATGGATAAGATTGGACTCATCGAGGAGATAGTGCCACGCTACCGTACCACTTATTTTGGACATATCTTCAGCGACGAATATTACTCAGCTGGATACTATGTTTACTTGTGGGCTGAAGTGCTCGATGCCGATGCCTTCGAAGCTTTTAAACAATCGGGTAATATATTCAATCCAGAACTCGCAGCTAAATTCAGAGAGTTCTGTCTGGCTACCAGTGGCGATATGGAAGGAATGGAAGCTTATCTGAAATTCAGAGGGCAGGAACCTAGCGTAGCACCTCTCCTAGTGCGCAAAGGACTTAATTAGAAATTGACAAGAAATTCTAAAAATAAAGAGGCGGTTGCAAACAATGCAACCGCCTCTTATTTTTTGTATATGTATTTCTAAAACTTATAAGCCAAGCCGGCACCAAATACTTCTTTAAATTGCACACGGGCATTGCCGGCAGAACCATCAGACTCGATGTACTTTACATCTTTGTCCCAGATTAAATTGGTGTTCAGATTCACTGCCAGTGCTTTCCATACCTTGAGGTTAATTAGTATTTCCCAGTTCACATCCACATCTTTTATTTCTTTTAACTCGAGGTAATTAGCAAAAACATCGAGTTTGGTAAGAAAATCGACATTTTCAATCAACTTGCGTTCGTATTTAAATTTAATTATGGCTCCTACATCGGTGCGCATGTTTTGGGCCGAATCGATGGAATACCGCAAGGCATATTTTGTATCGTATACGTAAATATTTTTCATGTTAAGCGGCGAAAGAAAAAGTGAGGCATACTGGTTTGGTTTATAGTCCATACCAATAGCCAGGTTGAGGTATAAAGGGGCAAAGGGTTCAGATATCACCAAATCCTCAACCGAATCGACTGTGGAGTATTGATACCCCTTATCGAACTGACTTCGGGCATTGAACACGGCAGTGTAAAACCATTTTTCGCTGGCTTTGTAACCCAGTTTCGAATTAATTTCGAAAATATCGTCCGTTTTCCGCATGGTGGATGTTCCCTGCTTTGAGATACCATAGGCCATGTCGAGGTTGTTTTCCCAGGCAATCATATTACGGGTATAATTGGCAAAGATACCAGCGCGCCCGTTAGCAGAGTAACTGTTTTCACCACCCGCAGCCCAATTGCTAAAATTAGCCTGCGCCATGGTTAAACTAAGCAGTCCGCCGGCTTTCCAGGCAGAGTCTTTCTTCACGGTATCTTGTCCATACACAGGAAGAAAGGCAAGAAGGATAAAAAGTGATAATAAATTTTTCATTCAGGTTAAAGTTATTTGTTTGTATTGTATTGAATTAGATTGATTTCAGTGTACTCAGGATTAACTCACTGACCCCATTAACAAGGTTTTCAAAATATTGTTTAAATGAGTATTAAAAATTTGTACAACAGATAAATCGGCTCTTTCTATTTCCACATCGAAAATAATATTTGAAAGAAAAGAAAAAATACGATTACCCTCTATTATGCCAATTACAACCATATTATAAATCTTGCCCACGCTCACCCCTCTTTCCCCTAAAGGGGATGACCCCGCGCTTTTCCCACAAAGGAGGTAAAAAGCGTCTGTTAGCAAATAACGAACAAATGCTTGAAATTAATAATAATACAAGCTTATTCTATCGTACTGGTATGATAATGCCAATTTAATCTAAAAAAACCTGCCAGGCGGACTAAATAATTGTCCCTGACTCAAATTGTTGTTTGAAATAAAGTCGTGTAAGCACTTTCTTCAGCTCTCTCTTTAAAATTAACTCGGTAATTACTTCTGCCAGCGCTTTATCGGGCATAGATTCGGCTGCATTTCTGATAACTTTTTCTGGAATATCAATCTGATAAAGGATAGAAAGCAGTTTGGTGTTATGCCGGTCGAGCAACACAGACACTTCGTTTACCAGCTGATGAAACAAATGGAAATAGGCATACTGAATATCTTCGGGAAATTCAATCTGGAGGCCAAACAGAGAAAAGTCTTTTATAACCTGAAGAGCTGTTTGCCGGATGATTTCTTCGTTGTCGTAATAATTTCGAAGGTCGCTGTCTTGAAGTGCCAGGTTCATGGCACGAATATAGGAATTCTGCAAATCAATTGCTAACTCACCTTACGGTATCGCCAGATGGCCAAAGCATTGACCAAAAGTCCGTACAACAACATCTGAAATATTTCAGCTTTTATGTCTGTAAGACTTGAACCCTTTAACAAAACCATGCGAATTACCTTGATAAAATACGCAAGCGGATTGAACCAATTAATTACCTGACCCCAGCGCGGCATGTTATCTGGCGAAGTAAACAGACCACTCATAAGCACAAACACCATTACAAAAAAGAAAGAAATAAAAAGCACCTGCTGTTGCGTATTCGAAACAGTAGAAATAAACAATCCAATACCAAGCACTGCAATAAGGTAAACCGTTGCAAACACAAACAAGGTAATCAGGCTGCCTTCGAAAGGAACATGGTACAGCACTTTTGCCAGAATCAGGCCAAATACCAAATCGGCAAGGCCGATAATTAAAAACGGTATCATCTTGCCTGCAATAAACTGGTATTTTTGTATGGGCGAAACATTGATCTGTTCGATTGTGCCGGTTTCTTTCTCGCGCACCAGGTTCATTCCAGCCATAAACCAGCCAATGGCAGTAATCAGTATCACCAATATGCCCGGGGCCATGTATATCTTGTAGTCAAGAAGTGGGTTGTACCAAAAGTTAGTAGAAACCTGAATGGAAGAGGCTGACGGAATATTTGGACCCATCATTTCAACCACAAGCTCCTTGTTATAATCTGCTACAATGGCTCTGCAATAGGCCAAAGACAATTCGGCCGCCATGCCGTTTACAGCATCAATAAGCAATTGCACTTCGCCAGTTTGCAGGTTCTGAAATTTCTCCTCGAATCCGGAAGGTATTACCATTGCCACATCGTATTTGCTTCTTTTAATCGACTCATCGATTTCACTTTGGCTAAGGGGAAGTACATCTATTCTGAAAAACCTGCTGGCAGAAAACTTCCGGATCAACTCAATGGAGGTCTCGCTCCCATCGCGATCGACAATCAGCATCTGCACCTCTTTTATTTCGAAAGTAGCTGCATACACCAGAATAATCATCTGAATGAGAGGCATCAATAAAATAGCCCTGCCCATGAATTTGTCGCGGGCTATCTGTATGAATTCTTTTTGTATGAGGTAAAGTATGGTTCGCATAATAATTTTCTATTAAGTCGAATGCACTATTCAAGCCTGATTTTAAAATTTCTGACGCTAATAATAATAAATGCACTCAGCATAAGGATCATTACCAGTAGGTATTTATAGATATAGCCTAACCCAAGACCCTTTAACATCACCGATTTAAGTGCCAACAGAAACCAGCGGGGGGGCATGAAAATAGACAAAACCTGCAAGGCTTTGGGCATATTTTCTATCGGAAAGATAAAACCCGATAGCAACACTGTGGGAAGCATTAGTGCAATAAGTGAAATAATCATGGCTACCTGCTGTGTTTTCGCAATGGTCGATATCATTACCCCCAGGCTTAAAGCAAGCAGAATAAAAAGAATACAAGTGAAAGCAAGCAGGATAAGACTTCCGTTGATGGGTACTTTAAATACAAAATAGCCAATAAGCAATATGGCAATCATGTTTGCCACCGACAAGGCTAAATAAGGTGTAAGTTTACCCAATATAATCTGTATGGGTCGCAGGGGCGATACCAGCAATACTTCCATAGTGCCTGACTCTTTCTCTCGTGTAATGGAAATACTGGTCATGAGCGCAGAAATGAGCATGAGGATAAGTGCCATGGTGCCAGGCACGAAAAGGTAAGCCGATCGCAATTGTTCGTTATAAACCATTCTGAATTCCGTTTTTATCACTCCTACTCCCTTTGCATGGTTCCTTTCTTCGATAAAATCGTAGATGACGCTGCGCGAATAGGCATCGAGCAAAGAGGCCATATTCGGGTCGCTGGCATCGGCAATAATCTGAAGAGGTGCTACACCATCGCGTATTAATTGCCGTTCAAAATCAGGCAAGAAAATAATAACTTCCTTAATGCTTCCCTTTTGGAACTCCGTTTCGATGTCGTGTGTATTGTTCAGGTATTTTTCGATGGTAAAGTAACCGGTTGCACGCAATTTGTTGGCAATTTCCTTTGTCATCGAATCTTTTGATAAATCGAGAATAGCAATGCGGGCATTTTTTATTTCGGTAGATATCACATATCCGAAAAGGAGTAATTGAATAACCGGAATGGCAAATAAAACAATCATGGTGCGCGGATCGCGCAACAGATGCCTGAACTCTTTTATTACAAAAGCTATAAACCGGTTCATTGCCTCACAATGTTTAAAAACAAATCGAAAATATTATCTACTTCGTATTTTTTCTTTAGGGCCTTGGGAGTATCAAGTGCCATTATCCGCCCATTATCCATAATCGAAATCCGATGGCAATACTCAGCTTCATCGAGGTAATGAGTTGTTACAAACACCGTGGTACCCTCTTCTGAGGTCTTTTGTATCAACTCCCAGAAATTTCGACGCGCAATAGGATCCACTCCACTGGTTGGTTCGTCGAGAAATACGATTGCCGGCTGGTGAAAAGTAGCCACAGCAAAGGCCAGCTTTTGTTTCCACCCTAACGGAAGTGAAGAGATTAAATGGTTTTGCTGACCTGATAATCCAACATTCTCCAGCGACTGTTGCATACGAGAAGCTATTTCTGAACGCGATACCCTGTAAATACCCGCATAAAACCTGAAATTTTCAGCCACCGTTAAATCTTCGTAAAGCGAAAACTTTTGCGACATGTAACCAATGTTTCTTTTTATTTCTTCCGTTTGGGTGTAAACATCGAAACCTGCCACTTGTACACGACCAGTACTTGGCGCAAGCAAACCACAAAAAACCTTAATGGCTGTGGTCTTTCCTGCACCATTAGCACCCAGAAACCCAAATATTTCTCCTTTATAAACCTCGAAACTAAGATTTTCATTGGCCACAAAGTTGCCAAACCTTTTGTACATGTTCGCCACCGATATTACTGTTTGCTTTTCGCTCATGGTTAAATTATTTAAGCAGAAACGATTTTTTGTTGCGACATAAGGTCTATAAAAATATCTTCTATCTGCACTTGTGCAGGTTGAATCACAATATTTTCATGGCCTTGCTCCTTGAGGAAGCTTTCTAATTCAGCCTTATCAAATCCATCGGCATTAGGGGTATAATGCACATCGCTGCCAAAGGGAATTGCTGCTGCCTGGCTATTAAAACGGCGCAAATCGGCCAGCAATTGATAAGGTTGATTGGATTGAACCGAAAAAATAATGCGGGGATAAGCAGTTTTAATTCCATCGGGTGTATTGATGGCCATTAGCCTGCCTGCTTGTATCAGCGCAATGCGGCTGCACAATTCGGCCTCAACCATATAAGGTGTCGACACGATGATGGTAATATCGTTTTTTATTAACGATTTGAGTAAATCCCAGAATTCTTTCCGCGAAACCGCATCGACACCGGTGGTAGGTTCGTCCAGAATCAGCAACTTTGGCCTGTGGATAAGGGCGCAGGACAAGGCCAGTTTTTGTTTCATTCCACCAGATAATTTACCAGCCAGCCTGTCGCGAAAGGGTTCTATTTGTTCATACACCTCTTTTATTAGGTCGAAATTTTTCTTCACTGAAGTGCCGTACACCGTTGCAAAAAACTCCAGATTCTCGGCTACCGATAAGTCGGTATACAAAGAGAATCGTCCGGGCATGTAACCGGTAAAAGAACGTATCTGCCGGTAATCTTTGTTTACATCGCATCCAAAAACCTTTGCCGTGCCTTTATCGGGTAAAAGCAACGAAGCAAGAATCCTGAAAAGTGTGCTTTTCCCAGCACCATCAGGTCCAATAAGACCAAACAATTCTCCGGGCATCACCTCCAGGTTTATGTCGCTGAGTGCAGCAACCGGACCGAAACTTTTACTGACCTGATGTAGCGAAATCATTTATTCATATTTTGATTGTGCGGGAACAGATACACCTCGCCTGGCATGTTGATTTTTATGCCCCCATCATTCTTCACCCTTATCTTGATGGCATAAACCAGGTTCTGCCTTTCGTGGCGTGTTTGTATATTTTTAGGCGTAAATTCTGCGTTGGGAGATACCCAGGATACAATGCCTGGGTAAAAAATCAAATCGTCGTCGGGCCCGTCAATAGCCACTTGAATTTCGTTGCCGATAACAACCTGACTTAATTGGTTGCCCGACACATACGCTTTTATTTCGAGCTCATCGAGGTTGGCAATTTTAAGCAATGCCTTGCCCGTAATGGCTATTTCACCGGCTTCGGCATATTTGGAGAGTACCGTACCTGCTATCGGGCTTTTTATAATTGATCGTGAAATTAAATCGTTCACCTGTTCAATGGCTGCATCCAAAGCCATCATTTCTGCATCGACGTTTGATAAATTGGATTGCGTAAGCAAAACCTGCTTCTGAACCAGGTTAATTTGTCCTTCCACCTCATCGAGCTGTCTGGCTGTTGCCGCCTTGTCGTTCAGCAGGTTTTTAATTCTTTTATGTTCGATATCCATTGTAGCCAATTGCTGCTTATACACTTCGACCTGGGCATGTATGGTGGCCTTTTGAGAGTGGGCCGCAAACCGTTTAGCCATCAGTTCCTTTTTCTTAAGGCTATACTGCAGGGTATCTACAATGGCTAAAATGGAACCTGGCTGGCAGGTGTCTCCTTCTTTTATCGCGAACATGATTAAACGCCCTTGTGTTTCGGCAGAAACAATCACCTCCTGGCTTTCGAAATTGCCATAAGCATCGGGAGTATTATTCTTGCCATTACATCCAGCAACTAAGAAAAGTATAAGCAAGATGTATAGGATTGGATAGGCAATGGCTGTAGCAGATTTCATAAATTTCATTTTTTAATTAATTGATGGGATTCCGTAATAATATGCAAGCATGGCCTGTGCTTCTATTAATTTAATCTGATGCTGCTCGAGCACAAATCTGGCATGTAACTCCTCGTTCAGGTCGCGCAGGTAATCGGCCGGAGTAATGGTTCCGTGCTGCAGCATAGAGGCACTGGTATTGCGAATATTTTCCTTGTACTTCACAATCTCTTCATCACTTTTAAGCATTGTCCTCAGGCTTTCAATTTCCTGCATGCACACTTTCAATGCAAGATTGATATTCCGCTCAAAATCCTGCTCCGCAATATCGATTCTGCTTTTCTGAATCGTTAGAAGCTGCTTTTCTTTTTTTGCCTGGTTCCAATCGAACAGGTTCCAGCCTAACTTCACTCCCACGATATAATAATAGTCCGATGCATTTTCGAACATATTCAAACCGGGATAACTATAACCTGTCTGACCAAAAGCATTCAAACGGGGTAGATATTGCCGGTCGTACAGCTTACTGGCCGCGTCGAAATAATTACGACGTTCGTCAAACAAACTATATTCTAAACGGTTAAGGCTATCGGGCACATCGAGGCTATCGGGAAGCACAATTTCCAGCTCACTCCCACTCAAGCCAACGAGCATGCCCAGGCTTTCTTTTAACCTGACCAAGGAAAGATTGGTCTCAATCAGTTGCTGACCTGCAGTAAGACGCTCGGCAGCAAGACGACCTGACTCGCTTTCGGTAAAGAACCCCTGCTGTACACCCGATTGAAGGTTATGCTCCTGTTGGTTTAACACCTCAATTTTTAATTCAAGAATGCGAATTGACTTTTGAAGCAGTGCGACACCAAAAAAATACTTATTGACCAGTTCGTTTAGCTGGTAAATAGCCAACTCACTCTCAAGGTCCTGAATGGATGCTTGTATGGCTTTTATATCTTTTTGAAGGCTAACCATGGAGCCATCGTAAATCTTCTGGTCGATGATAACTCCTGCATTGTATTGAAACAAATCAAGTTCGAAAGGTTCCACACCCGGAATCGGAAAAGCCACCCGAACAGCTTCGCTTTGGTAGCTGGCAGATCCGTATGCCTTTAGAGTTGGCATGTTTGTACTTTCGAGTTTATTCGTACCCACTTTAAGCTCTTCAGCATTCAAAGCCAGTAGTTTGATCTGAGGGGCATTGGCCCTTGTGAGCCGATAGCAATCCTGAAGCTCTAAGGGTTGAGCCTGCGCAAATATTGGTAGTAAAAAAAACGAAAAAAGAAATTTACCGATTATTACACCTGTAATTTTCCTTTGAGAAACCTTTTTTCCGAAAAGACCTTTGCAAGGTTTAAAAAAATGATCCTCAATTGTGATTAGAGGACATTGTTCTGCGTTTACTATTGTTTGTTTCATTACTTTATTTTTTTAATGCGGCAAGCACAAATGCACTAATCACTTTTTTTCGTTCGGCCAAAATATCGGTATAACTAATACCCATGTTTTCCTTAAGCACTGGCGCAATCATGGGGCTTACTGCATAGGGCAATACAAGCATTCCCATAATATTTAAAAGCAGATGAGCAGGATTAATAGGATTTATCTTCCCCTCACCCACTTCGCGCTGAATCTGTGCAAAGAAATTAATCATGGCCGGCAAAACTCCTTTCTCGAAAAAGGCTTTTATGCGCGAAGGATTCTGGCTCATTTCGTTGAGCACAAAAACCGGCAGGTAAGGGTTGGCCGACAAAGCCTCGGAATATTTGTCGATAAAACTATCCAGCTTTTCCAGAATAGGAATATCACTGGAAAGCACTTCGCTGATCCCTGTCGCGAGATTCTTCAAAACCTCTTCGAATATGCGCTCGAAGAGCTTCTCTTTACTTCGGAAATAATAATGAAGAAGTGCTTTGTTGATACCTGCCTCGTCGGCAATTTCCTGCATACGCGCACCTGATAAACCCTTACGGATAAAGACAGTGCGGGCTGCTAGTAAAATTTTTTCTTCCGTTTCAGAAAAATTAACCATATCATTTAACTGTTTGGTCAAATGTAGTGCAGATAATTATATTATCCAAATGATTTATCCATTTGGTTAAAATAATTTTATTGAAAATAGAACAGAAGTTCCCAAAACTAACAATAGCGCGCGTTTAGCTTGCGTAACGCGTGCAAATAAAAAGGTTGCTTCCCCCAACTGCCATATGTATATGATTTGTGGCCTTTCTTTGAAAAATTCGAAAGTTTTCCTATTGGCAAGGCCCCGATTGCAAATCGGCGCTAGTGGGGCTAATCGGGCATTAATTGCCCCTGGGTTACTCACTCCGTTCGTGAAAACGCTGCGCTAAGTTAAGCCAGGGGCAATTAAACACTCTTCACTAGCGCGCGTTTAGCTTGCGTAACGCGTGCTAACAAATATGTTGCTGACCCACTTGTAAATTTTTAATGCTTAGCTGTTTGTGCAATTCTACAATGAAATCAAGCCATACACGCACAAAAAATAATTTAGAAAGATTTCAAATTGCAGCTGTATATTGAAAATTATCATGGAATTTTATACTCTTGCACACAGAGAATATACAACAGTATCTGACCCTTAAGTGCTCTATTTTGGTAAAAAACACAGGTTATTTGCGGATTTGCCCTTACCGCATGCAGGTTAGAGAAATATGGTGGTGGTTTTTTACCGATTGCTGTTTTTAAGTTGATTGCATAGACCATTCTTTTGCCGAAAAGCAGGTAGATGAGCGATAAAAATAATTTTCGATTGCTTTGAAAAAGGCATAGAGAGTAAAAATTTGTATACTCATTAAACCTAAAAAATAAACCTTAGAAATATACATTATGAAAAAGTTATTTGCACTTACAACTTTATTGGCAGCACTTGTTTTCAATCTACACGCACAAACCTGGGGAGGTTCAACCACCAGCACAGGAAATGCTTACAGATCTGGTAATGTAGGTGTTGGAGAGATAACCAATCCAACCTATCCTTTCGTGGTTGTGCATCCTACATTTTCAATTCCAGCCCCTGGCACAAACTACAAAATTGCTAGTCATATCGATAACTTTAATACCTATAAAATACCCTCAGGTATGACTGATCTTGGTTACAGAATGGGAATGAACATAAATACCTTTGTGAAAAATTCTGATTTTCTAGGAACTTTAAGCCAACAAATTGGTTTAAGAATCCAATTCGGTTCCTTTACCGGAGCAGGGGCTGGTACCATTACCAATGTGTATGGTTTGTACCTCGACGGACTTACAGGTGGTAGTGCTACCATGACAAACAGGTATGCAATTTACCAAACAGGATCAACCTTCAGGAATTATTTCCAGGGGTACATTGGCATAAATACTATTGCACCAAGCAATCAACTTCACGTAAAGGATGGCAATGGTATTAAAATACAGGCCACCAATGCACAAATGGAACTTTCTGATGCAGTTGGAACCCTAAAACTAAGAATGGACAATACCGGAAACCTTCAGATTACCAATAGCTCAAACGCTTCACTCTATCACTTCGGAAAAGATGGTAAAATGGGCATAGGCACGATTAAACCCACAGCCACTCTTACTGTCAATGGAGATATTTTGGCAGAACGCATAGATGTGATTGGCACTGTGCCAGCTTCCGACTTCGTTTTCGAAGAAGACTACAATCTCCGCAGCCTTACCGAATTAGAGGCCTTCGTGAAAGAAAACAAACACTTGCCCGAGGTACCCAGCGCTGCCGAGTTTAAAGAAAACGGCTATAGCGTGGGCGAAATGGACGATATCCTGCTGCGCAAGGTAGAAGAACTTACCCTTTACATTATCGAGCAGCAAAAATTGTTTGAAGCACAACAAGCGCTTATTGAACAGTTACAGCAGAAGGTTGAAACTTTAGAGGTAAAATAATCATGAAACAAGTTTTATTGTTAATTGCTCTGTTTGCCATGCAATACAGTGTATATTCCCAGTCTGTCGCGTTTACCTACGACCAGGCCGGAAACCGCACTTCGCGCACCATTGTTACCCCACCCTTAAAATCAGCAGAGGAGTTTTCCGAAACCCCGGTTGAATATTCCCTGGATAAGGACTACAAACTAATGGTTTTTCCGAATCCAACTTCGGGCATTTTAAATTTTGAGATAGAGAATTTGGGCAGTACGACAAATTTCATAATAACTGCAAGAGTTTATACAATTAACGGCAGTCTGATTCTTGATGAAGAGTTTTTTACAAATGCATTTACATTAGATATCTCCAAAGAGCAGAATGGAATATACTTGCTTGATATATTGGTAAATGATGATAAAAAACAATTCACAATCATTAAAAAGTAAAAAATGTAATTAGGGTTTGATTGTTTATGAAGCTGTAAAACAATTGAATTTCTGTTTGTTACTGCATCGATAATTCTAAAAACTAATCGAAAATGTTTAAAAATATAAATATACTTCTCTGTATAGTCGCTCTGGTTTTAATTAATAGAGAAGCTAAAACTCAGATTCCAGTAGCATGTGATGGAATAACAGTAAATTACAGTGAAAAACTAAATACTAAATGCGACTCAGTTAAAGCCCGCGATGCGATTACCTTGAGCCTAGGAACATACGAATATCCTTTTTCTGCGATTGTGGATGAAGGATTAATTTTTAATACTACCTACCTGGCAGATCAGCCGCCAGCAACAAGAACTCTGGATCTTACAAAAGCAGTAGGATCTCTCCCAGGAAATTTTGGGGTAAATTCTGTTGGTGCGGCTACTTATACTATTCCGATTGAGGTCCCACCGGGTACTGCTGGAATGCAACCCAGTATTTCATTGTCCTACAATAGTATGGCCGGAAATGGAATTATGGGCATAGGTTGGAATATTGGCGGGGTGTCGACAATTTCCCGTGTTGGGCAGGACAGGTTTAATGAAGGCGATATAACAGCAGTTAATTATGTAACGGACAGACTTGAACTTGATGGCCAACGATTGATTTTAAGTAATGGAACCTGGTTTGCAACAAATTCGGAATATAAAACCCAAAATGAATCTTTCCAGCGGATAAAATATACAGGCAGCGGGTTTGAAGTAGAAACTTCCGACGGCTATAAAAGGTATTATGGTGAAACAACCGAAGCACGATTCAAAAAAAGCAGTACCGAAATTTTAAAATGGTACCTAACCAGGGTTGTTGACCAATTTGGGAATACAATAAATTATCACTATAAAACCACTTCTGGCAGCAATACAGTTCTTCTCGATAGAATTGAATATACAAAAACAAGCTCTTTCGATGCCTTTAATAAAATACAGTTTGTTTACGAGAATTCTCGTAGCGACTACATGATGAAATATAGTTCCGGCATTAAAACCGAGGAGGATAATATTCTTCGGCGCATATCGGTGTATTCGCATGGCGATAAAGTTCGGGATTATGCTTTCAATTATTTTATTAATAGCAACAGCGAATCGTATTTATCAACGGTGGAACTTACCGGCCAAAATGATGAAAAAATAAACAGCACTCAAATTAATTGGATAACCCGTCCAACTACTAGTTTTAGTACAAGCGAGACTATAATTAATGAAAATAGCTATAACCTTAACGATATTAGTTATCCCAATACCATAGATGGTTTGATTTCAATCCATAATCTGAAAAATCTTCTTTTTTATTATACTGTTTTAGATGCCGATGGCGATGGCAAGAGCGATGTTTTAGAAATGCCTACAATAAAGAATAGCATAAAGAATTTGAGTCTTAAATACAACGGACTAGCTAATTCCTATTCAAGTGCCCTACCTGCTAATTATAAAGGTGCTGTACCCATCGATTATAATGGCGATGGTAAGGAGGAACTACTTTTTCATAAAGGTGTCAAATCTACTTTTATGAATGGTTTTACTTTAAATTCATCACAAACATATTGCGGTGCCGATTCAATAGCCTTTAGCGATTTGCAGTTTCAGATAATGAAATTTGAAAATAATGCCTTAATCCCCATTTCAACATCCAATAATTATGGAATTACCGGACTTTTAAATCGCCCCTATAGCTTTATTCAAGGAGATTTTGATGGCAATGGGTTGACAGATCTTTTGTTTATAAGCAAAGATTCTGTTTCAATGCCTTACCAATTGTATCTGGCAGAGGTAGTTTCTGGAAATATTTCCTTTGTGAAGCGAAGTGAGGGTACTTTTGCCATGACTGGTAACTTAAGTGCTGTTGATTACAACGGGGACGGCAAGCAGGATTTAGTTTGCAGCGATTCTATTGGTATCAAAATAAATTACGTCAATAAAATTGCCGGACAGAGTGGCTATGCATTTGGCAGCTGGAATACAATTAAAACTTATAATCAAGGAATATTTAATCTTTCTTTCGGAGACCTTAATGGCGATGGGAAAGTTGATATTCTGAATAATAGTAAAAGAACTATTTTTTATGCAACAGGTGTAGATAACCCGATTGCTGAAGAAAAATGGATTGATAATACCATGTACAATATTGGACCTGATTTTAATGGAGATGGGAAAAACGAACTGTTAATAGAGGCTAAAATTGGAATTAACAGCCACCAACTAACTACATATTATAATACAGGGCAACCTTCAAACCATATTCAACAATTAGATAATGATTTCCTAATTTCTCAATTGCTATATGGCGATTTCAATGGCGATGGCATTACCGAAAAGTTATATTATTATCTGGGGGTAAGGCAAACTGCCACCTATAATTATCCACATATTCTTCAGATTTTAAAAATCACCCCTATTGTCGTTGAACGATTGGACCTTTTAATGGGCTCTGTACTGGATGGTTTTAACCGAAAAACCGAAGTAAGCTATTCGTTTACTACGTCCCCGGATGTATATGCCAATAACGAAACACAAGTTATTACATCACCAGTACGAACTATTAATCCAAAACTTATTGTGGTAAAAGATGTTAAAAGCGATAACGGATTGAATGGACAAACTCTTGTAAGCCATTTTTACGAAAATGCCAGAATACATATCGATGGCAAAGGTTTTCTGGGTTTTGGCAAGACAACTATTACCAACCAGGCTACCGGTTTGGTTGCAACCAGCTTAATGGCTTATGATAATACTTTTTATGAGCCTGTGCCAAAATCGTCGCTATTGACTACCACAGGTACAACGCCTACAAAAATATCGGGTTCTTTTTCTGCATATAAAGTATATTCATACGGTACAAACGGGCAGAAACATTACCTTATATACCCCGATACCACTTCCAGTTGGGACTACTTAAAAATGTTTAAGGTGAAAAGTACTTATACATACACAGCTAGCGATTTTCAACATGGTAACTGGAGCAATGCCAATATTAGTTATTATAATGTAGCTTCTGCTCCTCAGCTTGAAGCAGCTGTTTCTGTAGTAAATACTTATGAAACCTTTAATAGTGGAAAATATTACCGCTTGAAATCAACCCTATCGACCAAACAACGCCCCGGAGAATCGGATAGTAAGGCTAAAAATGTATTTGAATTTATCAATGCAAACAGCAGCAGGGTAAGTAAACAATTCATTTATTATTTTACAAATGCAGGTGTCGAAGATACCGATGTTGATACTATTTCCTATACCTACAGCACCCAGGGTAATGTTACCGGACAAACATATCAGTTGGGCAATATTCAAAGAACGGCTAGTTCTGCTTTTGATACCAAAGGCCGTTTTACAACTTCTGTAACCAATGCAATTGGGCATACTTACAATATTGTAATAAACGATAATGGACAGATAATAAGTCAGCAGGAACCCAATGGGAATACAGTTTCCAATGCCTACAACGGATTAGGGCAAATTATACAAATTAACAATATCGATGAGTCGGACCAGACCATTACTACAGCATGGGTTACTACATCCGATGCCGATGCTCCTGCATATTCAGTTTATTATACTCTTGTTAGCACAACGGCAAGACCCTACATAAAAACATATTACGATGCTCTTGGGCATGCATTGCGCACAGTAAGTGAGGCACAAAACAACAAACTTGTTTTTGTCGATGCTGTGTATAATAATAAAGGACAACAGGTACAGGTTTCTCTTCCGTACTTTAAAGGTGAAACCATACATTGGAATTATACAACTTATTACAACGATGGCAGGTTGGCAACACAATATACCGATAACAACATTAAAAAAGTTACCTTCTCATACAATAAAAACAAAATAACACAGACCCTGAACAACACATCTCAGGTATATACCAAAACTTACGATGCTGTTGGAAACCTTATTCAAGCAACCGATCCAAACGGAACAATCAATTATACTTATTTTGCTTCTGGCAATCTTAAGCAGGTAAGTGCCCCACAGAGTGTGATCACAACCGAATACGATAAATACGGATCGCAGAAAAAACTTATCGACCCCAGTTTAGGTACCACCGAATATGAATTTAACGCATATGGCGAAAGTGTTTATCAGAAAGATGCAAAGGGCAACTGGTTCCGTATTACAAAACAAGATAAATTAGGTCGCCCACTTACACAAACTTCTTCCGATGGTAGCACAATAAACTATACATACGATACCGATTTTAAAGGGGCATTGTGTAAAGTAAGCCATTCTAATGGTACGGTTTCAGAGTATATACACGATACCTACGGACGCACCACCTCGCAAAAAGAAACCATTGAGGGGCAACAATACATTACTGGCTATGAATATAACGCGTATAGCAATCTTAAAAAGCTTACCTATCCTTCGAACTTTGCTGTTAGCTATGCATACGATACCAAGGGATATCTTACAACTATTAACCGTACTGACAACAGTGCACAGCTTTGGGCCGCCGGTGATGTAAATGCTCTTGGGCAATGGAATAACTTCGTTCTCGGTTCGAACATTAGTAGGCAGTTAACTTACGATACCTGGGGTATGCCTGCTACCATAGTAACCGGTAGTGTTCAAAGCCTACAATACTCCTTTAATGCCGAAACTGGTAATTTAACTTACCGAAAAGATGTGTTGAAAAATCTTCAGGAAAATTTCACCTACGACAATAACAAGTTAACTTCGTGGAACATTGGGGCAAATACCTATTCGGTTTCGTATTTAACCGATGGCACAGGCCGAATGAACACCAAAACCGATGCCGGTACTTATGTGTATAGTAACACCCCGGCGGTGCACCAGGTAACTGGCTTAAACAATAACCCCGGCACCTATACCAATGCAAGCTGTAACATTAATTATACAGCATTCAATAAAATCGACTCAATATACGAAGCCTCGAGTTACAGCTTAAAGTACAAATATGCTGCCGATAACCAGCGTAGGGTAAGCCGTTTGTACAATAGCAGCAATATTAAAATTAAGGAAACAGTTTATGTGCCAGGTGGCTATGAGATTGAGAAAATAGGTGCCACAACCCGCACCATGCATTACATACCACTTGGTGGCTCTTGCTGGGCATTGTTTGTAAAAAACAGCAGCGGCCAGGATACTTTGTATTACTTATTAACCGATCATCTAGGCTCGGTTAACGTAATTACCAATTCTACCGGAACAAAACTAAAGGAATACAGCTTCGATCCATGGGGCAGGCGCCGTAACCCAACAGACTGGACATACACAGCTGTACCCGGCACATCCATAACAAGCCGAGGTTTTACCATGCACGAACACATGGATGAATTTAAACTCATAAACATGAATGGCCGTGCCTACGACCCGGTAATGGGGCAGTTCCTCAGCGCCGATCCATTTGTTCAAAACCCTTTAGCGGCACTTAATTATAACCGTTATTCGTATTGTTGGAATAATCCGCTGAATGCAGTTGATCCTTCGGGCTACATAGTATATAATCCACGTTGGTTTAGGCGGCCACGTCTAAACCTTGATAGTGACGGAAGGTCAGGTTCTCTTGGTTATGAATATAGAGATGGCGGATATTATGACAATGCAACTGGGGAGAGTGTAAGCTTTGAGACAGCAGTTAACGGAAATTTAGCATTGTATGGAGGAGAATTTAGAGCACCAACAAAAAACGAATTATCTTATATATTTCCTGATGCTGCTATTGCTGTATTTCAAGGTCCAGAAGGTGGAGGAATATACTTAAACACACCTGGCCAAGCAAGCTGGATAAAAATAGGAACAAATAATAATGGAGCTTATACTATTAATTTTGGAATTGCCCAATCTGGAGGGGATGGTAACTGGTTTACTGATAACCTTGGAAACTTCTCCACTGGAGCTGGAATAATAAGTGAAGGGGCTAGGATTTATGACAATTACAAAATTGCTTCTAAATATGATTTTTTTATGTTTGATGGAAGAAAGATTTATAGCTTGAAGAACTTAGGACCCCAAGTTAAAGTCGTTCCCTCAAAAGTACCTGGTGCTTCCGGATTAGTTGGGTATGGTTTCACCTTAGCATCCATTGGGTATAGTGGATATAGTATTAGTCAAGCAAACTATAGTGCCAACCCAACAGAGGCAGTAGTTAAAGGCGTGTCAGATATTATATTTGATATACCCTCACTTTTTCTACCAGGAATATATGGTACTGCATGGAGTGCTATTACTCCTGTATTGAAAACTGCTAGAGATAATGGGGCGGCAAATTTCCAACAATATAATGTGCCCTATCAGTATTACCATATGGTTGGCGGTTTAGGGCCATCCGATAGTACTCTCAAAGAAAATATAGAGCCATTAGAGAATACTCTTGATAAGATACAGCATATTAATGGATATACTTACACATGGAAAGAGGATGCAGCCAAGAAGCCTGATATTGGTTTAGTTGCTCAAGATCTCGAAAAAGTATTTCCTGAAATGGTTGTTGATGACACAGTAGCAGGCCATAAAAAAGTTTATTATTACAAACTTATTCCGGTATTATTGGAAGCTATTAAGGAACAAAATGAACTAATTTTGCTACAGCAAGAAAGGATTACTAAACTAGAAGAGAGTATCTTAATAGAAGAATAGAAAGGTATTTTCAATTAGTCAAAGATATGCTGTTTATAATTATGGACAGCATATTTTTATATACAAAAAAGAGGGCTAAGTAAAGGGATAACAATTAAAACTGCTGTAAACACATAATCTGGAAACGCTATAATGTCTTCTTCCTCCGGAGTTAAATAGATACCTCTGGCATGCAGGATGGGTTCTCTCTGTAGGTACTTTTTAAATAGAAATCTCGTGGGTTGAAAGATAATTATTAGGGTTAATGGAATTATTAAAAATGCAAATTTTAACTTGAATAAGTAAAAAGCCCCTACAATTATCGATATTACAATTATGCTGGCTATTAAATAAAAGTTGATGTTTTGCAATCTCTTATTAAACCCTAATATTAATACATATAGCGTGCTTGTAACAATCAATTCTGGTATAATATTATCCATCTCGTAATTAATTAAAAGAATAGGGGTATTGTTCGTTTAGTGGGAGGATTTGTTTTAAAGTAGTTTCTATGACCAATCCGGGGGCTTTCTTTTCAGTTTTTATTAAACCAATACCTTGTCCAAAATATTCTTTTACATCTAAAGTCAGTTCAGATGTGGGGTATGTGAATTGTTCTTTGCATTTTATTATAATACAATTAATCTTCTTACCCTGAAAAGATATTTGTGAGAAACCAGCAAACTCTCGTTTTCGTCTGTAATTAATGGTGGTGTTGTTTAAATTACTTTGGTTACTCACTTGTAAAGAATAACCTTCTCCCTTAGAAGTATTAAAAGAGAATACAATATTTTCTTTTTCATCTATTTTACTTTTCATTGCAATTGGCGAGCCATTATTAGCAGGTTCGTAAAATCTACCATTTAGTAAAACTGAGTTGTCTGAGTGTACAATCTCTTTGCTATCAGAAACAAGATTGTTATTTACAAAATTTTGAGTGTATAAGTATTTTTTATTGCCGGCTATTTCACTTTTAAGTCTTATTGTGAATGAACTAACCTCGTTGTTTGTTTTAACCTCATAAATGTACTCTTTACCACTATTGAGTTCACCAAATGGGAAATAGTAGCTCGATAAATCTTCTATTTTCGGTTTTGAGCAAGAAATTAATGAGGCAACAACAGTTGCAAGTATTACGCCTTTTTTCATTTTAGTTTTATTTTTAAACTTAATTGTTTGTCAAACAGGAGTCCGTGAGTTACACATTAGCTTTAAGCATTTTGCTAAAATATCATTTAAAATGATATTTATAAACTAATTACATGGTTGTTTTATAAAGAATATCACTATTAACCGACTAAACTCGGTGATTTAATATTATTGGCTTATAAGCCCTATAAACAGGGCGTTTAATTTCCCCTTCTGGGCGTAGAATGCCAGAAAAATAGCACTAAGCTTAATTAGAGCAGTTGAAAGCTTCCCCCCTTCTGGGCGTAGAATGCCAGATAAATAGCACTAAGCTTATAGGGCGCTGGGCGTAGTTTTCAGCAACTACGCCCTTTTATCTTTTTTGGGTATTGAAAACAAATAGTTAAGTGTAGTTATTAAAACTACACTTAGGCACTATGGCCAGCATTAGTGCTAAATAATATTTGTAGTTGCTTGGCTGTTACGTATTAAAGAAAAATGTAGAATTCAATATATTTGTTTTATGGGTAATGCATATCAGATAAAAGACCAGGAAGCAACATATTATTTGACATTTCAAGTTGTAGGTTGGGCAGATATCTTTAGCAGGAAAGTATATCGCGATATCATTATTGAAAGTTTTGAATATTGTAGACGAAATAAAGGATTGGAAATATTTGCATATGTTATCATGACAAATCATGTTCACGCTATATTGCGAAGCAAAGAGGGACTATTGTCTGATATAGTTAGAGATTTTAAAAAACACACATCAAAGCAAATACTTGAGGCAGTAAATACAAACAATGAAAGCAGGCGTGAGTGGTTAGAAATGATTTTTAAATACCACGCCAAATTCAATAAACGTGCTGGTGATAGGCAATTATGGACACACGAGAATCATGCTGTGGAGCTTAGTACCAGTGAGATGATTGAATCGAGAATAAATTATATTCATGAAAATCCAGTAAGAGCAGGCTGGGTTGAAAATCCAGAAGATTACTTGTATAGCAGTGCCAGAAATTTTTCTGAGATGACAGGTTTAATCGAAATAGATGAAATATAGGGTTGTAGTTGCAAACTACAACCAGAGAGGGGTTATAAAGTTGTAAATAATACTCTGAAGTCTGCAAAAAGTTGGAGTAATAGGTTTGCTGGTTTTGGGCTTTTGGTTACTGGTACTAATGTTTTAGTTAATCAAGAAATTAGACCATCAGATTACATCAACACAGGGATGGGTGTAATATCATTTACTGGATATGGTTCAATCGGAGCTGGATTATAATATATTGCAGATTTGGGATTCGATGTTTTTACAGGGTTTTCATTAGGTGAAAGAGCAGATCAAAAATGGGACCCACAATATGGTGGAGGAGGTAGTTGGTAAATATTAAATGTAAAACGATGTGCAAATTTTTAAATTTCTTTGATTATGTTTTTTATAGAACATATTCTTTCTTACAAAAAAGGAATGATGATATTTCAGATGAAAAAGCAACGAATTTAGTTGCAGTATTACAAGGGTTCATCATAATTGATATTATTATGATTCTAAGATTTATTTTTGAATTCGAATTTCCTATGCAAAATTATAATAAATGGTTATGGAGTCTTCCGCTTTTATTAGTTGTAGGAATTTTGAATCATTTGCGTTACAAATCGAGTTTAAAAAATGACAATTATAAAATATTTCATGATTTATGGAAAAATGAAGAACCCGGGATAAAAAATAGAAATGCTTGGCTAATAATGTTATACATATTCCTTACAATTGTTGGCATTCCTTTACTATATGTTATTTTCACATAAATTTAATCCCCCTTCTGGGCGTAGAATGCCCAAAAAATAGCACTAAGCTTAATTAGAGCACTGGGCGTAGTTTTCATTAACTACGCCCTTTTATCTTTTTTGGGTATTGAAAACAAATAGTTAAGTGTAGTTATTAAAACTACACTTAGGCAGCATTGCCGGCATAAGTGCTAAATAATATTTGTAGTTGCTTGTTCCCCTAGCTGGCGCGAGCTTGTAGCTCGTGCCGATGTAGCATAGATAATAATAAAAAACCCCTTCTGGGCGTAGAATGCCAGAAAAATAGCACTAAGCTTAATTAGAGCACTGGGCGTAGTTTTCAGCAACTACGCCCTTTTATCTTTTTTTAGCTATTGAAAACAAATATTTAAGTGTAGTTGTCAAAACTACCCTTAGGCACCAGAATTAATTATATTCATGAAAATCCAGTAAGAGTAGGCTGGGTTGAAAATCCAGAAGATTATTTGTATAGTAGTGCCAGGAATTTTTCTGAGATGACAGGTTTAATCGAAATAGATGAAATATAGGGTTGTAGTTGCAAACTACAACCAGAGAAAGGCCTAATGAGCAACTTAAGTGCCTTAGTCATATTTGTATTAAATTTCTAAATTCAAAAAGTAGTTTTTGTAGTATCTTTGAAGTAAAATAGTTTACTTTATCACTATGCCTGAAGTTTTTCGAGAATTTGGTTTTGTTTTCTTTTTTTATGCGAATGAAGGAAACGAACCTATGCATATTCATGTAAGAAAGGCAGGAGGTTTTGCTAAATACTGGATAGAACCCATTGAATTGGAATTTTCATAGGGTATGAAGGTGAATGATTTAAAAAACGCAGAACAACTCATTCTATCTCATTTAGAATTTATTAAATCAAAATGGCATGAAGTACATGGTAACTGAACTGATGTTTACTGCCACCAACGCATGGTTTGAGAATGGCATGATATGTATTAAAATGTCAGATGATAAGGAAATACGGTTTCCTGTTGAAAAAAATACGAAACTTCGCAATGCTGCAGACTCTCAAAGAAACAATATAGAAATTATTTGTTCCGGCACAGGGCTAAATTGGCCCGATTTAGACGAAGACCTATCGCTGATTGGAATTTTAGAAGGGAAATTCGGTTACTAAATTCCACAACTGGCGCAAGGTACTAAATAAGAAAAAGGCATTGGCCCCTAGCTGGCGCGAGCTTGTAGCTCGTGCCGGTGTAGCATAGATATTATTAAAAAACTGGCACAACTGCTGGTTTTTTATTTTTATATGAGTTTAGGAAGTCCGAGCTGCAAGCTCGAACTAGCGTTTAATTATTGCTGGCCCCTTCAGGGCGTAGAATGCCAAAAAAATAGTAATAAGCTTAATTAGAGCACTGGGCGTAGTTTTCAGCAACTACGCCCTTTTATCTTTTTTGGGTATTGAAAACAAATAGTTAAGTGTAGTTATCAAAACTACACTTGGGCACCAGAATTAATTATATTCATGAAAATCCAGTAAGAGCAGGCTGGGTTGAAAATCCAGAAGATTACTTGTATAGTAGTGCCAGGAATTTTTCTGAGATGACAGGTTTAATCGAAATAGATGAAATATAGGGTTGTAGTTGCAAACTACAACCAGAGAGGGCGTTTAATTACAGTTGTTAGATTAAAATGAACACGCGTTACGCAAATGCTAAACGCGCGCTAGTAAAAGAGTGTATGGAGGGCGAAACGCAATAACAAAACAAATTACTCCAATAGAAAAACATTTCCGGTACCATTCCCTTTCTTTATCACCTCTGTAGGATTTCCTTTGCAGTAAATGTTTCCCACACCCTGAAAATCCAGTTCCAACTTATCGATCACATTGAGTTCGATGTTGCCTGTGCCCTGATGGGAAATTTCAAGGTTTCGGACAATAAATTCAAAGGCATGGATGTCGCCCAGCATGATATTGTGGATGTAAGCTTTATCTGCCCTGCCTTTTAGCAGAATTTCTCCTACTCCGTCAGAATTCAGCAGAAAATGCTCCAACTCTAAATTCAGCGATAAAACCCCGGTATTCTCCTTGGTGACCAATAACTCATCCTGAACAAGAGTATCTGTGATGTAAAGAGCTGTTACACCATTGAGTAAAATAGCATCGACCGAAGGTGCAGTCACATACACATTGAGCACCGTGGCCTGAAAGTTATCTTTAGTATTGGTAAATATTTTTAAGGATTCCCCTTCGCTTAGTACCGAAACAATCTCGTGCAGGTTATCGTCGGTTTTTACTTCCACAGCATATTTCTCGCCCTGTTGAAAATAAACTGTAAGTACACCATCGATGTTTAGTTGATTAAAGCTTTCGACTTTGTAAGAGCGGGTTGTAACCTTACCATTGCCATTGAGGTCTTTTTCAGTTTCGCAGCTCGGAAAAATTGATAGAGTAAGCAGGATCAACAAGATATTTCTAAAGCCATAGTAAGAATTCATACCAAGTATTTTTCTTTAACGACAGGAAATAAGCCGATAAGTTGCACTATTGTCAGGCGATTAAGAAAACAAGGGATGGAAGGATGCACTAGACAGAAGGCATGAATTTGGCAATCATAGCCAGAAGGTCTTCACTTTTAATGGGCTTGGCGATATAATCGTCAAATCCTGCTTTACGAAATTCGAGTTCTTCTTCAGGTCGGGCAAATGCTGTTTGCGCAATGATAATCTGATTTGGAAACATCTCCTTAATACGCCGGGTAGCTTCCATGCCATCCATCACTGGCATTTTTATGTCCATGAGTATTATGTCATAACTGCTTACTGCATTCATTCTAAGCGCTTCTTCACCATCGCAAGCCCAATCGACTTTTACACCTTTTTTCTTAAGAATCCCATACAGGTAATTATAATTGGTCTCTTCATCTTCAGCAACAAGAATGCGCAAGGCCGCATAATCGGCATCGGAAACTTCCTTTATGGGCTGAATGTCTTTTATTTGTATATCAAAATCTTCATCGGTAATTGGCAAAGCAAGGTGAAATGAAGATCCTTTCCCGGCAGAGGAACTAACCCAAAGCCTTCCGTTTAGCATTTTGGCAAGGCGATTTGAAATGGTAAGGCCGAGTCCGGCACCACGGTAAAGCTTTTTGCCTGTTTCTTCGGCCTTACGGAAACGATTGAAAATAAGATGCAGGTTCTCATGCGAAATGCCTATACCACTATCCGTAACACTAAAAATGATTTCATTTTGTTCATGCTTCACCTCCAGCACAATGCTACCGTGATCTGTGAATTTGAATGCATTGTCGAGAAGGTTGTTCATGATCTGTTTTAACCTGATCTCATCGCTGTGAATAAAAATATCCTGGGCTGGTAATTGATTTTTCAGTTCGAAAACGATTTCAGCTTTCTTGCCTAACTGAAGATGCTTCCAGTTAAAATACAGCTCGTTGGCAAAAGTATTCACTTCGAAAACAGCCGTCTTAACCCTCAATTGATTGGCTTCTATTTTAGAAAGGTCGAGGATATCGTCGATAAGTATAAGAAGAGAGTCGCTGTTAGTATTCACCTGCTGGATATATTCCTGCCTTTCTTTGGCGGTAAGGGTATCGTCAGCCAGAAGCGAAGCAAAACCTACAATGGCATTCATGGGTGTCCGTATCTCATGGCTCATGTTCGAAAGAAAAGCCATTTTCAACTGTTCTGATTCTTCGGCTTTCAATTTGGCTTGCTCTAATTCTACCGTACGTTCCTTTACAATCGATTCGAGGTTATTCCTGTGTTCTGCGAGTTCAATATTCTGATGTTCAATTCTTCGGTAACTGCCTTCAAGTTTCTGGTTAGCCTCCACTAAATTGTGCTGCTGAGCGATCAGTTCTTCACTTTGCTTGTTTATTTCAGTATTTTGTTGTTCGAGCACCCGGTTAAGCATGCGTAATTCTTTCGTTCGCTCCTCTACGGTCGATTTGAGTAACTCGCCCTGAATACGTAACGACCGAACCCGAAAACGATAAATACTTAACAGAATAAGTACCACAGAAAGGATCAGTAAGAACCGAAAAAAAGGTGTCTGGTAAAAAGGCGGGGCAATGTATACCGAAACCGATACACTTGCTTCGGCAGGCATGCCCTGACGGTTTAAGCCCCGTACTTCGAACTGGTATTCGCCCGGATCGAGGTTGGTATATTTAGCCAGGCGGCGGGTCCCAGACTTGACCCACTCTTTATCAAAACCTTTTAATCGGAATTCGTAGGTGTTGTATTCCGGCACCGTATAATCGAGCATTGCAAAGGCGAACGAAATGGTAGACTGGCTATGCTTAAGCTCAATCCGTTGGGTATACATCAGGCTTTTTTCCTGTGGCGACTCTTGTCCTCCAGGAACCATCTCTACATCGAAGATAAAAAAACGTGTAAGTACGATCTTACCTACCTTGTTTCCTTCTTCTATCTCATGGGGATAAAAGGCATTGTAACCATTTACACCTCCAAAGCAAAGCATGCCATCTCTTGTTTTAAAAGAGGAGTGCAGGTTATACTCATAAGCCTGCAAGCCATCGAAAGGGGCAAAGTTTTCAAGATCCATCAGGCTGGTTTCGAAAATATTCAAACGCGACAAACCATTGTTGGTCCCTATCCAGATATTTCCGTCAGCATCTTCAAGAATGGACTGAATGGTATTTCCAGGCAGACCATCGGCTATGGTATAAGAATAAAAACTTTTTGTTTCGGCATTAAAAAGATTGAGGCCTCCATCAAGTGTTCCGGCCAAGATGCGTTTCTTTGAGTCTTCAAAAATAACTCTGATTTCGTTGCTGCTCAGTTTCGACAGTGTGTCTTTACGGAAAGACTCAAAAGATCCTTCCTGGCTGGCTGGCATCCGCAATATACCTTCGTGATAGGTGCCTATCCAAAGGTTTTCGTCAGAATCCAACCATAGGCAGCTCAGAAAATCATCGGTAATGGAATTGGGCTCATTGTTTGATGCGGTATACCATTTTACCTGATTAGTCTTTAAGTCTATTTTATTTAACCCGCCACCCAAGGTAGCAAGCCAAATTGTGTTTTCGTCCTTACTCAGGACAATATCCCACACATCGTTGTTGTTTAAAGAAGCTGAACCATTGTTGGTGGTATACGCTCGTACAATTCCAGAATAATAATTGTAAACTAAAAGCCCATTCCGGTAGGTTCCGATATAAATATTTCCTTTGCTATCGGCTTTCAGGCTGGTAATCACTTTTGGTTTTGCCAACTTAGGGTTATCAATAAGGCGATGATTACCAGTAACTGGATCGTACACATTGATTCCTCCCCCGTCTGTTCCAATCCAGAGCCGACCAGCCGGGTCTTCACAAAAAGAAAGAATAGCATTGTTATTCAACTCACCTTCCGACCCAAAACTACGAATGTGATTAAAACTCTGTTTGTGCCAGCTGGTATAGGAAATACCTCCATTGTAAGTGCCAATCCACAGGTTCATCTCTTCGTCGCGAAAAATAGAATAGATAATGTTGGAATTAATGGCATAAATATTTCCCAGGTGAGGAGTGTAATAACTTATTTTCTGTGTTGACGGATTGTAAATGTTGACACCACCCCCCCCGGTACCTATCCAAAGATTTCCTTCGCGGTCCTCCATAAAACGACGCACAATAGGGTGATTCAGATGATAGGAATCTGCCTTTCCGTGCTTTAATTGAAAGAATTCGCCAGTTTGGCTATCCATGCGATAGGCACCGGACTCATAGGTGCCAAACCAGTAGTTCTGATTTTTGTCCTGATACACATCAAGCACGTTTTCATGAGCAAGAAATCGCTCTATTCTAAGGCTTTCCCCTTTCGATGTTGTTTTATCCTTGAAAATTCTACAAACACCTTCATTATAAGCAATAAGCCAAAGGACTCCATCGTTGGTTTTTTGCAAGCGGGCATCTGTAAGACTTGAAATCGGGTTACCCTTCTCGTCGTATATTAAAACTGATGAAAATACCAGTGTTTGCTTATCGAAATAAAATAATCCCTTGTCGAAAGTAGAAACCAATAATTCATCTGCATAAGAAACAATGCCTGTAATGTTAAACTGGCTGTTGGTTTTTGAATTGTTGTGCAGCGTATAACTTTCGAAACTATTAGATTCAGGAATATACCTGCTTAAACCGCCTTGAGAAGTGCCTATCCAGAGCACCTTGTTTTCGTCTTCGAACAATACATTAATCCGCCCCAGTGCAACGGACTTTGGATCGTTTTCGATATGATAAAATATTTCAAACTCGTATCCATTCCATCGGTTTAGTCCATTATTGGTGCCAAACCAAAACAAACCCTGATGGTCTTTTAAAATACAATTTACGGTACTTTGCGACAATCCCTGCTCATGCGTGAGATGGTAAAACTTCAACTCGGGATTAGACCAGAGAGCTACCTGAAAACAAACCAAGAATGCGAATACAAATGAAAACTTCATGCGATTAAACCTGAAAAACAAACTCCAATATACTAATAATGAATGAAATTTAACGCAAATGAAAGGATACAAATCCTTCTTTCAGAATACCATGGTGGCAACAGTCATTTTTAAGAAATATAATTATTTCTTTTTTGACTTGGTTTAAACATTGCTAAACCAGCTGTTTATTTGATTGTCATCGAATTTCTCCGACTTATGAAAGTACTCGTTTTTGGTAGCATCGTAAAAATAATCCTTCATCAGAGTGCAAGCCTGTTCTGCCACTTCCTTGATGGCTTCAAGAATATAACTAATTTCGGCATTGGTCATTACCGGATGGAATGATACCCTTACCCAGCCAGGTTTAAGCGACAAATCGCCGTGACTGATTTGGGAAGTAATTGCTTTCGAGGTATCGATATCTACATGCAGCAGAAAATGTCCATAGGTTCCGGCGCACGAACAACCGCCGCGGGTTTGAATGCCATACTTATCGTTCAGGTACTTGACTACAAAATTGTAGTGCACTTTGTCGATGTAAAAAGAAAAAATACTGAGCCTATCCCTGATATTTTCGGCCAGAATATGCAGATTTGGTATACCCGTCAAGGCTCCCCAAACCATCTCGTTGATTTCTTTTTCTCTGCGGCGTATATTCTCTACGCCCATTTGTTCTTTCAGGCGAATAGCCAGGGCTACTTTAATGGTTTGTAAAAAGGCAGGAGTTCCTCCATCTTCTCGCTGTTCGATATCATCCACATACTGGTGATCGCCCCAGGGGTTAGTCCACTCTACGGTACCACCTCCCGGACAATCGGGCACTTTGTTTTTGTACAAACTACGGTCGAACACTAAAATACCTGTTCCACCCGGACCACCTAACATTTTATGAGGCGAAAAGAAAATGGCATCGAGTTTCTGTCCTGGATTTTCAGGATGCATGTCGATATCGATGTAGGGAGCCGAAGCAGCAAAATCGACAAAGCACAGACCCTGATGCTGGTGCATTATTTCGGCTATCTGGTAATATGGGGTTGCCACCCCGGTTACATTGGAATAGGATGTTACAGCGGCTATCTTGGTTCGCCTGCGGTAATAACGGTGCAAAATTTTATGCAGCGCGTCGAGGTCTACCAAACCTTCGCGGTCTGAAGGTATCACCACCACATCGCCAAGTGTTTCAATCCACGAGGTTTGGTTCGAATGGTGCTCCATGTGGGTCACCAATATCAGGGGCCTGTCTTCGGGCTTGATGTGTAACATACGTTGGTATCGCTCATGGATGCGAAGTCCAAGCATGCGCTGGAGTTTATTCACTACGCCGGTCATACCCGAGTTAGACGAAATAATTACGTCATCGGGGCCAGCATTGACATGTTTTTTGATGTACTGCAGTGCAAAATGATACGCATCGGTCATACGCTTGCCAGTTACCGTAGTGCCGGTATGCGTATTCCCAATAAAGGGCCCAATATCCTGCAGCAGTCGCTGTTCAATGGGTGCATACAATCGTCCGCTGGCTGTCCAGTCGGCATACACAATCTTTTTTTCGCCATAAGGGGTGGTATACCTGGCATCGATGCCAACCACCTGGTTTCTGAAAGTTGAAAAGTATTCTTCTAGCATGCCGAAAATTAATTGCGAGGGCTGAAGCAGCCAATGATTTTCTCCCATACATATAAAATCATCTTTAATAATATCTTAAAGGAAAATAATCCTTATTGATGAATAAGACTAAAAGCCGAACAAACAAAAACCCCTGCCGTTTCGGTACGCAACCTTTCCTGCCCGAGACTTACAGGAACATAACCTGCTGCCGTGGCAAAACCAGCCTCTTCGGGCGAAAAATCGCCTTCGGGACCAATCAGCACCAGCGATTCGGAATTGGGAACCAGTAACTTCCTGAAATTTTGTTTAAAACCCTCCTGGCAATGGGCAATGTATTTTTTCGAGAGTTGATTCCGGCTTTTCACAAAAGTATCAAATGATACCTGAGGGTGAAGGAGAGGTTTATAGGCCTTAATGGACTGCTTCATGGCAGCAACAATCACTCTTTCCAACCTGTCGGCATTGATTGTTTTCCGTTCGCTACGGGAGCAAATCAAGGGTGTAATTTCGTCGATACCTATTTCGGTAGCCTTTTCGAGAAACCACTCAAAACGATCGATGTTTTTAGTAGGTGCCATGGCTACATGCAAGCTGTAGTTACGTTTGTTATAATCTGCAAACCTTTCCACTACCCTGAGCATACATCCACGGGGATTGGCATCGGCCAACTCTGCTTTGCATAATTCACCGCCACCTTGGGTAAGGTAAACAGTATTGCCTGCTTGCATGCGCAAAACCCGAATACAATGCTTCGATTCTTCTTCGCTTAGCTTGTAGGTTTCGCCAATTGTTCCGGGGGTATAAAAAAGTTGCATAAGAAATGTAATTTTGAACAAATTTAACAAAACAAGCCATTGAAACGAATTGGAATTCTTTCCGACACGCATGGACATCTGGACGAACCTATTTTCAGGCATTTTGAGGCTTGCGACGAGATATGGCATGCGGGAGACATTGGTAACCTGCTTACCTTCGAAAAGCTTGAAAAATTCAAGCCGCTGCGTGCGGTGTTTGGCAACATCGATGGTCATGAAATCAGGCAGTGCTGTGCTGAATTAAACCGGTTTAAGCTTGAGGATGCTGATGTACTTATCAAGCACATTGTGGGTTACCCGGGGCGGTACGATGCCTCGATGAAAGATGTGTTAGTTCAAAATCCTCCAAAATTGCTGATTGCCGGTCACTCGCACATTTTAAAGGTCATGTACGACAAGAAGCACCAACTCCTTTTTATCAATCCTGGTGCAGCAGGCATAAGTGGTTTTCATAAGGTACGTACGCTTATCCGGCTTTCCATCGAAGAGGGTCAGTTTAAAGACCTCGAGGTAATTGAGATACAAAAATAGAGTGTGTTGTCGTACAATACCTTTGCAGAAACTAGAAAACGGTATGCCCTTGTCAGTACCACTTGTTTTTAATATGTTTGAAACCTGAAAATTAAATTTTTTGCCATGGCTAAGCTTGCATTTTTTATCACTACTACCGGATGGGGCGGACTCGAAATGAATGTTCTAAAAATGGCTTTAGGCATGCAGGACAAAGGCTATGAGGTTAGTCTTATTACCGGCAATAATTCAAGGCTAGGCACAGAAGCAGAAGGCAAGCTGGCTTCTCTCATCAAAATTCCGATTCCCCGTAAATATTTCGATTTTACAGCGGCGAAAAAAATTGCCGGTATTTTAAAAGCCAATCAAATAGAAAGCCTTATTGTAAACGACAACCGCGACATCGATGTCATCTCGTGGACTAAACGCCTGTTCTTTCCCAAATTAAAGGTGATTTACCACCAGCAAATGCAAATTGGAATTAATAAACGTGACTTTCTGCACACTTTCCGGTTTAATAGCATCAATTATTGGATTAGTCCGCTTAACTGGCTAAAAGAGGAAATCGGGAAAAATACTCGTTACCCACTCGATCGGGTGAAAATTATTCCGCTTTGTGCCGATGTGGAACGTTACACAAACAGAAAATACACGAAAAGCGAAGCGCTTGCAAAATTGCAACTCGAACCAAAAGTAACTCTCATTGGAATTATCGGCCGCATATCGCCAAAAAAAGGACAGGGATTTGTAATTAAGGCTATCGAAAGCCTTCTCAAAAAGAATGTAGCAGTGGAGTTACTTGTTTTTGGTTCGGCCACCATCAACGATGCCGAATGCCAGGCCTATGAGCGGGAGATTAAACAATACGTGCTTGAAAATAAACTATCTGAAAAAATACACTTCCGTGAATTCTCGGCCGATACCGAGTCTTTCTACAATGCGGTGGATATCTTCACCATTGCTTCAGAAAGCGAAACTTTCGGCATGGTAACCATCGAGGCTATGTTGTCGGAATTGCCCATTATCGCAGCCGACACCGGAGGTTCACCTGAAATCCTGAACCATGGCGAATTGGGCAGATTGTACCGATACGATCAAATCGATAGTTTTTGTGAACAGGTAGAATGGATACTTCAGCACCCTGATAAAATAAAAACTATGTCTGCCAATGCCAAACAAAAGGCCATTGTCGAATACTCCCATTTAAACGAGATGAGCCGTTTGGCAGAAGTAGTGGAACTTGCAAGGGTCAATAATTAATTTGAATCTAGACTATTAATAGTTATTTCGAAGTGTGCAGCACCCCAATTTAGCTTTCGCTGCCGGAATGTACCCTTGCTAATAGAATTGCCTCCAGTAACCAATTCCAGAAGGTCGTGGGCATACTCCCAATCGTTCACCGAGGTAACCAACAGCACATAATTCTCCATCTTCAGCTCACTACCCGAAAAAAGTGCCATTTGGTTGGCATCGGGGAACTGAAAAGTCTCATTGGCCGATATGGCGTTCGAGGTATATTCCTTATCGGGTGGGTAACGCAATGCATAATTCTGTGTATCGATCTTTTCGAAAATCCACAGATAGCCATTCCCGCTTGAGCTAACGCTTATATTCACCTGGCTTTCCGGCAATATCACGGGTGAATTATTCTGCACTGTCACAAACATTTGCCCATCAAATATACGGGGAACAGAAATAATTTCATCTTCGCTCTTCTCAATTGAAAAATTCCCTGTCCAAAGGGTATTGCTATCGATCTGTAATGAGATTCGATAAGAACCAGGATCGGTCTTTACTTTTGTTGAGATGTCAGAATATCGATAATCGGCTATTATTTTATAGTCTCCGTCCGACAAATGTGACAACGTGAATAGCCCTTGCTCCCTAACAAACATTTCATCTGTGGCAACCCTTACGCTTCCTTTTCCTGTAAAAAGCTGGTTTATTTCGGTTAGATTGGTTACCATAAAAGCGATTAAAGCACCAATGGCTGTAAGCACAGATAGGAGCCTTTGCGTTTTTAAAGATTTTACTTCTGCAGCAAGCTGCTGCTTTTTCAGTTCATCCATATCGGATAAGCCTCCACTGACTTTTTGTTCATTCTTCTTCATAAGCTATTCAAATATCATTTCGCCTGAACCCGATATCCGGCCTAGCATAGGCGTTTGTTTGGCTCCAGTATAATTGGCTACATTATATTGCACATACACCAGCAACTCGGTTAAGGTAATAATACCATCTTTCGTATAATCAGCCGTCTGATTTGTAAGTCCCATTATCAGAAAATAGGTAAACACGCTTTGTTCAATTGTATGGTACATTTTTGCCACCTGGTCATTCATGCCGGCGGTGAGGATATGCGTACCTTCTTTGGTGGCAACCGTTTTGATTGCACCACCAGTAGCACTTTTATCAATTACGCCAAGTCCTGAAAAACAAGCATCGAGTATTAGCAATACGTGTTTGGTATTATTCTTTGAACCCTCAATTAATTCTTCGATTGCTGATATGGAAAGGCAGTCATCGGGTTTCATCTGAGAACAATCGGAGGTTACCAGATATCCTTTCGATGGATTGATGTTATCTACGATGCCATGTGAGGAAATATAAATTACAACACGGTCATTTTTTCCGGCAGACGAGAGTGTTTTTCGAATAGCAGCGAGAATATCGGAACGACTATCAGAAGATGGTTTTTCTATACTAAACTTCTGAGCCCTCAGTGTTTTCTCCAGGTTGCTTATATCGTTTTTGGTGTATGGCAATGCCCCCAGCGTAGGATCTGAAAAGGTTTCTACGCCAATTAAAAGGGCTACACTCTTATCGTACACATTGGCAATTACCTCAGCAGAGGAGGCAGACACTCTTCTGATATCGCCCTTATCGATATATTCCACGCCTGGTTCAGCTATGGGAGCGACATAGGCTTCTGGGGAAGCTACCATCGGGGTGCTTAAAAAGAAATTGTACTGTACCACAGGGGTTGTTTTTATTTCCTGATTTTCCAGGTAGCGGCACTCAAGCATAAACTGATGGCTTCCGGCCGGAATAAAAAAATAGCTTACCTCCAACTCAGATGTCCATGGCGACCAGTCATTGTCGATGGGAAATAGTTTGTATCGAAACAAAATATCCTTTCTGCCCTCCATATTTCTTGCAAACCACGATAATGCTAGGGGTTTAGGACTTACCCCACCCTGAAACTGTCCGTTTCCGGCAGGCATCTCATTATTTACTCTTAAGTATACTTTTAAACTATTGTCAGTATCTATTGTATTGGAATGAATATTAAACATACAAAGAGTGGCAAAGGAATAAGAATATTGAGTAGCATGTGTTTCTATTTCTTTAATGGCTTGCTGATTGAGCTGTATGTTTATATCGCTGAGTTTAACGCCTAACACAAAAGGCCTAAACAAACCAATGCGGTTATACTCCAGCCGAAAAGTGCCGGTTCGCGAGGGTAAGATCAATTCCATTTCGTGATTAAATTGATAGTCGATCCTGGCTTCTTTATAATCCCTGGCTAACTTAATGGCATAGTATGGAGGTACTTTCAAGTGCTTAAGTGTATTCCCGTCAGGATCTATCCTTCCATCAGGATTTTGGATTTGCAAAGAGTGCTGAAATTGTTTTATAGCTTCGATGAGGCTTTGGCTTACCTCGGCATCCTGAGGCCCCTTGTAATAAGACAAGGCACTTAGCGCACTTTGAATGGTTAACACATCTTTCTTATTGTTTACGGCATTCAAACCTACACTCGCGTCAATAGCTACTATCTGGGTAATCCGAAAAACATAATACTCAAATTCATCTTCGGTACCTGAATAAGAATAATCGTGGGCATTAAACCCAAGTAATACTTTTTCGCCAGGTAAAAATGAACTTCCGCAAGGGTAACCATTCATGCTAAAGGTCGAAGGGTCAATATCAATGCCACCTGCCAGTATGGAGGCAGCAAGAAGTAAAGAAAACAATAAAATTGTGGTTCGATTCCTGACTTTCAGAAACAGATCGTTGATTTGGGGGAATGATTGCATAGGATGTAAAGGTTTGTTGAGGTAAACGAAATTTAATCAATATTTCATCCTAATAAAATTAGTTTATAAGGTATGATGCAACACCCAGGTTGCTGATTTCATAATAAATGTGTGTTGCATTTGCAAAACATGGGTGTTTCATAATCGATTGTATTAATTCTACTTTAACAGATTTACAATTTTGAATATGAGTAATTTATATCACGCTGTCGTTTTAAATGCCGGTCATAAATTCTATCAATCATTTGTTCTTCGGTCATCTGTTTATAAAGTTTAAAAGTGATAAATTCTTTAATATCACGAGCCGATAGTAAAGGTAAATCATCAAAGCAATGCAATTTTTCTTTTAAAATAAATGACGAGACCAAAAAGTTTAATGCAACCTGGTGTTGCCATGCAAGCCATTTTCGTGTCTGAAACTGGTCTAGCCCGAGTATCTGTTTTGATTCTTTTATGCAATGTTCTACAAAGTACCGTTGTGCTTGCATATAGGCTATAGCTTTCTTAGTGTATTGTTCAAGATTAGCATTGGTAAAAGAATATTTTATTTCGTCCTTGCCTTCTTTGGTTTTCGTTTTACGGATAACCAGTAACCTTTGCTCTACTTGCATTTTACTGTTATTGATTATCCAAAGCTTTATAAAATGATAGTCAGCTACAAGAACTCCTTTGGCTGTATTACGAACACTAATACGCTGCCAATTTTCGTCATTTAAAGTCTGTAAATATTTTGATACACTTAATTCGTCTGTAGTTGCTTTTAATTTCTTGGGTTCACGACCCTTATTGCTTTTTCGCTCGGGAATAGCCAAGTCAGGACGTTCCAAATATATTTTTTGGTCTTTATGGATATCCAGCATGTACAGATAACCAAGCAAATCTATGCTGCTGGCAAAATCCACATCGTTACCATAATAACCATCGCCTCCAATAAAATCGAAGATGATGCCATTGGTTACTTGCTGGCGAATAATTTCTAATGCCAGTTCGAGCTTAGTTTTAAATGTTCGGTGCTTTACAGGAACGCCTGCTTTTTCGCATCTTGTCTTGTCGTCACACCAAGCCTTGGGAAGGTATAGTCGGGCATCAACCATTGATGCAAAATCCCCATTACTTAAACAAGCAAATACCGCAACCTGACTATTTGATAGTTTCCCTACATTCCCACAATATTGATGTCCAACGCCTACGCTATGGTCGCCTTTTTTTACCCAACCACTTTCATCAATAATCAATCCTGTAAGTTTTCTTTTGGGTAAAACCTGGCTTACTTCCTGGGCTACTTGATTTATCAAAACTCGATGATCCCAGTTAGACTCAGTTATAAAGTGCTGCATTTGATGGTAGTTAGCTCCCAAATCTTCGCTTATTCTTTCAATATTGCGCATCTGACTTTGTATTATTCCTAATGAATATTGCTGTGCTTTGTCAAAGAACTTCTTTGTTGAATTACAAAATACATGCTGATAATCATTAAGGTGAACACTAACTCGCTCTATTACAGAGGTCAGTGTTTTCCATATCGATTATTATTTTTACGTTGTATTAAACATTTTTCGGAACGATAAGCCTGTTTTTCTGTGCATTGAAGATACTGAATTTCCTTGAAATATCAATGTTTACAAGGGTTTTGTTTAATCTGTTAAAGTAGAATTAAGTAATTGATCATAATACTGCTATGAGGGTTAAAGAAGAATCCTCTTTATTTGTAGCGATACAGTCCCCTCGGCTTTTTTTCAAAGTTAAGCAATCATTGTATCGATGTCAATGCCAGGGTTAAGTGTAAAAGGTAGTTTTGTTGCTCCTTTTTTATTGTAATGGCAAAACGCAAGCAAATCGAATATCTACCTTAACCATGCATTTCCAAAGACAATATACACCGCAAAATCGTCCTGGCTCATAGCCACATCTACACCCATTTTAGCACCCAATTTCCGCATAAGTAAATAGCGGAATCCCATTCCAAGGGTATGCACGCTTTTCCCATTTTCAAATTCACTGTAACTTGAAAAAGCATTCCCCATGCCTGTAAAACCTACCAGATCCCATCTTTTGTAGAAATTCCAGTTTACCTCTGTTTCGAAAAGTGTTACGGCATTGTCCTGGTATTTCATCAAAGGTGCACCGCGCAGTTGCACAAAAGGGCGTGCCCAGAAAGGCACATCGCCCAGAGCATACAAACTCCCATAGCGCATTCCTACCATCAATTTTTCCGATGTTGGAAAATATCCAAGAATATCAGTTCCAAGCCGACCATAGATTCCTTCACCTCCAAACCAGGGATCGCTGTAGGTAGTTGTGAAATTGATAAAGAACCCCTTCTTTGGGGAAAAAACATTGTTACGCGAATCGTAATTGAGTATGATTGAGGCTTCACTTAGTGTTGAACTGAACTCTAAACCATTAAACTCAGACAGGCTCAAGGAATCGCCCAAGGTGTTGTCGGTCGAAAAAAAAATATACTTGCCCCCGGCAAAAAAATCAGAGTTGCCTATTCTGCCCTTTAACTGCTGGAACACCAACCATGAATTGAGATTTAAATTAATCGATTCGTCTTTTAATATTTCCAATCTTCCTGAACCATAATACCCCAGGTTGGCATCAATTTTCGCAATTGCCCCCATGTAGCGGAGCCTGTCTTGTTTCCAATAGCCAATATGAAAAAGACCAAAGCCCCATGTTCCATTTTCGGTTACTGCGCCAAGAATACCAGACATGGAGGGTGGTCCTTGCTTTTCGGTGTAAGACGAATGGAAGAATACAGCCGCACCAGCCACACCATACCCCATAGCCGGCTCAGTAATAATCGAGGGTATTATCAATAAGCCTTTTTTCTGTACGAGCCAATCGCTCATATCGATAGCATGATCGAGGCTGTCGCGATAGGAAGATACTTTTTTTGCAGGTTCCTGGCCTAGGATAGGAATGCTAGCTACAAGAAACACTGAACATATCGCAAATATTATACTTCTTCTCATTGGTAGATGGTAAACCACTTTCTCAGTTTGTAAGCAATCATATTAAATCTGAAAAAAGAAAATTACTTTTCACCATTTCTTTCTTCAAGCACTTCCTGCCAGCGCATGTAAAAATTATCCTTTTTCCGGTCGGTCGAAATTAAAATATTATAAGGGGTTGCGCCCCGTGGTGTTTTCATTTTCCGGTCCTTCTCTTTCATGTTCATAATAGTCTCGACATAGGTACGGTTATGCGACAGGGTTTGCATGACCCCCCGGGTATAACCAAAATAATAGTAATTGCGCCGGTCGAGCTGAAGGTAAAGGTCCATAATATCGCCACTGCGTACAATGCGCAATTCAAAAAAACCATCCACTTTCTTATTGACCTGGATGCCATTGATACTTCCTATGCCAATTTTCCCTACCGACTGATAGGAATTTGTGTTGTCGTTCCAAACCAGGTTCAGGTCATTCAACAAAATGGTGTGCTTTAATTCGTTTGGTAAGAATTTCACAGTTCCAAACAGATTTAACTCATCCTGTATCTGTTTGGCCTTCTCCTCTCCTACCCATGCATTGGTCGATTTAACTATTAATGGACTGCTGAGGTTTACTGCATCGAGGTTAGGAAAACTGTCAATCTCAGTACCCATCAGGTTAATCATCGATTCATCTATAAAAAAATCGATGCCCATTACCAGGTTGATTTCGGTTTTTTGCTCGTCGAGCTCGTGGCTGATGCTGCCATAATTGGTCAATTGCACCATGCCCAAGTCGTTTCCAAGCTTTACTTTTCCTTCGCCATACAGTTCACAACGCTCGCGGTGAAAACTAAGATAGTCTTCGCTCAGGCTAAAATCGCTGATTTTTTCTTTTGAGCCAATTTTATACATCTCCCGGGCTTTGTCGTAATAGAGGTAGCCTTGGGGTTGAATAAGAGGGTTATCGCTGTACGATTTTCGGGCCGACAAAAATGCCGGGTACATGTGTACAGAATCGTAATACACCAAAAATGAATTAAAAAGCTTGGTGCCGTTTACATCGACAGGAGCAGCATCGACAGGAATATAAATACTGTTCGGATCGATAGTCGATTCGAAGGCAAGCCAGGCTGTTTTGAGCTTGTCGCAGCCATGTTCAATGTTCACTGCTCCATCGAAGGTAAGCAGTGAATCGTTGGCAAAAAGCCGCACTTTTCCCTGATACTGATACACGGGGCTAAGTCTGAAATTGGCTACCTCAAAAATTTCGCCGGTAGCAATGGTGCGATGGTTAGTGTCGGATTTTACTTCGCTGAAATGAATAATCTGCACGTCGCCGTTCTCATCGACATAATTGTAGTTGGCCAGTCCTGAGTATTTTTTTCGACCCGCCACCGAAATGGTAGCCGTATGCAAGCGATGGTATTGTGTGCTGCTGTCTGCTTTTAGCCAGGCATTTTCAAGGGTACGTAACCTGTAATCGGGATTTACTGTTAACAGGCCATCTTTTGGATAAATTCTGGCATCGGCCACTTCGATAAATTTTACCCCCGTGGCATTGATCAGGTTATTCTGGTAATCGTAATAGGCCAGCGGAGATACAAAATTGAGTGAATCTTGCTTTGGGTCGGTAGAAATAAACCGGGGCCCTTCAGGTTCGGCATCTTCCAGGGTATAATCCGGTATTGTGGGAGTGGCTTGCGAACCCATCGCCAATTCCTTTTTCGCCATATCCCAAATAAAATAATCGATGTAGCTGATGTACCTGTTCTCTGGGAAGGTTACAAGCGAATAACCGTCGTTCGACCTGAACCAACCTTTCTGCTGACGAAAATCGATCCGGCTGTCAACATTCTCAGTTAATACGGTAAACCCTTCCTTTTGAAGCGATTTAAGGTAAAAATCGCTGGTGTCGGCCAGAATCTCTTCCGATTTATAGCTAAACCAATCCGAAAATAGATCAGAACTTCTTAGTTCCATTTTCCCCCAACCGGAAAGACCGGTAGGTTCAAGCTGAAGATCGCCCACGAGAAAAGTGGAGTCGTTAAACATTTTAAAGTTTTCGGTGGTTTTAGAAACCCACATCACATCCTGGTATGGTTTCCAACGGATATTGTTATTCAACGACGATGTCTGAGGATATTCGGTAGCAGTGGTTTGCTTTACAATTTCGTAGCGCTGGGCAAGGGCCAGCATAGAATCGGGGAAAAAAATAAAATCGTCTGACCAGGAAGTAGAGGTAAGGTAATTCACTGTTCCATTTCCCTTCAAACCCTGGTTCGATAGCCAGATCTGGTTGGTGAAAGTTCCCTTTCCACCATAAAGCGGCAAACCTTCTGCCGGGGTCTGATGCTGAAATCCCAGCGAATTGTCGGCCTGTAACACCAATTTTTGGCGAATGGCAGGAAGGATACCAGCCGAAACAAACTCACCTTCAAATATCATCGACGAGGCCGTCAGGTTAGCCAAAGAATCCAAAACAAAGGGGTCGACAGCAAAATAAAAATCGTTGGCATCGTACACACCCTCGTAGATCGAAGGTGCATCGAAATACACATACGACTTTTCGCGACTTCTGAAAATAGGGTATTCGGGATAATCTACCCGGCCCGATTTGTTATCCGATTGATCAATTAAAAGCTCCCCGGTAAGCCCGTTTATCATCGAATTGATAGTGCTTTCCACAGCAAACCCAAAATTATCGATGGTATCGGTCTTGTAATCAAGTTTTACAGCATCCACCAATTGCAGGTTGATTTTAAACGAATCGTAATCGAAAAAGAGGTTGCTGCCGGTAAAGGTTATCAATCCGGCTTCAATGGTCCCGTCGAACTGGAAATTACGGTTCTCCTTCATAATAATCCGGGCATTTTTCGGAAAAATTGTCACTCTTTGCGAATCACTTACTTGTATGCGAGGTATCCCGTTAATCATCAGGTCATAAGTGCGTAAATCGAAAATGGCATTTTCTACTGGCGATTCAACCGTGGAGTTGAATTTAATCACATCGTAATCGATCTTGTTCACACTGGCAGCGATGTAATCGTGAAGGCGGGGTTTGATGGTTACCATGCCTGTATGGATCTCATAATAGACAAATCCGCCATACGACATGCGCATCACCAGGTGCTTCACCTGTTCGACCGACATGCGCAAATAATCGGCATAATCGTCGACCAGAAAAGTTTCGCTGTTAATTTTGCGCGAAAAACTCCTTATGGACAAAAGTGGATGTTCCTCGTCCATCAGTTGCATGTCGAGGTAGCGGTTGTAATTGAAAAAATTGACCGATTCAAAGGAAGCTTTTCCTACGGTGGACCCCCTTGGGGCAGTAAAGCGCATATAATTCTCGTCGATGCGCCACACCAACTGGTCGAAGTTCATCTCCACACGGTGATAAGAGTTGGAATAGGGCCCCTGCGAGGTGAAGTTATCGGTTTTGAGAAGAATTACTTCCCGGTTTTCTGTGCGAAAATCAAAAAATAAGTCGGGATGAAAAATTGAGTCTTTCTTTAATTTTATATTGATGCTGGTGCGCTCGCTCACAATCCGGTCCGATTTAAATCCAAAATACAACGAAGCACATTCCACCACCAGGGTATCGTTTCGATAAAGATGAATACGGGCCGGATTAATGCTGGTGCCCGTGCCTACCATTTTTGAACCCTGCATCGACAAGCCTCCTTCATAATTCACGCCTTTGTAAATATTCTTTATGTTGAAGGATTTGGTATAGGAATAAAACTTCGGAAAGGTAGCCTGCTCTGGCGAGGCAATGCGTTTAACCTGATCGTTGAGGGTACCTTCGATGGGAGTTTTAAAATAGTTGGTATTGGTAAAGCTTACATTCTCAGCAGTATATTCCGACTTGGTTAAGTCGATGGTGTATTGTTTTATAGTTGCCGACACTTCTTCGGGAGTAAATCCACCACGCTCCCAGGTTACCAAACCGCCCTGCCCCTGCCATTCATTTGCCAGAGGGTTTACTCTTCCTTTGGTTTTGTACAATACTATGCTGTCGGTGCGAGTAAAACAGGTAAGATCCGTGGCCTTGAATTCAACAAATATGGCTTCCTCTTCGATTAATATCTGATAATCGTCCGAACTGGCTTTCCATTCTGTGGAACTTGATTTATAAATAGAATTATTCTGAAGCAGGTTGATAGAAAAACTCAGGTAAGATTGAATGCGTGTCGGCAAGGTCTTGCGGTTGTCGAGCAACAAATCCATGCTGTTTACCCAGTTGGTATAGTTGCTTTGTTTCAGGGTGCTGTTTTTAATGGCCAGCATACAATCCATGTACAAAATAAAATGCGGAAAAGGTCGGGCTTTGCGTTCAAGCATCTTCTGACTATGCCTCACTATGTTCGATTGTTCGGCGTAACTAAACAAGCTGTCAACCTGCCACGCCTTTAGAAATGCTTCAAGCGTAGGTTTGTCCTGGTCTGAAATGTTCTTCAGAAATTCCTTCAGCTCACTAGGGTAATTCGCCGGATCGCCGCTAAACTTCGGGTTCTGCCTCGAGAGAAAGGAAAAACCCACTAAAAACACAAAGGCAAGAGCAATAAATAGGTAGCGCATGTATCTGGGCTTATTCAGTTATCGTGTGAAAATACTGATAATTGCCGAAAGACGAAAACTGAATTCTAACAAACAGACAAGTAACAAATTAAACCAGCTGAATTAAAGGCTAGAAAAAATTGAGTGATGAATGCGGAGATTATATAAACCGTGAGAGCAACGGTTTCCGACCTGCTCCATCCGAAAGGCGCTTATTTTACAAACTCCAGCATCTGCCAGTTGCCCATCGACTGGTGGTTGACAGGCGTGAGGCCCAAATCGACAAAAGTGGCTTCGATTATTTCCACATCTTCTGCCAGAAAACCACTTACAAACAATTGCCCGCAATCGTTCAGCGCCCTCACATAATTGGCCGATTGCTCAATTAATATGTTGCGGTTGATATTGGCCAGTATGGTATCAAACTCTTTTACCGGAATAACTTCCGCACCACCAGGAATAACTTCCACTTTAACAGCATTGACCGCTATATTCTCCAGAGCATTTTCATAGGCCCATTTATCGTTGTCGATAGCAACTACTTCTTTGGCCCCGCGCATAGCTGCAAGAATAGCCAGCACTGCAGTTCCGCAACCCATATCGAGCACTCTTTTACCGACAAGATCCATATTTAAAATGGCAGAGAGCATCAGGCTGGTGGTTTCGTGGTGCCCGGTGCCAAAAGCCATTTTGGGCGAAAGTGTAATCACGTATTCCATGTTCCGGAACTGCTCGTGAAAAGGTGCCCTGATGGCACAACGGTGGTCTACTATTACCGGCTTGAAATTTTTCTCCCACTCTTCGTTCCAGTTCTTTTCCTCCACTGGTTCTTCGTGAACAATTTTGGCATGCAGGGTATCTTTTACCCCGGCAAGTGATAATTCGAGCATATCTCGGTCGTATTGTAGAGAAGAAATATAGCCCACAGCACCTGTGGTTGTTTCGGTTATGCCCTCGAAACCCAGAGAATCGAGAATGGCCACAAGTATCTCCTGCTTTTCTCCGTTGGGTTCGCTGATTTCTATATTAATGGCTGTGTATTTCATAGTTTAAAAGTTACGAAATTATTGGCATAAACGAGCTGATTTAAACCAAAAAAAAACGGCCGGAATTCCGACCGCCTTTTAATCTATTTCGATGGAAATTAGAATGCATTGACAATGCCTAAAAACTCATCGGCTTTAAGAGATGCACCACCAATCAGGCCACCGTCCACATCGGCATTGGCAAATAATTCGGGAGCATTGGAGGCTTTGCAGCTTCCGCCATAGAGTATCGAGGTGTCGTTGGCAACAGCCGCACCATATTGTGCGCTGATGGCTTCGCGAAGGGCTTTGTGCATTTCCTGGGCTTGTTCTGAGCTTGCAGTCTTGCCTGTGCCAATGGCCCAAATAGGTTCATAGGCAATCACAATCTTCCTGAAATCGGCTTCAGACAATTGAAAAACAGTTTCTTTCAACTGATTGATTACATAAGCGTTTTGCTTGCCGCTTTCGCGAATATCCAATGCTTCGCCACAGCAATAAATGGGGGTTAAGCCATTGGCAAGGGCTAAGGCAACTTTTTTATTCAAAATGGCGCTGGTTTCGCCATAATACTCACGTCGTTCGCTATGTCCCAGTATTACATAAGCTGCTCCGACAGATTTTATCATCTGGGCCGATACTTCTCCGGTATAAGCACCCGATGCTTCGGCGGCACAGTTTTGTGCCGATACGGCCACATTTTTAGTAAATTTTACTACCTCGGTAAGGTGTGTAAAGGGAGTACCCAACACTACCACTACATTTTTATCGCCCTTTTCGGTATAAAGCTTTTCTACTTCGGTGGCAAGTTGAATACCTTCTTGCAGGGTGGTATTGCATTTCCAATTTCCGGCTACAATTTTTTTTCTCATTTTTTATCAGGTGTTGTATGATTAATTTCAGGCTTGCGAAATTACAGCCGAATGAGTTAGAAAGCAAATATTTATAGTGCCTGAGCCAAAAAAACAGGCTGCAAGTCTAAAAAAATCTGTCCACAACCCGGCTTATTGTTTCTCTATCCGCACCAAAAGTAACAATACAGTAACCAACGACAGCAACGATAGCAAAGAAACCCTGATACTTGCACTGCGCTTGGCTTGTTGTATCTCCTTTATGGAAGTAGAAAGTGTGTTTTTCGCCAAACTCTGCGCATCTGGCAGGTTACGATAATGCCACTTATTTAGAATTACCCCGTCTTTCAACAATACCACTCCGGGGTTCGACCGTATAATGGTTTTAAGGGTAATTTCGTCGGTTGTATGAAAATTGTAATTAAACTTATACTTGTCATTGAGTGTTTGCAGAGAACTGCCCGTTGTAGCCGACATTCCATACACTTCAATTCCTTTTCCCTTTACCTTTCCGGCAAGAGTGTTGATATCACGAAGGGCCTTTTCGTTGGCTTTACTCAAATTGTGCGCGATCACAAGCAATACATAATCAGATTGATACAACACCGAATCGGTAATATCCTGTCCTTCTGTAGTTACAATAGAAAAGTCGTGGATGGGTGGCTGGTAACCCTTTTTTATCAAGGTAGTTTTGCGGTCGACATATTTCCAATTTGTGTCGGAGTAAGGAATATTTTCTACTGCAAACTCTTGCCTTTTGCCTTGTTTTTCATAAATAAAAATATTCTCGTATTCATCCCTGGGCGCTCCTTCGGGTATTTCCATGGACGATGGAATGTGGGTGCCTATTTTATATGGCCTGAAATCGATGGCAGGAAGATTTCGATAGTTATAAATCGAGATTAACAGACTTGATAAGGTAAATACCAGTATCATACCCCATTCGCCAGCCAGGGAGGTAATTGGCCTGAAGCGCTTGCGGTTGAAAAAGATAACCAGTGTTGGCACCATAAAAACAATGTTTTTCCAAAAGGTTTGCCAATTGGTAAGCACCAGTGCATCGCCAAAACATCCGCAATCTGTTACCGGGTTGGTAAGGGCAACAATGAGTGTGAGCAGGGTAAAGAAAGACAAGAACACCAATAAAATTGTAGCAGTGTAGCGCATCACCACCCCCATGAGCAGGTTGAGCCCGATTACCAGTTCGGCAGTGCTTAACAACACAGCCAGAAAAAGTGCCATTGGAGAAAGGTATCCCATACCAAACGCTTCGAAATAATCAGAAAATTTATAGGTTGAACCCAGCGGGTCGATTGCCTTTACAAATCCCGAAAAAATAAAAAGAAGTGCAATAATTATTCGCGAAAAATTTCTGATAGCCTTCATAGCCTTATTTGATTACAATGTTTTAGGTGGATTTTTTGAGTTTTGTCTGGTCTAAAGTCTGGTCGATTTGTGATTTTATTTTCGAAAACACTTCCTGTGGTTTGAGCATGTTGTGAGCCTGATCGGTGCAGTCTATTTCCAGAAAATCGGAATTTTCCTTTATCTGCCAAAGATAAACTTCGCGTACCTTCTTTTGAAATTCAAGATCTGCCTCATGGATATCCTGATTACCGAGAAGGTAATCGCGGTCGCTGCCATTGCGCTTATTTAAAAGACTGTTACGCGTAAATTCGAAGGGTACTTTTAAAAACAAGTTTAAATCCGGAACAGGTATTTTATAATGATTATACTCCAGGTCTTTGATCCAATGAGCCAGTTTTTTCTTCTCAGCCAGATCTGTTAGTTTGGCACACTGAAATGCAATGTTCGAATAAAGGTACCTATCGGCAATCACCGCATAGCCCTGATTGAGCCAATTCCTTATCATCTCCGAGGCATCTTGCCTGTCACCTGCATAGAGCATAGCCACCACATAGGGATCAACCTTGTCAATGGCTCCCAGTTCGCCCCTTAAAAACCGCGAAATCAGCTCACCAAAAAATGGTGCATCGGTTCGTGGAAAGTGAAGAAACTTAGATTTTATCTTTTTTGCCTTAAAATACTCCTCTACCAGGTTAAGCTGTGTAGTTTTTCCAGATCCATCGAGCCCCTCTATCACAATAAATTTCATGCTACAGTTTGAAAGGTTTGCGAATAAATCAATATCTCTTAGCCTTTTACTATTTTTACCCTCACGAGATTTGACATGGCTAAAGATACATTTTTTTACAAAAAACGCACAATTCGCTGCAACAGCAGGATTATTGAGCTGGACAAACCCCTTGTAATGGGTATACTCAATCTTACACCCGATTCGTTTTACGATGGAGGGAAATATACCACGCCTAAGAGTTTACACCGGCACCTCGACCAAATGATTACAGACGGTGCCGACATCATCGATGTGGGGGGATATTCTTCTCGTCCCGGAGCCGCTGATGTGCCACAAAATATAGAACTCGAGCGCATTGAGCCGGCGTTGGAATTCATCCGTACACGTTATCCGGATGCTATTATTTCCATCGATACTTTTCGCGCCGGTGTGGCTTCCGCTTTGATAGAAAAGTACAAAGTTGACCTTATTAACGACATTACAGCCGGAATAATCGAACCTGAAATTCTCGATGTAGTAGCCGAAAATCAAGTAGCCTATATTGCCATGCACATGCAGGGAACTCCTCAGAATATGCAACAGGCTCCGCATTACGAGCACATTGTAACAGATATTATCGATTTCTTTTCGAACCGTTTGGCTGTGCTTCAACAAAAGAAAATAAACGACATTGTGATCGATCCGGGCTTTGGTTTTGGAAAAACCCTCGACCAGAATTATCAACTACTAGCAGGGCTAGATAATTTTCGGATATTCGAATTTCCGGTTTTAGCAGGTCTATCGCGAAAATCGATGATTTACAAACAACTTGGCTCCGGACCTGAAGATGCGCTTGCCGGCACCATTGCTTTGAATACGATTGCCCTTCAAATGGGCACCTCCATTTTGAGGGTGCACGATGTGAAGGAGGCAAAGCATACCATTGATATTTGTGAAAAACTAAAGGCTGAGTCGGAAAAAAGCATTAATTTGCTCACCTCCTTAAAAAGATAAGTATTCTTTTAGATCATGCTTCTATTCATTAACATACGTATTATCGATATTGTCGATATTCTGCTGGTGGCATTTATCATGTATCAGATATATTTCCTGATCAGGGGGACAGTGGCCTTTAGCATTTTTATAGGGATCCTATCTATTCTATTTCTCTATTTTTTTGTCGACCTGCTTCAAATGAAATTGCTATCCACTATCCTTGGTACTCTTATTGGAGGAGGGGCTATTGCGATAATTATCCTCTTTCAACAGGAGTTACGGCGTTTCTTGGTGTATTTAGTAACACGTTATTTCCCCCAGGGACGATTTTCACTCACTCATTTACTTCATCGGAAAATGCATCCCAAAAATGAATTTGAATTAGCTTCAATTCAAAAGGCCTGCCTCAATATGTCGCGAAGCAGAACTGGGGCTTTGATTGTACTTGCCCGTAGTTCATCCTTAGAACTATATGTAGAAACCGGCGATATTATTAATGCCCAGATATCGAGCAGACTGATTGAGAGTATTTTTATGAAGAACGGTCCCTTGCATGATGGTGCCATTATTATTGCAAACAACAGAATTGCAGCTGCCCGTTGCATACTCCCTTTTACCAACAAAACAGAGCTTTCGCCTGTATACGGCATGAGGCATCGTGCAGGGCTAGGCATAAGCGAAAATACCGATGCCCTGGTGATCATCGTTTCGGAAGAACGAGGAAAAATATCCATTGCCGAGCATGGGCAACTACTGCCGGCAATAAAGGAAGATGAACTTTTAGATATTCTGGCTACCAAGTTTGCCCCGGCACCTTTACAAACTGCTTAGACATTTTTGTCTTTTATAATTCAAAACAACCTGCGGTGTCAAAAAAAATGCAGCCAGGTACACTGACTGCATTGAAATATTATTGTTTTGTTTTGTTATCGATTCCTGCGACGGATAATCTTTGCCCTCGACTCTTCGCGGTTTAAAAGCCTTTCGATGTTTTTCTGATGTGTCATAAGCAATACCAGCGAAACAATCATGGAGAAAATAACCAACGAAATTGTAGTGGTATGAAACACAAAGATATTTAGTATCGGAAAGGCAATGCCAGCAGCCATAGAGCTGAGAGATACATAACGGGTAGTAAAAAAAATTACTACAAATATTCCAATACAAATTAGCGTTACCTGAGGTTGTATTGCAAGCAATAACCCCAAAAGAGTAGCAACACCTTTTCCTCCTTTGAAACCTACGTATACCGGAAAAATATGACCCAACACGCTCGCTGCACCAAGCAAGAGTTGCATGTTAATAAAAGAGATACTACCGGGAACCACATCGGCTGGAATATAGGCTAAACTCACTGCAAGGTAACCCTTCAGAATGTCCATCAGAAAAACAGGTAATCCGGCTTTCCAACCAAGTACTCTTACAGTATTAGAAAAACCGGCATTACCACTGCCATGTTCACGAACATCGGTGTTGTAAAACCTTCTGCCAATCCATACCGAAGAAGGAATTGAGCCTAAAAGATAGGCCCCTAAAACCAATAATAACTTAAAAATCAATGACATAATAAGTTTTTTTCGTTTATTAGAGCGTACAAATATAATTAAAAAATAATAAAAGCAAATTTTACTGATTATCTGTGTGTTGTGTAATTAAACTGTGTCGAAACCATGCAAGAACCTAAAAAATTTTTTTTTGTGGACAACATCTTTAATTCCATAAAAATTAAAGGTGAAAGCAGCATATATACGCCAAAGGTTTAAAAAGGTTCTTATGATTGAAAATTCATTCACACAGAAATGACCTTTCTTAGCAGGCTTAAGTTTTGAGATATTTTTAAAAAGGCCTATTTAAAAGAAAAAACATTTCTTAAAAAATGAAAAAATATTTATACGAGTTTTGGCTATATAAAAAAGGTCTGTTTCGGATCAGAAACAGACCTATGACCAGATAGAGTTTAAATTACTAAAGTTGAGGCCCAGCCTTAACCAGTGCTTTTCCTTCTTCGTTATCGGTGTATTGAATAAAGTTTTTAATAAAACGTGAGGCCAGGTCTTTGGCTCTTTCTTCCCAATCGGACGATCTTGAATAAGTATCTCGTGGATCGAGAATTTTGCTATCCACGCCAGGGAGTTCTATGGGTACTTCCAAATTAAAAATTGGAATTAGCTTTGTTTTGGCCTTTTCAATGCTTCCATTCAGTATCGCATCGATAATTCCGCGGGTGTCTTTGATAGAAATACGTTTACCGGTTCCATTCCATCCAGTGTTTACAAGATAAGCCTCAGCACCGTGTTGTTGCATTTTTTTTACAAGCTCTTCGCCATATTTGGTGGGGTGCAGAGAAAGAAATGCCTTGCCAAAACAGGCCGAGAAGGTTGGCTGGGGTTGAGTAATGCCTCGTTCGGTACCTGCCAGTTTTGCTGTAAACCCAGACAGAAAATGGTATTTCGTCTGCTCAAGTGTTAACTTCGAAACAGGAGGCAGTACACCAAAAGCATCGGCACTCAGAAAAATCACTTTATTTGCATGTCCGGCTTTTGATACCGGACGCACAATATTATCGATATGGTAAATCGGATATGAAACGCGTGTATTCTCAGTGACTGAACCATCGGTAAAATCAATCTTTCCATCCTTGTCAACAGTCACATTCTCGAGAAGGGCATCGCGACGTATGGCCCTGAAAATATCAGGTTCTGCATCTTTGTCAAGGTTAATGGTTTTAGCATAACACCCACCTTCAAAATTAAATATGCCCTCATCATCCCAGCCATGCTCATCATCGCCAATCAACTCGCGATTCGGATCTGTAGACAAGGTAGTTTTACCTGTCCCCGATAAGCCAAAAAAGATCGCCACATCTCCCGTTTTACCTTTATTAGCAGAACAGTGCATCGAAGCCATACCGTTGAGCGGAAGAAAATAATTCATCATGGCAAAAATACCTTTTTTCATTTCGCCACCATACCACGATCCGCCAATTACCTGCATGCGCTCGGTAAGGTTAAATACGGTGTATACTTCCGAGTTCAAGCTATGTTCTTTATACTTGCTATTGGTAGTTTTTGATGCATTAAGCACAACAAAATCAGGGTTTCCATAACTTTTTAATTCTTCCTGTGTGGGCCTTATAAACATGTTGGTTACAAAGTGAGCCTGCCAGGCCACCTCCATAATAAAGCGTACTTTCAATCGACTATCGGCATTGGCTCCACAAAATGTGTCGACAATAAAGAGTCTTTTCCCCGAAAGTTGTTTCGCCGAGTTTTCTTTCAATTCCTGCCATACCTCTTTCGATACAGGTTTATTATCGTTGGGCGAAACCGGGTTGGTCCACCAGATAGTATCCCTGGTGGTATCGTCCATTACAATGTATTTATCTTTAGGGGAGCGACCGGTAAATACACCTGTCATCACGTTAACAGCACCAAGTTCAGTAGGATATCCCTTTTCATATCCTTCCAGTCCGGGTTTTAATTCTTCCTCATAAAGCACATCAAATGAAGGGTTATGCACTACTTCTGAAACATTCTTTATTCCGTAGGCCTCAAGGTCTTTGGGTGTGAGCATAAAACTTAATATTTAGGTATTATTAAACATGATTATTTCGGTCAAATAAGCAAAAAAAAACTGGTTTTCAAAACTTTTTACCTGCCGCAGGCCAAAATCCCTTATTATTTAGATTGAATTAAAAGAAGCTATTATAAAAAGCCTGTTACTTACAGAGGTTGTTCTATTTATCTTGCTAATTGAAAAAATCATGTAAATACCATTAATCAAGCAGATGAATTACCAGCCCACTCCGAAGTTTGGGTTCGAACCAGGTGGTTTTGGGTGGCATAATGTTGCCCGAGTCGGCAATATCAATCAGCTGCTTCATACTCACTGGGAACAGGGCAAAAGCTATTATCATTTCTCCGTTGTCGACCCGTTCCTGAAGAACTTTCAATCCGCGAATACCACCTACAAAATCAATTCGCCTGGAGTTTCGAAGGTCTTTGATACCCAATATCGGATCGAGAATCATTTTAGATAACAAAGTCACATCCAAACAATCGATTACATCCTCATCGTTAAAAGTGCCTTCTTTGGCCTGAAGCGAGTACCAGTTTCCTTCGACATACATAGCAATTTCGTGCAATCGGGCTGGCTTAAATACTTCTAAACCCATTTTCTCAATCTTAAATCCTGACTTTAGTGCATGGATAAACTCCTGAACAGTAAGCCCATTCAGATCCTTCACCAAACGGTTATAATCAATAATATTCAATTGATTATCGGGGAAGTGTACGGCCATGAAAAAATTATACTCCTCGGAACCTGTGTGATTGGGATTAGCTGCTGCACGTTCGGCTCCAATGCGCGCTGCAGCTGCTGTACGATGATGTCCGTCGGCTACATAGGTCGATGGAACTTTTTCTTGAAACAGGCGTTCAATTTGCTTGTTTTTACTTTCTTCATTGATTACCCAGAACTGATGCCCAAAACCATCTTCCGCAATAAAACTATATTCAGCCTTCTGTGTGAGAACAACTTCCTCTACAATGGCATCAATTTCAGGTACTGCTTTATAAGAAAAAAATACAGGTTCGACATTAGCGCTCAGATGTCGGGTTAGAATCATCCGGTCCTCCTCTTTATCGGGTCTGGTTAGTTCATGTTTTTTTATCACTCCCTTTTCGTAATCCTCGCAACTTGCGCAGCCTACAATACCATACTGTGTATGCTTGTTCATGGTTTGTGCATAGATATAGAATCTGGGTTCCGGATCCTGCACCAGCCATCCATTTTTTAAAAATAGTTTAAAGCTTTCGACCGATTTTTCATATACTTCAACGGAGTGTATATCTGTTCCTGGTGGACAATCAATCTCGGCTCTTGTTACATGCAAAAGCGAACAATCTTTACCTTTCGCCATAGCCGTAGCCTCACTGCTGTTCATTACATCATAAGGCAGACATGCAAGGTCAGCTGCAATCTTTACCGGCGGACGTAGTCCTTTAAATGGTTTTACTTTAGCCATGAATAAAAATATTATGCAGGTGAAAATTAAATAAAAAGCACACTAATATAGGATGATAAAAAGCAATACCCGGTAATTTGACGAAAAAACGTCTGAATTACCGGGCAAAAATGCTATCTGGCCAAAAAAGCAAAAGTAATTTAGGGCTGATTATTTATTAACCTTGTAGGTGGTATCGCCATTTGCAATAAAAGACACTATTTGCCTGGCAGCTGCCAGTCCTGCATTGATATTAGCCTCTTCGGTTTGGGCACCCATTTTTTTTGGGGTAGCAAAATAGCGACCCTGGTATTTTGCTTCAAGTTCAGCACTACAGTCAGGAGCCACATCGGTTACATACCTGAAGTCTTTCCGGTCGGCAAACATACGTAACAAATCGGCCTCGTTAACAATCTCTTTTCGCGCGGTATTGAGCAAGGTAGCCCCTTCTGGCATTAACATCAGGAGATCGCTATCGATAAATCCTTTAGTTTTTTCGGTGGCAGGGAGGTTTACAGCGATATATTGACATTTTCTGTACAAGTCAGATACGTTTTCTTCACATACAACTCCATCATTCTCAATAATTACTCGATCTACAAAAGGATCATGGGCATACACTTTCATGCCAAGACCCTTACCGATCTGAGCCATAATTTTTCCGATATGACCATAAGCATGCAGACCCAACTTTTTGCTGCGCAATTCAGTTCCGGAACTACCGTTAAATCCGTTCCGGTTTAAATAAATAAGCATGCCTATTCCCAGTTCTGCCACTGCGTTGGAGTTTTGACCGGGGGTGTTCATTACTACTACATTTTTTGCTGAAGCTGCCGCCAGGTCAATGTTATCGTAACCAGCACCGGCACGCACAACTATTTTAAGCTGCGAGGCCGAAGCAATCACATCTTTATCGACAATGTCGCTGCGAACGATCATGGCATCTACATTTTTTACGGCGGCTAATAACTCCTCTTTCGATTTGTATTTTTCGAGCATAACCAGTTCATAACCGGCATCGCTGCATATTTCTTTTATTCCATCTACAGCTGAGGCTGCAAAAGGTTTATCGGTTGCTAAAAGTACTTTTGTCATTACTTTACGGGTTAATCGATTATAACTTGGCTTCAAATTCTTTCATCGCATCTACCAATACCTGCACGCTGCTGATAGGCATTGCATTGTAAATAGATGCCCTGAATCCTCCCACAGAACGATGTCCTTTAATTCCATCAATACCTTTAGAAGTAGCAAGCGCAAGGAATTCGGCTTCTTTTTCTGCGTATTCGGATGCCATCACAAAGGTTACATTCATAATCGAGCGGTCTTCGGCATTGGGCACTGTGGCAACAAAAACTTTGTTCCGTTCGATTTCGTCATAGAGCAGGTTGGCCTTGGCTAAATTCCTTTTGTATGCTGCCTGTAAACCACCTTCATTTTTAAGCCAGCGAAGGTTCAACATGGACGAATAGACCGGTAGGCACGATGGAGTATTAAACATCGATCCCTGGTCGATATGGGTTTTGTAATTAAGCATCGTAGGAATACTGCGTTCAACTTTGCCCAAAACATCGTTACGGACAATGGCCAACGACACTCCGGCGGGTCCTATATTTTTCTGCGCACCAGCATATAAGATGGCATATTTCGAAATATCGAAAGGACGACTCATAATATCCGACGAAGCGTCTGCGACAAGTGGAATGGATACATCCAAATCTTTCTTAATTTCTGTACCGAATATTGTGTTGTTGGTTGTAATGTGGAAATAATCCGCATCGGTAGGAATCACGAAATTTTTGGGAATGTAGTTATAGGTTTTATCTTTCGAGGAAGCCACCACTTCTACATCACCAAATAGTTTGGCTTCTTTAATTGCTTTCGAAGCCCATTCTCCAGTATCGAGATAGGCAGCCTTTTTACTAAGTAAGTTATAAGGCACCATACAGAATTGCAAACTAGCACCACCGTGAAGAAACACTACCGAATGGCTTTGTGGTACATCAAGTAGTTCGCGCACCAGGTTTACAGCCTCATCCATAATAGCAATAAACTCTTTCGATCGGTGCGACACTTCCAGAATGGAAAGCCCACTGCCGTTAAGGTTTAATACTCCTTTGGCTGTTTCCTGAATAGCATATTCGGAAAGAATAGATGGCCCTGCGTTAAAATTGTGTTTCTTCATAAAGATTTGTTTTTATTGTTAACTCATTAACAACTTGTAATTGGAGATGTAAAGTTATAAAATAATTAGGGCGAACAATGTTATTTGAATAACAATATCGGTATAAAAGTTACAAACAGTTTGTAAACAGAATTACAACCGCGACACGTCAACAATGTAGTTCTCTTTTAAGGCAGGAATAATGCGCGTAAGATCAGGTGTATGGCAATATTCAATTACATCATCGAGGCCGTTTTTAGCCAGACGATGACGCTGTGCACTTTTGCCAATGTAGGCCATAAGGTCTTTGCTCGCCAGTTCCCATAAATCGATAGCCGCTTGGGTCGAATCACAATCGGTATAGTAGTCGGGGTGCTGCAACATAATCTTAGCAAGCGAACCGGCAAACAAACTGTCTTCGATGTTGAATTTACTTTTCCATCCAGCACAGAGAATAATCAGGTCGCGATTTTCGTTTATTACAAAATCGGCCAATGCCTGCTGATTCAGATAGGATCCAATGAGAACACGGTAACTATGGCTTGCCATCATGATACAACGTGTGCCATTGGTGGTGCTGTATACAATATCTTTTCCTTTTACTCTTTCAGGTGTAAAATTATAGGGCGAATTGCCGAAATCGGCAAAATCACGCACGATGCCATCACGCTCGGCAGCCACCATGTACCCAAGGTCTTTTAGTTCCTGAGCTTCTTCGAGTGTAGCAACCGGCATGATACGGTCGACCCCATTCATAAAAGCAGTGACAATGGCCGAGGTTGCCCTCAGAATATCAACCACCACTACAATGGCCGAATCTTTTTTAAACACTTCGTAAGAAGCCGGTGTGAAACAAACTTCGATATTTCTTTTTGGAGACATGAGACCTGATTGATTAAATGAATGGTAGTTTTACGACCATGGCTTCGAGATTCTTGTTGCGCACCTGTACAAAAACAGTATTGCCTGTGCCAGAATGGTTGCTGTCGATATAAGCCATGCCTATTCCTTTTTCAAGAATAGGCGACATGGTGCCCGATGTAACTACTCCTATTGATTGACCATTTTTATCAACAAGAGGATATCCGTGTCGTGGAATTCCCCGGTCGATTAGTTCTATGCCGACAAGTTTGCGCGACACACCCTCTTTTTTCTGTTTTGCAAGCAATTCCCGGTCAATGAAGTTTTTATTCTCTGCAAACTTTACAATCCAACCAAGACCAGCCTCTATAGGCGAAGTGGTATCGTCTATATCATTTCCATAAAGGCAATAGCCCATTTCGAGCCTAAGGGTATCGCGGGCAGCCAGTCCAGCCGGTTGAAGACCAAACTCCTGACCTGCCGTAAAAAGTGCTTCCCAGATTTTTGCGGCATCGGCGTTGTAACAATATAGTTCGTACCCACCTGCACCAGTGTATCCTGTAGCAGAAATAATTACCTCAGCTGCTCCTGCCACGGGACCAACGCTAAAATGAAAACTCTCTATTCCATCGAGGCTACAAGTAGTGAGCTGCTGTAATATCTGCCTTGCCATGGGACCTTGCAATGCTATCAAGGAGATCTGGTCGGAAGCATTCTCCAGCTCGGCACCAAAAGTATTGTGCTCGTTCATCCAGTTCCAGTCTTTATCGAGGTTGGCTGCATTGACAACAGCCATGTATTTATCCTGCTCAAAGTGGTAGATAATCAGGTCGTCGACAATGCCACCCTTTCCGTTGGGCATGCATGTATACTGTGCCTGACCCAACGCCAGTTTCGATACATCGTTGGTGGTGATTTTCTGAAGCAGAGGCAATGCTCCCGCACCTTTAATCCAGAACTCGCCCATGTGCGAAACATCAAAAATACCAGCAGCATCGCGTACAGCCATGTGTTCTTTAATTACTCCCGAATATTCAAGTGGCATATAATATCCGGCAAAGGGCGTCATCTTTGCTCCCAGCTGCTCGTGCTGTTTGCTTAACATAGTATACTTCATAATACTTCGTCGATTTAGCGATGAATATTTTATTAAAAACAAATGTAAACAAACGGTAAAAACGTCATCCTGACTTTTAACATGCCAAAAAAGACTTTGGATTTACCCTTGCGGCACACAAAAACCTGAAACGGCATCAAAAGTAGATTGTTTTTACGAAAATCAAAGAGTAAACTCAAAAAGACTTTTTACTGTGATGGAGACATCTTGCTGAGTAAGTCGGGGTACAATTCATCGCGCACCCAAATAAAATCAGGATATGATTTTAGCAGCGATTGATAATGCTCGATTGCTTTCTGGTTTTGACCTGTTTCGCTTAAGATTATTCCTACCCTGGCCTGAAGCTGAAGGTACTGCCAGTTAGTTTGATGTTGAAGGCTGCTCTTCATAAGTGAAAGAGCTTGTTTGAAAAGTTGGAGAGTTTTTAGCTTATCGCCTCCAAAACTGGCAGGCATAAAATAATAGGCATTTCCCTTTTCTATCAGGCCTTGTATATTGTCGGGATCTTTTTCAAGCGATTGGTTGATGAATTTCATGCTTTTAGGCCCAAGGTATACTGTTTTCAGAGAATTCATTGTAATCTCGAATCCGAGCCAGGCGCCCTGATAGGCCATTAGGGTAGCATTTTCAGGATACTTTCCACTCAATTGTTCTAAAAGATCCCATCCTTTGTCGAGGTAAAGCTCTGCCTGATCCGTTTTTTTTTCGGCAAGCAACCAGCCTACGTAGCCATAATAGCTATTGATAAGTGCAAGTTGGTTATTGAAAGTGTTTTTTGTTTTTGATAATTCCTGACTTTTTATGGTTGCCAGCCACAAATCGCGGTCTTTAGAAAGGTAAGCTCTGAATAATTCATCATTGTAATCATTCTGACCAAAGGTGTTGGTAGCAAATAAAGCAAGAAGTATAAATAAAAGCGGAAATCTGAATTTCATTCTTTGCATAACATGAGTTTTAGCCTACTATCAAGTCAGCAAAGACAATTAAGGATAGAAATACAATCTGAATCAGAAAAAGGATTCTGGCAAAATTGTTCTTTGTGTCGACTTTCAAGAAAACCAATATGATTTGAAAAACCAATGAAGTTATAAACCAACCTACAAAGTTCAGTAAAGGTGGATAAGGCCTGTCAAAAGACCACATTTGCATGGCAGGGGCTGCAAATTCCAGAATCAGGTCGTAGCAAACCATCAGTAAAGAAGCGCCCAAAACAATCACCGACTTGTTTTGAGAGAATTTCACCATCATGGCATTGGAGCAATACACCAGCAGCATCCAATTAATTCCTATAAGTAATGGCACATCAGCCAGTTTCAAGCCAAGCGATTGATGGTAGGTATAAGTGCCAAAAATTAGCCCTGTGTGCACGCCTACAATTTCAACTACAATTCCTAAAATGGGTATGAGCAAAAACGCCAGCCAGAATTTCGATGTGCGATTCTTATGTGTATATAGCAGAGCAAAAAACGCCAACAAAAGCGAAAAAGGAATACTATAAAAAAACAAAGCTTTTAAAGGAGGTACAACAAACAATGTAATTCCTACCAAATAAAAGAAAACGAAAGTGTAAGGCAATCCAGCGCTACTGATTAAGTAGATTAGCTTTTTCATTGGGCTGCTGGTATTTCAGAATCGACAATTCGGGCACTTGCCAGACATAGTGGTATTCCACCCCCCGGATGCACACTGCCACCCACAAAGTACAGATTTCTGAATTTGTTTAAAAAATTTGGGTGGCGCAAAATTGCAGCTAGCTTAGAATTTCCGGAATGCCCATACAAGGCTCCACCTTTGCTCAGCGTTTTGCTTTCGATGGTAACCGGACTTAATACCTCTTCTGTCTCGATCAGAGAGTTAATATCAGTATGAAGAATCTTATTTATTTTTTCAACCACCCGTTTGCGTGTTTCATCAATCAGCTTAGGCCAATCCTGACCCGACACTACAGGTGCATTCACCATCACAAACCAGTTTTCGCAGCCTTTGGGAGCATCGTTTTTAACAACTTTAGAACTTATAAAAATGTAGACTGTCGGGTCGTAAATAATGGTTTTCTCTTTAAAATAAGCTTGGAATTCTTCTCTGTAATGCCTGCTAAAAATGATATTGTGCAAATCGAGTTCAGGAAATTCTTTGCGAACGCCCCAGTAAAAAATCAGTGCTGATGAAGATGGTTCCATTCTAGCAAGCCTTTTTCTTAGAGGATGGCGAAGCATGTTATCGGCCAGGTAACTCACATCGCTATCGGAGCAAACCAGGTCAAATGGTAATTCCAAATCATTAGCCTGTATGGCGGTAATCCTTTTCCCTTTTGTATGCAAACGGCTTACAAGTGTATTAAAATGAAAACGAACCCCTTTATCTGTGGCAATTTTAAAAAGATGCTTTGCGATGGCATACATACCTTCTGAAGGAAAATAAGCCCCCATGTTATTCTCCAAATGACCGATTACATTAAGGGTAGCAGGTGCCCGGTATGGGTCGGAACCGTTGTAAGTACCATATCGGTCGAACAATTGAACCACTTCGGGGCTGTGAAATCGTCTTTTGTTCACTGAATGCATGGTGCTGAAAAGATTGACCCGATCGAAACGCAAAACCGCTTTAAGCACATTCATCTGAAAATAATTGCGCCATCTGTGCAGCGAATTAAACAGAAATATAGGCGCTGTCTGACGGTATAACACCTCCACCTTACTGAGATGCCGTAAAATATTCTCGGGCTTCTCGCCTACTTGTTGTTCGCATTCGTGTGCAAAACGCTCCGGATCGGCATAAGCATTGATCTGTTTCCCGTTTGGATAGAAGTATTTGCATACTATATCGAGCTTTTCATAAGCAAGCCTCTGGACCTTTTCAATTCCGGAAAGTTCTTGTATTTCGTCTAGTAATTGCGGTAATGTAAATAGCGAAGGGCCTGTATCGAAACGATAACCATTTGTTCTTATTTCGTTGAGTTTGCCCCCCGGATAGGAATTCTTCTCAAAGACATCCACCTGATGGCCTTTAATTGCCAGACGGATGGCGATGGCTAATCCACCAATTCCTGAACCTATTACAGCTACTTTCATTGTGGAGTAGTTTTTTTGAAACGCTTTTCGAGTTTTTCAAGCAAAAACAGGTTCAACAAAATAAGGCTAAAAGCAAAAAAGAAATCTTCGAATGGAATAGTGCCAAATCTCCATCCTATGATTTCCTGACTGTTATACCAGACAATTTCACCCTCAATCCCAGTTCCGGTGAGTATGCCATTCATTAGGGTAAAGGGTACACACAATACTGGAAAAACCAATAAAAACCGACCAAATAGTTCGGAGTGCCAACGGAGGCTTACCAGACTTACCAGCGCAAAGAATAATAGATTCACTGCGGTGTAGCTTCTGTCGAAATATACAACAGCCAATGCAATTGCCGGAAAAATAAGGGCATAACCTATCTGCCTGGCGATTTTTTCATTGAGATGATACTTTGGAAAGTGAAATTTAAAGACATAATAGGTAAAAATGCAACAGTAAGGTACAATAACAAAGAACAACCACTCTTCGAGGGGAAGTTTTAGAAGAAGTACATTTAAATGATAATCAGGATTAAAACCCCAAACTCCTCTGTATGCAAAAATTATATCCCAAATTAAAAAGGGAATCATGCTTAATACGATGGCAGCAAAAACAAAAATCCATCGTTTGTATAGCTGCAAGTTATTCTCAAAACTTAAAGCCAGTGGCACAGCAATAGCAATTATTTCAATTAGCAGATAAAGACTCATATTTCGATGGGTTTGTATTATCAGACTAAATTGGCCTTTACCGAAAAATAAGCCTGGTTAAGCAATAGTATTTTATGGAAGTTAGAAATACGAATACGGCTTTCCATAATGTGTTTGGGCTTAGTACGTTTTATTTTGCGCAATAACGAAAGGTAATAGAGGTAGGCAGTGTATACACCAGTACGTGAAGATTTTGGCAGCTTCAGAATCCCCAGACGAGCCTCTTCAAAATCCTTAGTAATGTCATCGATAATGTTTTTAAGAGTTTCGTGGTTGAGGCTTTTTTGCCTCAAAATAGGAAAATAGGTTCGTTGCAATTCGGTAACATCGTTGTTGAGGTCGCGTAAGAAATTGACTTTTTGAAAAGCCGATCCCAGACGCATCGCAAAGGGTTTAAGTTCATTGTATTTTTGTTCGTCGCCATAAACAAAAACCTTTAAGCACATAAGGCCAACTACATCGGCCGAACCATAGATGTATTCAATAATTCCTTTCTCGTCGTATTCTTTTTTGTGTAAATCGTAGCGCATGCTTTTTAAAAATGCCTGAATAAGTGCGTCGTCAATCTGGTATTTTTTCACTGTAAGCTGAAAGGAATGCAATATTGGATTGAGGCTGATTCCCTCGCGGTAAGCAAGGTAATAACTTGCTTCAAAATCATTTAATAGCTTTTCTTTGTTTGTATCATGAAAAGTATCTACAATCTCATCGGCAAACCTCACAAAACCATAGATGCTAAAAATATCATTCCGTATAATGGGATCGAGTAAGGAAACGCCCAAGGAAAAAGAAGTGCTGTAACTGTTGGTAACCAATTTGCTTATTTTATAGGTAACCTCGTCGTAGAAGCCTGTCATGAGTTCAGTTTTTTAAGTTTCGACAACACAAGCTCAGCTGCAATTTTACCCGAAATGAGCGAAGGAGGCACCCCTGGACCCGGAACAGAAAGTTGACCAGTGTACATGAGGTTTCGGATTTTTTTACTTTCGAGTCTGGGCTTCAAAAATCCGGTCTGCAATAATATGTTGGCCAAACCATAGGCATTGCCTCTGAATGCATTGTAATCGCGCTCAAAATCGGATATACAATACGATTTTTTCAGAATAACAGCATCGCTAATGTTTTGTTTAATCATTTTCTCCATCCTGTTTATTATCTGATCAAAATACTTGTCGCGCAATTCAGGTGTGTCATCAATTCCAGGAGCCAGAGGAATTAAAAAAACCGCATTTTCTTTTCCTTCCGGGGCTACAGAGGTATCGGTAATACTTGTAAAGCTAGCATAAAAAAGTGGCTTTTCCGGCCATCCTGGATTGTCATATATCTTGGAAGCGTGCTCTTTAAAACTGGTGTCAAAAAAAAGTGTGTGGTGCGACACATTTTTTATTTTCCGGTCGAAACCTACATAAAACAGTAACGCGGATGGTGCCATTACACGGCTTTTCCAGTATCGATCGGAATAGTTGCGCAATTTTTTGTCGAGCATCATTTCGGTATGGTGGTAATCGGCACTGGATATCACAAAATCAACTTCTCTTTTTTTTCCATTTACCAGAATGCCCTTAATGGAGCGTTGTTCCAGCAATATTTCCGAAACAGGACTGTTTGTTTCAATTTTAACACCTAAACTCTCAGCCAGTGAAGCCATGGCCTTCACCAATTCGAAAAAACCTCCTTTGATGTACCAGGTGCCAAGGTTCATGTCGGCATGATTCATAAGGCAATAAAAAGCTGGTGTTTTTTCGGGCTTGGCACCCAGAAACAAGACCGGAAACTCCAGAATTTGGGCAAGCTTTTCGCTTTTAATGTGCTTGCGCACAACTCCACTGATGGAAGTAAAAAACTGTCTTATTCGCTTTACCGTTGCCCAGGTAACAAGCTCGAGAGGCGATTTACCGGGTTTATACACTACACTGCTCATGGCAGCCTGGTAATTAAATGCCGAATCGTCGAGGAACTTCTTCAGGAACCTGCTACTGCCGTACTCTTCTTTCTCGAATGCTGCAAAAATCTTCTCTTTGCTGGCACTTATTTTAATGGAGTCTTCAACACCAAAATAGACTTCGTAACCCGGATCGAGGCGCTCTAATTGATAATAGTCCGACGCCGATTTTCCAAAATCATTAAAAAAACGTTCGATGACATCGGGCATCCAATACCACGATGGACCCATATCGAAAGTAAAGCCATCAACTTTTAGCTGCCGTGCCCTGCCGCCTATACCTTCATTTTTTTCATAAACTGTTACTTCGTGACCGGTTTTTGCAAGGTAAGAAGCAGCCGACAATCCGGAGAATCCTGCACCTATTACTGCTATTTTTGCCATGTAGTTTGTTTAATGTTTTCGTTTTTTTATACAACAAATTAACAAACGGTTCTAATTTAAGTTGAAAGATAGTTACACTAATACTATTTGAGGTTAAATCTTTTTGAAGATTTCCACTCATAGGGTTTTTGAAAGTATCTATTCCAGAAAAATTATGGCAATGACTTTTGCTACATTATAATTTTGAATCCGAAACACTATTGTCCGGTTAATTTTTCGACAGTTGGGCTAAAGCCATTAATCAGTGTTACATCAATTACCCCTGGCTTAAGCCAGGGGCATCAGAATAAAACAAAAAAATATTTTTACCTTAATTATAACTTGCTTATTTTCAGTCAGTAAAATCTAATAGATAATACATATCATCATTTTTGACAATTTACCGGACAATAGTGATCCGAACTATTTCTTTCCATAAAATAGCGCGGCAGGCATTGAATGGGTCTATATCTGAGAACAACAAACTTCGAGCATAATATTTTGTATTTAATTGATTATAGACACTTTATAAAACAAGGTGTTGATTGAAAAATAGACAGTGATTAATATTCGGGTTTTGTTTCTGGACATTTCATTCAATCCAATTTACATTTGCTTCCATTAAGGTAAAGTATAATCTTAAGGTTCAATTCAACTCATACTAAATCGATGAATAAACTGTACGCTTTTATTATTGTCGCTGTTAGCTTTTTGCTAAGTAATTGCCAGGGGAATATCAATGCAGATTCAAATCCCGACTTTGATCATGATGAATTTGTTCCCCGCTGGGCAAAAGAAGTGGTCTGGTATCAGATATTTCCTGAGAGGTTTTACAATGGTGATACAACCAACGACCCTACTGTTGATGACATTGCCGGTGCCGATCCGCAGGAGCTTCCGGAGTTCTGGCAGATTCACCCATGGACCAGCGACTGGTATGAACTCAAGCCTTATGAATTGCAAAACAAAAAAGTGCCACTTTACCGTTATCAGCTGCGCCGACGCTACGGGGGCGATATTCAGGGCATAATCGAGAAACTTGATTACCTGAAGGATTTTGGAATTACTGCCATTTATTTTAATCCTTTGTTCGATGCTCCTTCGCTGCACAAATACGATGGTGCCAGTTATCACCATATCGACCCGAATTTTGGCCCCGACCCTAAAAGTGACCGCGAGCTAATGAAGACTGAAAACCCCATCGACCCATCGACCTGGGTATGGACCAGTGCCGACGAGCTGGCACTTAAAATGATTCAGGAAGCACATAAGCGAGGAATGCGGGTGATATTCGACGGTGTGTTCAATCACATGGGCATCAACAGTTTTGCTTTTAAGGATGTAGTAGAAAAACAACAAGACTCACCTTACAAAGACTGGTTTATCATAAAAAGCTGGAACAATGACAGTACAGGCGAAAAATTTGCATTCAATGGTTGGTTTGGCGTGCAGTCGCTGCCCGAGTTGAAAGAAGACAGCAGCGGCATCGTAAAAGGACCAAAAGAATACATTTTTGCTGCCACAGAGCGTTGGATGAATCCTAAAGGCCAGGGCATAGAAAACGGTATCGACGGTTGGAGGCTCGATGTAGCTTTCTGTGTGTCGCATAATTTCTGGAAAGATTGGAGAAAGCATGTGCGCTCTATCAATCCGACAGCATACCTTACTGCCGAAATTGTGGACAAACCAGAAGTAGTGAAAGCTTATCTGCAAGGCGATGAGTTTGACGGGGAAATGAACTATAATTTTGCCTTTACCTGCATGGAGTATTTTATTAACCCCGATAGCATGCGTATCTCGGCTTCGGAATTCGACCAAAAGCTCAAAGAAATGCGTGATATGTACCCCTCAGGAGTTGCCTATGTACTTCAAAACCTTTATGGAAGTCATGATGCCAACCGCTTAGCCTCGCACATTGTCAACCGTGGAATTTGGAATTATCGAGACTGGGGCAACTATTATGGCAAATCGCAGGTAGGATCGAATCCTTTCTACAATGTGAGTAAGCCAACTGCAGAAGATTATCAATTGCAAAAACTGTTGGTGATTATGCAGATGACTTATGTAGGAGCACCCATGGTATATTATGGCGAAGAAGTGGGTATGTGGGGCGGTAACGACCCAGACTGCCGCAAACCCATGATCTGGCCCGAGTTTAATTATGACGATGAGGTCTATAACCCCGATGGAACAACACGGGCAGCTGAGAAGGTGGAAGTGAATAATGATCTGTTTAACCATTACAATAAACTGATTGCCATACGCAACAGCCGAAAAGAATTGCAACTGGGCAGCTTTGAAACCTTGTTAACCGACAATGCTATGGATGTTTATGTTTTCAGCCGCGAGTATCAGGGCAAACAAACAATCGTAGCATTCAATAATTCTTCAGAGCCGGTAAAAATTCAAACTGCCCTGGCAACCGATAAAACATACAACGATCTCTTAAATGGTGGCAGCAGTAAGGCAAAGGACGGCCAATTGGCGCTTGAAATTCAACCTAAATGGGCGCTGGTACTGGCATCGGAATAAAATATTCGTAGTTCAGGTTTACAGTTAAACTGTTTTTTAAGTTAGGTTGAAGTTGGGGGCATGCTGAAAGGTATGCCCTCACTTTGTTAAATGCTCTCTTTTAAACAAAAAAAATCAACTTTATGTATAAAACCATTCAAGTTTGATTTTACTATATTTGCTCAATGTTCAATTGCGCAGCTGTGAATGATGTTTTTTGTATAAACATCTTCATGGAAATTGGCAATAGGTAGTTTAAATAAAAATCGAAAGCAATGGTACTTCAATTCATTCTTTTATCAATTGGATTTGCAGTTTTAATAAAAGGGGCAGATTGGCTTGTGAATGGCTCCGTTTCCATTGCCAGACATTATAAAGTTTCGGAATTGATTATTGGCTTAACCATTGTCGCCTTTGGCACATCATCACCCGAACTGGTTGTGAATATTATCTCATCGATAAAAGGCTATTCCGACATTACCATGGGAAATATCGTGGGAAGTAACATTTTTAATCTCATGTTCATTTTAGGTATATCAGGTCTTGTATTTCCTCTTATAGTGAATATAAAAACGATTTGGAACGAAATACCCTTTTCGTTACTGGCCGCTGTGATGATTCTAATTTTAGCAAATATCGCCTTCTATCCGAATGAAATTAAGATGATTGACCGCATAGAGGCTGCGATTCTGCTAATAAGCTTTGCTTTTTTTATGTTTTATATTTTTCGCGACATAAAAAAAAACAAAGTAACCTACGACTCAGATGTCAAAAAGATAAAACCATCTATAGCCGGTTTATTGATTCTTATTGGCCTTGCCTTTCTAGTAGTTGGAAGTAAACTAGTGGTAGACAGCGCAGTGAAAATCGCTCAGTATTTAGGTGCCAGCGAAAAGCTCATAGGTGTCACCATTATTTCAGCCGGCACCTCCCTGCCCGAATTGGTAACTTCTGTTGTGGCTGCCATCCGCAAGAAAAGCGACATTGCCATAGGCAATGTCATCGGTTCTAATATCTTCAATATTTTCTTTATTCTGGGTATAAGCGCACTCATTAGGCCAATCCGATACAATCCATCGTTTAATTTCGATATCTTGTTACTGAGTGTTGCTACCATTGTGCTCTTTCTATTTATGTTTAGCGGAAAAAGACACAAACTCGACCGATGGGAGTCGGGCATCCTGCTACTAGGCTACATTGGATACATCACATACCTGCTTGCTTAAACTAGCTCAATGGAGGCAAATTTTTGAGAGGTTTACAAATTGTTCAAGAAAACATAAAAATTGCTATTCAATACCCATTTTAGTTACAATCGGATCACCACCCAAGATTGAGTAGGAAGAGCGCGATAAATGGCACGAAGTTCATCCATTGGGATTTCCAAAGTAAGTGTTGGATAGAAATCGTGCTTTTGTATCTTCATGAAGTTATTCAGTCCAAACTGAACATCGTTGTGGATAATGTGCGAGTAAAACTTGAAATGCTCCCACTTATCTTCAAAGCTCACTCTCCTATCCTGTTCCAGAATTACCCGGATTCCATAATTAAGTTCCATAAGAAGAAAAGCCGGTTTTTGCACCAAGGTATCGGGTTGATAAGCGTTGGCTGCTGCTTCAATGGTATCTTTAGGCGCCTGCCTTTCTACTATGGGTTCTTTCACAATGGTTGCAAACTGGGTTTGTATGGCAATAGGCTCATTAAATAACCAGGCATACTGTAGATTCGATACCTTGTCCAGCAGTGCATCACGTTTTATTTTCAAGGCTTTGCTTTCGTGAATCTTAACCCCTTTGATATACAAGCAGACAGTACTGTCAGGGAGATTGATTACCAGTTGAATGGAATCGTTTTCGGCAAGTTTTAGCAATGCTTCTTTGTAAACTCTTTCCTTTAGCAATGGAGTAATATCCTGATGATTCAGAATGCTGTCGAAGCCTGTTACAAGAATCGAATCAGAATTTACTAAACCTTCAAGAGAAGCTTTCTTATGCAGGGGAGCTATTGCAAGACTAATAAGGAAAGAGAATAGCACAAGCACAAATAAAACCAAAAACCATCGAATTATAATTCGCCAGAGGTTGCCTTTCATATCGTCGAAGTTAATTTTTTAATATATATATACTTTCGAACCTACAGCCATTGAATTGTATATCAGTTTCAGATTCTCGTCGTTTAACCGGATACATCCGTGAGTAACCGGAAGACCGAGAAATCGTTGATACAATGTGCCATGAATCAGGTAGCCTTGTCCAAGGCTCAGGGCATAATCGCCAAGAACCCCATATTCGAAGCGTGTATGATGATTAGCCGATGGAACTGGCATTCCTTCCTCCACAAAAGCCCAGTCTGGCTTTTTCCATACCGGCGAAGTCGTTTTTCCATGAATCCGGAATTCGCCCTTTGGTGTTTTAAACATCCATTGCTGCTGATCGCCGGCTTTTAAAAGTACATAGCTTCCGGTTGAACATTTATCCTTTTTCAATTGGGCATTTCCCTTGTACAAAACAAATTCGTTCGAAGAACTGTTGATTACCAAATAGTAAGAACGTGGCACCTTCGAGGCAAGTTTTTTATCGATTTTTGCTATCTCTTTGCTTATTGATTTTTTGGCTTTATCAATTTTATCCTGTTCGGTCAGCACAGTTACACTTTTCTCAAAAGGCGCTTGCAAGAGTATATTTCTCACCAGTAGAGGAACCGAAACCAGAACCACTAATACCAAAACAGGTTTATAAATGGCAAGCAGAAACCTTTTAATTCCATTCCACACTACAAGAAAAAATCCCTTAATCTTTTCCAATCCTTTTTTAGCCCAATTTAATAACAACGCCTTCAAATCTGCTTCTGTCATATCTATTCCTCGTTTAATTGTTCCTTGGGAAAAATCTCTTTCAGTGGTTTCATTGAACCAACAATTGTGACTTTTGTACCCTCGCTGCAAGTCGCAAACAGTTTATCCATTTCGGAATCGGTCAGAGCCACACAACCATTTGTCCAATCAGCCCCTTTGCCACCATTCCCATGAATTTCTATAAGATTTCCAATTTTTGCACCCTTTGGCACCGTTCCATTCTTTTTGTTTTCTAAAAACCTTTTCTGATCATCCTCATTGGGGTAATCGAGCAAAAGTGCCTTGTGGTATATGGTTGAGCCGTTGGTTAATTTTTTTACTATTTTATAATGCCCCTCAGGAGTTTTTTTATCGCCTTGTTGAATTTTTGTTCCTACCCAGTTTGGGCCCAGCTCTACATCGTATTGTTGTATTTCACGACCATTCTTGTAAACAAAACACTTGCGAGCAATTTTGTCTACAATAATGCATGTTGTTTTGTTTCGTCTCGAATAAGAAATGGTTTGGTTGACCCATTTTTTCCATTGCGAATAATTTTCGAAATAGGCTTCAATCTCAAATTTGTAAAATCCGTTCAGTTCATCAAAGATTTTTTGTGCGGCATCAAGTTTCACTTTGCAGGCATGATAATCGGCCTTTTCGTATAGCAAAATGCCTTCGTGCAAAAGAAGGTTGCATTTCACCAAGTTTTTTCTATCCTTTCGTTCGAATGGAAATTTGTCGTATTTTTTTTCAAAATCGTTGAGTTGTTCCTGAAGAGAAGATACTCTGACACCCAGTAGCTCTTCGGAGCTGGAAATTGCATTTCGGGTTTTGTGTATGGCAGTTTCAGCATAATCAAATGCCTCCAGGGCAAGCACTCGTGCTCTTTCGTAGTCGCGAAAAAGAAAAAATCGTTGATTCTCCTGTTGCCAGTAATACATTGCAGAATCGTAATAACTACTCGCAACCTTGTACGACTCACGCGCATATCGGGGTGAGCGTAACACATTGGCAACAGCTAGTTTTTTACGTGCCTCAGTAATCTCTTGATGAGGTGGTTCGATGCCCGAAGCAACAACTACCGTATACACAATCAAAGAGATAAATATAAGTGCAACCGCAAAAAACAAACGTCGTTTCATCAATCAATGCTTCGGTTATTTATAAAAAGCCCCGGTTGAATAACAACCGGGGCAATCAAAAAGATTTAAATGAACTGAAATATCTTACCTTCTGGCTTGGTATTTAGCAATTACATCGTTTAATTCGGTGTTGATTGAAGTTGCTTTGTCTTTAGCAGCTTTAGCTTTGTCAAGAGCACCAAGAAGATCGCCAGCGTCAAATGTAGCAGTAGCTTCAGCAACAGCCACTTCAATTGCATCAAGCTCGTCTTTCATAGCAGCAAGAGCAGCAGCACCTTCTTTACCTTTAGGAGCTTTTTTCAATAACTCGCGGTTGGTTGCGATAAGAGTAGTAGTTTCGGCAATGGTATTGGTTGCTTCCACTTTTACTTCTTCTTTGCGGGTTACAGCTTGTACTTTTACTTCTTGAGCAAGAGCAGTTACACCAGCAAGACCTTCGCTAACTTTTGTGTACTTTTTGAAAAGTTTTGATTTTTGCGCTTCAACTTCTACCATTACGGCGTTCATTGAATCTTGCACAGCAACAAAATTAGCAGGAACATACAAATCAGCTTGAACAGCTTTAGCTGAGTCAATAGCAGCATTAGCAGCGTCAATTTCAGCTTGTGGCAGTTTAGCACAACTTGTAAACAGAATAGCTGACATACTCAAAGCAGCAAGGCCAAGGAAAAGTTTGTTTTTCATCATCTTTAAATTTTAAGGTTGTTCGTTATGTTTGTATTTAATTTTCAGTTCTGCAAAGCTATATGAGATTTATTAACTATGCAAGAATAAAATTTTCGATATTTTGACGCAAAGAATACAATAAGTAACACAAAAAATAAAAAAAATTATTTCTCTGCCAATCAGTGCAATACAAACATTTTTTGGCTTAAGTTATTATCTTTGATAGAAATCGTATTCAAACTATCAGACAGCACAAAGGAATATGTCTCATGAAAGCCTGGTTTTGCTGAAGGATGAAGAACTGCTGGAAAGGATAAAAACCAAAGGTTCGTCGAAATATTTCGAAATCTTGTACGACAGATACTATTCTAAAGTATTTGCCAAGTGCTACAGTTTTGTTAAAGACCGCAAACTTGCAGAAGAGCTGGCAAGAGATATTTTTTCGAAATGTTTCGAAAAGCTTTCCTCCTTTAAGAACCTTTCTACATTTTCGTCGTGGCTATACTCGATCACTTACAACCACTGTATCGATTACCTGCGCGAAAAGAAAAAACTCCACTACCCCAACTGGAATAAAACCAACGAAATGCCTGAAATTGTAGACGAGACGGAGGAAAACCTTGAAGGCATCAATTACGAAAATTTCCTGCAAATTCTGGAACAAATACACCCCGAAGAAAAAGCGTTGTTGTTAATGAAATACAAGGACGACTTATCGATGAAACAAATTGGCGTGGCCTTGCGGATAAGCGAAGATGCAGCTAAAATGCGGCTTAAGAGGGCCCGTACCCGTGTCATTTATTTGTATCAGGAAAAATTCCAGAAAGAATGAATTATGTTACCTGGCATTATTCTTTCGTCATAAGCATGGAACAATAGTCAATTTGATTTTGGCAATTTTTTTAATCTACTCAATTGCCTTTTTTTATAGACTCCTCTTCCGATAGAAATAAGAAAGAATACTTGAACAAAAAGCAGAAAATACAAAAAATGGATAAGCCTAAACTCTATAAACGTATTCCCGACTTCTTCAGAAAAATACTCGAAGGTAGCAGCATCAAGCCTCCCGAGGTTTGCAGAAAAGCTTTCGAACAAAGTTTCTCAGATGCTTCTAATGTTGAGTGGCACAAACGCGGAAGCTGTTTTGAAGCCATTTTCTATAAAGAAAATCTTGAACACATCGCTTTATTCGATACACATGGAAACCTAACCGAGTACAAGCAGTTTATTCCCGAGGGTTTTTTGCCTGAAACGCTCAGAGAAAAAGCCGAGCTGAAAGGTGAAATTATGAACAGGCTGATTCGTAACAAAGGTAATACAATTGAATACGAGATAATTGTGCGCGACAAAGCACTCTTTCGCTATCAGCTCACCTTTTCTGATGTAGGCCAATTGCTGGAGGATAAAAGACTCTAGAACGTAGCCACTTCAAAAAATTCTCTTTGCAAAGTTATCCATAGCTCGCAGCTACAGATGTATTTTTACGGCCATTAATCCCCTAATGCTGTTATTACAAGGTCGTTAATTTAAAAAAGTTACCGTCATCGCAAGGAACGAATCAATCTCAAGGCCACAAGTCACAGACTTGCGGCAGTGGGGCTACAAATATAAAAATGCGTAGAAAATTAGCTCCGCTGAGCTCCCTTCGGTCGGTTCTACGCTTAGTCTCTTTTTTATTTGTTGGGCTTGTTATTATAATAAACTGCGCTCAGTTAGGCTAAACGCGCGTTAGTGGTTTACCAATAAGGTGCATAAAAAAAGCCCTGAATTTCTTCAGGGCTTTGCGGTCCGGACGGGACTCGAACCCGCGACCTCCGCCGTGACAGGGCGGCATTCTAACCAACTGAACTACCGAACCTTTACTAATATCGCTTGATCTATTCCGTAAAGCGTTGCAAAAATAGCGCTATTTTTCAATACAGCAAGCAATCTGCAAAAAATTTTATATCTCTTATAACTTTTATTTTACTTCAAGAGGAGCTTCTGCCAAAGCTGTCGAAAAAAAACGAAAAGACACTATTTATTCCGTTTGTCGAAAGATGCTAAAACAGACACTTCCGTAATTGCGCATTTCGAAAATTTTCGGGTGCGAATTAAAATTATTCCTTTTGCCATGCTCCAGAATAAACCATCCCTCTGGTTTTAGAAGACCTTTTTGAAAAACTTTTTCTGGCAACATATCCAAAGCTTTCAAGTCGTAGGGCGGATCTGCAAAAACAATATCATAGGTTTCGGTGCACTTTTCGATGAACCTGAACGCATCGGCTTTTACGGCGAAAAGGTTCTGCATCTCAAGGTTTTTTGCTGTTGTTCGTATAAAATCAAACGATTGGTAATTCAATTCAACAGAAGTCACTTTTATTGCACCACGAGAGGCGAATTCAAAACTAATACTGCCGGTACCAGAAAAAAGGTCTAGCACCTCAATCTCCTCAAAATCGAAATGGTTATGCAGGACATTAAAAATATTCTCCTTGGCAAAATCGGTCGTGGGGCGCGAAGGGAAATCTTTTCGTACCGGAATTGTGCGCCCTTTAAAATCGCCGCTTACAATACGCATTCCTAACTATTTAAAAGATAAAAATGCTCTGCCATTTGTTGCGGAGTGATTGAAGGACATTTTAGGTGTGCCAATTCTGGTAATCTTATGATTTTCACGTATGATTTGAGCTCCTTTTTCATTTCCTGGCAAGTCTTTGAATCTCCGAAAAGCGTCACACTGAGCGAATGTGTATCGATTTTTAATTGCTTCAGTGGGTAAAGGAAAAAGTATATAAAATCTAGGGCGTTAGCAAACTGAAATGAATTGTACAACAACAATTGCTTATCTTCAAAGACACCAATGTCAAAAAATCCTGCATTCAAGCCAACCAGAGCATAAAATCCTTTCTCCTGAAGGCTTAATCCATGACTTATCAATTTCACTGCCTGATGATTGAATTCCACTCCGGGTACTTTCGAATAAAACAAATTCGAAAGATAGTTGGGCATGGAAAAAACACAATAGGCTTCTAAGCTTTGGATATATTTGTAATGAAGCTCATCGTATTCACTAAGCGTATGATTAAACTCAAAAAAGCTGAGGATGTTTTCCGGTGCAAAGAATTCCTTTGGCACAAGAGTCACCTTCTGATGAATATAAGTAACCTCTGCTTTTAAATAGGATTCATTCAAATAAGTTTCGTTGTTGGTAATTTCTCCAACCTTACGAAAAAGCTCATCTTCGAGGTAGACATTTTTAAACGAATGGCTTTTCAAAAACAAACACTCACCGCTTTCGGCAGTTTTGCAGTAAATAGAAAATCCACCCAGGCTAACCTGGATGGATATTTCCTTTTTATCAATATTCTTAAAGTACGGATTTACAAATTGAATGTCGGGCATTTTTCTGATGGGTTATTTCTCCCAGTTTCCGGCATTGTTAGTTGTTTCTGTTAATGACCCCACACGTATTCCTTCAAAACCTCCATACTTGGTCTTTTCGTCGATAAAGTTTGATATCAATTGCTTATCAAGTCCGTTTAACAGGTCGATATAACGTGCATAACATTCGAAAACTTTTACTTTTACCTTCGAAGCAGTTTCAAGTTCAGCAGCTCCCATTGTAAATTCAATATTCTCGGTATAGGGTACATACCGGATATTTGTAATGTCGTAATTCTTTGCCTTCCACAGCGAATCCTTCACACTTACATAAGCTACAGATTTTTGAAGAATACCCAATTTAATCGCTTCTTCTTTGGTTATCTCATCTTGTTTCCATGCTCCCGGAGTAACTTCAACAATGTTATCAATTGCAAACGAATCGGTCTGAACAAAATGGATTAAGGTATCGAAACTGGCTGTATAGCGGTTATGCTTATCTTTAAAGCTTCCTTGTATTTGGCGGATATCTATCAAACGTTCGATGGTAGCTTCGCTTCTCATTTTCAAATGTCTTTCGAATTTGATAGGCTTATTGATGTTCAGAAAGAGTAAATAAGATAAAACTACAATCAGCACGGCAAATACAATCTGAAACACCAAGCGTATTTTTGGAAATTTATTTACGATAAATATCGAAGGGATGCCCACTAGTATCACTGCTAACAAGAGAAGTACATAAGTTGTCATATCAATAGTGTTTTTTCGGTTATAGACGTGATAAAACTGCTGCGAATTTATAAAAAAAAATCAGATTGACGAACCATATCTGTTTCCCTTTAGAATTTTCTTGTGAATGATTGCATGAAAATTTAGGCTTTTTAAGAAACATTGTTAAAATTACGTTTATATTGTTTGGTTTAATGCTAAATTTCATAACAAAGTCAACCTTTATTTATGCTCGGTACCAGGATATCGGAAAGTGTTTCAAAAAAATTGAATTACACCCCAACCCCTTCTCAGGACTTGCTGATAAAGGAGTTGTCGGAATTTTCATTGGCAGGTCGCGATGGAGATGTATTGCTCGTTAAAGGTTTTGCTGGAACCGGAAAAACCACCACACTAAGTGCATACATAAAAACATTGAATGAGCTAGGCACAAAAAGTATACTACTTGCCCCTACCGGAAGAGCTGCTAAGGTTTTAATGAATTATGCGGGGCACACAGCTCAGACAATCCATAAGAAAATCTACCGGCAAGTTTCATCTGTAGATGGTTTTGGTCGGTTTCAACTCGACAGAAACCTGCATAGCCAAACCATTTTCGTAGTCGACGAGGCTTCCATGATACATCATGAACAAAACAATGCTTCGCCTTTTGGTAGCGGGTCTCTTCTGCTCGATTTGTTGCACTACGTAAACAATGGAAAGGGATGTAGGTTGATTTTAATGGGTGACACTGCCCAATTACCTCCAATAGGAACTTTACTGAGCCCGGCCCTTGATAAGGATGAAATCAGAAAGGCTGGGTTTTCGGTGAAAGAAATTACCTTAAGCGATGTGGTGCGCCAAACAGAAACTTCCTCCATCTTGACGAATGCCACTAATATTCGGAATAAAATCGAAACCAACAATTTTACATTGCCCCTATTTAATTTTAGCCATGGAGATCAGGTTGTTTCGTTGCCTGGCAGTGAGTTAATCGAAGCACTCGGCAACAGCTACAACCGTTGTGGCACTAAAAACACTCTTGTCATTTGCCGCTCGAACAAAAGAGCTAACAAATATAATATGGGCATCCGTCACCAGGTTTTCTGGCGCGAAGAAGAGCTTTCGCCAGGAGATATGCTGATGGTAGTGAAAAACAATTATTTCTGGCTTAAAAATTCTGAAGCTGCCGATTTTATTGCCAATGGCGATATAATAGAACTTCTGAAGGTAAAGAAGTATAGCGAGCTTTATGGGTTTCGCTTTGCCTGGTGCACCGTAAGACTTGTTGATTACGAAATTGAACTCGACACCATTTTGCTTCTCGACTCGCTCCATAGTGAATCGGCAGCTTTAAGTACCGAGCAGAACAAACAATTGTTCTATTCCATTCTGGAAGATTATGAACAGATAAAACCAAAAAAGAAACAATACGAAATGGTTCGGCAAAACGAATATTTCAATGCCCTTCAGGTAAAATATGCCAATGCCGTAACCTGCCATAAAGCGCAAGGCGGACAATGGAAAGAAATATATGTCGATGCTGGCTACCTTACCCCCGAAAACATCGACAAAGAATACTTGCGATGGCTATATACCGCAGTTACAAGGGCTACCGAGAAAGTATACCTGGTAGGATTTAAAGAAGAATACCTGAGTGGTAGCTAAAAATGATTCGAAAAAAAAACAGCAGGAGTTTTATATGCTCCTGCTGCTTCTATTGATATTCAATTAAACTATTATTGCTTCGAAACGGTTTCTGCCAGTTTCAGAGCTTCGTACACATTCACCACACCCCCTGTGAGGGAAAGATCTTTAAACGGAACAATTGTGGCTTTTTTGCCTGTGGTTCCGGGAAGTTTGACATCATAATCGTTGGTTACTGCCGATTTTAAGATGATATCTTTTACCTGGGCAGCGCTAAGCATGGGGTAGTACGATTTAATAAGGGCAGCTACTCCACTTACCACTGGGGCAGCAAAACTGGTTCCGCTGGCTACCTCGTATTCATTGCCGGGTGCGCAGAGCAAAAGGTCATGCCCTGGTGCAAACAAATCGACCTGTTTTTTGCCATAGTTGGAAAAACCTGCAACCAGGTTGTTCTTTTTAGCCGAAATAGCAGAAGCTCCAACAGTAATGTAATTATTGACCAACAATTCTGCACCAGACGAATAGCGGTTTGGGAAATTCTCTTCTATATCGATATTGTTGTTGTCGTTTCCGGCAGCATGGACCAATAACACATTGGCCGCATCGGCAAGCTTCACAATGCTATCGACAAAATGCTTCTGAGGCGAATAGCTTTTACCAAAACTCATATTAATAATTTCAGCACCATTGTCGATGGCATACTTTATCGAAGCTGCCACATCTTTGTCCCATTCATCGCCATCGGGTACGGTACGAATAGCCATAATGCGCACATTATCTGCAATACCATTCACACCTATGTTATTGTTTCGAACTGCAGCAATGGCTCCTGAAACCATGGTGCCATGGCCCGGTTCTTCGCCCATTACGTCGTTGTTGCCATACTGGCTCGTGAGCCATTGTTGCTCATCATCGCCTATTACCTCGCGTGCTTTAAAATCGGGGTTATAATGGTAATCTATCCTGTTTTGAAGGTATTCGGAGTATTTGTCAATACGCTCCTGGTTGATTCCCTGTTTCGAGGCCATGGTAATAAACCTCCGGGCAGAGTCGGCTAAGGACTTTTTTTCCAGCTTAAGGGCTTTTATTTCTTTTTCTGTATAGTTTTCTTTTCCTGTTAGAACGCGAAGTATAGAATCGTAGCGAACAAAATCAGATGCAATTTTTGTGACATACTGATAATTTGCATCGGCTTCCGATTTCTTGGCTTCGAAGTCTGTTACTACTTTTTTATATTGTTTCAGACTCTCGTCTTCGGAAGCCAGAAGCGAATCCTGGTTCATTCCTGCATATAGTTCCTGATAAAGAGCATACAAGCGCGTAAGTTCCAGAGTTGCATGATGGATATTTTCTCCTTGCGCGTTACCAATAAAGTTCCAGCCATGAATATCATCGATATAACCGTTGTTATCGTCGTCGATTCCGTTGTTTGGAATTTCCTTTTCATTCACCCATAAAATACTTCTCAGGTCTTCGTGTGTGGTATCGACCCCCCCATCAATTACAGCCACTATCACTGTTTTAGACTGCTTACCCTGAAGCAATTCAGCATATGCTTTTTCAGTGCTGATACCCATTACCTTATCGATAGTGGGATCGAGATTTTGCCAATTGGCCTGTTTTAGCGAATCGCCTTTATCAAGCGCATAAACGCTAAATGCCTGCATCATAAGTGCGGCGAGCAGAATGGTAATTTTGTTTTTTCTCATGGTGTTTGTTTTAGCACATTTATATTCCGGTTTAAATGTGCACGCTATAAAATCCGATATCTATTTAAATATTTAAGTCCTTTTTAATGGATTCGATTTTTCCAGCTAATGTTTTTAAAACATGGCTGTATTCAGCAGCATTGCTCAAGCTTTCCTTAACTCCAAAATAGAATTTTATTTTTGGCTCAGTGCCTGATGGCCGCACCGAAACTTTTGTTCCGTCGGCTGTATAAAATTGCAGCACATTCGACTTGGGCAAATTGATTGGTGTTTTCGACCCTGTCAACCTGTCTGTCATCTGCTGTACTTCGTAATCGGCAATGCGCACAACAGGTGAACCTCCAAGCGATGCAGGAGGATTGCTTCGAAAATCTACCATCATTCTCTGAATCTCTTCGGCGCCGTCTTTACCCTTTCGTACCACAGAAACAAGGTCTTCGAGGTAAAAACCATATTGCACATAGATATCGAGAAGAAGGTCGAAAAGAGATTTTCCTTGCTCCTTAGCCCATGCAGCAGTTTCGGCCACAATGGCGCATGCAGAAACAGCATCTTTATCGCGTACCTCCGGACCTACCATAAATCCATAGCTTTCTTCGCCACCACAGATAAAGGTCTTTTGTCCCTCGTATTGCTTAATCACTGCCGCAATCCATTTAAAACCTGTCAACACATCAAAATAGTCTACCTTGTATTTCTTTGCAATTTCTACGAGCAATTCACTGGTAACAATCGTTTTTACAATAAATTCCTTTCCGGTAAGCTTATTATTCTTTTGCCATTGCGAGAGCATGTATTGGGTAATAAGGGCAGCCGTTTGGTTGCCATTCAGTATTACAAACTTTCCATTGTTGTCCTTAACGGCCACTCCTACCCTGTCGGCATCGGGATCTGTGGCCATTACCAGCTCGGCATCAATTTTTTCTGCCTTTTCAATGGCCATTTTGAGGGCAGCTGTTTCTTCCGGATTGGGTGAATAGACCGTTGGAAAATTGCCATCCACAACATCTTGTTCCGGAACATTGTAAATGGAGGTAAAGCCAAGTTTTCTTAAAGCCAAAGGCACTAATTTCACTCCGGTGCCATGTATGGGAGTGTAAACCATTTTCAGGTTCTTATGCTTTTCGATAATTGCCGGAGAAAGTGACAAACCTTTGATCATATCGGTATATTTCTCGTCAAACGCATCACCCAAAAGTTCAATATTCGCTTCAATCCCTTCGAAGCGAATTTCATCGACCGTTTTTATTTTTTGTACTTCGGCAATGATGTTTTTATCGTGGGGCGACACAACCTGTCCGCCATCGTCCCAGTATGCCTTGTACCCATTGTATTCCTTAGGGTTGTGCGATGCGGTAATCACTACTCCACTCTGGCAACCCAGTTGTCGGATGGCATAGGAAAGCTCGGGAGTAGGGCGAAGCGACTCAAAGAGGTACACTTTAAACCCATTGGCAGAAAATATTTTGGCAGTAGTTTCGGCAAATAATCGACTGTTGTTGCGACAATCGTATGCAATGGCAACTTTTACCTGTTTAAGAGTTTCGAAATTCTTTTTCAGGTAATTCGATAAACCCTGGGTAGCCATTCCAACTGTATATATGTTCATGCGGTTGGTGCCTACACCCATAATTCCCCGCAGGCCTCCGGTACCAAATTCAAGCTCACAGTAAAACGATTCGACGAGTTCTTTTTCGTCGTTCTCTAAAAGCTTTTTAACCTGATTTTTGGTTTCTTTATCGTAATTACCATTGAGCCATTCATTGGCTTTTTTCTTTACCTGTTCGAGCAAATTCTGATCGATCATAGCATGGATTATTAATGAGTTGCTTTGGTTATCTTCAATTCTTCCAGAACCCTGTAAAGGCTTTCTTTCCAATAGGGAATTTCCAGTTTAAAAGTATTCTTTATCCTTGTTTTGTCCAATACGCTGTAAGCAGGCCGTGGAGCTGGCAATTGATATTCTCGTGTTAAAATGGGTTTCACTTTACAGTTTAGGCCGGCAAACGCCATAATTTCAAACGCAAAATCGTACCAGCTGCAAACTCCTTCGTTCGAAAAATGATAAACACCGGCATGCCATTCTTTGTTTGCCTGATGATTCGAAATAATGTGCATAATGGCATCAGCAAGGTCACCTGCTGCTGTGGGTGTTCCTGTCTGATCAAACACAACACCCAGCTCTTTTCTTTCGGCACCAAGCCGCAACATGCTTTTTACAAAGTTGTTGCCAAAGGCCGAATACAACCATGAAGTACGCAAAATGATTGCTTCATTTTCCAGCATTAAAAGCCTTTCGCCTTCCAGTTTAGTTTTTCCATAAGATGAAGCCGGTTGAGTTGGATCGCTTTCTGTCAATGGCCTGTAGAATTCTCCAGAGAACACATAATCAGTAGAAATATGGACAATATGATACCTGTACTTATTAGCCAGCAAACCAAGCATCCCTGGCACTCTCGCATTCACTAATTCTGCAGTTTTTACATCCTGTTCAGCTTTATCAACAGCCGTGTAAGCAGCACAATTAATAAGGTAATCTGGCTTTTGAGCGAGAATAAACGATTCCAGCAAAGAGGCATCTGTCAAATCTAGGCTGTCGATGTCAGTATAAATGAAAGTAAATGAAGGATATTTCTTCTCTATTTTTTTAATTTCACTACCCAGCTGACCATTAGCTCCTGTTACAATAATCCTGCTCATCTTAATCGAAATTGATGTCGGCATTTTTCCAAGATGGAAGTTTGGCGTCTTTGGCCGACAGTATTATTTTTGAAGGAGGCAGCTGCCAATCGATATTCAAGTCGGCATCGTTATAGGCAAACCCAGCATCGTATGAGGGGGCATAAAATTGATCGCATTTGTACATCACGGTGGCTTTTTCGCTTAACACCGAGAAACCATGAGCAAATCCTTTAGGTACCAATAGTTGTTTTTTATTTGAAGCAGAAAGCTCCACGCCAAACCACTTTCCAAAGGTGGGGGACTTACGGCGGCAATCGACAGCTACATCAAAAATAGTCCCTTCCAGTGCTCTTACCAATTTCGTCTGTGCCATGGGGGCCTTTTGAAAATGTAAGCCACGTAAAACTCCATAAGATGAATGGGATTGGTTATCTTGAACAAAATTGAGATGAATTCCTGCCTTTTCAAGTATTTGCTGATTATAAGCTTCGAAGAAGTATCCTCGTGCATCTTCTATTACCTGCGGTTCTATAACAAAGAGGTCGGCTATGAATGTGGGGATTATTTTCACTTTATTTAATCAAATGTTACTATTTTACTCTCGGCAATGCTAATTAAATATTGTCCGTATTGGTTCTTAAGCAGAGGTTGGGCTAGTTGAATAAGCTGCTCGCGAGAGATAAAGCCTCTTTTGTAGGCAATCTCTTCGATGCAGGAAACTTTAAGCCCCTGCCGTGCTTCGATGGTGTGAATATAGTTTCCGGCCTGAAGCAGGCTTTCGTGTGTGCCCGTATCGAGCCAGGCCATGCCTCGACCCAGTATTTCAACTTGCAAGCGGTTTTCATGGAGGTATAAGCGGTTCAGGTCTGTAATTTCCAACTCGCCACGTACCGATGGTTTCAGGTTTTTTGCCTTGTTTACCACGTCGTTGCTATAAAAGTACAAACCTGTCACGGCATAATTCGATTTGGGTTGTTTTGGTTTTTCTTCCAGACTCACTGCCTTGCCTTCTGAATTGAACTCCACGACGCCATAACGTTCCGGATCGGTAACATAATAACCAAACACCGTAGCACCATCTTCTAATTGAGCAGTTCTCAGCAAGGTTTTTCCAAAACCATGACCATAGTAAATGTTATCGCCCAGAATCAGGCACACACTGTCGTTGCCGATAAATTTCTCCCCTATAATAAAGGCCTGCGCCAAACCATCGGGCGAAGGCTGCTCGGCAAATTCGAAATGTATTCCCCACTGGCTGCCATCTTTCAACAATTTACGAAACAGTGGCAAATCATGCGGAGTGCTGATGATAAGAATTTCTTTAATACCGGCAAGCATCAGTACAGATAGTGGGTAAAAGATCATAGGCTTGTCATAAACCGGCAATATTTGTTTCGAAATGGTTTCGGTAAGAGGGTAAAGCCTGGTACCCGATCCTCCGGCAAGTATTATTCCTTTCATAGGTTACCTGATATTATAAGGTGCTTTTGAAATAATCGATGGTTTTAACCAGACCGGCATCGAGGTCTATCAAGGGGTGCCAGCTATTGAGTGTTTTTTTTGCTACACTAATATCGGGTTGCCGCTGAATCGGATCGTCGGCTGGCAATGGTTTAAAAACAATTTTTGATTTAGAGTTGGTCATCTTCAGAATCTTTTCGGCTAGTTCAATGATTTTAAATTCACCCGGATTCCCGATGTTGACAGGTCCAATTACTTCATCGCCTGTATTCATCATGCGTATCATCCCTTCTACCAGGTCATCGACATATTGAAAACTACGGGTCTGGGAACCATCACCGTAAATGGTAATGTCTTTATTCGATAAGGCTTGAACAATAAAATTCGATACCACACGTCCGTCGTTCGGGTGCATACGCGGACCATAAGTATTGAATATTCGAATAATCTTTATCCGCACCTTATTCTGATGGTAATAATCCATAAATAGCGTCTCGGCGCATCGCTTGCCTTCGTCGTAGCAGGAACGGGTGCCAATTGGATTCACGTGTCCCCAGTAATCTTCAGTTTGAGGATGAATTTTCGGATCGCCATACACCTCGCTGGTTGAAGCCTGAAGCACCTTAGCCCTGATACGTTTGGCCAAACCAAGCATGTTGATAGCTCCCATTACCGAAGTTTTAATCGTTTTAATGGGATTGTACTGGTAATGGATTGGAGAAGCCGGGCATGCCAGATTATAAATTTCGTCCACCTCTATATAAAAAGGTGAAGTAATATCATGGCGAATCAGCTCAAAATAGGGATGGTCCAGTAAATGAACCACATTGCTTTTAGAGCCGGTAAAATAGTTATCGAGGCAAATAACCTCATTACCCTCATTGAGCAATCTTTCGCATAAGTGAGAGCCGATGAAACCAGCACCACCTGTAACCAGAATTTTTTTCATGAACAATAACCCGCTTTAAATGTAAGCGCAAATTAAACTATTTTTCTACCGATACCGTAATATTCAAAGCCCTTTTCTTTCATTTCCACCGGATCGTAGATATTTCTGCCGTCGAACATGACTTTCTCTTTTAATAATTTTTCGAGCACAACGTAATTCGGCATTCTGAATTCGCTCCATTCGGTCATTAAAATAACTGCATCGGCATCAATAACTGTTTCGTACATGTCGGCAGCGTATTGGATTGTGTTCCCCATAATTCTTTTAGTTTCGTGAACAGCCACCGGATCGTAGGCACTCACTTGTGCTCCGGCCTCGAGGAGTTTCTCGATAGTAACCAGCGACGGAGCTTCGCGCATGTCGTCGGTATTTGGTTTGAAAGAAAGACCCCAAAGCGCAATCTTTTTTCCTTTCAGGTTTCCTCTAAAATGTGACTTTACCTTATTGAATATAACAAGTTTCTGATCGTTATTTACATCTTCCACAGCCTGAAGAATGCGCAATTTATGACCATAATCGCTTCCTGATTTTACCAGAGCCTTTACATCTTTTGGAAAGCACGAACCTCCATAGCCCGCTCCGGCATAAATAAATTTATCGCCAATACGAGGATCACTTCCAATGCCACGGCGCACACTGGTAATGTCGGCACCCACAATTTCGCACAAATTCGCAATATCGTTCATAAAGCTAATTTTAGTGGCCAGCATTGAGTTGGCTGCATACTTGGTCATTTCGGCCGAAGGCACATCCATAAAGATGAGCGGATGGTTGTTGAGTACAAAAGGTTTGTACAAGCGACGCATAATTTTTTCGGCTCTTTCGTTTTCAACCCCAATAACAATCCGGTCAGGACGTAAGAAATCATCCACAGCTGATCCTTCTTTTAAGAACTCGGGGTTCGAAGCAATGTCAAACTCCAGGTTTACGTTCCGTTTTTTTAGCTCTTCGGCAATGGCAGCTTTCACTTTTTCGGAGGTAGTAATAGGCACGGTACTCTTGGTAACAGCTACAAGATAATTGGTCATGTACATACCTATTTCGCGGGCCACGGTAAGTACGTATTTTAAATCGGCACTGCCATCTTCATCAGGTGGGGTACCTACTGCAATAAACACAGCTTCGCAATCCTGAATGGTTTCTTTCAGACTGGTAGAAAACTGCAACCTTCCTTTGGAGTAATTCCGCTCCACCATGGGCTGAAGTCCAGGTTCATAAATTGGGATGATGCCCTTTTTCAGGTTTTCGATTTTTTCCTTGTCAATATCGACACAAACTACATCAACCCCTGTTTCAGCAAAACAAGTGCCTGTAACCAAACCTACATAACCGGTTCCAACAATAGCAATTTTCATTTTATAAAAAGTGTTATATGAATGATCTGTGACATAAACATAAATTCGAATAAGCAAGTGCTTATTCAAAAACCGCTCAAAGGTAGAAATCCATTTTTTATTTATAAACCTTATTTACACATAATACTAAAAGAATTGGACGAAAAGACTTAAAACGAACTCTTCTTTCACGAATTTCCTGGATAAGCCAACTATATTTTTAGCTTGATTTGTAGTATTTTACAAGATTAAATTATAGCTTTGCACCTCAAATTTTCAACAACATAAAGTCTAACTTATTAATTATTTGATTGTTAAATGACTGAAGAATTAAAAAACCTTGAACAAGAGCCTGTGGCTCCTCAAGCAGAAAGTGCCGAAGTAGTGGAAGTTAAAGAAAAGAAAACTACAAAGGCAGCAACTAAATCTAAACCCATCGAGGATGATTCAAATGAATCCGATACCAGCTTTGACTGGGAAGGTTACGACGACACACTGGATAAATATTCCAATGTGCAACGCGACGAATTACTAAAACTTTATGACGAAACATTATCTACCGTAGCCGAAAACGAAATCGTAAAAGGCACCGTTATTGGATTGAATAAACGCGAGGTAGTGATCAACATTGGTTTCAAATCAGAAGGTGTGATCAGTGTGAGTGAGTTTCGCTATAACCCCAACCTTAAAATAGGTGATGTAGTAGAAGTTCTGGTTGAAAACCAGGAAGACAAAAAAGGACAACTCCTGTTGTCGCACAAAAAAGCCCGTTCACTCCAATCATGGGACCGTGTCAATGAATCGCTCGAAAAAGACGAAATCATTACCGGTTATATCAAGTGCCGCACCAAAGGTGGTATGATTGTCGATGTGTTTGGCATCGAAGCCTTCCTTCCAGGCTCACAAATAGACGTGAAACCTATCCGCGACTACGATATTTATGTTGGAAAAACAATGGAATTCAAGGTGGTAAAAATAAACCAGGAATTCAAAAACGTAGTTGTGTCGCATAAAGCACTTATCGAGGCTGAACTTGAGCAACAGAAAAAAGACATTATTGCTAAACTTGAAAAAGGTCAGATTCTCGAAGGTACTGTTAAAAACATCACCTCTTATGGTGTATTCATCGACCTTGGCGGCGTAGATGGTCTTATCCACATTACCGACCTTTCATGGGGTCGTGTTAACCATCCGGAAGAAATTGTTCAACTCGATCAAAAACTTCAGGTGGTAATTCTCGATTTCGACGACGACAAAAAACGCATCGCACTTGGTCTGAAACAACTTACGCCACACCCATGGGATTCGCTTGACGAGAAACTAAAAGTAGGCGACTCTGTAAAAGGTAAGGTAGTGGTAATGGCTGATTATGGAGCTTTTGTAGAAATAGCTACTGGCGTTGAAGGCCTTATTCACGTATCGGAAATGTCGTGGTCGCAGCACTTACGCAGCGCTCAGGAATTCCTGAAAGTAGGCAATATTGTTGAAGCTGTAATTCTTACACTCGACCGCGAAGAGCGCAAAATGTCATTGGGTATCAAACAACTGAAAGACGATCCTTGGGTAAATATCGATCAAAAGTACCCGCTAAATTCAAAACATACCGCTAAAGTCCGCAACTTCACCAACTTTGGAGTTTTTGTGGAAATAGAAGAAGGTGTAGATGGTTTAATTCATATCTCCGACTTATCGTGGACTAAAAAGATTAAACATCCTTCGGAATTTACAAAAGTAGGAGAAGACATTGATGTAGTGGTTTTGGAAATCGACAAGGAAAACCGCCGGTTAAGCCTTGGTCATAAACAACTGGAAGAAAATCCATGGGATGTGTTTGAAACGATCTTTGCCGCTGATACAGTGCACGAAGGCACCATTACCGAACTCACCGAAAAAGGCGCCATTGTGGCACTACAATATGGTGTAGAAGGTTTTGTTTCGCCACGTAATCTGGTAAAAGAAGATGGTACTTCAGCAAAAGTTGAAGAAAAACTTGAATTTAAAGTGTTAGAATTTTCGAAATCTGCAAAGAAAATTGTACTTTCACATACGAGAGTATACGAAGACGAGAAAAAAGCCGCGGATACAGCCGAAAAGAAGTCAGAAGAATCTGCTACCAAAAAGGCTACCAAAAAGCTTAAATCAAGTCTGGAAAAAACAACTCTTGGAGATATTTCAGATTTAGCTGCCTTGAAGGAAGAAATGGAAAAGAAGAGCGAAAAAAAATCTGCTGACACCAAAGAAAAGTAACTAAAAAATTAAACTTTTCAATATGGAATTTAAGATTGAAAAGCAAGACAACTACACTTTAATTCAGGTTTTAGAAGAGAAACTTGATACGCACATTGCACCCACACTGAAATCGGAACTGGTTTTAGTTTCGGGCAATGGCGAGAAAAATATCATTCTCGATTTGAGTAAGTGTCGTTATTGCGATTCCTCAGGGTTGAGTGCCATTCTGGTTGCCAACAGGTTGTGTAAAAACGCAAATGGTTCATTTGTGCTTACCGGCCTTAATGATGCAGTTGAAAGGCTAATCACCATATCGCAGCTCGATACGGTACTTAATATTACTAAATCGGTTAATGAAGGTATTAGTTTGATTGCTGAAGCAAGGCACTAAACATACTTATCGGCGATGAATTTCGATTTGACGATTTTGGGTAGTGGCTCTGCATTGCCCACATCGCGAAGAAACCCCACAGCTCATGCACTTCAGGTGCATGAGCATTTTTTTTTAATCGACTGCGGTGAAGGAACCCAACTGCAAATCAGAAATGCAAAACTTAAACTTAGCAGTTTAAATCAGATTTTTATTTCGCACTTACATGGCGATCATATTTTTGGGCTTTTCGGGCTATTCTCAACCCTCAACCTGCTTGGGCGGAGAAACGAACTTCAACTCTTTGGCCCTCCTGGTTTGGAGCAAATTGTAGAGTTCTACGAGCAATCTCTTACCGAAGGCAATCAGTATAAAATTTTGGTAATTCCCATACATTCCAGGGGATTCTCTCCGCTATTCAGTTCCAAAAAAATTGAAGTATTCTCTTTTCCACTTAAGCACCGTGTGCCAGCATGGGGCTTTTTATTTCTTGAAAAGGAAAGAGAACCCAATCTTCGAAAAGAAATGCTCGAACATTATAAGCTAAAACTCCTCGATATTCTTCACATTAAAAAAGGAAACGATTTTATCACTGTAGAAGGAAACACGATTCCAAATTCAGAACTAACACTACCTGCCCCTGCTCCACGGTCTTTTGCATTCTGCTCCGATACCTCGTATTACGAACGCATTGCCTCCTGGATAGAAGGTGTCGACCTGCTTTATCACGAAGCTACCTTTGCTAACAACGATAGAAAAATTGCCAAACAAACAGGACATTCGACCGCCCAACAGGCTGCATCGATTGCAAAAAAGGCAGGAGCAAAAAAACTGATTATCGGCCATTTTTCGAATCGTTACAAAGATGTTTCTTTGCTCTTGCGCGAAGCACGCGAAGTTTTTCCGGAAACATACCTTGCAGAAGATCTTGAGGTTCATTCCATCAGTCAGAAATAACTCTTTGAGCTTACTGTGCAGGTCAATCAAATCCGCTGAAACTCTCCTTACGATCGCTCAAACTCCAAATAGAAAATACTATCTTTGAAACCATTAAACATTTATAAAGTGCAGGAAAAAATTCTGATTCTCGATTTCGGCTCACAATATACACAGTTAATAGCCAGACGTGTGCGTGAGCTAAATGTCTATTGCGAAATTCACCCCTACAACAAATTCAATCTCCCCGACCCCACTGTAAAAGGTGTAATATTGTCTGGAAGCCCTTGCTCGGTGCGTGATGAAGGCCACCCGATTCCTGACCTGAAGCATATAAAGTCAAAACTGCCCCTGTTGGGAATTTGCTACGGAGCCCAATTTCTTGCACAGAGCTTTGGGGGTGAAGTAATTCCTTCGAAGCATCGTGAATACGGAAGGGCAAACCTGGAATACATCAACAATCAATCGAAATTATTCAAAGAGCTTACCCGTGGCAGCCAGGTCTGGATGTCTCATGGTGATACCATTGTGAACCTTCCCGAAAATTTTCACATTATTGGCAGCACCCGCGATGTAAAGGTTGGTGCTTTTCATGTCGAAAAAGAGGATACTTACGGCATACAATTTCACCCCGAAGTATATCATACCACCGAAGGAAAACAGCTTTTAAAGAACTTTGTAGTATCAATCTGCGGTTGCAAACAGGACTGGACTCCTGATTCCTTTGTTGAATCGACGGTTGCCGAATTAAAAAACATGCTTGGCAACGACAAAGTGGTTCTTGGTTTATCGGGGGGTGTTGATTCTACAGTTGCAGCAGTGTTGCTGCATAGAGCCATAGGTAAAAACCTCTCCTGCATCTTTGTCGACAATGGGCTTCTGCGTAAAAATGAATTTCAAAAAGTGTTGGACTCCTACCAGCATATGGGTCTCAATGTAATTGGGGTCGATGCTTCAGATATCTTCCTGCACGATTTAAAAGGAATTTCTGAACCTGAAGCGAAACGCAAAAGCATCGGAAAAAACTTTATCGAAGTGTTCGATGCCGAGGCACATAAAATTAAAGATGTAAAATGGCTAGGTCAGGGCACTATATACCCCGATGTAATTGAATCGGTGTCGGTAAAAGGCCCCTCGGCTACCATCAAATCGCACCATAATGTCGGTGGCCTGCCCGAAAGGATGAAACTAAAAATTGTGGAACCCTTAAAATTACTATTCAAAGATGAAGTAAGACGTGTAGGCATGGCCCTGGAGATAGATCCCAATATTCTGAGCCGGCATCCTTTCCCGGGTCCCGGATTGGCCATCCGGATTTTAGGCGATATAACCCCGGAAAAAGTGCGCATTGTGCAGGATGTGGATGACATTTATATGGAAGGTCTAAAAGAATTTGGCCTCTATCACGACGTGTGGCAAGCCGGAGTTATTTTGTTGCCAGTTAAGTCGGTTGGTGTGATGGGAGATGAACGCACTTACGAAAATGTAGTGGCCTTAAGGGCCGTTAGCTCTACCGATGGCATGACCGCCGATTGGTCGCACCTGCCTTATGAGTTTTTAGCGACAATCTCGAACCGTATTATTAATAAGGTAAAAGGAGTGAACAGGGTGGTCTACGACATTAGTTCCAAGCCTCCGGCCACAATTGAATGGGAATAATTAGAATTCAACTCAGCTTTTTTTTAGAAAACAAGCCAAGGTAATACTCATAAAAGTTAATAACTTGCATAGAAATTTAACCAGATGGATATTCTTAAAATAGAACGTACCCCTTCCAGCCCCGGTGTTGTATTTGATGCCGACGAGTTGCTAATCTCCATTAGGGGTATTTCGAACCCGGCCAATGCTGCCAACTTTTTTCGTCCTTTGGTGAACTGGCTCGAAGAATTTCATTCACTGCTTCAGCACAGAACTTCGGCCCCACTTAACATTGAGATCAACCTGAAATCGATCAATTCTGAATCGATGGTGATGCTTACTGATTTATTCAAGATAATATCAAAGATTCATCGCGCAGGCATGAAAATTATTGTCGAATGGTATTATTCTGAAGACAACGAAGCAATCCGCGAGGCAGGCCAGGAAATATCCGATGCTACCGAACTACCTTTTATTTTCTTAGAAGAATAATTTCTTAAAGAAAAGCTACCCCTGTTTCCAGCTTTATCCAAAGTAATTTTAATTCTGCCAAGGCTTGTGCAGTCAATAATTGTTCATTTATCCTGCGGAATGTATTAAATTCACCGAACTACTTTTGCAGCGTAAATCCTCTCGTTGCTTTCAAAAAAAATTTGTGTAGTATGAAAAAAATCTTTTCACTCAAGACCCTGATCGTGCTGGCAATTATTGGCATCAGCCAATTCGAATGTCTGGCTCAGGATTCATATAAACAAGCCTTTAAATTTGCCAAGTTTCTCGATTACCTAAACACCAGTTATGTCGATTCGGTCGATTCTGAAAAAATTGTCGAAGATGCTATCATTTCCATCTTAAAAGACCTCGACCCACATTCGACTTATATCCCTGCCGATCAGCTAAAAAAGATGCGCGAACCTCTTGAAGGGAATTTCGAGGGAATTGGTATATCTTTTAGTATACTTAACGACACCCTTTTTGTAATTTCCGCCATTGCCGGAGGCCCATCGGACATGGTAGGAATCCTGGCTGGCGATAAAATTCTGAAAGTAGATGGTAAAAATATTGCTGGCACCGGACTTACAAACGAAGATGTATTCTCACTTCTGAGAGGAAAAAAAGGCACTAAAGTCAACGTCACTATCCTCCGAAAAGGCTCAAAAAATGAACTCGATTTTCTGATTGTGCGCGACAAAATACCAATTTACAGTCTCGATGCATCATACATGATTAACGAAAACACCGGATACATAAAGCTTAACCGTTTTTCGGCTACAACCGTCGAAGAATTTACCCAGGCCGCCCAGCAATTAAAAAGCCAGAAAGCTACTAACCTTATTCTCGATCTAACTGCCAATGGCGGAGGTTATCTGGATGCTGCGGTAAAACTGGCCGATGAATTCCTGGCTGCCAATCAAAGAGTCGTTTACACCGAAGGGATTCACAGTCCAAGGCAGGAATTTCTTACTACTCAATTTGGAAATTTCGAAACGGGTAAAGTAATTGTTCTAATCGATGAAGGTTCTGCCTCTGCCAGCGAAATTCTGGCTGGGGCTATACAGGATTGGGACCGTGGCCTGATAATTGGCCGTCGGTCGTTTGGCAAAGGTCTGGTACAACGCGAAATGCTGTTACCCGACGAGTCGGCTGTTCGAATCACGGTAGCCCAATATTTCACCCCATCGGGGCGACTCATTCAGAAACCATACGAAAATGGGGTCGATGATTATCACCTCGAGGTATACCAGCGGTTTTCGAAAGGAGAACTGGGCTCGGCAGACAGCATTCATTTTCCTGATTCGCTAAAATACAAAACCCTTATAAAAGGGCGCACAGTTTACGGTGGCGGTGGAATTATGCCCGATATTTTTGTTCCTTTCGACACCAGTTATTACAGCAATTTTTTTCGCGACCTGATCCGTTTGGGTATCATCAACAGTTTTGTGTTGGAATATGTTGACAATAACCGGGAGCGGCTTTTGAATGAATTCTCCGAATTCGAATCCTTTAATAAGACTTTCGAGGTAGATGAAAAACTATTCGAAAAGCTGTTGGCTTATTCAGAAAAAAACTCGCTGCAACCCTCTCAAGCTGATCTGGATGTTTCGGGGAATTACATTAAGTTGCTGGTAAAAGCCTTTCTGGCAAGAGACCTTTATGGACAAAGCGAATTTTACCAAATCTATAATACTACCAACCAAACCTACAATAAGGCAATAGAAGTATTAGAAAATTGGAATGAGGTTGAATTAAACGTATTGCATTGATGAACCAAACTGATTTTTTCTATTGTGCAACATACTGCCTGACAGCAAACTGATAAATTTAGGAGGTGAAATTTTATTTATCTAAATTTGGAAAAAGGAAAATCAGATGATAGAGTATAAATCAATAATCAATCGTAATCCAAATAAAAGATTTGGAAAACCTTGTGTAAGAAATACAAGGATTACCGTATTTGATGTACTTGGATGGCTAGCTTCAGGGATGACTTATGAAGAGATTACTTATGATTTTCCAGAATTAACGATAGAAGATATAAAGGCATGCCTCGCTTATGCAGCTGATAGAGAACATAAACTGCAACATGCATCATGAGATTCCTCTTTGATCAAAACATTTCATTTCGGATTACTAAAAAACTGAACAAATTATTTCCCGGTTGCAAACACGTTTCCGATTGTGAATTAATGGATTGCGAAGACCAGGATATATGGAAATATGCTCGTATAAATGATTTTTCAATTGTCACATTTGATTCTGACTTTTATGATATCAGCGTGATAAATGGTCATCCCCCTAAGATTATTTGGTTAAGGTCCGGGACCCTTATTACGAATGATATTGTAACCTTATGATACAAAACAAGGAAATAATTGAGCGCTTTTTGCACGGGGCTGAATACATGGATATGTCCTGTCTGGAGATAGATTAATTACTTACCTTGCACCACCGGCCATAAAACTTTGAGATTTAAACGAATTATTTTGTACATCATTAGATGTCAAGGTTCTTACCGGTTGAAAAGTTCAGAGCCGAAACCCCTAACGATTTTATACCACCAAACATTTCTTTGCATCTAATACTATCATGCTCGACTACATAAAAATTCATTATTTAGAATTAATAGCTACAATTACCGCGCTGATTTATCTCTATTACAGCATCAAGGTCGATAAACGCTTGTGGCTGTATGGTTTTATTTCCTCGGCATTGTACGTTTTTATCTGTTACCAATCGGGTATCTATGCCGATATGGGCATAAACCTGTATTATGTGTTGGTTAGCTTTTATGGATGGATACACTGGACCTGGTTCAGCAACAAACAAAAAAAAGAAGTGCCCATTAGCTTTACAAAAACTCCGGAATGGATAATTATTATTCTTTCATTTGTGTTACTTTATGGCATTATTGCCTATGTACTCATCCACTTTACCAACAGCAACGTCCCCTACCTCGATTCTTTTACAACCGCAGCCAGCATTGTTGCAACCTGGATGCTGGCCCGGAAAATGATCGAACATTGGCTTATCTGGATTTTAATAGATAGTGCCTCAGTGGGACTATATTATTATAAGCAACTCTACCCTTCGACTTTATTATTTGCGGTATATACGATCATGGCAGTGGCAGGCTGGATACAGTGGAAAAAGCAATGGAACAACCAGAAAATAAAATTGTAATTGTAACCGGTCCCGAATCAACCGGGAAAACTATCTTAACCCTCGGACTTGCCGCTCACTACAAGGTGAGTTACATCGAAGAGTATGCAAGAAAATACATTGAAAATTTAAATACAAAATATACCTACAGCGATATCGAACACATTGCCTGCTGGCAGAGGGACGCATTAGAAAATGCCAGAAAAGGAAATGCAAATAAATTATGGATTGCAGATACCTATCTGATCATTACAAAAATTTGGTTTCTTTGGGTTTATGGAAAATACCCGCAATGGATCGATCCTGAAATAGCACGAACTACTCATTGCCTCTATCTTCTGTGTGCTCCGGATATTGCCTGGGAACCAGACCCTTTAAGAGAAAATGGTGGAGAAAACAGGTTAAAACTCTTTGAAGCCTATCGGCACGAACTCGAAAGTTTTAGATTAGATTACCGCATTGTAACAGGAGTTGAGGAAGAAAGATTCATAAATGCGCTTAACTTTACCGAACAATACCTAAAATAAGCATGAAGCAAAATCCATCAGAGCCATTCGATATGCTGGCAAAAACATTTGCCGGCCTTGAGCCTGCCCTGGCACAGGAACTCAAACAAATAGGTGCTTCGGATATCATAATTGGCCGGCGTATGGTGAGTTTTAAAGGCAATACCGAATGCATGTACAAAGCCAATGTATATTTGCGCACTGCTTTAAGGGTATTAAAACCCATTTACAAGGGTATCATTAAAACACCTGAAGACTATTATAATTTTTTTCATACTCTTGAATGGGAAAAATACATGGGGCTGCATCATACTTTTGCAATTGATGCTGTAATCAATACCAAGGTTTTCAATAACTCCCTTTATGCTGCCCAGCGGGCCAAAGACGGGATTGCCGACCGCTTTAAGGACAAATACAACAAAAGGCCCAATGTGGATGTACAGCAACCTGAAATACTTATAAATGTGCACTATTCGGGCGAAGAATTGAGCATCGCTCTTGATAGTTCGGGGGAACCTTTGAATAAGCGTGGATACCGTGTAGGTGAAGGAGAAGCACCGCTGAATCCGGTATTGGCTGCTGCTATGATTATTTACAGCAAATGGGATCCGTCCACCACATTTATTGACCCCATGACAGGTTCCGGAACATTGGCTATTGAAGCTGCCATGATTGCCAGGGGTATTCCTCCAGGACTCATAAGAAAAACATATTCCTTCCAGAATTGGCCCGACTATAACAGACAACTTTTTCAACAAATAATTGATAACATTGAACTTAGTGAATTAAGGCCACAAATATTTGCCAGCGACATATTACCCGAAATGATTGAAATAGCGCGTAAGAACGCCCAAAAAGCACTGGTATCAAGTTACATTCGGTTTTCTACCCAATCGTTTGATGAATATAAAACCAAAGCCAAGGCCGGAACACTTATCATGAATCCACCCTATGGCGAAAGGCTTAAGCCTGAAGAAATTAACCAACTCTACAGCAGCATTGGCACCAGCCTAAAAAGAGAGTTTCAGGGATATACTGCATGGATTATCAGCAGCAACCTCGATGCAATGAAAAATATAGGCTTAAAACCTGTGGCAAAATATCAGCTTTACAACGGAGGCCTGCAATGCAATTATGCCGGTTTTGAATTATTCGACGGATCGTTGAAAGAATTCAAAGAAAAAAATTAAGCTCGTCCATTCAATGTTAATAATAATAAGCACGATCAGGATTCTTTGCTGTTCATTTTATTATCTTTATACAAAATAGAAATGCTTAAGAATTAGTTGAGGTTGTACTTAAAAGTTTTTTTCTATATTTGTTGTACCTACAACAAACCATATGAAACCAATAAGCTTTTATGAGCTTTAATATCAACGAATATTATACCCGGGTCAGCCAGGGAGACGTAGTACTTGCCTACAAAGGTAGTATTACATCAGAACTCATTAACGAGGTATTAGAAGCCGTTGAAGAAAAACTGGAAAAAGTTAACGAATCGGGCAAGACAAGAAAAAAGCTCTATAATGTGCTGGTAGAAAGCCTTCAGAACCTATACCACCATATCGAATCGCAGCACGAAGGAATCCGGGAGAATTTAGATCCAAAATTTGCAGTATTGGTGGTTCAACGCGACAACGATCAATACCTTGTTATTACCGGTAACTTTATAAGAAACCACAAAATACAGTTCCTGAAAGAAAAAATTGACAAGATCAACTCGATGAGTAAGGATGAGCTGAAAGACATGTATAAGTTTATCCTGAACCATCAGAAGATCTCCGCCAAAGGAGGCGGTGGACTCGGACTTGTAGATATAGCACGTAAAACAGGAAAAAGTATCCTGTACGAATTTTATCCCTACAACGAAGAGTATTCCTTTTTTAATTTAACGATAGAAGTTTAACATCATATCAAGCCACTGTTATGGAAGCTTTGTTGATAGAAGGTACCCAGAAAACTCCAGCCATTGAGTTTGACCCTCAAAAAGGAGTGCTCGAAATAAAAGGAAGATCGATTCCTGAAAACTCGATTGAATTCTACAAACCCGTTGTAGACTGGCTTGAAGAGTATTCCTCGGCAGCTGCGGCAAAAACTGTAGTAAATGTTCACCTCGAGTATTTCAATACCAGTTCTTCGAAATGCATACTCGATGTATTTAAAAAACTCGAATCTATCCATAAGAGTAACAACGATATCCAGATAAACTGGTATTACGAGGAAGATGACGAAGATATGCTCGAAGCAGGAGAAGACTACGAATCGATTATTAGAGTACCTTTTAAAATGATTGAGATTGTTGATTAAAGCATTCGATAAATAATTGTTAAGAGCTACCCCAAAAAAGGCAGCTCTTTTTTTGTGAACCAACCAACAGTTTCTTTTTGACTTTGGCAAAAAATTCTGTTTCCTCAGAAAACATTCAAATTCAGTTGCCGAGGTCAATCCCTTCTGACTAACAATTCCTTGTTCTTTCAGCAACAAAGCTTACTCCTTTAGAACAATACGAACAATACCCGAAATTTTAAGCGAAATGACAGTACTTTTCCTTTAATGAGAAGAATAAATGATGTCTTTCGAAATTGCATTTTCGAATAAATCCCTTAGCGAAAACTATCTGAGTTTTTAATTTATGTTAATACGCTGATTATTTGTTTTTTACAAAGTTCTGTTGAGGTGTTGTAGTAATTTTTCTTATAAACAACTTTAAGCTGTGAAAGTAAAATATACAACTTAAAAGCAAACTTAGCTAAAAGTGTGTTTAACATAGCTTCGAATTTTAATCCGGAGAAAATTCTGAACTAACTCTTTTTTATCCTTTATCGTTTTACCATTATTAGTTTCTGTATTTGAAGTTTTAAGGCATATTACTTTTAAAGCAATATTGCTTTTCAGTATGATGTCTTTAACATGATGAACTCCATATATACAAATGGTAAGCTTTATGAGATCTTGCCTTTTAGTAAGAAATCAACAACTGGTAAAATGTCATTGTTATAGTTTTATTCATCAAAACCAAAAGCTTATGAAAACTCTTAATCTTTTCAAAATCTTTAACCGTATTAAAAACCTTAACTTTATGAAAAATCTAAAATTATCGAAATTTTTTGTGCTTGGCATTCTTATGCTTGGTGCAATGCTATTATCAAATGGGTGTACCAAAGAAATTGAGGATGTACAACCCGCTGTAACCGTAGGAAATGATAGTGTTCGATTAAAAACTGATCCTATCGGTAATTTCGACAGAGTAAATTATAATAATAATGGCTTAATCGAAGGCTGGACAGCCGATCCCGATGCTCCAGGCTATTCGACTGCGGTGCATATTTACATGAATGGTCCTGCCGGTGCTGGAGGCATTTGTATTGGTGGAGCATGGACATCTGTTCGCAGGGATGATGTATATAATGCTTACCCATGGGCAGGATATTATTGTGGCTTTACCTATACAATACCTGTTGAACATCGAATAGGCACTCGTGTATTTTATGTGTATGCAATTAACAATGTTGCCGGCCAAAATAACCCATGTATTGGCAACAAAACCGTTACTTTTGGTCCAATGCCTGCTCCTCCACCTCCAACCCTGGTAAGCCCTGGCAATGGTGCAAGCGTTGGAACGCCTACTACTTTTACATGGAACACAACACCTTTTGCTGATCGATACAGAATACAGGTTTCGGAAAATAGTAATTTCAATACCATACATTTTGAAAACTATACAACCGGATTATCAGCCACTTTTAATTTAAAGCAAGGAACTAAATACTATTGGAGAGTTAAAGCTTTCAATAACACTGGAAATACAAATTCATCAGTATGGTCATTAACCACAAGTGGTTCTGCTCCATATAGTGGAGATATTTACGCAACCAACACTGCTATATATTATGGGTACACCTATTATGGGCAAGTACAAAAGGCATCTGTTCTTTTAAAAAATTCCGGTACAATGGCCACCCCCGGTTTTAAAATATTATACAGGGTAGATAATGGCTCTACTAATATTGCAGCTGGCGATGTCGATGTAACTTTGCAGGCTGGTGAATCGAAATGGGTAACCCGCGACCTTGATAAAAGTGGTCAATATCCCGTAGGTTATTACAATGTCATGTGTTGGATTGATATTAACGGAAACGTAAAAGAAACGAATGAAAATAATAATTCACCATGGGTCGGGGCTTATAATGTATATCCGAACTAATTTTACTTAAAAGAAGTATCGCATTATTAGTCAAAGTTATTCCCTCCAGTTCTAAAAGAACTGGAGGTTTTTTTTAATGTGCAAACCAAAATAGTGCATGGAAATTCAATAAGCAAGCACTTACATTTTGAATACCTGAATAAAGTATGTAGGCATCAAATATTAACTATTGAAATACAATTAATTAAAACAGCCCATTGATGACTGCCAGAAGAAAAAAGTTCGCTAAGCTCGACAACTGTACTTTTCCGAGATCAAACCTTTCGGTTAATATCAATTTGTATACTTTTTAGGTTAGCCGTTGTTGGTACCTTATCTCCGTTACCATTTTTACGAAATATTTTATATGCTATAGCCCATCAGAAAAGGAGGAGAAAGCTCCTAATCGATTCAAAATGAGTAAAAATCTATCCACTCGACGTATGCCTTGGGTAATATATTTTAAATCGTCAATTCAGCTCTATCCATGAGCTGCGATTTAAAAATCATTCATTTTTTTTCTTTCATTTAAAGTGCTGAATAAGTGACATTTAAAAAATCTTGTTGAGGTGTTGTAGTATTTTTTCAAAAAAAAAAATAAGCTGTGAAAGTAAAATATACAACTTAATAGCAAACCTGGCTAAAAGTATTTGTAATATTAATTCTACTTTAACAGATTAAACAAAACCCTTGTAAACATTGATATTTCAAGGAAATTCAGTATCTTCAATGCACAGAAAAACAGGCTTATCGTTCCGAAAAATGTTTAATACAACGTAAAAATAATAATCGATATGGAAAAACACTGACCTCTGTAATAGAGCGAGTTAGTGTTCACCTTAATGATTATCAGCATGTATTTTGTAATTCAACAAAGAAGTTCTTTGACAAAGCACAGCAATATTCATTAGGAATAATACAAAGTCAGATGCGCAATATTGAAAGAATAAGCGAAGATTTGGGAGCTAACTACCATCAAATGCAGCACTTTATAACTGAGTCTAACTGGGATCATCGAGTTTTGATAAATCAAGTAGCCCAGGAAGTAAGCCAGGTTTTACCCAAAAGAAAACTTACAGGATTGATTATTGATGAAAGTGGTTGGGTAAAAAAAGGCGACCATAGCGTAGGCGTTGGACATCAATATTGTGGGAATGTAGGGAAACTATCAAATAGTCAGGTTGCGGTATTTGCTTGTTTAAGTAATGGGGATTTTGCATCAATGGTTGATGCCCGACTATACCTTCCCAAGGCTTGGTGTGACGACAAGACAAGATGCGAAAAAGCAGGCGTTCCTGTAAAGCACCGAACATTTAAAACTAAGCTCGAACTGGCATTAGAAATTATTCGCCAGCAAGTAACCAATGGCATCATCTTCGATTTTATTGGAGGCGATGGTTATTATGGTAACGATGTGGATTTTGCCAGCAGCATAGATTTGCTTGGTTATCTGTACATGCTGGATATCCATAAAGACCAAAAAATATATTTGGAACGTCCTGACTTGGCTATTCCCGAGCGAAAAAGCAATAAGGGTCGTGAACCCAAGAAATTAAAAGCAACTACAGACGAATTAAGTGTATCAAAATATTTACAGACTTTAAATGACGAAAATTGGCAGCGTATTAGTGTTCGTAATACAGCCAAAGGAGTTCTTGTAGCTGACTATCATTTTATAAAGCTTTGGATAATCAATAACAGTAAAATGCAAGTAGAGCAAAGGTTACTGGTTATCCGTAAAACGAAAACCAAAGAAGGCAAGGACGAAATAAAATATTCTTTTACCAATGCTAATCTTGAACAATACACTAAGAAAGCTATAGCCTATATGCAAGCACAACGGTACTTTGTAGAACATTGCATAAAAGAATCAAAACAGATACTCGGGCTAGACCAGTTTCAGACACGAAAATGGCTTGCATGGCAACACCAGGTTGCATTAAACTTTTTGGTCTCGTCATTTATTTTAAAAGAAAAATTGCATTGCTTTGATGATTTACCTTTACTATCGGCTCGTGATATTAAAGAATTTATCACTTTTAAACTTTATAAACAGATGACCGAAGAACAAATGATTGATAGAATTTATGACCGGCATTTAAAACGACAGCGTGATATAAATTACTCATATTCAAAATTGTAAATCTGTTAAAGTAGAATTAATTAGGAAAAAATTCTGAACTAACTCTTTTTTAACATTTATCATTTTCCCATTATTAGTTTCTGTAAAATTTTGAAGTTTCAAGGTCAACTGTAGTTTATTACTTTCTTAAATTAACATCAATAACTGTTTTCAGAATATCTTCTCATTAAACCAAAATGATTTTTAAGCAATAAATACATGATTAAGAATTACATATCTTTAAAAAAACAATTAACCTAAAAATCAATTCGCCTATGAAGTTTTTAAAAGACATATTACTTTTAATTACTATTGGTTTCCTTTTCATATCTAAAAATTTTTCGCAGCAACCCGTTCTTTTCGATAAACTAACCACATTAAATGGATTATCGAACAGTATAGTTTATTGCATTTATCAGGATAAGAAAGGGTTTATATGGGTTGGTACTGCTAACGGATTAAACTGCTACGATGGGTATAGTTTTACTAACTACTTCCATGACGAGAATAATAAAAATTCTATTTCTGGGAATTTTATTACTTCAATTACAGGTGACGAGAATGGTAACCTATGGATTGGAGTATGGGACGGTGGGTTGAACTTCTATGAAAGGTCGACCGGAAAGTTTTATTCATATCTGAGCAGCCCTAAAGATAAGTTAGATAACAATTTTAAGGTTTGGGCAATCGTTATTGACAAACACAAAAATATATGGGCTGGTACCATAGGTGGCGGGCTAAATGTATACGATCCGAAATTAAAGGTTTTTAAAAAATTTACCCATCAACCTTCGGATATAAACAGCATCAGCAGCGATTCTATTTCATCCCTATTCGAAGATAGTTTTGGCAACGTATGGGTTGGCACATTCAACGATGGGCTAAACCTATATAACAGAAACAGTAATACTTTTACTGTATTCAAGCATAGTACGGTTAATTCCAATACACTTTGCAGTAATCAGATAGCTACAATTTTTGAAGATAATCGGAACAATTTATGGATAGGGACAAAAGATAAGGGCGTTTCAGTGGTATTGTCAGACAGAAAGACTATCAGAAATTTTAACATCGAAAATAACTCATTAAATTGCAATAATATAAGAAGTATTAACCAGGATGAAAATAATTTAATTTGGATTGGAACTGATGGTGGCGGAATAAATATTTACGATCCGGAGAAGGAGATGTTCTCATTTGTTGAAAACGATCCTGACAATCCTACCAGCATCGGTTCGAATGTGGTGTTTAGCATTTATAAAAGCCTGGATGGTATAATTTGGGCAGGCACTTATAATGTGGGACTAAATCTTTACGACAAAAATAAGTTCAAATTCCAGACATTTAGCAAAGTTGGCCAAAATGGAGAAGGGCTGAGTGCAAACTCTGTGTTTTCAATTTTAGAAGATTCCCAGGGGTTTATTTGGTTTGGCACCGATGGAGGAGGATTAAACCTTTACGATCCGGTTAAAAACAAATTTACATACTTCAGGCATAATCCTTCGAATAAAAACAGTATAAGCGGAGATGTAATAGAATGTGTTTATGAAGATTCGTATGGCAATATTTGGGTTGGCACCTTTACAAATGGCCTTAATTTAATGAAATACGGAACAAATGAATTTATCCATTTTAAAAATAACCCTTCAGATACCACTTCAATTAGCAATAATACTATAACGAGCATTGTGGAAGATGCAGATAAAAACCTTTGGTTTGGCACCTTAGAAGGCGGGTTGAACTTGCTCGACAGAAAAACAATGACCTTTAAGCATTTCAAAAAAGGGAATCCAAATAAAACAGCTTGGAAACCAAGCAATAGTATTTTTTCTATAATAGAAGACAAAAAAAGAGGCGGTTTATGGTTGGGAACCGAAGGTGGGTTAAGCTATTTTGATACTGAACAAATGATATTCAAAGATTTTTTTGTCCATTCGAACGAGAGTAAAAGTTTAAGTAATTCTTCAATAAAATCCTTATATCAGGATAGCAATGGGGACATCTGGATAGGAACTAATAGCATTGGCTTATATTGCTATTCATATTCTACAGGAAGGTTCATAAGCTATAAATTAAAAAGTGGCATATTGAGCAATGAAATTGCAAGTATATTGGAAGATAATAACCATGCCATATGGATTAGCACAAATGTAGGTTTATCGAAATTCAACAGTGTAAACAATAGTTTTACTAATTACACTCTAAATGAAGGCTTGCAAAAAGATGGATTTTTATACGGTTCGGCATATAAACGAAAGAATGGTGAACTGTTTTTTGGAGGGAAAAATGGTGTTAGTATAATAAAACCAGCAGGGGAATGGGAAAACAGACATATACCCCTGGTAGTTTTTTCCAGTTTTCTATTGTTCAACAAAGAAGTGAGGCCAGAAGATAAATGGTCGCCATTAGAAGTTGTTATTTCCGAAAGTGAAATAATAACACTCAAACATTACCAATCGGTTATCAGCTTTGAATTTACGGCAATAAGTTATACTAACCCGGAGAAAAACCAATATGCTTACAAACTCGAAGGCTTTGATAAGGATTGGAATTATATCGGTAACAAACGATCGGTTACTTTTACCAACCTCAAACCCCAAACCTATGTATTGCATGTAAAAGCATCGAACGACGATGGTATATGGAATGAAGAAGGCACTTCGTTAACTATTGTTCAATTACCCATCTGGTCAGAAACATGGTGGTTCAGGTTTCTGATCCTAATTGTAGTCTCTACGTTTATATATTTATTTTTTAATTATAGGATAAGAGCCATTAATAATCAAAGATTAAGGCTAAAACAATTAGTTAAGGAAAGTACACTTGAACTTGAGAAAGAAAAGGCAGTGGTTGAGGAGCAAAATATTATATTAAAGGCTAAAAGCAATGAAATACAAACAATGGTTGAAAGAAAGCGTATTGCTGATGAAGAAAAGCTTCGTTTTTTCACCAATATATCGCACGAAATACGTACACCTTTAACGCTTATTTTAGGGCCTCTCGAAAAAGTGAGTGAGTCGCCAATCCTTCCAGATAACCTTAAACCCGAAATTACCCGTATCCATAGAAATGCATTAAACCTCAAGCGCCTGATAAATCAAATCCTCGATTTCCGCAAGATAGAAACCAGTAATTATCCTCTTTTCGTTTCAAAAATAGATGCTATAAAAGCCCTAAAAGAAATATCAGCATCGTTTTACGATATTGCCTTGCAAAAAAAAATACATTTTAACATTTTAAGTGATTATGGAACGTTAGAGGCAATGATAGATTTGGAGAAGTTGGATAAGATTGTTATTAATTTACTCTCCAATGCATTTAAATTTACACCTGACGGTGGAGAAGTGAGGCTAATTATAAAGACAATTAAACCCAAAGAGCCTCATATAAAAGAATACCTGAGTATAACCGTGGAAGATACCGGAAAAGGAATACCTGTTGGCCAATTAGATAAAGTTTTCGATCGGTTTTATCGGGTCGATACAAAAGAGAATCATAACCCTGAAGGCACAGGCATTGGGCTTGCTATTGCGAAAGGCTTAACCGAATTGCACCATGGAAAAATTAAGGTTGAAAGTGAACAGGGAAAAGGAGCAAGATTTACCGTTTTACTTCCTTTAGGGATAGAACACTATAAAAAAGACGAAATAAACCTTTTAAATTCAGATTTTGTAATTGATCATTCCAATACAGAACAATTATCTAAAGCAAGCATTCCTTTTGAAAATCAAACATCAGGAAATAAAAAGAAACCATTGGTATTAATTGTTGAAGACAATACCGATTTAAGGCATTACATTATAGGAAGTTTAAAAAATAACTATCAGGTTATTGAAGCAGCAAATGGCATAAAAGGCTTGGAATTGGCAAAAAAAAGAATACCGCAACTAATTGTATCGGATATAATGATGCCAGAGATGGATGGACTGGAAATGTGCAGTATTTTAAAAAATGAGATTGAAACAAGCCATATCCCAATTATTCTGTTAACAGCAAAATCCTCGCAGGAACATAAACTTATTGGTTTACAAACCGGAGCCGATGATTATATTATCAAACCATTCGATAGTCTTGAGTTGGAATTAAAAATTGCGAATATTATAAATAACCGTGAATTGCTTAAAAAAAGGTTTAGCACCGATTTTGTGTTAGAAACCGGAAATTTGTCTTCATCAACAATCGACGATAAGTTTTTAAATAAGGTATTAGACATTATTGATAAAAACCTGGCGAATCCTGATTTTAAAATAACCCATATAGTTAATGAATTAGCCATGAGCCGTTCGGTTTTTTATATAAAAATCAGAGAACTTACTGGCTTTTCGCCATACGATTTTATTAAAATTGGCCGATTGAAGAAAGCATCGCAACTACTCCTTCAGAATATAGCTTCACCTACTGAAATATCCTATATGGTCGGGTTTTCCGATGTTTCGCATTTTTACAAATGCTTTAAAAAACAATTTGGTTTATCGCCGGGCGACTATATAGCCAGTTTAAATGCATAAGACAATGATTTTAAAAGTCGAAGTCGCATAAAAGGTGATAAAAAAACTCTTAATACCCTTTCTCCAGCAAATAGAATGCTTACAAAAAAAGAGAAGATGACAGAAATTAAAAAGGGCATTAAAGAGAGAAACCGGAAAAATTTATGTGGTTCTGAGAATTATCGATATTATTGCAAAGACAAAACCTTTGGTGCAACCAAGGTCAGAAGCATGGCAAAATATTACGAGGCTGATTTTCCACGATTGGCTTCCACGATTTAAAATTCGACTCGGCTTCCTCCTGTTCAATGCTATAGTTCAAGCGAAAGGGTGAGGTAAAAATTAGAGAAACAGATTGTTCTAATGCCTCTTATACCCCTAACCTCTGAATATGCAGAAACCTTTCTGTTTTTCTTAGAAATTGTTGCATTTCACCAAATAGGTGCATATACTAATAAGTGAAATGCCTACAATTTCTTAGTCGATTGAGTGATTTGCTTCAGCAAATCGTTCAATTTGGGTCTTATTAGTTTTATGGCTCCTTTTAACCAAAAAAACCATTCTAAGCAGGAGAAAAAGAGTTGGGAACTTCGTTTGATACTCCTTTAATATCATTTTTTAATAGTTTCGGACGCACAGACAATAAATAAAAACTCACAGACAATAATTTCGAATTTTCCCATATTATTTTCACAGAGAGATATTTGAGTTATAAACTAAAAGACTAAGAGTATGAAAAGGTTGAAATTGTTCTTTCGAAGTCGGTTTTATCCGACAGTATCATTGATCGCACTGGGTATATTCCTAAACGCGTGCCAAAAAGAAGATGTTGCTCCACTAGCAGAAGAAGCTCTAAGCAGCAACGATGTTGAGATTACCCCATGGGGCATAATTAAAAAAGGTGGTATACAAATTAATATGTGGGGAGTAGGCTCAGACGATGATTTAATTAAAATGGTGGGAGCAGAAAAAGCCAATGAAATCTTGGCTAATGAACAAAAACAACGTAGTGCCCCATCACTAAAAGCAACATGGTATGCCGACCTTGATTGGGACGGCAGGAATGAAACCATTTGGAACAATGGTAGTTATTTTTATATTGCAAATGGTGTAAACGGTCAGCAAAGCTCTTATTATGTGGGATCAAATGCTGGTTATCATGTTATTGCTGAACTTGATGGTTCACCAGGTAGTGAAATAGGAGTGGTAGGGACGGAAGCTACTTCTTCTTTATATTCAGTAATTAAATATGTTAATAGAAGAGTAGATAAGTATGTTATTGGTCCAGCTGGCATGTTAGTAAATGGGATATCTCAACTCGATGGTCAATGGGGCGATGAAGTAATTATTACTTATGGCAGTGGATACCCCGCTGATGTTGCTCGCCTTAAAGTTTTATGTGCCAGAACGGGACAGGTAAGCTCTTATCAACTCGGTATGCCATGGGTGGTAAGTCAAACTATAGAAGATCTGGATAAAGATTTTTCAGGTTTGCCTGCTGGAAATCTTGCCAGGGAACTTATTGTTGCAGGTTACACTGCTGCAAATGGATATTGCTGGTGGTATGTAGTGAATCAAAAACTCCAAAGTACTCATATATATAGTAAAGGGTGTTCAGAACAGTTACGTGGTTGTGATGGTATTGATGCAGATTATGGTTTTGAATTTTATGCTTGGGAAAATGGCGCAACACATTTAAGAGTTTATGATTATAGAGAGAGAAAATCCAGAAGTTATTTTATAAAAGGTCCTAGCGGATGGTATGCAACTAATTGGAAAGTAACTTCTGTACAAGATGTTGACGGGGTAGCCGGCAGAGAGTTGCTTCTAGATGGTTACGATGGTAAAAACGGAGCCTATTTCCGCGCCTGTTTGCGCGATAGAGATGGAGCTTACTGGTTCTATTAATCTACAGGTATACAACCGGTGTATTTTCTTCACCGGTTGTTTTTTTATTATTGCAAGAGTATATATTAAAAAAAATTGTTTTCGATAATTGCCTTTTAAGCTTAATGCTTATTATATACTGTGCTCGGTTATAAATTACATTTTATAAACTTATTATGTAGTTAAATATTAATATGTAATGATGTCAATGACATAAATTGATCTTCTTCTTAGCATGGCGACCTGGCAGTGTTCCTAAACCTGGCAGTGCCTAAGTCAATCGAAAGACTGACAGTTCTGTTTTTCTTACTAGGTTTATAGCCCTTTTAAATAAAAAAGCCATTCTAAGCAGAGGTAAAAGATTTGGGAACTTCGCTTGATTCATTTTTAATATCAATTCTTAATAGATATGGACGCACATACAATAATTAAGGACACACAGACAATAGATTCAAAATTTTCCATTTTATCTTTCCCTCAGAATACAATTTTAAAAAGGCTCCTTTTTATAATAGTTTACTTCTTATAACTAAAACCTAAAACTCTATTACCATGAAAAAACTAAGTTTAATCTACCGTTTTACCCTGGGCCTGGCCATTATAGGTGCAATGGCATTAATGAGCAGTTGTAACAAAGAAATGGATGATTTGCTTGCTGAAAAAGGCAGTGTAAATGACACTGTTCGTTTAAAAACTGATCCTATCGGTAATTTCGACAGAGTAAATTATAATAATAATGGCTTAATCGAAGGCTGGACAGCCGATCCCGATGCTCCTGGCTATTCAACTATGGTGCATATTTATATGAATGGTCCTGCCGGTGCTGGAGGCATTTGTATTGGTGGAGCATGGACATCTGTTCGCAGGGATGATGTATATAATGCTTACCCATGGGCAGGATATTATTGTGGCTTTACCTATACAATACCTGTTGAACATCGAATAGGCACTCGTGTATTTTATGTGTATTCAATTAACAATGTAGCTGGCCAAAATAACCCATGTATTGGTTACAAAACAGTTACTTTTGGTCCCATGCCTGCTCCTCCACCTCCAACCCTGGTAAGCCCTGGCAATGGTGCAAGCGTTGGAACGCCTACTACTTTTACATGGAACACAACACCTTATGCCGACCGATACAGAATACAGGTTTCGGAAAATAGTAATTTCAATACGATACATTTTGAAAACTATACAACCGGATTATCAGCCACTTTTAATTTAAAGCAAGGAACTAAATACTATTGGAGAGTTAAAGCTTTCAATAACACTGGAAATACAAATTCATCAGTATGGTCATTAACCACAAGTGGTTCTGCTCCATATAGTGGAGATATTTACGCAACCAACACTGCTATATATTATGGGTACACCTATTATGGGCAAGTACAAAAGGCATCTGTTCTTTTAAAAAATTCCGGTACAATGGCCACCCCCGGATTTAAAATATTATACAGGGTAGATAATGGCTCAACTAATATTGCAGCTGGCGATGTCGATGTAACTTTGCAGGCTGGTGAATCGAAATGGGTAACCCGCGACCTTGATAAAAGTGGTCAATATCCCGTAGGTTATTACAATGTCATGTGTTGGATTGATATTAACGGAAACGTAAAAGAAACGAATGAAAATAATAATTCACCATGGGTCGGGGCTTATAATGTATATCCGAAATAATTTTACTTAAAAGAAGTATCGCATTATTAGTCAAAGCTATTCCCTCCAGTTCTAAAAGAACTGGAGGATTTTTTTTAATGTGCAAACCAAAATAGTGCATGGAAATGCAATAAGCAAGTACTTACACTTTGATTACCAGAATACAGTTCTCCGCATCACTTATTAATTTATAGTAATACACATGACTGTCCACTTAAAATAAGCTGAGTGACAGTTGTTTATAATCAAGTTCTATGACATCATTGTAATCTATATTTGTAAATAGCTCTTTTACAGGAGTTTTGTCCAGTACTTCAAACATCTTGTAACATCAGAACTAATAACATTATAATAAAAACTTTACATATAATATTAACTATGAAAACGAGCAAATCTTATATCGATGGTTTAAGAAGTATTATTTCTAAATCCTTTTTTTTATTTGTCCTTATTTTCATTACTTCTACAGATTGTTTCGGAGATACAGTTAGTGATAGTGTTGCAGCTAATGTAGCTAAGAACTTCTTTTTCGAAAGCATCCTGTCCAATACCAAGATATCGACTAAAGCTGTTCCTGTAATTTCCAAAATTACAACGGTATGGGATGAAAATGTCCCTTCCTATTATGTTTTCAATTTTGGGGAAAATAACGGATTTGTAATTGTTTCTGCTGAAGATGCTGTTTATCCCATTTTGGGATATTCTTTTACCGGGCATTTTACCGGTTCGTCTCCAACTGTAAAAAATTGGATGGAAAATTACAAAAAGCATATAAAATTAGCACGGACAAACCAACAACTAAAACAGAATGTATCTAAGGATTGGCAAAAATACGAAACCAAATCTGATTTAAAATCAGCAGTTACACCAAGCAATCCTTTGGTTGGGCCCCTTCTTGCCACCACCTGGAGTCAGGAATTCCCATATAATAGTCTTTGTTGTCCAAATGATGTAAATCATCCTGGTCAGAAACCATATGTTGGTTGTGTTGCAGTGTCAATGGGACAAGTAATGAAGTATTTCGGTTATCCAACAACCGGACAAGGAAGCAGGACATATACCGATCCACAATCGCCCGATATTAATTGCAATCCTGGCGGAATGGAATTAACCTGGGGTATGCAATCTGTTAATTTTGCGAATGCAAATTACAATTATGCCAACATGCCGAATTCTATATCAACGAATAATGATGCAGTAGCAACCCTGCTATACCATTGTGGCGTGAGTGTTGAAATGAATTATGGAGGTTTTTGCACTCAAGGTTCAAGTTCTGGTAATGGCATTCTTTGTCTTGCTTTAAAACAATATTTCAACTATTCTGCTTCAGCACAAATTGTTAATAAATCAAATTATTCAGATGCCCAGTGGGTGCAATTGTTAAAATCAGAAATAAGTTATTCAAGACCTATAGTTTATGGCGGTTCTGGTGCATCGGGTGGGCACTCCTGGGTTTGCGATGGTTTTGATGCTTTATCTAATTTCCACATGAACTGGGGTTTCGGTGGTAACGACGATGGCTGGTACTATATTTTAAGTTTAACCCCATCTTCAATTCCTGGCGGGTTTCCTAACTCTAACTCAGCAGTAATAGGCATAAATCCTCCAGCTTCATTACCTCCGGTTCCTTCTAACCTGGCTTCCAGCAATAATACTACTGAAGGTTTTACAATATCATGGACAGCCTCAACAGGGGCAACAAGTTACAATGTATATTTTAATGGTGTAAAATATTCCACTGCATCTAATTCATATACATTTAGTGGTTTATCTTCTGGCACATCCTACCCTGTTTCGGTTAGTGCTCAAAACAGCATAGGGGAGTCAGGTAAAATTAGCATTACACCTATGACTGTTCCTTTAGCCCCAAAATATTTCGTGGGTATCGAACATAGCCCAACATGGGTTACATTATCATGGACCCCTTCTTATGGGGCAACAACCTATTACGTAAGCTGGGGCGGTGGATCTTCTATGCTATCTACCTCTGCCACTACCACAGAAGTGTATGGCCCAAATTTGAATAGTACAGTGTATAAATTGTGGGCTGCAAACAGCGGAGGATCATCGTCAAAAGTTATTTTAGAAAACATAAATATACCCGTTGCCCCACTGCCACCTTCATCCCTCACCATTGGTAGTGTTACAAGTTCGGGGTTTAGTATATCCTGGCCCGCTTCTACTTCAGGCGCCACCGGTTACTACGTGTATTTAAACGGAACAAAATATACTGCCGCTTCTACATCTTACACCTTTAGCGGTTTATCATCCGGTACAAGCTTTTCGGTTTCCGTTTCGGCCTATAACAGCGTTGGCGAATCTGAAAAAACCAGCACATCGGTTAAAACTCCACCTGCTGCACCCACTAACTTTACTGCTGTTGTTCACTCTGGCACATGGGTTACTTTATCCTGGACAGCCTCATTTGGAGCTACAAACTACAATATTCAATTTGGCACTAGTATGCAAATCACTACTGGAACAAGCATAGAAATTTTCACTTCAAACGCGAATACACTGCTATTCACTCTTTGGGCTACAAACAGCGGAGGTTCTTCGCCCCCGGTTATTTTGAATTTAAGCCCACCCAACGCCCCAACACCATTAACTGTTGGAAATATTTCAACTACAGGTTTTATTGTTTCTTGGCCCGCTTCTACTTCAGGGGCAACGGGTTATTATGTTTATTTAAATGGAACAAAATATACTACATCTTCTACATCGTACACTTTTAGCGGTTTATCATCAGGTACAAGCTATTCGGTTTCAGTTTCTGCGTATAACAATGCCGGAGAATCTTTAAAAACAAGCACTTCTGTTATAACATTGCCTGCTGCCCCTTATGCAAAAGCAGCTACGAGTGTTACCGCGAGTTCATTTACTGTAAACTGGGACCCCGTGCCAGGTGCTAATGGTTATGTGCTGGACATATCGAAACAAAGTAATTTTTCATGCTTTGTTCAAGGCTACAACAATACAAGCACTTCGCAATTTACCGGGAACCCGAATGGGTCGGTTGTTGTATATATTAATATAACTGCAAACACCACCTATTATTATCGTTTGCGCAGTGTAAATGCTTCGGGGCAATCGGCCAATTCTAATACCATCAGCGTATTAACATCTAATGCATTGCCCGCTGCCCCTGTTGCAAAAGCAGCTACGAATGTTACTGCAATTTCATTTACTGTAAACTGGGATCCTGTGTCTGGTGCCAATGGTTATGTGCTGGATATATCAAAACAAAGCAATTTTTCAACCTTTGTCCCAGGGTACAACAATGCAAGCACTTCGCAATTTACCGGAAACCCGAATGGGTCTGTTATTGTTTATAGCAATATAACTGTAAATACACCCTATTATTATCGTTTGCGCAGTGTAAATGCTTCGGGGCAATCGACCAATTCAAATATCATTAGTTTATTAACACTGCCAAGTGGCTTAATGGTATCTAGGAATGATATGCAAGATTATTCTTTAGCAATTAACTCAGCAAATGTTAGAGATTTATCTTTAGATACACATAATCAAAATGCAAATAATTTGCTTTTAAATTCCTCATGGGGTGAATTTTACCTGTTTCCTAATCCAGTTAGTAATTTATTAACTATAAATTCATCATTTGATTTTAATGAATTACAAGCAAGCATTTACAGTATCGATGGCAAGCTGGTAATTACTAAAATGGTAAGCTCCGATAACCCTTCGTTGGAAACCGGCAGTTTGATCAAAGGAATATATTATATAGGGCTTTCTGATGGGCGTACTGCAACTATTTTGAAATTTATTAAAGAATAACCATTGAAACGATGAGGCTGTCAAAAAAATTAGGCAGCTTCTTTTTATTTAAAATATCTTGAGAATACAACCCAAATTGGAGTAAATGTTAATCAAAATGAATAACATTTTCAATACAGTGTTAAGGTATATTCTGTATTTACATTGTTATAACATTTTAATAACACACCAAAATAATGCATTGAAATATGATAAGCAAATAGTTATATTTTTATGGCCAGCATTTATCGTATACGTTTAATTCGCAATGTCTATTTTGGATTCATTAAAAAACACCCCAAATCCAAAGGATTATTAAAATTATCTGGTTAAGGGGTTACATTGTTTTCTTAGGTTGAATAGACTGATTGAAAATCCTTTTAAAAAGCTTATCAATTTCTCATTTCGAAAGTGAAATGAAATAACATGAATTTTGCCATTACAAAATGAAATTTACTTAATCTATTTTAATTCCTATTTATGAAGGAACTGAAGGCGATTTGCAAGTACTATTTAGCTATGCCTTCTCGATAAATCTATATACTTATTTATTTATGTTGTATTGAAATAAATACAAGCTGAAAATATTTTACTGAGCTCTCATCACTCATGAATAAGATAAGTCATGCGTGTATATTCAGTTTGTTGGCCTACAAAGGGTAAAAAAACAAATAAGCTTAGATTAACAGAACACAGTTCTCCGCATCATTTATTAATTTATAGTAATACAATTAATTAAAACAGCCCATTGATGCCGGCCAGAAGTAAAAAGTTCACTGAGCACGACAAGTGAACCTTTCCGAGATCAAACCTTTCGGTTATTATCACATTTCATCCTTTTTACAATAGCAGTTATTGATACCTTGTAGCCCTTATCATTTCCGCGAGTTATTATATATGATTTAGTCGCATATAAAAAGGTAATAAAAGCTTCTAATCGATTCAAATTGAGTAAAAAAACTATCCCTTCGACTTCTGCCTTTGCCTAAAAACAATTAAATCGGCAATTCAGTACTTTCCATGAACTGCGAATTTAAAAATCATTCATTTTTTCCTTTCTCTTAAAATACTAAATACCTGTCATTTACAAATTATTGTTGAGGTGTTGTAGTATATTTTTTTTTGGCTTTTTTTGAATTGTGAAAGTATTGTATCAATTAATAGTTTAATTTTAAGGCAAGTGCTTATTAATTTTAGAGTCATAAATTTAAAATGTTACGCAATGGCTAAAAACCTATTCATTCTTATCTTGCTTGTTTTTACAAGTGCCACTAATTTGTTTGCACAACAATTCGAAGTGTCGGGACAAATAGTCGATGAGTTCAACGCCCCCTTACCAGGTGTTAGTGTGTATATAAAGAATACCACCGAAGGCACCATCAGCGACCTGGATGGCAACTATAAAATCCAGGCAACACTTAATAGTGTGTTGGTTGTTTCGATGGTGGGTATGCTGCAAGAAGAATTCCCCGTAACCGGCGATGCACAGCTAAACATTACTTTAATACGCGACATCGCAGAGCTCGAGGAGATTATTGTAGTGGGTTATGGAACCTTGAAAAAGAGCGATTTAACAGGTGCTGTAGCCAAAGTGGAAGGCTCAGACATGGTTAAAATTACTTCCAGTAACCCCATGCAGAGTCTGCAGGGTAAGGTAACTGGCATGCAAGTAAGCAGCACTACAGGTGCTCCCGGAGCCGATGTGGTAGTGCGTATCAGAGGGGTGGGCACTTTTAATACAAATAAACCAATCTATGTAGTTGATGGAGTCATTTCTAACGATATTAACTTTATTAATACTGGTGATATCGAGTCGGTCGAAGTGCTTAAGGATGCCTCGGCTACTGCCATTTATGGCTCGCGCGGTTCGAACGGCGTGATCATGGTTACCACCAAAACTGGCAAAAAGGGCGGAGGTCCTACTCAGTTCAATTACAATGGCGAGGTTGGCATTCAGGTTCTTACCACTAAAATCGATTTGCTGAATGGTAAAGAATATGGCGATTATACCAACAAAATAAGTTTTGAATACCCTAATACCGAAAAACTACCCAACACCGACTGGCAGGACTTGATTTTTAAACCTGCAGGCATTATGAACCATCAGTTTTCGGCCGCAGGCAGTACCGAAAAAACCAATTACTACCTCAGTGTGGGCTATTTTAAACAAGAGGGTATCATCGAAAAATCATCCTACGAGAGACTCACCATTCGTTTAAACAATACTTATAAACTTACCGATTTTGTTGATTTGGGCAATAACTTTACTATCACCCCTTATAAACAACAATTTGCCCCTAACGTAACCTACAATGCTTACAGGGCGGATCCCACTCTTTTGCCCTATCGCGAAGATGGAGACTTTGCCGGTGTGCCAGGGGTAGGCAACCCTTTGGCCGACATTGCACATTCCAACAATTACGACAATGCAGTGCGAGCGCTTGGAAACTTGTTTATTCAGGCTACCCTGTTTAAAAATTTCACCTTCAGGAGCAGTTACGGCATCGATGGACTCTACAAAAAGAACGAAAACTTTACCCCTGCCTATAGTGTGCTCTACTACAATGGAGATGAGTCGATGCAAACCAACCCTACCAGTGACCTGGGTAAAACTACTACTGATCAATTTACTTGGATTTGGGAAAATACACTCTCTTTTATAAGAGATTATGATAAACACTCCATCAATGTAGTTGCCGGCTACACCATGCAAAACTCCCGTTCGGAATTTTTAAAGTTAGAAGGTGAAAATATTATTCGCGACGGGGAAGACTTCTGGTACTTATACCCCGCCTACATGACCCCAGGTAAGATAACAACAGATTTCTTTAAAAACGAAGTTGATGCCGATTTCTATTATTCAATGATCTCTTACCTTTTCCGGGCTAACTATACCTACAATGACAAGTATATTCTTACAGCAACCTTCCGCCGCGATGGCTCGTCGAAATTTAGCGAAGAAAACAGGTATGGAAATTTCCCCTCCTTTGCGGCAGGCTGGAACATAGCAGAAGAGGCTTTTATGGAATCACTTCCCTTTATATTCAGCATGAAACTAAGGGCAAGTTGGGGACAGATAGGTAACGAAAAAATTCCCTATACCAGCCAATACTCACTTACGGAAAACTCTTTTGCTGTATTAGGACCGGACGAGGTTGCCTATCCGGGAACAACTTATGCTAAAAACGGGAACCCTAATCTGGTTTGGGAAACCACCACGCAAACAGACATAGGATTGGAAATAAGCACCTTTCAGGGAAAATTAAGCGGCGAATTTGATTTCTACCACCGTGTTACCGACGATATTATTGTAGAATTGAGTACTCCAGGACACATGGGAAACGGACCAAATTCAAAAGTACGTTACAATGCTGGTGAAGTATTAAATTATGGCTTCGAAGGAGCCATTAACTGGCGCGAAAAACGCGGCGATTTTGGTTACGGAGTAGGTTTTACTGCCACCACTGTGCACAACGAAGTTTTAAAAGTGGGTGGCAACAGTGGAATAGATTCAGTGCTCTTCGCCGGAGATGTAAATGGATTTGCTTCTAGAACCATAAAGGGTTTACCGATTGGTTCATTTTATGGGTTCCAAACCGATGGCCTTTTTCAGACACAGGAAGAACTTGATTCTTACCCACACGATGGGCTGGCAGGCTTAGGAGATTTGCGCCGTGTGGATGTGAACAAAGATGGAATAATCAATAGCAATGACCGTACTTACATAGGTTCACCAATTCCCACCTTCATATTTGGATTCAATCTCGAACTTACCTATAAGAATTTTGATTTTTCAGCTCTCGTTCAAGGCCAAACTGGAAGTAAAATACTCAATGCAAAAGAGAGTATAAGACCCGATAAATACAATTTTGAAAAACACGTAGTCGATGCCTGGACTGGTCCGGGTACTACCAACACCGAACCAAGGGCCTCGTGGGGCGGATACAATTATATGACTTCCGATTTTATATTACAGGATGCATCTTTTATACGATTGCGCAGCATGGTGTTAGGTTATACCCTGCCTGTTGAACTCACTAGCAAAGCAAAAATCAACAAAATGCGCCTGTATGTGAAGGGAGATAATATCTACACACTTACCAAATTTACAGGATACAGTCCTGACATTGCCAGTGAAAACTCATTAGAAAATGCAATTGATAGGGGCACTTATCCTATACCTGCTGTTTACTCCTTTGGTATCAACTTAAGCTTTTAATTATGAAAATGAATTATTTAAAATATAACCAACTGTTTTTGGTTGTTCTGCTAAGCCTTTTCGTTTCATGCGAAGATTTTCTAGAGAAAACCCCGCAGGGGAATCTTACTCAGGAAACCTTTCCGGTAAGTGCCTCTGATGCCTTATTGGCCGTCAATGCCTGCTACGCCCAATTGCGCGCTGGCGACTTTAATTCAGGCTTGTTCCCTTTAACCGACATCATGTCGGACGATGCCTACAAAGGCAGCAACGAAGGCGACCAGGCAACAACAATAGGCCCCTACAATACTTTTACTTTTACAACCACTTCAGATCAACTTAAGAACTGGTGGCCTGCGCTCTACAAAGGTGTTAAAACTACCAATGTTGTGCTCGAAAAGGTGCCTGCCATCAGCATGGACGAAGGTTTAAAAAGCAGGTACCTTGGCGAAGCAAGCTTTTTAAGAGCTTTGTTTTATTTCGACCTGGTAAGGGCATGGGGAGGCGTTCCGCTGATTACTGGGCTAAACCCACCACTCGAACTGGCACGTGCATCGAAAGCAGAGATTTATAACCAGATTAAAACTGACCTGAGGTTCTCCATTGCCCACCTGACCGAGAAAAGCGAATTGGGAACCAAGGACTTAGGCAGGGCCACTACCGGTGCTGCAAAAGCCCTGTTGGCCAAAGTATTTCTTTTCGAAGGTAATTTCGACAGCTGCGAATACTATGCCCTACAGGTAATTGAATCGACAGAATATGGCTTAGAACCTTTATTTACCGATGCCAGCAGCATCAACGGCGAACATGGTATAGAATCGGTATTTGAGGTAGGTGCTCAGGGTGTAGAAGCCGCTACCGGAAACTCGTTTGCCAACGTGCAAGGTGTACGCGGCAACCCAAACCGTGGCTGGGGATTTAACAGACCCTCGTTAGACTTGCGTGCCCTGTTCGAAACAGGCGACCCCAGGTTAAAAGGTACCATTATCGACCTGGGAGATGTACTCGATGGCATTACCATTGCAGGCGATGGAGATACACCCGATATTACCGAGGATAGTGAAGGCAATGTGATAGAAATTGAATGCTATAACCGCAAAGTATGGACTCCCGGCACTACCGTACCGCCCCAATTTGGCCATAACAGAAGAATCATACGCTATGCCGATGTGTTGCTGATGGCCGCAGAAGCCTTGAACGAGAATGACAAACCCGCCCAGGCCCTTATCTACCTAAACCTTGTAAGAGAAAGAGCCCGCGAAGGGAACAACAGCATTTTACCGGATGTAAACACTACCGATAAAAACCAGCTGCGTGATGCCATTCTTCTCGAACGCCGCATGGAACTGGCCCTGGAAGGTCACCGCTTCTGGGATCTGGTGCGCACCGGCAAGGCTGCTGAAGTGCTTGGACCCCTTGGCTTTGTAACCGGCAAACACGAGCTTTTCCCCATACCCCAAAACGAAATTGACCTTTCGCAGGGGGCTTTAACACAAAACCCTAACTGGTAAGCAAAAAAAAATAACACCCCATATTGATTATTCACTTAAAATTGATGAACTATGAAAAAAAATGTGTTTTATTTTAGTCTGATTGGTATCGCAATTGGTGCCATGCTCTTTACCACTTCCTGCAAGGATGATCCAGAAGATCCCACGGCATTAACTCTTACCACACTGGTAGCCGGAGATATTGATCTAAACGGTGCCACAGCCCCTAGCAATGTACCATGGAAAGCAGGTGAATTGGTTATCACCGCTACCTTCGCTACTGCTGTTGATGATGCTACTGCTACTGCTGCAAACATCTCTTTGGTTCGGGATTATGACGATGCCGTGATCGATTGTGACATTGAAGTAAGCGGTGCAGTCATTACCATCACCCCGACAGTAGCTTTAACCGGTGGAGCAAAGTTTCTCCTAAGCTTCGAAACTGGATTAAAAGCAACCAACGGCCAGGTGCTGGGCGCAGAAATTCTGCGAGTCTTCACTTGTGAAGGCGGGTTTCTCCCCGATCCTATAGCATATTGGACGTTCGAAGACAATGCCGACGATCAGGTTGGTGATTGGAATTCCAATGCCCAAGTCGCTATTGACTATGTTGCTGGTCGAAGTACAGCTTCAGGAAAAGCAGCCGCTTTCAACGGCACAACCAGTATCATAGAAATTCCGAATGGTGACGAATTAATGGCTACATCGGATTTTACTCTGAATTTCTGGGTTAAAGCAGAAGAATCAGGAAAGGGACATTTTATTATTGGTTTGGCTGCATTTAAGGGATTCCAGTTTGAATTAGCAGCGGATTTTACGAATTTTAAAATGCCTGTTCAGTATGAATTTGGCGATGGTACTACCGGAACTGGTGGAGACCTTGGTTATAACGGTGATGGCAAAACAAAGGATAATGGCGGATGGAGAGGTACTGTTTTTAATAAGGAGAGTACTACTCTTGCTGAAGTGTTAAAAAATAAATGGGTGATGATTACCTATGTGTATAATAGCACACTTAAACAAAGAATGATGTTTTTAAATGGTGAACTCGTGATAAAGCAAGATTTCACCTTATACATTGATGATGAAGGTAATCCATGGAATGAAACAACTATAGTTGGACTTAAATATGGAGGTACACCACCTGATGTTCTTCCTGAACTGGCCTTTGGCTTTATTCAATCTCGCGGAGGTACTATGTGGGATGCCGAACCTTGGGGGGGTTATGATATTCCTGGAGCTAACCACTTTCAAGGTCAGCTAGATGATGTCAGTATCCATCACATAGCTGTTACAGAAGACCAAGTACTGTTGATGTACAATTCTTCAAAACCTTAATACCGATTTAAAAGTAATCTTCATAATTGTTCTTAGTTAGGTTTACTTTATCTAGTAGGCGGTTTATTTAAATACTAACCTCCCCCATGTTGTGGGGAGGTTAGTTAAATTAAAATCTCACAATTTAATTCTTAATTTCTGATGGGAATCTATCGATCACTCATAGGGCTGTGCCTTGTCTGCCTTGCAATAATCAGTTGCAAACCTGAAGAAAACAATCCGGATTACGGTATTCTGCAGCTCTCCAGTGTAACTGTAGGCTCTCTGGTACTCGATCCGGAGCAAACAACAACGAATATTCCCATCGACCAGGCATTTGTTATTGTTTTTACAAGTGCTGTCGATACCCAAACCATTGAAGATGCAATCATTCTCCTTGACGAATCAATGCTTGAGCTTGAATTCTCGTTTACCACAGACAACAACCAAAAAGAAATTATTGTTACTCCAGCACAAAAACTCGATCCTTTAAAAACATATACCCTGCAATTGTTAAACACCTTACGCGGGGCCAACAAAGAACAATTTTCGAGTATTACCTACTTATTCCAAACCAACGGCATCCTTCAGATCGAAAGTATATTTCTGAATGGACAAGACTTTAATAAACCAGCTGTGCTTCAAAATGTAACTCTCTCCGGTAGTGTTTTTATCGTCAACTTTAGTGCCCCACTCAACGAAAGCAATTATAAAAGCCATTTTTCTATTGTAGGGCATAATTACCTCGATCTTTCGCTCTCGAACAGCAACAAGACAGTAACAGCTACTGTAACCCAAGATTTTGAGAGTATCATAAAATATTATTTCAGCATATCGGCTTCCCTGACCTCCTCAGAGGGCTATTCTTTCGCTGGATTCAACAATTACTTTTATTCTGCCATAGACACCACTCCAAAGTTTCCTCTTATTAGCGATGAAGAACTACTCACCCTGGTGCAGCAACAAACTTTTCGCTTTTATTGGGATTACGCCCATCCGGTCGCTGGTTTGTCGCGTGAGCGCTACGGATCGGGTGATATTGTAACCATAGGTGGTTCAGGCTTTGGCTTCATGTCGTTAATTGTAGGTGTCGAACGTGGTTTCATTTCCCGTTCACAGCTTTTGGAACGATTGGAAACCATTCTTTCCTTCCTCGAAACCAGCGACCGCTTTCATGGGGCCTGGCCTCACTGGATAAATGGAACCACAGGAAAGGTAATACCATTTAGTACTAACGATAATGGCGCTGACTTAGTTGAGACATCTTTTTTGGTGCAAGGACTTATTACCATGAGACAATACCTCGATGACAATGATGCAGGTGAAGCCGCTCTGATTGACCGTATGAATAGTTTGTGGCAGGAGGTCGAATGGTCATGGTTCACCCGCGACCAGAATGTATTGTACTGGCATTGGTCACCCGACAAAGCTTGGGCAATGAACATGCAAATACAAGGCTGGAGTGAAAGCCTGATAACCTATGTGCTGGCAGCTAGTTCTCCAACGTATAGCATCACAAAAGAGGTGTATACCAATGGTTGGGCCCGAAACGGAACCTTCCCTATGACAAATGGTAATACTTTTTACGGTATCACTTTACCGCTTAGCTGGGATTACGGCGGGCCACTCTTTTGGGCTCATTATTCCTTCCTGGGTCTGGACCCAAGAAATCTTTCCGATGAATTTGCCAACTATTGGGAACAAAACAGGGCACATAGTCTGATCAATTTCGAACACTGTAAAAGAGATCCCAAACAATATATTGGTTACAGCGCCGAATGCTGGGGTCTTACCGCTTGTGACCTTCCTAATAATAATTATGGAGTAAGCGAACCCAGCAACGACCGGGGAGTAATTGCCCCAACTGCTGCCGTTTCGTCCATTCCTTATACACCCGAAGAATCGATGGATGCAATAAGGTATTTCTATTTCACCTTAGGCGATAAACTTTGGGGCGACTATGGCTTCTACGATGCCTTTGACATGACCAGCAACTGGTGGGCCACCTCCTATATTTCCATTGACCAGGGACCCCAGATATGTATGATCGAAAACTACCGAACAGGTTTATTATGGGACCTTTTTATGAGTGCTCCGGAAATTCAGTCGGGCTTAACAAAACTTGGTTTCACTTATTAAAAGTGCATCTTTTATGGCATTGTGATCCTACACAAAGAATTCTTAAATCATTGTCGCTCAGTGCATAACTTGAAAATAAATGAAAATGAAAAATCAGTTAAAGTTTTTTTTATTGATATTACTTGCTGCTACTTCAACCGGAACCGGCTGCAAACAATCGAGTAAAGATACCTATCAATCGTTCGGAAAGATTGATTACCCCATCACAGCCGATGAGGAATTAATGCTCGATTCGATTCAGTATAAAACATTCCTTTACTTTATGCATGAGCATCACCCTGAAAAAGGGATTGTAAAAGACCGCGCGGCACCCTGGGCACCAGCCAGCATTGCAGCAACAGGTTTTGCAATACCCTGCTTTGCCATAGGTGTCGAAAGAAAATGGATCTCGAGGGAAGAAGGAGCAGACATCACTCTGAAGATGCTTGAGTTCTTCACACATTCGGTGCAAAGTGCCGATACCAATGCTACTGGCTACAAAGGCTTTTATTATCATTTTCTGCGAATGAATTCGGGTACCCGCGAGTGGAATTGCGAGCTATCGTCGATCGATACCGGTTTATTGATGATGGGCATTCTCTTTGCCCGTAACTATTACCACCAAAACAACGAAACGGAAAACCAGATTAGGCTTCTTTCTGCAGCCCTGCTGGCAAAAATAGAATGGGACTTTTTATTGATGCCTCCCGGTAGCAAGCATCCAAACACCATTTCCATGGCCTGGTCGCCTGAGGGTGGCTTATTGGATTTTGGTTGGAGTGGTTACAACGAGGGGCTATTTCTTTATGTGCTGGCAGCCGGCACAGGTATGAAAAACGTTACTCAAAGTTACGATGCATGGCTCGCTGGCTATCAATGGGAAACTCCCTACGAAGGTCTGTCGCATGTAGCTTTTCCTCCCTTGTTTGGTCATCAGTTCTCGCAAGCTTTTATCGACTACCGCGGACTGGCAGATGCCTACATGAAAGAAAAAGGAATTGACTATTTCGAAAATTCCAGGCGTGCAAGCTATGTACAACGGCAATACGCCATCGACAATCCGAAAGGCTGGGTTGGTTACGATTCGCTTTGCTGGGGAATAACTGCCTCAGACGGTCCGGGCGAACAATACAATTTCGGCAACTATAAATTCATTGGCTATGCCGGCAGGGGCACCAGTGGTCCCGACCATAATTACCACGATGATGGCACTATTGCTCCTTATGGTCCGATATCATCGCTGCCCTTTGCCCCTGAAATTGTATTGCCCACCATCAAATCGCTCAATGCAAAATATGGACATAAAATCTGGGGCAAATATGGCTACCTCGATTCGTTTAACCCCACTGCCAACTGGGTGAATAACGATTATATCGGCATCGATCAGGGCCCAATGCTTATTATGATTGAGAACTTCAGAACAGGACTTGTCTGGAATTATGTCATGCCTGATCCTGTGATACAAAATGGCCTGAAAATACTTGGATTCGAATACATAAAATAATCTATCAGAGTAATGAGATTTGCCATGCGATCAATAAATTCAATATTGATAATCTTACTTTTTACCGTTCAAATAGTTTGCGGCCAAATAATTACACTCGATGAGTTTGAAAACAAAGACGGATGGTACTTCATTCAATCCGATGGGGTGAAACTTAGTTTGTCGAACGAAAACGGGGTAAATGGAAATGCCATCCGTTTCGATTATGATTTTACAAAAGGAACCGGCTATGGAGGTATACAAAAGCTCTTTCCGATTGATTTACCTGAAAATTATGAGTTTACTTTTTATGTGAAAGCAGAATCACCCTCAAACAATTTCGAAATAAAATTTGCCGATGCATCGGGCGACAATGTCTGGTGGGTGAGCAACCGCAATTACGATTTCCCTACAGAATGGAAAAAGGTACACATAAAAAAAAGGCACATCAGTTTTGCCTGGGGCCCTGCTTCCAATCATAATCTATCGCGCGTTGATCGGATAGAATTTACCATAGCCTCTTTTGCGGGTGGTAAAGGAACCATTTGGCTCGATGATTTTAAATTCGAACCACTGCCTCCTGAAACACAAAGCTACCCCGCACCATCTTTTTCGGCCACATCATTCAAGAAAAACCATTTGCCTGCTTTAATTGCCGACAAATCTGCTAATACCTTTTGGTACAGTAGTAAAATAGAAAACCAGCATCTTCTTGTTGACTTTAAAACCAAAAGGGAGTTTGGTGGAATCCAAATTGACTGGTTGGAGGGTAATTCTGCCCGTAGTTACGATATTCTTCTCTCGGACGATGCTGCAAGTTGGATAAATGTCTATTCGGTAGCTTTGAACCAGGGCAATATTAGTTTTATCAGGCTTCCGGAAGCTGAGTGCAGGTATCTCAAAATTGTTTTTAAGGAAGCAAATCACTCAAATGGAATAGGCATACGCGAATTAAAATTCCTGAATATCAAGGAATCGCTTCACAAAAACGATTTCCTCGCCTATGCTGCAAAAAATTCCCCGGCAGGAAGTTTTCCCCGCTATTTTACGCAGCAAGCCTCTTATTGGACAATCGCCGGGGTTAACAACGATACCAAGGAGGCTATGATTAACGCCGATGGAATGGTTGAGGTAGACAAAGGACTTTTTTCCATTGAACCTCTTTTGAAAATTGGCGATTCAATTTATTCCTGGAACAATGTTAACACCACACCAACACTGGGAACTCAGGAAGATCCAAATAGCTTTTCGTTTATACCCAGCGTAAGCTGGAAAATAAACCAGCTAAGCTTCGAAACTGGAGTTACAAGTACTGGAGAGGCGAATAAAAACTCGCAACTCAATATCCGGTATTCTTTTACAAACCATTCCTCCCAAACCCAGGATTTTGAATTCTATCTTTTAATCAGACCCTATCAGGTCAACCCATCGTACCAGTTTCTGAATCATCCGGGAGGTGCCGGTAAAATAAACACCATCAGTGAAGGTGAGAACAGTATTTCTGTCGATGCCAAACAAATATTTTTCCAAAAAAAATACGATGATTTTGGGGCGGCAGCCTTTGATGAGGGTAACCCTGTTGAACTAATTCTGAACAAAAAAATGCCCCTTTCCGATTCAGCCACCGATGCTGCCGCTTTGGCGACGGGGGTGGTGAAGTACACCATGCAACTTGCAGCTGGCGAAACCACCGAACTTTTTGTGGCTGTACCTTTTTATAGCCAGGAAGCCAGTACAAAAGAATCTTTAGACACGAATTATTCTGCAAGTTTTTTAAGTTCGAATAAATTCTGGAAATCTAAAGTCGATCACATTCAATTCAATTTACCTCCTTCGGCCAAAAGGATTATAGAAACCTATCAATCGAATCTGGTTTATATTTTAATTAACCGCGATAAGGCTGGAATTCAACCAGGATCGCGCTCCTACGAAAGAAGCTGGATACGCGATGGGGCCTTAACCTCATCTGCTTTGCTAAAATCAGGCATTGTGCCGGAAGTAAAAGATTTTATCGATTGGTATGCTGTGCACCAATACGAGAATGGCAAAGTGCCCTGCGTGGTCGATTTCAGGGGACCAGACCCTGTTCCTGAGCACGACAGCCATGGACAATTAATCTACTTAATACGCGAATACTTCAACTTTACGCATGATACTGCTTTTCTAAGGTCGAAAAACGAGTATGTATTAAAAGCGGTCGATTACATCGAGTTGCTTGTCGCCGAGCGGTCCACAGACCACTTTAAAAACGGAAACGACAGTATCAGGGCATACTATGGACTTGTGCCGGAGTCGATCAGTCACGAAGGGTATTCGGCCAAACCTATGCACTCTTACTGGGACAACTTTTTTACGATGAAAGGATTAAAAGATGCCGCAGAAATTCAGAATATTCTAGGTAATAGTGAGAATTATGAGCACATTGTTAAGCTTCGCGACACCTTCCGGGAAAACTTATACAATTCGCTGCATCTGGCCATGCAAACCAGAAAAATCGATTACCTGCCAGGTTGCGTGGAATTGGGCGATTTTGATGCTACCTCCACTACCATTGCCCTTACCCCTTGCAACGAATATGGCAATTTACCCAAACCGCAGGTATACAACACTTTCGACCGCTATTACAAATTCTTTACCGGCAGACGTGATGGTCTGCTCGAGTGGGTAAACTATACACCATACGAAAACAGATTAATAGGGTCATTCATCTTTTTAGATCAACCCGAAAGAGCCCATGAGCTAATTGATTTCTTTCTTAGCGACCAGCGTCCGCAGGGCTGGAACCACTGGGCAGAAGTAGTATGGAATGATGAACGTTTCCCTGGTTTTATTGGCGACATGCCGCACACCTGGGTAGGAAGCGATTTTATTAATGCCATTCGGTCGATGTTTGTGTATGAGAACGAATACGACCAATCGCTTGTGTTGGCATCGGCCTTGTACCAGGATTGGATTGACGCACCGGAGGGTATGTCGGTCGAAAACTTACCTACCTATTATGGCGATGTTTCTTATGCCATTAAGAAAGAAAACAATAATTACCACTTTACAATTTATGGAAATCTGAAATTACCTGCCAATGGTATTAAAATAAGAAACTTCAACGGATCGAAAATGCCAAAAAAAGTTACGGTGAACGGCACAGAGATAAAGGAGTTTACAGCAAAAGAGATTAGCATCTCAGAGTTTCCGGCCGATATAATCATTTATTACTAACCTTTTTGCAATTCGAATATGCAACCAGTCACACCCAAAGTCACAAAAACTAAAGACAGCATAAGGTTTTCGCAATTGGCGGCTTACGGTGCTGGCGGAATCATTCCGATTGCCCTATTCAATATTGCCGGCATTCTTGTAGGGCTCATGGGGAACATAAGTCTGGGGTTGAGTGCGTTCTGGCTTGGCACCATATTAATTGTGCCCCGTTTATGGGATGCTCTTTCCGATCCTATTATTGGCCACTTTTCCGACAATACCCGCACACGCTGGGGCAGGCGGAGACCTTTTCTGCTAATTGGAGGCATCGCAGTAGCCGTATCATTTGTAGTCATCTGGTGGATACCTAAGGGCGAAATGGTGCGGACCTGGTTCCCCACTGACAGCGGTTACGAGACCTTTCAATTAATCTACATACTAATATCGCTTCTGATTTTTTTTACCGCTGTTAACCTTTTCGAAATCCCTCATGGTGCTCTGGGTATGGAAATGACCACCGATTACCATGAACGAACACGCCTTTTCAGTGCCAAGAGCTTTGTTGGTAACCTTTTTGCCATGAGCACCCCCTGGCTTTTTGCATTAGCCAGTATGGAAATATTTAAAGGCCCCGGAGGCAATGAAATGGACGGTATGCGTTATGTCTCGCTCATTATTGCGGCAATGCTCATACCTCTTTCTTTTTGGTGGTTTTTTAAATTGCGCGAACCTGGGTTCAAGAAAGTTGCCACTCAGGAAAAAACACCCTTCTGGACAGACATGAAGCGCACAGCCACCAACAAAAACTTTATCATGCTGACGCTGACTATATTTACACTGGCCATGGGGTTTAACTTCGTCAGTTTGCTCGGGTCCTACATCCCCATTTTTTACATCTATGGAGGCGATAAAGTAGCTGGAGCCACTCTGCTTGGTATCAATGGCACTGTCTGGGCCATAACCGGTGTGCTGGCAGTATTTCCCTTAAACTGGATCAGCCCGAAACTTGGTAAGAGAAAAACACTCTCCATTGCCATTTTACTCATGATTTTGGCGCAATTATCAAAAATTGTCTGCTACAATCCATCCTATCCCTATTTAATCATTATCCCCACTGTACTTCTTTCCATTGGTATGCTTTTCTTCTTCACATTAGGGTCTTCGATGGTAGGTGACATTTGCGATGAGGATGAATTAAAAACCGGTAACCGCTCCGAAGGAAGCTTTTACTCTGTTTTTTGGTGGTTTATTAAAATGGGAACTGCCCTCGCAAGTTTTGTTGCAGGTGCGCTGATTGTGCTTACGCTTTTCGACGAGACCCAGGTTACCAAAGTTGATGGTTTGCAGGGGAACATCAGGGAGCTTAGAACCATGGTTCAATCATGGAATGGAAATGCAAGCGTTGTGGATTCGCCGACAATACAGCTTGAAGACACACGCCAACAGCTTTCAGATGCCATTGACGAATCGCAAAAGTACCTTATTTACCTCGAAAAAGAACAAGTAAAAAAGCAAGACGAAGACTATCAGCAAGTGGCACAGTATAAAAACCAGCGAAAAAATAAATTGGCTGAAACAATTTCTTCTACAAAAGTCACCCTTTCAGATTTGGAAACCCTTCGCAAACAATTGCCTGAGAAAGATGCTCCGATCAACGATACAAGCTTGGTTACCATCCATGCGGCAATCCCTCTGATACTTCAGCCCAAGCTGGAAAAAGCCAGGATGAATTCGTTTGAGCTTATGGCACACCTCGAAGCCAAATCGCTTGAAACAAATAAAAGTGATGATCACTTCAAAACTATTCTACAACAAAGCTTGGAGATAGACAAAAAGTTAGCTTCACTTCGTACAAATATTCCTTTAGGCATGTTAGACAATGAATTGGCCCGGATTGAAACCAAAATGGTAAAGCTCACACAACAATCGCCTTATACCCTTTTAATGATGAGGATAGTTGAAATAGGATTACCCCTGGTATTGAGCATCTTTTCGGTATTTTTTGTTCTCAGGTATTCACTCACCGAGAAGCGCTCACATGAAATTAAAGACTTATTAAAACAAAGAAATTTAGAACAAAGCAAAGAATAAGACCCTTTTTAAATTACAACTGAGCTAAAGCCCAAAAGAGTTGTTTTAGCAAAAATCAATAATAAATATTTAAATGCTTCCAGAAATGAAATTCACCATTAAAGAAAATAACTTTTACCTCGACAATAAAAAAGTTTTCCTGAATTCGGGAGAGATACACTATTTCAGAATTAAGCAATATCTTTGGGAAACACATCTGAAAGCAGCCAAAGAGGCAGGTTTAACCACAGTAAGTACATACATTCCATGGGCATTTCACGAATCGGTGGAAGGCGTTTTCGATTTCGAGGGCAATACCAGTCCTGAACGAAATCTGATTGGCTGGTTTAAACTATGCCAGTCTCATGGTCTGAATTGCATTGTAAAACCAGGACCCTTTATTCTGGCCGAATTCCGTGGTGCCGGACTTCCCGATTGGTTTATGGAAAAACACCGCGAAGAGGTAAAAATGCGCAACAGCAAAGGAGAAATTTTTCCAAGCGATGGTGTAAGCTTGTTTAAACCTGTATACCTCGAAAAGGTTAGCCTTTGGTACGATCAGATTATGCCCCTAATCGGCCAATACCAACAATCTGCCGGAGGCCCAATAATCATGATGCAGATCTGCAACGAAATTGGTGTATTCCCCTGGTTAGCACACCAGGCAGACTATTGTGAAGAAGTGAAAGACCGTTTTCAAAACTATTTGAAAGGAAAGTATACTTCCCTGGATGACATCAATAGCTTATGGGGAACCCATTACAGCAACTTCTCACAAATTGAACTTCCCCCCGACGGGCGCCATCCTTTTACTTCAAAAGCTGATCGAAGCAGAGATTATGAATGGCATCGTTTCTGGCGAACCTATTTTGGCGATTACCTGAGAATGCTCACGCGTTGGGCCAGAGAAAGGGGTGTTGAGGTTCCATTTTACCATAATCTGCCAGGCTGGATTTATGGAAACGGTTATGAATTTCCGGTAAATATTACCATGTACGAAGATTTGTATGAGGAGAAAAGCGAAATCATCTTTGGTGTCGATCATATTCCCGAGTTCCTCTCTTACCGCAACATGCACGACGACCGTATTATCAACGACATTACATCTGCTATGCAAGGCAATAAGCCCTTGTTTGCGGCAGAATTTCAGTGTGGTTCGCGCGAATACCATGTGGTAACCAATCCTCGCGAGATGGAGCTTTTTTATAAAGCCAGTGTAGCCAATGGATTGACCGGATGGAACTATTATATGTTTTCGCAAGGGCGAAACACCAGGCACACAGGCTATTCCGGATCGACTTTTTATTGGTTTAATCCCCTTACACCCGAGGGGCAGCGAACCAATGCCTTTCCACTGGTTAAACGCATGAGTAAAATAATTAATACATCGGAAGAACTAATAGTAAATGCAAAACGCAAAGCCGAGGTTTGTGTGCTGTTTTATCCTCCTTATTATGCCACAGAACTGGAGCGTCCTGTTTCAGAGGCATGCAATCTGGTGTTTAATTATTCATCCATCCGTCGTCCGGCCTATTTCGATGGTTTATTGAAAGTATTGCAGGTCCTGAATATCGACTACGACATGGCCGACCTGAGTAAGGTTTCGGCAGATGAGTTAAAGCAATACAAACAGCTTTGGGCTTTTAGCACCGACGAAATGAATGCCGGTAGCCAACAAACACTGGTAGACTATACAAATAAAGGTGGCAATCTGGTACTATTCCCCTACCTGCCCGATCGCCAGATGACACAAGAACCCTGCACCATTATTCGCGATGCTTTGGCCATATCGCCTTCGGGTACAGAAAGTATCGATTCGCCTTTAATCGACGTATTTGGCCTTCAAGACATCAAATGCGCTAATCCGCAGAGTGTTTTTACGGTTGAATCCTTGGCCGGTGCCGAAATTATTGCCCGTACCATCAGAGGCACAGCCTGCGGGTTTACAAAAAAACTCGGCCAGGGCACTCTCACACACCTGGGTACCTGGATGGGTTTCGACACAGAAGGGCATAAACCGGTTTATGAAGCGCTACTGTCTTTGTCTGGAGCAAAGCTTCGCCAGATCACCGCAAGCAACGAGAATATTGCTGTGCGCCAGCGTTTTTCGGACGAAGGCCACGCAATGCTTTTTGTAGCAAATTATTACAACGAAGAGCATAGAGTGAAAGTAAGCTACACCCATCCCGGAAATGGCGAATCGGTTACAATTCCATATTTTCAGAACGATATGCCCTTGCCAGCACTTTATGGAATACTCACACCGGTGTGCCAGAAGATTGAAGAAGACATTGCCATCCTTCACAGCACTTCTGATATTCTCCAGATTAAACAAACAATCAATCAGCTTCAGATTAGTTTGTATGGCAATCGTGATCTTCCGGGAGAATTGGTGTTTGAGGGCCCCGGAGTAAACAAGTTTCAATCCGCTACACTCGATGGTGTTCCCTTAAAGATTACACACTATGGCAAGCGTGCGGTATTAACCTATATGCATCATCACGAAAAAGAAATGACTTTATGCATAGAGATGAGTGTATAATTTCTTCTAACCTAAAACCTGTATTTAATCCCTACTTGAATGAAAATAAAAAATTCATCCGGGCTGGCTGTCGAATTTCTTGCCAACGGCTCAATCAAACACATTGAGGCCGAACCCATCCGGATAAGCCTTAAATCATCCACTCCTTTCTCCAAACCAGGAGCAAATATTTTTCTGCGAAAAAGAAATAAGCCATACAAATACATTGCACTTACCGGCCCTGAAAGCAACAGCATCGTTGGTATAAAAGAAAATACCTTCTTTGCCAAGGGCCGGTGGAATGAGTTGGATTATTTCTGCACCCTGCAGCTTTCGAAAGAAAGTATGAGCTGGCAATGGCATATAGAAATTACCAATACCACCGAAAAATCTATTGAGCTCGACCTGTTCTATCTGCAGGATATTGGGTTAAAACAAATATCCAATGGTTTAACCAACGAGTATTATGTAAGTCAATATATCGAGAGGCTTGTTTTTGAAGATTCCAATTACGGAGCTGTAATTTGTTGCCGACAAAATATGAAAGAGCCTACCGGCAATCCCTGGACGATGATTGCCTGCCCCAATGGCGCCATTGCCGGATGCACAGATGGCATGCAGTTTTACGGCAAAACTTATCGCGAAACAGGCATTCCTGAGGCCATGCTAATAGAAAAGCTCGGCGGAAACCTGGCCGGAGAATCGTCCATTGTGGCGCTGCAAGAAAAACCTTTTATACTGAAAGGCAGAGCGCAGCATTCCAGTATTTTCATTGGTAGTTACCAGGCAGATCATCCAAAGGCTTCCTCGCCCGACGATTTAAAAATTCTGCCTGGGCTTATACAAGAATTTACCGACAATGCTTTAGTACATGATCTGAAAAGCAAAATGATTCCCGCAAAAAACAGTTTCAGCAACGCTTCGTTTTTAACAGTCGACGACCTTACGGAAGAAGAGTTGGATCGTTACTTTGGTACCAACAGACGCCATACCGAAATAGAAGAGGGCCAACTGTTTTCATTCTTTTGTAAAGAAAACAACCATGTAGTTCTACGGGCCAAAGAATCGCTTGTCGACAGGCCTCATGGTCATATTATGCAAGCTAAATCGGGGTTTTCTCCCGACGAAAACATTGTTTCAACCACAGCTTATGCCTTTGGCGTATTCAATTCGCATCTCACCCAGGGCAATACCAATTTTAATGTGCTGCTTTCGGTTTGTACCAGTCAGTTTAATCTGAATACCGAATCGGGGCAAAGAATCTTTGTGGAGATCGATGGCCAATGGACATTGCTTGGAGTTCCTTCGGCATTCGAAATGGGACTAAACCACTGCCGTTGGATTTATAAATCGGGTAACCGGAGCTTCCAGGTTCGCACATGGACTTCAAAATCTGCACCACGCGTAAATATGGACTTTCATGTGTTAAGCGGCGAAAAAGTGAAGTTGATGATTACGCACGATTTTGATGAACTGAGTTGGTGGAATATCTCGCAAGGCAATTCTAAAAACGAATACATCGCAACGCCAGGGATAGGGACTATGATTACACAAAAATTTCCAAAAGCTCATTTCCGAATTCTGGTCAATAGTATTCCGCAATGTCTTTTTGCCAATCAGGAAATGATGCTAATCCCTCCACATCCAGAAAAAAAAAGCTGTGCTCTATTTGTTCTTAAAGTGGAAGAAACCTTTGCTTTTTGCATGAGTTTTATTGCGGAGGTAGTTTCTTCTTCTGAATTAACGGAACTAAAAGATGCTGACTCCCGATTTGATGCTGATTGCAGAAGTGCACAATATAGTTGGAAGGAATTGAGTTTGAACCTCGAACTGAAAAGTTTGCACCCCGACATTGCTGCTATCAATGAAATACTTCCCTGGTATGGAATGAATGCACTTATTCATTTCCTGACTCCATATGGCCTGGAACAATTTAGCGGTGCTGCCTGGGGTACACGCGATGTGTCGCAGGGACCGATAGACTTGTTGTTGACCATGGGAAAATACGATGAGGCAAAACAAGTGTTGCACACGATATTTTCCAATCAGAATCCTGATGGTGGATGGCCACAATGGTGGATGTTCGACAGCTACTCCTCCATCCGGGCGCACGATTCGCATGGCGATGTATTTTATTGGGTTATCATCGCACTTAGCGATTACATCAAAATCACCGGCGATTACAGCATACTCGACGATATAGTTCCCTTCTATTTTGAAGGGGATAAATCGAAAGCTGAATTCTTCACCATTCGTGAGCATGTGGACCGGCTGATACAGATGATTGTGCATTCGTTCTTACCGGGTACTGCCTTTGTTCCGTTTGGCGGCGGCGACTGGAACGATTCGCTCCAGCCTGTAAGCAGAGAATTAGCTGAACGATTGATATCGAGCTGGACGGTTGAGATGAATTACCAATCGTTTAGACAATACAGCAAAATTCTTGAAAAAATAGACGAGCCTAAGGCAACCGAACTCAATGTAATTTGTGAAAGAATTAAAATCGACTTTAATAAGCACCTTATGAAAGAAGGTGTGGTTGCCGGTTATGGGTTGTTAGAAGAAGATGGCAGCATAAGTCTTTTACTTCATCCGAGCGATACCCGGACCGGTATTAAGTACAGTATACTTCCCATGAACCGGGGAATCATAAGCGAACTATTTACCGAAAAACAGGCAAAATCTCACCAAAGTATCATCGACCAGTATCTGAAAGGGCCCGATGGAGCAAGATTGATGGACCGCCCACTTCCATACAAAGGAGGACTTCAAACCATATTTCAAAGAGCAGAAAGCAGCACTTTTTTTGGTCGCGAAATAGGGCTTATGTATATCCACGAGCATATCCGCTATGCCGAATCGCAGGCCCGTTTGGGCAATGCCGATGCATTTGTCAAAGCGCTCAGGCAAGCCATTCCGGTTGATTATAAAAAGATAGTACCCTGTGGAGATATTCGCCAGGCAAATTGCTATTACAGCAGTTCTGACGTAAGCTTTAAAAGTCGTTACGAGGCTGATGTGCGTTACGACGCAATAAAAACTGGAAACATTACCCTCAAAGGCGGATGGAGGATCTACAGCAGTGGTCCTGGTATTTATGTGAGCATGATAGTGACCCGACTGCTTGGTATCCGAATTGAATTTGAGTATGTGGTCTTCGATCCGGTTTTACCCTTATCAATGGATGGATTATCAGCCACTTTGGATTTTATGACCCGTCAGGTAGAAATTAAATACAATGTGAAGGAGAGCACCCATAGTCCGAAATCCATCCTTGTAAACGAGCGATTATTGCCTTTTGGCTACCAGGAAAATGCATATCGTCATGGAGGTGCAATCATTCTGCTTTCGGATTTTATTTCCTTGCTGAAGCAAAGCGATAACACCATTGAAATTTTCTTGTAATGGCACAACAGATTTCAAAACAAATGATTTAATAAAATATTAAGTTATATGAAAAAACATTCCCTCATTATAGGCTTCATTGCCATTTACTGCATTCTTTTAACAGCATGCCACACAAAAGAGAATCCGCTAAGTGGCAATCATAACAATCAGCAAAAGGTCGATTCGTTGCTAAAAATAATGACCATAGATGAAAAAATCGGCCAGCTTAACTTATTGGGTGCAGGATTCGATATTACAGGCCCCAAGATAAGCGAAAACCTGAGGCAACAGGTGAAAGAGGGCAAAGTGGGCGCTGTATTAAATGCCTACACCGTAGGGTATACTTCCGAATTACAAAAGCTGGCAGTTGAGCACACTCGTCTGGGTATACCCTTGCTCTTCGGCTTCGATGTAATTCATGGTCATCGCACCATTTTTCCCATACCCTTGTCACAATCCTGCAGCTGGAATTTATCTTCCATTGAGCAATCCGACCGGATAGCTGCCACTGAAGCCAGTGCTGAAGGTATCAACTGGACCTTTGCGCCCATGATCGATATTTCGCGCGACCCACGTTGGGGCAGAGTGGCAGAAGGCCCCGGTGAAGATACCTGGCTGGCTGGGAAAATAGGAGCAGCAAGGGTGAAGGGATTTCAGGGTGAGAAACTTAGCGACAACAATACAATTCTTGCCTGTGTAAAACATTTTGCAGCCTATGGGGCACCTCAGGCTGGAAGGGATTACAACACCGTAGATATGTCAGAGAGGAGCCTCCACGAATATTACCTGCCTGCATACAAAGCTTGCCTCGATGCTGGCGCCAGAACGGTAATGACTTCTTTTAATGAAATTTCTGGTGTACCTGCCACAGCCAACCAATGGCTTTTTACCGATTTACTCCGAAACGAATGGGGGTTTAAAGGTTTTGTAGTAACTGACTATACGTCTATCTACGAGCTTATTCCGCATGGTGTTGCTGAAGACTCGATTTCTGCAGGTGAGCTGGCCTTACTGGCAGGAGTTGACATGGATTTACAATCGGAAATTTATTCGAAATACCTGAAAGAATCGTTCGAGTCCGGAAAAGTTTCAATGGACCAGATTGATGAAGCTGTAAACCGAATTTTGCTGGCAAAATATGCCCTCGGCTTATTTGACGATCCATATCGATACTGCAATGCCCAGCGCGAAAAAGACGAACTAATGACCCCTCAATCGCAAAAATTTGCACGCGAATTTGCCACAGAAAGCTGTGTGTTATTAAAAAATAGCAAGCACACTCTTCCTATACCAAAAAATGTAAAAAAGATTGCGCTGATCGGACCACTGGCCGACTCGAAGGAAGATATGCTTGGCTCCTGGTCGGCCGCTGGAAGAGCTGCGGATTGCATTACCCTTCTGGAAGGTTTAAAAGAAAAATCAGAACAATACCACTTTTCTGTTCAGCATGCCAGGGGTTGCGAAGTAAAAAGCTCTTCCCAGCAAGATTTTAACGAAGCTTTGCAAGTGGCCCGCTCGGCTGATTACATTGTATTGGCCTTGGGCGAAAGCAGAGATATGTCGGGCGAGGCAGCCAGCCGCACGGATTTATCACTGCCCGGAGTACAAATGGAATTGGCACGGCAGCTGATAGCACTGGGCAAACCGCTGGTAGTAGTTTTATTCAATGGCCGCCCACTCACCATTTCAGAATTGCACGATAAAGCCCCGGCCATTTTGGAAGCTTGGTATGGTGGCACACAAGCAGGCCATGCCATTGCCGATCTCCTGTTTGCCGATGCCATACCATCGGGAAAATTAACCATGACCTTTCCACGAAATGTGGGTCAAATTCCAATACATTATAATGTAAAAAACTCGGGCAGACCATTTTCTGCCGATAACCCAACCGACAGGTATAAATCGCACTACCTCGATTCGCCCAATAGCCCTTTGTATCCCTTCGGATATGGATTGAGTTATAGCCATTTTGAATATAAAAACCTTCAAATCGACAAGACTGTGTTTAATAAGAACGACAGTGTCAGAATTTCGGTAGATATAGAAAATAAGGGCCCCTACACCGCCTCTGAAATTGTTCAGCTCTATGTAAAAGATGAAGTAGGAAGTGTTACCAGGCCACTCAAAGAGCTGAAAGGATTTGAAAAGATAAATATCTTAAAGAACGAAACAACAACTATCACATTTTACCTTTCGGCCGATGACTTGAAGTTTTATGATCTTCAGATGAATTACACCTCAGAACCAGGCAGTTTTGTGATATACGTGGGTCCTGATTCTGCCTCAGGCCTGTCGGCTAAAATACAACTAGAATAACACAAATGCGCATTCCATGTCTTTTTTCAAGCATTCCTACCTCCCATGCAAGCAGGTAAGTCAATATTTATTATCTTTTCGGTACAATTGCGCATTCATGTGTTTAGTTAAACTCCCTTCCTGCATTTTCAAGTTGTCTGTAATTATTCTGATTATGGCAACCTTAGGCCTTTCGGGTCAGGTAAGAGAACAGGAAGAAATTATCAATTTTCTGCACAATAGTTTTCAGATAAAGGATCAGGTCTGGGACATCGAAACAAACTCTGTAAACGGGTTTGCATATTTTGCCACCAGCCAGGGTTTGCTTCAATACGATGGATTAGCTTTTTCAAGACACGAAAGTAGTGAAACCAAACAAATCAGGGCTGTTAGGATCGATACGAACGGAGTCATTTTCACTGGTGGGTTTGAGTCTTTTGGTTATTGGAGTCAGGATAATGATTGCCGCTACGAGTATCATCCGCTTTCCGATTCGGTATTGGTGAGCAAAAACGACGAGATATGGAAAATTCATTTATACAATCACGAGGTTATCTTTCAATCTTTTACAGCGCTTTACATCTATAATTACAAAACTATTCGGAAAGTTGAAGTACCAGGTTTTATGATATTTATGTTTCGGGTTAACGGCCAGTTTATCGCCCAGGTTCTCGATCAAGGCTTATTTACTTACCAAAAAGAAGTTTTTCAGTTTATAGAAGGCAGTGAGGTATTTATCGATGTTAAAATTCACGACATTGTATCATTTGATTCAACTTCCTTTCTAATATGCACTGACAAGTCGGGAATATTCAAATACAGCAATAAAGATTTTACTTATTGGGATTCGCCTGCTTCAAAATTTCTGCAAAGTTATAGCTGCAATGCAGCTATTGCCCCAGACGATAGTTCTTTTGTGTTTGGCAGCATTTTGAATGGCATCATCCTTACCAACCACAAAGGTGTAATACTTCAACAATATAATTACGGCAACGGTTTAGGCAACAATACGGTCCTCTCCCTTCATTCTACTAATACTGGTGGAATATGGATAGGGCTCGATGAAGGGACAAACTATATCAGTAAGCAATCGAACATTACTTATTACAATACTCCCGAAGGCAGTCTGGGTACCATCTATTCGTTACTTTTGCACAATCAGACTTTGTACCTGGGCTCGAACCATGGGCTATTCAGAACGGATATTTCTCAAAAAGGCAGCAATCTTTCTTTTTCGCCCTTAAAGTTTATTCCCCGCAGTCAGGGTCAGGTATGGACCCTCGCACAATTCGATGGAGAAATTCTTTGCGGACATAACGAAGGCACTTTCAAAATACTAGATGATAAAATTGAGAAAATATCTGGGATTACTGGTGGATGGACGATAAAACCTTATGACGACCTTTTACTTGAAGGCACCTATACCGGGCTAATCACGTTTAAAAAAGACAGGAACGGAAAGTGGGAGTACCACAATCGTTTAGAAGGCTTTTATGAACCCAGCCGGCATATTGAGATTGACTATCTGGGCTATATCTGGGTTTCGCATCCGCAAAAGGGTATTTTCAGATTAAAACTGAATGAAGCGCGCGATTCGGTTCAGGTGGCAGCATCCTATACCCGACTAAAAAGGAAATTGGGGCTTACGGATGTGTTCAAAATAAATAACCGGATTGTATTCTCCACAGGCGTAGAGTTTTTTACTTACGACTATGTCAACGACAGCATTGTTCCATTTGATGTCCTGAATAAAACCCTGGGAGAATATAAACAGTCGCAGCAAATAGTGCATCACGAAAAAAACCTGTATTGGTTTGTGAATAGAAATAAGCTGGCATTGTTTCGTTTTTCACTCGAATTTGAATCGACCCTTGTCAACGAATATAATCTTGTGGAAGGAAACCTGCCAGGGCAGGATCTGGCAATATTGCCAATTAATTTTACCGATTTCCTGATCTCGAACCGAAACGGACTTGCCTTGCTTCAGGAGCCAGTGGATCGTGAAAAGGAAATTCTAAGATCAATTGTGGTGCGTAAGGCCTTTTTCCAGGGCCGCAATAAAAGCATAACCTATTGCGAAGATATTCAGGACATGCGCGTACCCTATTTTATGAATAACGTGACATTTAGTTTTTCCGACCCCTCCTCCATCGATCTTTCCGGCACCAATTATAAATACCGTATTCATGAAATTGATGCGGATTTCATTCCTGCCAATTTTCCTGAAATAAGATATTACCATTTGAAACCAGGCACTTATCATCTCGAAATTATTTCGGATGTTGATGCTGCACAATGTAAGCTAGTGTTCACAATCAAACCTCCCTGGTATCTTACATCCTGGGCTTATGTTTCCTATTTCCTGCTGGTCTTGATTATTATCAGAGGATTCTACGCGTATTTTCATATCAAGCTGGAAAAACAAAAAAAATTAATTGAATTTGAACTCAAGCAAACCTCTTTGGAAAATCGCCTTCAGAACACCAATGTGGAACTTATGTTGTCGCTAAGGTACCTGATTCAAAAGAATGAAACCCTCGAAAACCTGCAAAGGGAGATACAGATACTTCAAGAATCGCCAGGAAATGTTCCTGCGAAGTTTATTAAAAATATGGATGCCCATATTACGCAAGGCCTCGAGCTACAAACCAGGGAGTGGAAAATGGCTGTAAATAACCTAAAACTTTCTCAAGAAGGTTATTTTAAGCGGTTAAAAGAGAAGTATCCCCGCTTAACCAATCACGATATTCGCTTATGCTCCTACCTGCGCATGAATTTTACATCGAAAGAAATAGCACACTTGCTTAATATCTCCATACGAGCAGTTGAAATAGGCCGATACCGCTTACGCAAAAAACTCGAGCTGGAACACGATATCAACCTGACTGATTTTTTAATGCAGGATGGTATTTAACCCATTAAAAATCTATTTCGTATGGAAAAGAAAAAACTCCAATCAACAAAAAATAGTATCTTACGCCTTAGTATCCAATAAAATTCAACTTATTAAATCAATCTAATGAACCCTGATTTTCAACTTATCGATTACCTCATCTTTGCAGCCTATGCAGTGGTTATTCTGAGTGTGGGTTTTTGGGTATCACGCTCAAAAGGAAAGCAAAAAACTGCAGAAGATTACTTTCTGGCCAGCAAATCGTTACCCTGGTGGGCTATTGGTGCCTCACTCATTGCTGCCAATATATCGGCAGAACAATTTATCGGCATGTCGGGCTCAGGTTTTGCAGTAGGATTGGCCATAGCATCCTACGAGTGGATGGCTGCCATTACTCTGATTATCGTTGGTAAATATTTTCTACCCATCTTCATTAGACAGGGCTTATATACCATCCCAGAATTTGTCGAAAAACGATTTAATACTTCCTTAAAAACAATTCTTGCCATATTTTGGATATGCCTGTTTATTTTTGTGAACCTGACCTCGGTATTGTACCTCGGAGCCAAAGCCCTCGATACCATTGTGGGCAGTGGCGATGGAAGTCATTTGATGCTATTTATAATTTGCCTTGCCCTTTTCTCTGCCGCCTATTCGCTTTGGGGTGGGCTTTCGGCTGTAGCCTGGACCGACGTAATACAAGTAGTGCTTCTGGTAATTGGTGGGTTGATTACTACCATTATTGCCCTGCAGCACGTCACTCCATCGGGAAATACTTTCGAGGGACTCTCGCACATTTACCAGGTAGCCGATGAGAAATTTCACATGATACTGAAGAAAGACAATCCCGAGTTTATGAATCTGCCTGGCATTGCCGTGCTTATTGGCGGTATGTGGATAGCCAACCTTTACTATTGGGGGTTTAACCAATACATTATACAACGTGCCCTGGCAGCCAAATCGCTGCGCGAAGCGCAAAAAGGAATTGCCTTTGCGGCCTACCTTAAACTCATTATTCCACTTATAGTAGTAATACCAGGCATTATTGCTTATGTACTTTATGCCCAACCCGAAGGCACAGCCCAAGTGGCTGGTGTAGTGGATGCCTTTGCCAAACCGGGGGGTGGAATTGATTTCGACCGCTCGTACCCCTGGCTGATAAGCACCTTTATCCCCTCAGGACTCAAAGGCCTGGTGGTAGCTGCCTTGGCAGCGGCAATTGTTTCTTCGCTGGCCTCTATGCTGAACTCTACAGCCACTATCTTTACCATGGACATTTATAAACCCATGGTAAAAAAACAAGCAGCCGATAAAAGCCTTGTAAGGGTGGGACGGATTTCGGTAATGGCAGCCTTGATTATCGCCGTTTCGCTGGCCAATAAATTGGGTTCGATCCCACAAATGTTTCAATATATACAGGAGTATACCGGACTGGTAAGTCCGGGCATACTATCGGTATTTCTGATGGGATTGTTCTGGAAAAAAACCTCGGTGCGCGGAGCTATTGTTGGTGTGCTGGCTTCCATACCCGTAGCACTAGCCTTAAAATTTCTGCAAATCGAAATGCCATTCCTCGACCAAATGCTTTATACTGCCCTTATCACAGTGGTGATTATTTTGTTTGTATCGCTGAGCTCGGGCAAAGGCGATGATGACGCTAAAGCCATTCCGTTGTTGCGCGAGACTTTTGAAACAAGCAAGGTGTTTAATGTGGCTGCTTATGCCCTATTGATAATATTGGTGGTGCTATATGTTGTTTTCTGGTAGGTTCCAATGAACTGATTAGTTTTTATAGCTTTTTTAACTTCATATTCAGGCCGTTTGATACCCATCAAACAGCCTGATTTTTTATGCTTTTGCAAGTTAAATGTCTGTTTTCTGAAAGAGTTGTTTTGAGCATGTAAGCAAACAAGGTGTTTTAAAGACTTGTCATCGTTCTATTTTGCTGCCTGGCCAACATACCTTTTGTAAAGGGTTGAATAAAACTAGTAGAAATATGGCTGCAGATTCTTGTGTAAAGAAAATCGTTGGAAATTTTAAGACATAATATTATCCAGGTAAACAAAAAGCCTTTTTATATGTCTGGCTTTGGATATGCATTGCAGTTATTTTAAACCAAAAAAATCAATTGCAAGGGTGCATATCCATTCTGGTCTTTCATCAAAAACAAAATGAGAAGTTTGAGGCAATATACACAATTGAGATTGGTCAATATTTCTATATAATTCTGTTGTATGTTCAATCCTAATCCCATCACGGTCTCCCTGAACAATCATTGTTGGGATTAAAATTGCCTTGATTTTGGATTCTGGAACATAAACCTCCGCTAACCACATCTTTTGTGTGTTTTTCAGGAAAGTATCAACCCGTTCAGGCTCTGGGGTTAAAGATAAATAGGCATCTAACCAGTCTTTATTGTTTTTAAACCCATCAATCATCTCATTTTTCATCCATGCGATCTCCATTTCATCAATTCCATCTAATCTTGAATTTGCTCCTACAGCAATTAGCTTTTTTACTTTATCTGGCCTATCGGACGCTAATATTAACCCAATGACACCTCCATCGCTCCATCCCATCACATATAGACTATCTAATTGAAGTGAATCGATAAAAATTGAGATTTTATCGGAAAGAAACTCATAAGATAAGCTATCGGTTTGACTGGATCTTCCATGACCAGGAGAATCCAGTGCAATTACCTTAAAGTGCGATGCCAATTCTGGAATACACTTTTTGAAGTTTTCGATTGAACCAAGCCCACCAT